>JAEZLR010000035.1 GCA_023415205.1 Bacillota bacterium | reverse complement strand
TTAAATCTGATATGCATCCACAGGAGCAGATGAATGTTGTCATGCGAGAGTGCAGGTCGAGTGAGGTAAAAGCAACAGGACGTTGCTTTTAGCCGGCACGCGCCTGGCCTGGTCGTTCCGCTTCGCTTCACTGCTCGGCCATGCAACCTGGATGGCGCGATTGCCAGCGACCCAGGGGAACTTGGGGAAGCAAGTTCCCCCATGAGAACAAACTCGAGCATTAACAACTTCCTGCGACGAGGACAGCAAGAAGATTTATACATCATGGCCTATCATCAATCAAACTTTTGAGACAGCGCGCTTTTTCTTTCGTTAAGGATAATCCCTCTTATACCTCGGCAGATAGGCTCCTGCCTCTCTCAGTTTCTTTCGGAGAAGCAGTGTATCGATCCTTCGCACGTTTTTGCTGTCTTTGGTCATTGCCGCCGCGGTACCGGCAGCCTGTCCGGTAATAAAGCAGGCCGGCATCACACGGATGGAGGCCAGCATATACCGATCGCTGCTCACGCAGCGCCCAGCCACCAGCAGATTGTCAAACCCTAAAGGTGTAAGGATCCTGTAAGGAATACCATAGGTCTCACCCTTGCCGTAGCGGTAGTCCCGGCGGAACATCCGCTCCGATTCATGATAGGCCTCTTCGCTGGCATTGGATGGGTGCATATCCACGGGATAGCAATAGCGGCCGATCTCGTCCTCTTCGAATTCCGCCCGGTTGACAAAGTCCTTAAGACTAATACGGTAATCGCAAACAACTCGTCGTGTTTCGCGCACGCCCATCAGGGAACCGGTTCCCACCAGTACCATGTTTTCGTAGCCATTCAGGTAATTTTTATAATACTTCTCGTAATCGGGAATGATCTTCCGCATAGAGACAATGGCCTCTGTCAAAGAGCGCTCGTCGGTACCGTCCATTCCGAAGGCATGACCGAAGCTGCCATTACCCATAAAGCCCACTGACTTGAAGATTCCAGGGATATGACGATCAGGTGCGGAGAAAACACCGTCCCTGAATGCCTGTTCAAGAGGGCCGTGGTGATCCATCTCCACTGCTGTATTCCAGTCTATTCCCGCCCATTGGCTGCACAGTGTGCCGGGCTGCATGACACCGTTCTCATCGCCTTTTTCGTATTGCGCTCCGGCCAGTGCCGCCATATCGGCATCTCCCGTGCAGTCAATGTAGATTTTGGCCTTAACAGCATAAAAGCCACTTTTGCCATGGAGTACCACATAATCAATTTTTCCGTCATGGCCGGCTGCATCCACCACCTGGGTAAAAAACGAGTATTGCACGCCTGCTTTAGTGACGATATCGTCGTAAATACGCTTAAGCACCTCCGGCAGGATGCGCACATCATACCAGCTTCCAATGCATCCTCCGTCTATCATGCGGTTCATGATCTCTTCACAGAAGCCTGCGGCCACCAGAGAAACACCGTCTGTCATGGTGACGAAAAGCGGTATCAGGGAAGCTGTTCCCATGCCGCCGAAGCAACCGGTACCCTCAGCAAGAAACACCTTGCAGCCGTTTCTTGCCGCCGCCACCGCTGCCGCAACTCCCGCAGGACCACCGCCGGCAACAAAGACATCTGTCTCAACCCTCACCGGAATCTCCTTATTAATATGAATGGTCTTTCCTTTCATTCTATTTGTCACCTCCTGAAATTGGGCAGATAGGCTCCCATGTCCACCAGTCTCTTTTGCAGCTCAAATACAGAGATTTCTCTGCTGCTCTTCTTCTCCTTAGCCGCCAGGGCCGCAGCAGCTCCCGCTGCCTGTCCCGTGATAAAACAGCAGGGCATCACCCGAATGGAGGACTGTACTTTTCTGTCCGTACTGATGCAGCGTCCTGCCACATAGACATTTTCAAGATTTTTAGGCACTAGGCAGCGGTAGGGTATGCCGTAGTTCTCGCCATCATGATAGTTATTGACAAAAAAGTCTCTGGAAAATTTCTCAAAGGCTTCCCTCGTGGGTTCGGAGATATGCACATCTATCCCGTAATAGAAACGGCCAATCTCATCGTGAAAGTCCGCATGGCGCACATAGTCATCCATATTAAGTACATAATCGCCCAGAATACGTCTGGACTCCCGGATACCAAGCACCGCTCCCGTGGTCGCAGGCTTAGCGTTCTCAAAGGGGCCCTTCACATAGTCGTGATAGTAGCGGACGAACTCCGGAAGAATCCTCCGACCCTCTATCATTCCCCGGGTTAGCTCCTCTTCGTTGGTTCCGTGCACGCCGAAGACGTGGCCGATGTTCCCGCCGCCGGTATCCTTACCTGTGGGGAATATCCCCGGCAGATGTCTGTCTTCAAAGGTGAATACTCCATCGGCAAAGGCCTGATCTAAAAAACTGTCCTGCTGGGGATTGGGTTTTGACCAGTCCACATTCACCCACATGGAGCAGAGCGTGGATCCCATAACATTTTCATTCTCATCGCCCATCACCCAAGGGGCTCCGGCGCGCTGGCAAAGGTCTCCATCTCCGGTGCAGTCAATGAACATGGAGGCCTCAATGAGATAAACGCCGCTCTTGGAGGCTACCACAATAGCCCTGACTCTCCCGTTTTCGGTGATGGCATCTATCATGTCGGTAAAAAACAGGAATCTAACACCGGCATCGCTTATCAGGTCATCATACTGTTTTTTCAGTCCCTCAATGTTATAGCCCAGATTTTTGCCTGCCATTCCGTCCGGGTTTTCCCGATAGCAGCGCTCAAAAATCTCTTTTCCGATTCCTCCCGAAAGGAAGTTCACACCGTCGGTAAAGGAAACAAAGGTGGGCACCATGGCAGAGGTTCCTGCACCGCCAAAGCAGCCCTGTGATTCAATAAGAAATACATCCGCGCCCTGTCGTGCCGCAGCCACTGCCGCTGCAATGCCGCTAGGGCCGCCGCCTACAACACAGACATCCGCCGAATACTTTACCTGAAGCTCTTTTTGATATAGCATAATATCTCTCCTCAGCCTATGGCTCTGTATACTCCGCCGGGCCATCCCGCATTTTTCTCACCATTTACCCTTAAGCGGGGCGCCCCACGCAGAGCTCTTTGAAAACACCCCTATTTCTTCCCCCATATTCTCTACTTAATGCTGTACCGTTTTCAGCTCTGCGCAGGGTTCTTTAATCATTCCACGTTTCAGTATAGATCTGCACCTTAATTTTGTCAATCGGATTGACAAAATAACAGTGATACAGTAGGATTGGATTATGGGGGGTGAAATATTGATTCGAATTTTCCAAAAAGGTTTTAATTTTTCCCAGGACGGTCCGGGAAATCGCCTGGTTTATCATCTGCAGGGCTGCAATCTGCGTTGTCCGTGGTGCTCGAACCCTGAGGGTCTGGATCGTGAAGGCGGGACAGAGTATACCCTAGAGGAACTGATCGATGAGGTACAGCGCAGTAGGATGATGTTTTTTGATGGAGGTGGCGTAACATTGACCGGTGGTGAGGTTACCATGCAGCTGCCCCAGGTTCAAGAGTTCCTTACCCGTCTTCATTCCCTGAGTGTACACACCTGCATTGAAACCAATGGTACTTCCCCGCTCTTACAGAAGCTTCTCCCTGTATTGGATCTGCTCATCATGGATGTGAAGCATTATGACAGCGAAAAACATGCCCGGATTACGGGGGGCAGAAATACACAGACCTTCCTGAATATTAAAGCGGCATTGGATTTTTCTCAGGAAATGGCGCTGCGCATACCCCTAATCGGTGGCTTTAACGCCTCTGATGAGGATGCCCGGGGCTTTGCAAAGCTCTTTACCGAACTGGGTGTTCCCGGGAGAGCCACGGTGGAACTGCTGCGCTATCACGAATATGGCAAAGACAAGTATAAAAAGCTGGGGTTGGATTTTACCATGGCTGAGGAAGCCCGAGTAAGCCAGCAGCAATATGAAAGCTTCGGTCAGATTCTTCACCAGGCCGGCATTAGCATAATACATACATAATTTGAAAGGATGTAAGAATATGGATCTATTCAATAGGATGAACTACAATGCAGTTACCGAAAAGGCAAAGGCTCTTTTTCAGGAAGAGCGCACCGAGCATAAGATTCTTAATGGCTGGTTGCTTTCCCGCGAGCTAGCCGCAAAAGTTGATGAGGAGATGACAGAGACCCATCCCGAGCTACGCGCAGCCCGTGAACTGGAGAAGATCATTGATGAGCTGCCCCTTGAGATCAGTGAACATGCAATTCTTGTCGGCACCCAGCGGGATGCCTTTGCTGCCAGCTATGCTCTTATTAACCCTGCCTTCCGGGTGGAGACTTTCCGTGGCTATTGCGATCCTCTGGAAGTCTACGAGTATGCCACTCCCTGCGATGATATGCCAAAAGAACGCATAGAATCCATCCGTGCCACTGCTGCCCAGAGCGCCTACGTGAGGGCTCTCAACGATGTCTATGGTAAGTACAGCGAGTACACGGATGAGGTAGCCTTCTTCATGGAGCAGGTCAGCGGTCACATGATACCTGACTTTCGCCCCGCTCTTAAGTATGGCGTGCAGACTCTGATGGACGATGTGGACAAGCGTCTTGCCGAAGAAGAGCTCAGCGACAAGCACCGCAATAATCTGATTGCTATGAAGCGCAGTCTGAACTGTGCCGTAAAGCTTGCTCGCAGATACGCTGCCCTGGCCGAAGAACAGATGATAACAGCATCCGTAGAGCGTAAAAAAGAACTAGCGCTTATGGTGGAGACCTTGAGCCGCGTTCCACAGTATGGTGCAAGAAATCTTCAAGAAGCACTGCAGGCTTATGTTCTTCTGTGGCAAATCATGTGCATTGAGCAGGCTCCCAATCCCTTTGCCTTCTCGGTGGGTAATGCCGACCGCATTTTTGAGCCCTACCGTGCAATGAGCAATTTAAGCCGAGACGAGGCTGCTGCCCTCTTCAAGCACTTCCTTGTGTTCTTTAACATCGGTGAGAGAAGCTGGGCCATCTCCCAGAACATTCTTATCAGCGGCAAGGACACCGAGGGCCATGACCTGACCAGCGACATGAGCTATGCGATTCTTGATGCCTATTACGATATGAATTTGCCCCAACCCATTCTCTCTGTCAAGCTGCATCGCAATACACCCGATAAGCTCTACAAGGAGCTGGGCCGCTTCTTCTTCACACCCGGTGCCCTGACTCCGTCCCTATTCAATGATGATTCTCTCTTCGTCACTCTCGAGGAGCATGGTGTTGCACGCTGTGATCTGCCCGACTATTCTATCGCCGGCTGCCAGGAACCACTTATCATGGGTAAAGATAACGCTAATACCACCAACAGTTGGCTGAACCTAGCAAAAATTTTGGAGCTGACCCTTACCGGTGGCAAATCTGCCATCACCGGTAAAGAGATTGGCACTCAAACCGACTATGACGCTGCTTACATACTTAATAACATCAAATCACTCTTTTACGAAAGACTGCAGGAGATCTGCAACCAGATGCAGGATGCCGCAAACGGTGTTTCCCGTGCCCTCTCTACCTGGCCCGTACCCTTCCTGAGCTGCTTTGAGGGTGGTCTTAAAACCGCGGTGGATGTCCGAGATGTGACCGAGCAGGGCACCACCTACAACGGGAGCGGCTGTCTAATTCACGGCTTGGCGGTAGTGTGTGACTCCTTTGTTGCTATCGAGCGCCTGATGCGTGAGCGTCCCGAGGATGCCGAGAATCTCATTGCTGCCTGTAAGTGCGACTTTGAGGGCTATGAAGAGCTGCGTGACTATCTGAAGGCTTGCCCCAAGTACGGCAACAATACCCCCGAAGCAGACAAAGAAGCTGCAGAAGTAGCTTCCAGAGTTTCCGATAAGGTCGCCTCCATGAAAAACTATCTGGGCAATCCATTCCGTCCCGATTGGAGTTCTCCCTCCACTCACCTGACCTACGGCTACTGGGTGGGCGCCACTCCCGACGGCAGAGGTGCCAGAGAGATGATGAATTACGGCATTGACCCGCTGCAGGGCACTGCTGATTCCGGTTTGGGCTTCCGTATCCTATCCACCATGCAGCTCCCCTATGAGAAGATGAACGGCGGCTGTGCCTCCCACTTTGGTATTGACCCCAAATACTTCACTGCAGAAACCTACGAGGGCAAGGGGCTTCAGTTCTATGAGAGAGTTATCAGGCCTCTGTTCTTTAACGGAGCAAACGAGAAACGTGCCCCCTTCTACCTCTATGTGAACGTAACCACCGCCGAAACTCTGCGGAAGGTGCTTGCCGATCCTAAGAAATATGCTCCCAACGGCGTATATATCATGAGAATCCATGGTACCTTCGTTAACTTCCTCGATCTTAGCCCAGCCATACAGGAGGACATCATTGCACGTCTCGACCCCAATTCTACTTGCTGTTGAGGTGATCCTATGAAAGTATTAGGTCTTGATATTGGTACGACCACTGTCAGTGCCGTTGTTGTAGAGAACGGAGAGGTACTCAAAAGCCTTACCCGTGCCAACACTTCATTTATTGAAGATACCACCCCGTGGGAAAAAATCCAGGATCCCGAATGCATCAGAAAAATTGCCTTCGGTTCTGTCGATGAGCTCTTCACCCAGTATCCCGACATTGAAAGAATCGGTATCACAGGACAGATGCACGGAATAGTGTATCTGAACGCCTCCGGCAGGAGTGTCAGCCCGCTCTACATCTGGCAGGATGGGCGCGGCGATCTCCCTATGGACAATGGCAAGAGCTATGCCAAATTTCTGACTGAGAGCACCGGTTATCCCATGGCTACCGGCTTTGGTCTCACGACACATTTCTACAATCTCAAAAACGGCCTTGTTCCAAATGGTGCGGTAGTTTTCTGCACTATTCACGACTATATTGCCATGTCCCTGTGCGGAAGAACTTCCCCTGTGACGGACGCCAGCGACGCCGCCAGTCTGGGTCTTTTCGACGTGGAAAAAGGGTGCTTTGATATACAGCAAATCAAGGCTCTCGGTATGGACATCTCCATGCTTCCTGACCTTGCTCCCACTCCCTTAATCGGCAGCTATCGTGGACGACCTGTCTATGTAGGTATCGGTGACAACCAAGCCAGCTTTCTCGGTGCGACCGGCGGTCAGCTCCACTCTATGTTGGTCAATGTTGGCACCGGAAGCCAATTCTCCGTTTACTCCGAAAAATACATCCATTGCGAAGGACTGGAAACCCGTCCCTTCCCCGGTGGCGGCTACTTATTGGTGGGAGCACCCCTTTGCGGCGGCCGTGCCTTCGCCCTGCTGGAGAAATTCTTCCGCGAAACTTCGGATATGCTGGGCTGCCCGATAGACAGTGCCTATGGTGCCATGGATGCGTTGCTCGCTTCCTCCGAAAAGCCTACAGATCTGCCCGTTACCACACCACTCTTCCAGGGGACCCGGGCAAATCCCACGGTTCGCGGCTCTATTGAAAATCTGAGTACCGACAACTTTACTCCGCTTGCTTTCATTTGGAGTATGATGGAAGGCATGACCCGGGAGCTTTACGATAGGTTCCTCGCATACAAAAGTACCGGTGGTGAGGCGTATCGGTTGATTGGCTCCGGCAACGGCCTTAGGAAAAACGTGTTTTTACAGCACTGTATAAGCAGCTTTTTCTGCCAACCTGTCATTATGAGTCAGTGCACAGAAGAAGCGGCTTCCGGTGCTGCCATGTTTGCGGCAATGAACTGATGGTAATAAGGCGTTTTTCCAAACTCTTATTGCCATCGTAACCCCTCTCCATCACTAACGATACGGGATACAAAATTCTCGCAGAGAAGATAGCCGGATTTCTAATCAATATCTATAATGGAGGATCAACAACATGGATGTTTCAAATATTCCCGGTGCCAAAGCCTGTTCCCCAAGCTGTAAAGAGCTTCGCACACAGGTTCTTGTTCTGGGTGGGGGGCTTCCCGGTGTTGTGGCAGCCATTCAGGCTGCAGAAATGGGACAGCAGGTAACCCTCGTTGAACACCGCCTTACTCTTGGCGGCAATTGTGGCCCGGAGATTGGGGTGCATCCCTCCGATGCCCATCGCTTCCATACCTATATGGTCTCCACCGGTATCGTGGGCAGGCTCATTGAAGACGCTGCCTTCTACCACGCCAAGACCGACTCTAACGACCATCATTACAATGTGTCCATGCGTTGGGACACCGTGATGAGTAAAGCATTGGAACGGGCGGGAGTAACAATACTTCGTGGGCATTATGCCCATACCCCTTACGTGAAGGACAATAAAATCGTGGCTGTACTCTGTGAGGACACTATGAACTATCACCAGGTTCTCATCCATGTGGACGGCTATGTGATTGATGATACCGGTGACGGCAACATCTCCGAGCGCGCCGGTGCCGAGTACCACATGGGCAGGGAGGCCAAAAGCGAATACAACGAATCTCTGGCTCCTGATAAGGCTGACAATATCACCATGGGGCACTCTCTGGTGACCCTGATTCGGGATACGGGAAAGGCCAGCCCCTTCTACCCGGATCCGGACACTCCGCCATTTTTCAAGGGATACGGCGGTGACGGCCCCTTCTTTGCTCCTGAAGGAGCAAGCCTACTTTTCTGGTTTCCCACTGAAACCGGTGGGGATATCAACACCATAGAGGACAACGATAAAATATACCGCCGTCTCCGGGGACATCTGGACAGTGCATGGGATCGGTTGAAAAACTACTGGGCCGAGGAGCGGTCTCAGAGCTGGGAGATGGTCTGGTGCAGTGCTCAAATGGGCAAACGTGAAAGCCGCCGTTTTCTCGGTGACTACGTGTTGAACCAGAACGATCTGGAAAGCGCCCGCATGTTTGACGACGCCATTGCAGTTGGTGGCTTTGCCTTCGATATCCACTACCCCAACCCGGAAAACGTCGAGTACGTGAAGGTAGTCTACCACCGTATCCCGCCTGTATATACCATCCCCTACCGCAGCATCTATTCCAAGGATGTTGACAACCTGTTTTTCGCTTCACGGCTTCTCAGTGTAAGCCATCTGGCTCACGGCTCGGTGAGACTGCAGCGCACACTGGCCACAATAGGTCAAGCGGCAGGTTTGGCCGCGGCACTTTGCGCCAAGTACAGCATCACCCCGCGCCAGCTCTATACCGAAAACCATGTAAAGGAACTGCAGCAGCTCCTTTTAAAGTGGGATGCCACCATCCCTAACCGTAGCAATACAGATAAAAAGGATCTTGCTAAATTGGCAAAAGTCTCCGCATCCAGCGAGATGGGTTGGGAGATACCCGGTGAGAAATGCTTTGAGAAGCTGCGTACCGGCGGAGGTGTGGAGCTTTGGGACTTCACTGACCGACTGGAGGTCTGTGAAATTCTCCTCCGAAATCCTACTAACGGAGGCATTTCTGTCCGCTGCGAGCTGGAACATTTCGTTCCTGACCATATCTGGCAGGCTCACGGAGAGCGGGCATTCTTCGACTATTACCCCCACCACAACGAGGTGGAATGGGGCAGTGAGCACCGCAGGCGCTTCTATAAAAGTGTGAAATCCGTGGAGGTTACTGTCCCGGCCCATTTTGAGGGCTATATCTCACTTCCCTTTAATGCGTTGATTTCCTCCAAGAATCCTATGACCGATGATGACCGCATGGCAGTCACCCTTTATCCTGATGGCGACGGTCTTGAAATTGCTCGTGGTGCAGGACCGCTGCCCATGCTCCGCAGTATCCATGGCATTAGCGAAAACGGAGAGCAGTATGATGTGGGGCCGGAGAGTACATTTGCCGTAATCTACCCCACACCTCTCTGCGGCCAAGCCTCCCAGATACTCAACGGCCAGAATCGCCGGTTCTCCGAGAACCCGAGGAACATGTGGCAGCCCAAGGCACTCCCCGCCGAGCTTGTGCTATACTGGGATAAGCCCATAACCGCCGGTGAGGTTCGTATCACCTTTGATACATTGGAGCGAACAGCAATTGAAATGCCCTACGAGTGTAATCGACGCGCCTCCGGCCAGTGCGTCAAAGACTTTACTGTCACGCTTTTCTCCGGGGATAGTGCTATCTACACCGTAAATAAAAGCAACTGGCACAACCGTCTTGCTATTCTCACTTTCCCTGAGACCGCCTTTGACAGACTGGTGCTTACTGTTGAAAACACTTGGGAGCCCGATAGAACGCCCGGCGTATACGAGATCCGCATCTATTGACCTTTTATAAATCTGTACACAAAACTGGCAGATGACCAATTGTGATCATCTGCCAGCAATCCTTTTGCTATTTCATTTTACTTCGTCAAGCTTAACCTTTTACACAGGATTGTTCTCTTGTATTCTTTACCAAACCGTTACTCTGTCTTCAGGAGCCAAATACAAGGCATCCCCGGGCTGGATGTTATAGGTGTCATAGAATTCCTGGAAGTTCCGAAGAATCTGATTGACACGGAATTTATTGGGTGCATGCACATCCTGGGTGGCAAGCATCTGGTAAATTTGTGGGGTAGCCGTCATACGCCAAATTGTTGCGTTGCTTTCAAAAAGCTCTTTATAATTTGCATTGGGCATGGACTTTGCAATATCCAGTATGCAGGCCATAGCCCCGATATCGGCTACGTTTTCTGAAACAGTAAGATTACCACTAACAATGGCGTTGGGTGCAATTTCTAAACCATCAAACAGCTCGATCACACTCTGGCACTTTTGCTGGAAGACGGTATAATCCTCCGGGGTCCACCAGTTACTCATATTCCCATTCTTATCGAACTGGGCGCCATTGTTGTCAAAGGCATGGGTGATTTCATGGGCGATAATCGCGCCTATGCCTCCGAGATTTTTCTCACGGGATGCCTTTAAGTCATAGAAAGGTGCCTGAAGGATGCCCGCAGGGAAAATAATCTCATTGCTAGTGGCATTGTAAAGGGCATTAACCGTGTGAGGCGGTACAATCCACCCGGATTTATCCACCGGTTTGTTAAGCAGGGTCTTGGCGTATTTGAGTGAGGTGGAGTACATTGTCAATACATTGCCAAATAGCGAACCCCCGTCTTGGTAGGTCTTTATGGGAATACCGGCCAGGGGATCATTCCATGTCTCGGGATAACCTATTTTGACCTTAAGGGCTTTGAGTTTGGTGATGGCAGCCCCCTTAGTGGCATCGCTCATCCAGTCCAGCTTCAAAATACGCTTCTCATAGGTGGCGATAATTTCACTGACAATATTCTCAACATCCTTCTTAGCCTCAGCCGAGAAATACTTCTCCGCATAGATGCGCCCCAGATAGCCGCTCATGGTTGAATTAAGCATATTGAAGGCTTTATCTTCCTTGCTCGCCGGAGAACTGCCTAAAAAGGTATTGTTAAAGGCCTCCAGAGTCATTTCAAAATCCTCGGATAAATAGGAGGAAGCACTCAGAAGCAAAATATATTGGGCATAAGTTTTCAGAATTTCCACATTCTCATCCGTCATCAGCTCACCGGTCTTTTTCATAAGTCCCACATCGGAAAGGATGACTTCATTAACCGTTCCATAGCCCAGGTTCTGAATATATCCCTTAAGGTCAACCTTAGGGAACATCTTGGCTAAATCCTCTATGGAAGTGGGGTTGTAAACGTTTTCAACCTTGCTTTGCTGTTCATTGCTCATGGTATTCTGAGCAATCAACTGTTCAAAGGCATAGAGGCTCTGGGCCTTGACCACGGCCTCTTCCTGAGTATTTCCCGCCAGCATGAAAAGCTGAGCGATGAACCCCTGGTAGAGGGCTGCTATCTGAGGATTCTCAAGGAGCAAATAAACTGGGGGGAGAATAGTTGAGAGGCCTGATCCATAAAGGCTATAGCGGGTGCTGTCCTTCAAGTCGATGGAGGGGCTGAAGGTAAACAGGAGGTTCATTCCCGCCTCATTTTCAAGAGTAACCATGGCGTCAAGCAGTTCCTCCACGGTCTTTGCCTGATTGACAAGCTCTAAGTATCCCTTTATGGGGGCTAACCCCTGCTTGTTTCTGTTTTCGGTGTCAATAATGGTACTGTAGAAATCAGCCATCTTCTGTTCCTTGGTGCCGTCCTGGTAGGTGTCCTTCTTATTGTACAACTCCTGGACAATGCCCTTGAGCTTATCGCTATTGCCAAGGCTGACCTCATCGAAGGTCATTAACATGGCGCTCCCTGCCGGAAGCTTGGTCTGGGTGAGCCAATTGTAGTTGGTGGAATAATAGAAATCGTCCTGGGGCCTTGTTAATGAGAGCGCCTCTACTCGACCCAAAATGGTTTTAAGCTGATTCTGGGTCAGGTAATCCCCCGAACCGAATTGACCATTGCCATATCCGCTCATGATCCCTGCTTTAACCAGGCGGTTAACGTCCCCTATAGCGTATACAGGCACATCCGTGAAGGCCTGTGAAGCCAGAAAGGCCGGAAGTTCACGCGCTGAACGGCTGATAATGAGGGCAAACTCCAAGCGGGTGACCGGTTTGAGAGGGTTAAGCTCCTTCGCGGGGTTCCCCAATATAATACCGTTGGTAACGGCAATTCCTAATTCATCAGCATACTCAGTAGATACCTGGGCTCCATCAGAAAATGCGCTTAAGTCATTTCCCATTTCATTGAGGGCACCGAGGCCTATGGTATTAATGAGATCTGCCACAGCCTGCTCTCTTGTGACAAGGCCGGTGGTCTCAGCGGAAGCCTGGGCCGGTATTAAGGTAAGCACCAAGGTGAGGCACAGTAACACCGCCAAAAGTTTGGCTTTCATCCTGGTCATGTAAGAATCTCCCTTCAAGCAAGGAACCTCTGAAAAAACTCAGAAGTTCCTGTTAATCTTTACCTATATTATTACATAACACTATTCATTTTGTCTGTAAATAATAGAATATTTCTCTTTATTTTAGGTGCAAAGGGTTATTTCCTTGTCCTTGCTGGTGAGAACTTTCCTAACGGGCTTATCCATAGCATTGTAGACTATTACTTCTGCCGTCTTGAAACCATGCTCGTATCCCCTTGACAAGGCTTCCATGCCTAGGACTTGCCGCTCCTCTACCTGGGAAAGGGTTAATCGATAGAGATTGAACTGGCCCTCACGATAGTCAAAGGAGCGCCCATCGTCTTCATAGAGGTCGAAAACCCCTGAAGCTCCCGTATAAATCTCAAACCTCAGATTTCCCATGGACATGAGCTCAGTACTAAGGCCGGGCTCTGTGAAAGGAAGAATGGCTCCCGCACGGATAAAGAGAGGAATTCTGTCCAAAGGCGCTTCGGCAATGATGGTGGTCCCGCCAGTGTAATAGGCCTTCGTATAGTAGTCATACCAGCCACCCTCAGGCAGATAGACCATACGTTTTCTGGCATGGCGCTTGACCACCGGCGCCACAAGAAGCCAAGGGCCCACCATGAACTGATCGTCTATTCTATGGGTCATAGGGTCGTTTTCAAATTCTAAAACCATGGGGCGCATGAGCGGCTGCCCAGTTTCAGCAGCATGCCTCATTTCACTATAAAAATAGGGCATCAGACTGTAGCGCAGCTTGATGGCTTCCCGAGAAATCCTCTCCACTTCTTGTCCGAAGGCCCACGGCTCATGATCCTTGCTATGGATGACCGAGTGCGCCCTTAAAAAGGGAGTAAAGGCCCCCAGTTGAATCCATCGTGCGAAGAGCTCCGGCTCACACTCACCCTGGAACCCTCCCACGTCTCCTCCCACGAAGGGAACACCCGAAAGACCAATGTTCAGATACATGGGGATGGAGGAGGCCAGATGCTCCCACCAGCTATGATTGTCCCCCGTCCAAACCGCTGAGTAGCGTTGGATTCCAGCATAGGCTGACCGGGTGACTATGAAGGGGCGCTCATTGGGCTTAAGGGCTTTAAAGCCCTCCAAGGTTGCCATACACATCAAAAGGCCATAGGCATTATGGCCTTTGGCAAAGGAACGGGGGTTCCCATCAAAGTCCATCATCACATCGTTGGGTACAGCCGCTAAGGTGCGGTCTCCATGGGTCTCCACAGAAAAATCACTGGGCTCGTTCATATCATTCCATATCCCGCTGATACCATTATCAAAAAGGGTTGCATGCCTTTCGCCCCACCATTTTCGCGTTTCGGTCTTTGAGAAATCTGGGTACGCCGATATTCCCGGCCACACCTTACCGTGATACACCTCTCCGGTGGGAAGCTTACAGAAATAGTCCTTCCTGGCTCCTTCCAAATAAACAGGGTAATCAGAATCCTTTTTTACCCCGGGATCAATAATAGTAACCAACCGAATGCCTTGCTCCCTAAGCTTCCCCGCCAATTGCTCCGGATGGGGGAAGCGATTGCTGTCAAAGGAAAAGACACGGAATTCGTCCATATAGTCAATATCTAGATAAATGGCATCACAAGGAATATCCCGGGATTTAAATTCCTGGGCAAGTTGGTCAATCCGTTCCTCAGGGTAATAGCTCCAGCGGCATTGCTGGTAGCCCAGACTCCATAGGGGAGGCAGCTTCATCCTTCCCGTCAGTTGGGTATAGCGTGAGAGAATCTCCTTGATAGAGGAACCCTCAATAATGTATAGGTCCAACTCCTCATCGTTAACAGCAATTCTGAGAAGCTCGGGGTTTTCAAAACCCAAATCAAACTGGGAAAGGGCGATGGAATCCACAAAAAGACCAAACACCCCATCATCATTCTTGCTGATAAGAAATGGAATGCTCTTATAGAGCGGGTCCTTATCGGGGGTATGCAATGGGTCATCGGTATTCCACATGGTATACCGTCTTCCCCTTTTATCCAGAAAGCCTGTTTTTTCTCCCAGACCGTAGAATTTTTGATTAGGGGCAATGGTGGTCTCAAGACTAATAGAACCTTTGCTTTTTATGAAAGCAGTATCCAGCCTGAAAAGCACCTTGTTCCCCCTCCCCAAAACGGTTAAGGGAGTTGCGCCCTTCCTTCCGTTAATCGTGATACCCTGCCCCCATAGGGAAAAACAGTCTCCTTCCTCGGAGAGCTTAATGGCACCCTCGGAGGGCTTCACAACGGCCAGGGAATCCAGGTCTTTGAAGCCGCTGTCAGTGAAAGTTACCCTTATCATTCCCTCTCCAAACGGAACCACCCGGGCCATACCCTGTTCGAGTCCAATGAGCCCGTTTCTTCCCTCAATGACCAGGGATTTTACAGCGCCTGCCGGCTTTACCCTTTCCTCAATCTCTGTCTTCCAACTCCATCCGTTCATATGCTTCTCTCCTTAGTTAACCGCTTAACTTAAATTTAATGTATCCTATCCCCCGAAACCTGTCAAGTCCCGAAACGATAGTCACAGCGTCTGGAATACACCAAAAGGGCTCCAGATTCATATCTTGGATTAGAATCCCTATTCCAAAGACCGGAAGTGTCAGCCATGAATTCAGAATATCATGCTAAAGATTGCCCACAACCAGCTCTTTTCATTCCAGAGCAAGCCTGCATCCCTTATCCGACCTATACCTCCATGGAGGGGAAATATTTTCTTGGACAAACTGAACTTTTGGCCCTGGGTCAGGGAACCCATGCATGGGGAGAGCTGTGTAACCCTCCCTGCGGAAACATCAATCTCTATGTGAGCTTCGTCGGTATTTCTAATTTCTCTGATGAGCCGCTGACGGCCGAGATTTGGTTTAATGCCAGCCCCTTGGATATGGGCACCTTTTCATCACGGGTGACGGCAGCCAATACTGCCCTTTGCCCCCCACCCAGGAACCAGGTGAAAATACGCAGCGGACAATTTGGGTGCGAAACGCCCACTGGTGGAATCAACGCCTATGATCGCATTGTCCCGCCCTACTCCACATTAAGCATGGATAAGGACGGAAAGTTTATTTTCGGCCCAGGCGGTAACTACCTGGTTTTTTTAAGTGCTCCATCCTGCCGTAAGCTGGTGGAAGCAAGAATATCCTTCGGCTGGTGGGAGGATAAGCCGAAGAAACACTGCTGAATAACTTGATAAATTATTGCCAAAGCTTAAGAAGAATCCATTTAAAGGTGGCCACTGCTTGTGTTTCTGAAGTACCTAAGATACAAACCTACAATCTATTTCTTTCTTAATGAAAGCGAACCTTCTGTTATACTGCGGGAAAAAATATGCCCGGATGAAACCATTAGGCTTTGCTTCTCTTCGTTGCGCGATGAAATGGCCCTTACAGAAAAAAGAATCCTCATTGCTGATCGCAAGGGATTCTTTGGAAAAAAAGTTCGTTATATCATCATACCCTATCGCAGTATTACCTTTTATAAGGTCGGAACCGTGGGCGGGTTGGATCTAGATGCTGAAATACATCTGAACCTTAGGGGGAATGTGAAAATCCAATTGCGCTTCCTTAGAAGCAAGGAGATTAAAGAAAGCATTCACAAGGTTTATGAAATTATCACCCAATCGTTCATTTGTGACTGCTAGGCGTGCATTTTCTTAAAGGACTTGACAATCTCACGGTAGCGGTTGTACACATCATCAACAATACCCTCCCAGGGGGTGTAAATGGAACGAAAAGCATTTAGGCCCACCTGGGCCATAGCCTCCCGGTTTGTGACGGCTTCCCTGATCCTTGATCCAATCGCCTCAGCACCATTCTGTGAAAGAAATCCATTATATCCATCTTCTACGCCTTCCGCCGTATTGGAGCCCTCAATCAAAAGCGGCGGGCAGCTCTGGGATGCCGCCTCACGAAGAACAATGGAGGCATTGTCGTAGAGGGAAGGAAACAGAAGAAGTTGGGCTCTGCAGTACAGCGACTTTAAATATTCCCGGTCATGGATGGCACCTAAAAACAAAACCGAATCCTTTAAATCCAGTGTAATGGCAAGCTCTTTGAGATCCTCCAAGGCATACCCCTGCCCTACCATCAGCATCTTAAATTGAACCCCAGCTTTTTTAAGCACCGAAAGGGCTTCCAGAAGGGTTCTGGTATTCTTCTGCCAGATCATTTGACCCACATAGATCAATACAAGCTCATCCTCTGAAAGCTGGAGTTTTTGGTTGACTGTGGCACAAGCCTGATCTCTGTTTTCAGTCGGCAGGTACTCGGTTCCGTTAGCGACAATCTCTATATTTCCTTTATAGCCATAATCCCTTAAGGTGTCGGCAGTGGAACGGTTGACTGTCCAAACCGAGTCCACGCTATTATAGAATTCAACCACCTTAAGAACCCCAAAGCGGGCCACACCTTCCAATTTAAAGGACTCCAGAAAATCATCGTAGTATTTGGAATGGAAGGAGGCAATCACCGGGACACCCCGCTTTCTTGCCGTGTCCAGAGCTATTTTCCCGGAACTGAAGGGGGTGTGGGTGTGTACCACATCAAAGGGGATATTCTTTATTTTTCTCATAAATATCCCATCCCAAGTGGGTATGCCTGTCCGATAGGGAGGCCGGGTGACGACGCCTATCGAATTATAGCGCAAAACCTCGTAATCCTCTTTATCCACATGCTTGGGAAAGCTTGGGGCAACCACATAACAGGAACCATATTTTCTATTGAGCCAGTACGCATAATTCTTTACAACATTGCCCACACCGTCCATGATGGGTGGGAAGGATTCGCTAAACTGGCCAATGACAAAACTCATACTATAACCTCCGAATGGTAATGGGAACTCATCCTACTATTGACATTATATTTCTCTCAAATTCCTGTTTCAACCACAAAACCCAATTTTAATTTTTCTAATGGAACCGTAATCTTTTTCAATCCGCTTGGATGGATTGGTTATCATTCTTGGCCTCCCTTGTTTTGACCTCGGCAACGATGAGCATAATGATGGGAATAACCACCTGAAAGGGGAAAGCAAAATATTTGTACAGGTGCTCCGCCCATTCGAACATTTGTATGGCATTCTTAAAAACAATAAGCGAGAACAGGGCATTCAGCAGATTAATCGGTGGAGCCAGCTTTTTATAATCCATTTTGTTGAATAAAAGATGGGAAATACCTTTACTGGACGCATAGAGACAAACCGAGCCTTTAATAAAACCAGTGACGATGAAAACAATGGATACACTCACCTCTATTCGTTGAAGAAAATTACCCAGGTTAATCAGCCTGACCGATGCATAGGAGCCATAATGCTGGAGAGAGGTGTTTTCGGGCCCTAAAACTAAAACTGTTCGCGTGGCAATAATCAGAATGAGCAGCCCCCCAATCAGAAGACTCCAAAAGAAGACCTTGTAAGGACTTTCGTTTCGGCGGAGGCTGTTGAGGATGGCTATAAACAGGACTGCCTCGGCAAAGGGAAAGGAAAAAGCCGAGGTGGCACTATTAATAATAGGTCCTATCCCGTTATAAAGTGTGGGCGACAGATTTTCAAACCCTATCCAAGGTATGGTCAGAAAAGTGATGATCAGGATAAAAATCACCACAATGGGGAAAAAGATTGACGCCCATCGGGCAAACACCTCCAGACCATCCCTGATGGCCCAGGCGGACAAAAGGGACGCAGAAAGGGCAATAATAAACAGGGGTGTTTCCTGCAGCGAGATAGCTCGGATAAATTCTGTAAAGCTTCGCGTTACCAGAGCCTGCAGGTAAAAGGCATACCAGATGAAAACAACCGATACCATTCGCCCAACGATTTTTCCAAAGAGGAAATCCAGGATTTCAAAGAGGTTCTTGCCAGGAACAAGGGCGATTATTCTGGCGTATACAAAATAAATAATGCTAGCCAATATCATAGCCAATAGAATAGTGATCCACACATCCTGCTTTGTGTCTGTTCCCACACCGAGTATGGCAGTGCTTCCGACAATAAATCCTGATAGGAGAACTATTGCCTGCCTGGAATTGATGATTTCTTTATACATGGCATCCTCCTTAGTCTTGTTTAATTCCCCAGATGAGGGTAACTATTTTTTTAAACAGATCCGATGGACTGTAAATCTCTACGCTAAAATCCAACCAGACAGATAGACCCAGCGCGGCAATTAAAAGGCCAATATAAACAAAAAAGGATAACCATTGCTGACCCTGATAAAGAGGGATGACATCAATAATAACTAATACAGCACAAATGATGAAAACTGCAACAGTTGTCGTCATTTAATCAATCTCCTACCGTTACGGGCTTTCTCAGTAAACCCGAATGCTCAAATTTAATAATGGGTGTTACAGTGACCTCGAGCTCTTTAAAGTGTGTGCCCCATTGTTTCCCCATTTTCCGCCATACATCAGGCAATGATCTAAAAACGCATCTTCCAAAGCCGAAAACATCCGACCCATATTGAGTCTGAATTTTTTTTATCAAACCTTCTGTCTGATTTTTCAGATACTCCTCACATTTTTTTGTCAGTTCTTCAACTGCCCTTTCTTGATCAAAACTCTTTTGACCTCCAACCTCGTCCAGCGCTACAGAGGTCTCTATATTGACCTGAAGGGACAGCTTACCGTCGGTATAGGAAGGCTTTACTTCCGTCTTGCTTTTAAGGATTTCAAAAGTCATCTTTCCATCCTCTTCCTTCGGACCCAGTTCGACAACCAGAACCCCTCCTCTGACTTCATTAAGGACGAAACAAAGGCTTTGTGTTTCCTCCTGCCCAATAAAGCCTATGAGCTTATCCTCCGAAAAGAGGGCGGTTCCCCAAAGTTGTATAATTTTTTCCCCCTTTTGCTCTGTGACATCTATACAGGCTGCTATGGCTGAAATTCCGTCCCCCCCCAGAGCATTAATAAACTGGTACACCTGAATGGGGACTACCTTGGATAGACTTTTTTCTTCATCAAGGATGTCTTTGATCTCCAAAGATTTGATCTCCGCAGTTAGTACATTGGCATCAAGAATCTCTTTGGCGGTTTTTCCATGGGAGATAAGCAAATCCATGCTCAGTCGTGGCTCGGCATCCCTGCAAAGGAAATCCAGAATTTCGGCAAGGCCATCCTGCGCCACCTCCTGGCTGATAATAACCGTTGTGGCATGACCCCAGTAGAGCTTGGGATAGTTAATGTTGATGCTATTCCTGGCTGCATCCAGAATAGATTTTCCCCGTGTTTCCAATAAGACCGATTTCAAATTACTCTCTCTACCCGCTTTATGGAGGTCCACTGCCTCTATTGTAAGGAGATACTCCCCCTCCTCGGTTTTATCTACAGCAACCCCTGCTATGATCGTCAACTGCGTAACCTCTCTGTAATTCCAACAGCCAGCCAAAACGACAGGCATGAAGCCTAAGACCAAAATACCTAGTAAAATTTTCTTCATGAGCTCTTACTCCTATCGCCCTTACGGGTTCTGTTCCTACCTGAAATAAACCTGGGGCGTTTTTTCATAAGCCACAGCGGGGCACGTATCACCGAATCTTTAATGTCCTCCGGCCTCAAAGAGGTGAAAGCCATCATGAAGGGAACACCAAAGGAGCGCAGACTGCACAAGTGTAGGAACATAGCAATCATGCCGAACAACACGCCATATAGCCCCAGGAAGCCCGCCATCAGCGTCAATATAAACCGGATGATGATCACAGGGGTTTTAATTCTTGGGGTAATGAGTCCTGTCAGACCGGTTATAGCCACAAGGATAATTACCGGGGCGCTGACAATCCTTGCCTCCACTGCCGCTGTCCCTAAGACAAGAGCGCCTAGGATACTGATGGTTTGCCCTATGGTGATGGGCACCCGAAGCCCCACCTCTCTCATGATCTCAAAGACAAATAAAAGGCCTATGGTTTCTACAATAGTCGGAAAGGGGACACCTTCCCGAGCCGCTGATATACTGAATAGAAGAGGGGATGGAATCATTTCATGATGGAAGGTTAACATGGCCACATATATCCCCGGTGAGGCAATGGTCAGAAAAAAGCTTAAATACCTCAAAATTCTGTTGAAAGAGGAGAAGTAGAAATTGATATAATAGTCATCATCGGTCTGGAAGTATTCTTCAAACAAAAAAGGTATGGTGAGGGCTACGGGAGTACCATCCACCAATATAACAATACGGCCCTCAAGAAGATCGGCTGCTGCAATGTCTGGCCGTTCAGTGATACCAATGGTCTCAAAAGGAGAATAGGGCGCATCCATAATAAGCTCTGCTATATTCCCAGAATCTAGAATTCCATCAATATCAATTTTGTTTAGCCTGATAAAGACTTCGTCAAGAATCTGATGATTAACCACCCCATCCAGATAGCAAACAAAGATCCTTGTTTTAGTGTACCTTCCTAATTCTCTGGATACAAATTTTAGATTGGGTGTGGCCAACTTTCTTCTGATGAGGGAGAGATTCACCAGTATGGGCTCCACAAACCCCTCCCGGGGTCCACGCATGACCTGCTCATTGATGGGCTCCTGGATGCTTCTTGCCCTCAAGTCCCTGGTACTGACCAGGATTACCTCATTGGAACCGTCCATGAACAAGGCACTTTCTCCACGTAGAATGCGCTTAATGATTTCACTCACATCACACAGCTTTTCTGCCTTGTTGGATAAAACAACCTGCTTCAGAATTATGTCCATGTTTCTTTCAGAGCCTTTAGGGAGAGAACACTGAACCAGGGGCTGAATAATGTATTGGTTTGCTATATCCGCATCAACCATTCCATCAATATACAGAATACAAAATCGTGGCTTTGCTGAGTCCTGATTGGAAAAGAACCTGGAAATGAACGTATCATCCCCCTGAAAAAGCTTTTGGAACTGCTCAATATTCTCGTCCAAGGATCTGACAAGAGGTATGCTGGTATTATTTCCACTTAATTGGTTATCCGTATTCATTCCTTTTCCCAAGCACGTACACCCCGCAAAAAAGTCTCGAATTAACCTGAGACTATCAAAACCACTATTCTTTGGAAATGTCCTTAGTATTACCTAATTCATGCTGTTTATTAACCTCTTTTATTACTTTATTAGTGCAAAAAAAGAGCGTCCCCTATGAAACGCTCTTTACCTTTACTGTCTTGAAGTTATTCCATCATCCCATGCTTTAGGTTCGTGCAATAATTATCTTCTGAACAATGTCAGCGACATCCTCACATTTATCAAGTGCATTTTCAAGCTTCTCATAAAGAAGCTTCCAGATGATAATCTTCTTGGCATCAGTCTCAAACTCAAAGAGAGACCGCATAGCATGAAGATAGGTCTTATCCCCTACCTCTTCGATATGGTTGATCTCAATAATAAGATCATCAATCTTTTTAAGCTCTTTTTTATAGTTTTTGAGCACCTTCATAAGCTCTTCGAGCTTTGTACATGCCTCAACTACAAGGTTCATGAGATTCTGAGCCGCCTCGTTAACCTCTTTAACACACATCATATAGGTATGGTTAGCAATAGAATCAATGTTATCTGTAATATTCTCAATTTCCTTTACAATTTCGACAATGTCTGATCGGTCAATAGGTGTGACAAAGGCTTCCTCAATAAGCTTCAGACAACGATGGACGTGGGAATCGGCCTCGTGTTCAATGGATTTCAGATTCTGAATTTCCTGGTAGTCAATGACCCCATCCACAAATGCCTTTTGAAGGGATTTTGCCGCTTGGCTGGAATAGGAGATGGAAATCTCAAATAACTCGAAATAGTCGGTTTCCTTGTTCGCAAATAAACCCATAAATGTAACCTCCTTAGAATATGAACCTAAACACCGTGGCCATGATAAATCCTAGGGCGAGACATGCGGGGAAGGTTAAAGCCCATGCTGTCAGCATTTCTTTAACAACATTCCAGTTGACATTGGAAAGTCTTCTGGCCGCGCCAGCACCCATAATAGCGGTACCTTTGGCGTTGGTTGTGCTTAAGGGGATTCCGAAAAAGGTGGCTCCCATCATACAGGCCGATGCCCCTATTTCGGCGGCAAAGCCCTGATACTTTTCAAGCTTCACCATATCCATACCCATGGTCTTAATGATTTTGTAGCCTCCGATGGAGGTACCAACGGCCATGAGGAGGGAACAAAGAAGCATAATCCAAACAGGAATCACCAGCGTTTCACTGGGCGGGTATATGCCTCCTACCACAAGGGCCAGAGCAAATACCCCCATAAACTTCTGTCCATCCTGAGCACCGTGACTAAAAGCCATCAGCGCCGCAGAGGCAATCTGTCCCCATGAGAAAAAGTTATTGGCTTTCCGCCGATTAGCATTTCTAAACAAAAAGGTAACACCTTTGGTTGTGAGCAGCCCTGAGAGAAAACCCAAGACAGTTGCAACCAACAGACCAATCAATACTTTTTTAAATTCTTCCCATTTAAAGGCTCCGAGCCCGTTAAGAGAAATACCCGCTCCCATCAAGCCTGCGATAAGCGCATGGCTTTCGCTTGTAGGAATGCCGTATCTCCAGGCGGACAAAGCCCAGATAACAATGGAGAGCTGCGCGGCTGCAAGGGTGATAAGTGCATCGTGACCGGTACCAATCTCGACAATTTTTGCAGTGGTATTGGCCACCGCAGTCCCCATCAGAAAAACTCCTGCCAAATTGAATACCGTTGCAAGAAGGACTGCGGCCTTAGCACTTAAAACGCGCGTAGAGACAACTGTCGCTATCGCATTTGGAGCATCCGTCCATCCGTTCACAAAAACCGAAGCACACACCAGTAACATAACAATGATTAACGCAAATGACATAGACTTCTCCTCTCAGTTAAGAGCCCTCATATCAAGGGATCAGGCATAATATAAAGTTCACGTCATAAAACTTAACTTGTATTTAACAAGCGTAAACATTATAGCATATGCTTCTTCGACAATTAAAGGCAATGAGGAGGGAAAATTGGCGTTTAACACAAATTTAACAAAGATTCTTTCAAAAGAGCAGCTCTGTTTATCTCTTTTTAAAGATTCCATAGCAGGAGTATATAATGGCACCCGTAGCAATAAATTGAAGAGCATCCATCCCTGACTTAAACAGCAGCATGGAGCAAAAAACAGGATAAACAATATATAAGCTAAGGCGGATGGAGGCCACCACAGTCATCTCCCCGATCCGATAAGAGGATTGCTCGGTGATTAAACCAAAACCCGCCGAGAGCAAGTAAAGTACCAGAATGCTGATCTGAATCCCCTTGATTCCGTTAGCGAAAAGAGTACGGACCAAAATATTAAAATAGACAAGCGCAACGCCGCCCATACATCCTGCAAATACAGAAAGAAAAGTGGCCTTTAACTTTGAGGTAAGATTCTTAAACAGAAGCGGTATAAGAAAAATACTGGGGAGCAGGAATAGGAGTATTTTCCAAAGCAGGTGGTCCCGTAAATACTCTGATGGACTGGTCCTTAAGCCTATCACCACCGTTGAGCAGACAATGAGGAAAGCATAGAATATATCGGACTTATAAATTCGTTCCTTTAAAAATACCCGGGAAAGAAAAACAATGACAACGATCTCCCACCCGGCCATGGCTGTAATAATGTGGGGTGGCAGAGCATTTGAGGCAATACTGTTGGGAAGGGCCGATAACACATAGGCTATGAGGATACCTGCAATCCAAATGAGAAAAGAATTCAACGCACCTTTTTGTTTGTTCTTTCTAAGATCCATCCATTGGATGCCCTTTTTCTGAAAAATCATCCCAATGGCCCCCATGGACGAACCGGCCAAGGCCCATAAAACTTTTACCATTTTTTCACCTGTTCTTTAAATGTGATGGATATTATCAAAGCATAGTATGCCATTTTAAACTCTCATTTAATAATCCTTTGAAAACCCCATCCACTAACAATACGCTTAAACACCTCAAACGTCTGATAAGAGAATAAAAGGGATGCCCGAATCATCGAATCAAGACATCCCAAGGTGCTTAAAATAAGGTTTCAAATTAGGATTCAAGAAAGATTGTCTATAGACCTACTCAGGGCTTATTGTTTTAATTCCTCATGGCGTTTGATTTTCCTGGTTGTGGTCTTTACGAACTCTTCCTCCTGTAAGGTGTAATCCTTAATATGCTTATAGGATACCAAATCCTTATTGATGCGGCGTACTTCCTTCTCAATAATTGACTCGGTCGTCGTACCGGGAGCATCATTGTTCTTAATATCCTCATCAATTTTTTCATGGTCCGGTACAAGCCTTGCACAGACAACCGTATCTCCGTCGGACTGGCCATGTCCGTAGACCAGGGATTCCTTGATATAGGGACTTCTGTTGAGGAGAGTTTCTATCTCTTCGGGGAAGACATTCTTTCCGTTTCCGGTGATGATCACATTCTTTTTCCGTCCCGTGATATGCACAAAACCATCCTTATCAATAAAGCCACTGTCCCCGGTATAGAACCACCCGTCTCTGAGAACCTCTTCGGTGGCTTCAGAATTTTTATAATATCCCAACATTACACTGGAACCCTTACACCGGATTTCTCCAATGCCATCCTCATCGGGTTGGTAAATCTCTACCTCCAGATTGGGAAGGGGCAGGCCAGCAGCTTCATCCTTATAATTATTATTCCGGTTAAGTGCAACAATGGGGGAGCATTCTGTCAGGCCATAACCTTGAACTAGGCTTATGCCAAACCCTCTGAAGCCTTTGGCAATGTGGGGATCAATTCCGGCCGCCCCGCTGATGAACATGCGAACCTTCCCTCCGAGGCCTTCATGGATCTGTTTGAATAACTTCTTGCGTATGTCCACCTTCACCTTCAAAAGAGTATTGCTCAGACCCAGAGCAAATTTAATGGCCGCCTTACCCTTCTGCTTAATGGCCTGGTTGATGATCTGACGGTACATGGATTCAAAGACCAGCGGAACACCCAGCATCATGGTACATCCCGATTCCTTCAGATTCTTAACAATATGGCGGAGTCCTTCACAATAGGCAATGGTGCAGCCTCTATAAATCTGGCATAAAAACCCGCAGGTGCATTCATAGGTATGATGGATGGGAAGAATGGATAAAAAGATATCCTTTTCATCAATATAGAGCATTGAACACATATTCATTAAATTTTCTGAAATATTTTTATGGGAAAGCATGACAGCCTTTGATTTATCTGTGGTTCCCGACGTGAACAAAAGCATGTTCATGGCTTCTCTGTCAATTTCAGCATCAAGAAAATCCCGATTTCCTTCCTTTATTAGCTTATGGCCTTTTTCCAGAATGGATTGATGGGAAAGCACCTTATCATCGGCCAGGTCAGCATCCATGCAGATAAAATAACGAAGGGACGATTCTCTCTGGAGGAGGGGGTCAATCTTACTTTTTATGCTCCCTGAATAGATAATGGCATCAGCCTCGGAACGGTCAATCAGGGACTCGATTTCATGGGGGGGTAATTCCTTATCCAGGGGAACAACAATTCCTGTACCATTGACAACACCCAGGTAAGAAACGGACCACTCGTACCTGTTTTCACCGATAAGTGCTATTTTCCCACCCTTCAGTCCCATGCTGATGAGGGCGGTTCCCAAAGCGTTAACATCGGAAAGATATTGGTTGTAAGTAATAGGGTAGTAATCAGGTTTCTCCTTTGATTTAGCAAGAAAGGCAGCTTTACTGCCATAGAGAGCAGCGCTTGACTCCAGCATTTCCTTCAAGTCTTTAATGGGCCTTACGTCATAAAGATTATCATATTTCATAGTTATTCCCTCTCTTGTTTATTTCTCAACCTGATTCTCAATAAAGCTACGTTTATTATATAACATGGCCTTGAATTTTGGAAATAATTATATGGGTACTTTCATTGCTTTTTCTAATTTTATCACCCCCATTACAAATTCACCCTCTGATTGATTTATGCCAGCAACCATGCTATGCTTATTTTGTAAAATAAACTAGTCATATCCATATCCTAGAAGGAGATCCGCATTTGAAAAAAGAGAGAATTCTGGGGAAAACCTTGATTTTAATCTTGATACCTGTTGCTGCGATTCTTCTGCTCTCCCTCTTCCCATTTTCAGGAGGAAGAAGGGCTTTATATACGTCTGCTCCCCTCAATGAGCACTGGACGCTCTCTCAGCCTGCCACCGCCTCAACGACGTCCCTTGAGCTTCCCACGGTTCTCCATGACATTCCGCCTCATACGCCCATCAGCATAAGCTGTTCTTTACCCGAAACATCTTTTGATGAGCCAACCCTCTATTTCATAACGGAACAGCAGAATGTTAGTATTTATATAAACGATCGTCTTATCTACGACTATCATCCTTCCCCCAAGTGGTTCGGTCAATCACCAGGGAGCGCCGTTCACCTGGTCTCCCTCTTCGATTATACATCCGGGGACGTATTGACCATAACTCTTACCTCACCCTATAGTGCTTTTTCAGGCATTATCCGACAGGTCTGGATGGGTTCAAAAAGCTCCCATATTTTAAGCATTGTCAAAGGGGATCTCCTCCCCTTAGCCCTATCGGTTTTCTCAATCTTGTTGGGGATCATTCTTATTTTTACTCACAAGAAAATGGCCTTGAGGAAAATGCGAAGTACGGGAGCTCTCCACCTTGCTTTTTTTTCAATTCTCTCGGGCTTATGGATTGCCGCGGAAAGGAAGCTTTTGCTACTGTTTTTTGATGACCCTATTTTTATGACCAATCTGGCCCTCATCTCATTGTTCAGTCTACCCATTCCCCTTTTGCTTTTTGTTAGGAGGGTCTTCCATCCCGAGAGAAGCCGTAACCTTCTTTATTTATGTTGTGCCTTCTTTCTCTTTTTTATATCCGGGACTTTGCTTCAAATCCACAATCTGATGGATTATATCCTTTTATTACCGATGTTTCACGTATTGGCCGCCCTCACTATACTTTACATGATCTATGCAGGAATTCAGGAGATCCGTGTAGGAAACAAGGATATCCGGACCTTTTTTTATGGGTGCCTGATATTTGGTATTTTTATCATGGTCGATGTTGTGCTCTACTATCTGGCTGAAACCCCGAGAATGAATACCCAGAGCTTTTTCAGGCTGGGAATGCTTTTGTTTATCGTCTTCTCCTCTTCGAGCATGGGACAGAACCTGCTTCATATGCGGGATATCCACACCAAGAACAGGGTGCTCCATTCCTTGGCCTATACAGACGCTCTAACCCGCCTCAAAAACAGGACCTCCTTTGACAAAACGATTCAATGCCTTAGCCCCTGTCTGTGTTCCGAAACCTCGGTAACATTGATTGTCTTGGATATCAACAACCTCAAGATCGTGAACGATACCCTGGGACATACCGAGGGGGATCGTCTTCTCATAGAGGGTGCCAGAATCTTAAGGGCCACCTTGGGAAAGCTAGGTGAAATCTACCGTATCGGTGGGGATGAGTTTGCCTTGATTATACGAAACACCCCCATCTCCGTCATCAATGAAGCAGTTGCAGAACTTTTTGAAAAAATAGATAATTATAATGAACATGCCGCCAGCTTCAAGATCAGTATGGCCTATGGCATGGATTCCTATCAAAAGGGCAAGGATAAGGATTTGAACAGTGTTTTTGTCCGGGCCGATAAAGCTATGTACCGATGCAAAACCAATCAGAAACTCATTCAGGTGGTGGGCAGCGTACCGATTGAATAGGCTGATCTCTGATAGGAAAAAATAGATATTCAAAGAGGGGGGCAACATCTTGGAAACTTTTAGAGACCTTTACAACAGGCTGGTCAAAGCATCACTCAATCATAAGCTTAATGAAGAAATCCGTGACATAGAGGCCCATGGCAATTTTAACAAGCACCATCTGGATTGCCTGCTTCACCCTGAAAATCAGTCGGCAGTCATGCAACTTGAGGATTGTGAAAACTGTAAGGATAAGGAGAGCTCATCCTGCGAAGTGGCCTGTTTATTCTCGAACATCAAAAGGGATGAACAGGGGCATATCACCATAGACCATAAAAACTGTACGGGATGCGTCCAATGTGTGGAGGCCTGTTCAAATAAGGCCTTGATTGAGCGCAAAGATCTTCTTCCCATACTGGAGCTTCTCAATGCCAAAGAAAAACCAGTCTATGCCATGATCGCTCCAGCCTTTAATGGTCAATTTACATTGGATGTCACAGCCGGAAAGCTTCGTTCAGCATTTAAAAGGCTGGGTTTCTACGGCATGCTTGAGGTGGCCTTGTTTGCAGACATTCTAACCCTTAAGGAAGCCTTGGAATTTGATCGCTCCATACATGAGGACAAGGATTTCATGCTGACCAGTTGCTGCTGCCCCATATGGATAGCCATGATCAAAAAGGTCTATCATGAGCTCATTCCCCATATGCCCCCATCGGTCTCACCCATGGTGGCCTGCGGAAGGGCTATCAAACGTATACATTCCGATGCTGTCACTGTTTTCATCGGTCCCTGTGTCGCCAAAAAGGCTGAGGCCAAGGAACCGGATATCCGCGATGCAGTGGACTATGTCCTTACCTTTCAGGAGGTGGATGATTTATTCAGGCTTGCGGGTATCAACCCTGCAGATATGCCCGAGGACATGCGGGATCATTCCTCCATGGCCGGGAGGATTTATGCCCGTACAGGTGGTGTCAGCGAGGCGGTTCAAAACACCCTTAACCGGCTAGCACCCGAAAGAAAGATTCCCTTGCGGGCTACTCAGGCCAATGGGGTTGTTGAATGCAAAAGGCTTTTGAAAGAACTCATGGAGGGGGATATCAAGGCTAACTTTATGGAGGGAATGGGCTGTGTAGGCGGCTGTGTAGGCGGCCCCAAGGCCATCATCCCCTATAAGGAGGGCACCGAGCATGTCAATGATTATGGCAACCTGGCAACCTATAAAACCCCCATTGACAATCCTCATGTCATTGACCTGCTCCATCGTCTGGGCTTTGATACCATTTCCGACCTTTTGGAAAGGGACAATCTTTTTATAAGAAGCTTTACGCCCCCTGAAGAGAAAAAGAGTTATTCTTCACCCGGCTAGCTCCTCCATTTTTTCTTCCGGTTTCTCTTTTTGAGCCTGAATGGACACGACCACACAGCGTAGAGTTACGGCTACAACAACGATAATACCCCCCAGAATAGAAAGCAGGCCTGGAATTTCGTGGAGCAGTAAGGCCACCCAGATGGGGTTGAGGATGGGCTCTATAACAGGGATAAGTGTGGCTTCAAGAGCCGTAGCGTTTTTAATGGCTTCACTATAAAGAATGTAGGGAATGCCTAATTGCACAATGCCCAGTAGGATCAGGCAAAGCCAACCCTGACTGCTCGGCATGGCCTCAAACAAAAAGGGTACCCCAATAAGTGCTGTGATGAGGTTGCCCAAAATGACCGACTCTATGGGAGACTCGTCCTTTTGCATCCTCATAAAGATGGCAAACAATCCGAAGGATAGACCGCTGAGCGCGGCAAACAGATTCCCCAGAAGCCCTCGTGTATCCAAACTCTCCATGAAAAAGAGAACCATCCCTCCAAGAACTACGGCGATGGCGACCCAATCAATGCCTTTAACCTTTTCTTTAAGCAGCCATGCGCTGAATAAAGCCACATAGATGGGCGCAATGTATTGGATAAGGATAGCATTAGCCGCAGTGGTAAACTTATTAGCTGAAACAAAGAGGATGACCGTGGCCGCATAGGATACTGCTGCGGCTATCTGGGCAAAAGACCAGGTAAAGCGCGGTTTCCTTATGTAAATCAAAATTACGACGGCAGCAATGGCTGAACGTATTCCAGAAATCGCCAAGGGATGGGCATTAACGGATTTGATCAATAGTCCTCCCAGGCTCCACAAGGCTGCGGTGAGCACCAGCAAGAGCAGCGCCCGAGTGCGTTCATTTTTCTTTTTCATCACAGATGTCTCCTTCTTAGATGTTGATTCAGGATTTTGAAACCTATGTTTAGACTATTTCCAATTTATCGAGATTCCTCCCTGGATACTTGAAAACTCAAAGACATTGATAAACCTCCACTCTCTCATCTTATAGTGAAAAAAACCTTTCTACAATAGGTAAAAGCTTCTTACGCAGGGTGGAAGGGGTAAGCACTTACCCCTTGGGCCCTAAAACCGCACATTTTTCGACAGTTCCCATAGTCTTGTAGCATTTTCATCATTCATAGCCTTAAGGACTGACTCTTTTAACAAGCATTTTGCCATCTCACCGCTAAAGGGAGGGAGCGTTCTTTATTCACCGGTTAAACAGCTTTGCTAACCGTTCTACACCTTCGACAATGCGTGTCTCAGGCATATTTGAAAAATTAAGTCTCAGGGTATGATGCTTAGGGCTACAGGGGAAGAAGGAGCCACCCGGAACAAAGGCTACTTTTTGGGCGATAGCCTTTTCAAGAAGGACACGGCTATCCTTTTCCTCGGGTAGCTCAACCCACGAAAACAGTCCTCCGGAGGGATGTGTAAAGTAAATCTCCCGATCAAACAAATGCTCCATGGATTGAATCAGGGTATCCCGTCGCTTTTTATAGACCTCTCGAATTCTTTGGATATGGTCATCCAGGCAATAATTCTCCATAAAAAGATTAATTTGCATCTGGCTTAAGGTGGAGGTATGAAGGTCTGCCCCCTGTTTGATAAGAACCAACGGCTCCACTATTTCCCGAGCAGCGGCAATCCACCCTATCCGCATCCCAGGGCAAAGGGTTTTCGAAAAGGTTCCTAGATAAATAACCCGGCCATTCTGATCCAGTGATTTAACAGCAGGAACCGGATCGCCCTCAAAACGAAGCTCTCCATAGGGATTGTCTTCAACAATCAAAACCTGATATTTATCGGCCAGTTTTATCAAGGCTTCTCTTCGGGACAAGCTCCATGTACGCCCTGTGGGATTCTGGAAATCAGGGATGACATAGATAAATTTGGGGCGTTTGGAGCTCTTGAGTGCTTCCTCTAGCGCTTCGGGTATCATTCCTTCTTCGTCGGTAGCAACCTCCACAAACTGAGGCTCATAAGCCCTGAAAGCATTGATGGCTCCTAAATAGGACGGGCTTTCCATCAGAACCTCGTCTCCCTTATCCAGAAGAGCTTTACCGATAAAGTCCAGAGCCTGTTGTGACCCACAGGTTATCAAGGTCTCCTCGGGAGCAACACTGACTTTAAAAACCGCCTTCATCCTTTCACAGATTTTTTCCCTTAATGGAGTGTAGCCTTCTGTTGTGGAATACTGAAGGGCCCTTTTCCCCTGAGTCAGAATGAGTTCTTCTGTAAGATCGGAAAGCTCCTTTAAAGGAAAAAGCTCAGGTGCCGGTAGCCCCCCTGCAAAGGATATGATTTCAGGCTGTTCGGTGATTTTTAAAAGCTCCCTGATCTCTGAAGCCTTTATATTTTGCATACGTTTAGAAAAAAGTGTTCTCTGTATCATCTTAAAACCTCCAAATTATTTAAAAGATAGGTGTGAAAAAATAAACCCTCCCTACAAGGTCGGACTAAAAACTTTAGGGGATAGGCTAAGAAAAATTCATACAATGGGCATGATGTCCTTGAACTCACGTTCAGATTTGACGGGGTTTCTCATAGAGGTTATGTTAATCGCCCGCTTCAGTCTTTGAATGCCATCAGCAATTTCCTCTTTTGACGGGTAAGTAAAGTTTAAACGCATATAAGCCCCTCCTCTGCCCCCGGTAAAGAAGGCCGTTCCCGGAACATAGGAGACACCGTTCTCCTCAGCATTAACAAGAAGCGTCATATGCGGCAGATTATCAGGCAGCTTTAACCAGAAGAAGAAGCCTCCCAATGGCTTGGTCCATTCAAGACCTTCGACAGGATGATTCATTAAGGCTTCTGCCATGCAATCACGTTTCTCCCTGTATTCTTTAGTGAGCCTTTGTATGTGTTCACTGTACCCGCCATTTTTAAGAAAGCGATCCACAATCCATTGGGAGATGCTATTGGCATGCAAGTCGTTGAGCTGCTTTAGCATGGTCATCTGGTGAATGATCTGTGGATGGGCGGCCATCCAGCCGATGCGTATCCCAGGAAACAGTATCTTGGAAAAAGTACTGAGGTACATGACATAGCCATAGGAATCTAACTCAAACAAAGAGGGGAGCTTTGGCCCTTCAAACCTGAGCTCTCCGTAGGGGTCATCCTCCAGTATTAATACCTTCTCTTGATAGGCCAGCTCCAATAGCCGACGGCGCCGCTCCAGGCTCATGGATACACCACTGGGATTCTGGTAGGTGGGCATGGTATAGATCATCTTTGGACGATAACGCCTCAACAGTTGCTCCAAAACCTCCACTTTCATGCCGTTCTCATCAACAGGAACACCAATGATCCGGGCACCGGCAGTATGAAAAATCTGTAACGCACTAAAAAACGAGGGTTCTTCAACGATGACCACATCTCCGAAATCTAAAAAGGCTTGGGCCGCCAGGGATATTCCCTGTTGTGAGCCTGAGAGTACTATGATCTCGTCTGCCCTAATCTTAGCCCCCCTTTCCCCCATTAGCCAGGCAATGTTTTCTCGGAGGGAAGGCAGTCCTCCGGTGGGCATATGCTTAAGGGCAAAATGATCGGATTGTTCCAGAAGTTCTTTTTCAATCCCCTTAAGGCTTTCAACAGGATCATTCTCGAGGGCGGAAATACCCGCTGAGAAGGAGATGGTCTTCTTTTGATTGGCCATACGAAGCAGATCATTTAACAAGGGGTCATTGGCTCTCTCAGCAGTCTGGCTGAAAAATTGATGGAAAGCGGGGATTTCCATGCTGTCATACTTCTCAGAAACCTGGGAAAGCACTGGTAGCACCACCGTTCCCTTGCCCACATGGGAATCCACCAGCCCATCGGCTTTCAGTTCCCGATAAGCGGTTAATATGGTGCTCCGGTTGAGGCCAAGGCTTTCCGCAAGCTTTCGCTCGGGCGGAAGTTGGCTTCCCGGTATCAGAGATCCATTATAAATCATTCCTCGGAGTTGGTTTTTGATTTGAAGATAAATGGGAGTTTTTGACTCTCTATCAATTTTGATCTGCAAAGTTTATACCCCCTTTGGCATGTTTTGGATTAATCCAATTATAGAATATCCTATTATCTTCCTCTTGAAAACATCCAATTGGCTGTTTTTTGACCAACCAATCACAACTCAAATTTCTCGTCTAGATATTTTGAGAATCCGGTCTTGCTTTAAGGGGTTGCGGTAGCAAAACCGTGGCAAGAAGCCCGCTTGCGGGAAGGATTCCAAAATTCTACGAGAAATTTGAGTTTTTCCTTCTTATTTCTCGTCTTTTAAGGGTTCTATTCCTACAATTGACACTATTGAAGTAAGGTGATAGTTTGATAAAAACGGTAAGACTGCGTTATATTTAAATGACCAAGCAGAAATTATTACTCACAAAGGAAAGCCCCCAAAACTATGACTTTTTATGGGGATGTAGACGAAATCAAGGAATGTGAAAACACAAAACCATTTTTTATTTCAGGAGGAAAAAGGAGTATATGATCATCGATACACACGTGCATATAGGCGGCGAACTCCTCGGCTTTGACATGAGCGAGACAAAAGTCATCGAAGCTATAGAAAAATATAGAATTGATTTTGTAGTGGTTTCTAACGGAGATGCGGCGGAGCTGGATCACCAACAAAGGCTCCTTCCCTACGAAGTACAGGTTTCACAGGAAGAAGCTTTCCTCCGAGCAATACGATTTGCAAGGCAGTATCCCACAAAAATTGGAGTGGCCCCTTGGGTTAAGCCTGTCACACAGGGGCTTACAACTGAACTGACCGATATTATGTATAACAATAAAGATATTCTATGTGCTATAAAGCTTCATCCCTACCATTCCAATGTTTCCCCGGTGGATAAGCGAGTGCTGCCCTATTTGGAGCTGGCGGAGAAACTTGGTATTCCCGTAATGTCACATACTGGGGGCTGTGAGGCGGCGGATCCAGTTCACGTATATGAGGCTGCCAAAATGTTCCCCAAGGTGAAATTTGTGATGGCACATATGGGGCTCGGAACAGACAACAAGAAAGCGCTGGACCTCCTAGGAAAGGCCGACAACCTTTATGGCGATACCACATGGGTACCCATGGATACGACCATTGAAGCCATCAAAAGATACGGCAGTAAAAAGATAGTATTTGGCAGCGACATGCCCATCGACGGCGTCGACACCTATTTGTGCAATCCAAAGGGTGAGAGGTCTTTGTACCAGGACTATTTCAGTGAACTCCCCAAACATATATCAAAAGAAGCTTATGAGAATTTAATGTGGCGAAACGCTATTGATGTATTTGGTTTGAATCGATTGATATCAAAATAATGCTAAATTTTTAGTGTCCTCAGTGTAGGGGGCACCTTTTTATATGCAATTTGTTGGAAACAAAAAAGCATCGCAAGCTCCCCATTTGCCAAACGCTTTCGGAAAACCGTCTCATCATCCATGATGAAATATGATAAACTGATAAATGACAGAACAAACATACAATACAAAGGCAAAGAAAAAGGTGAACCAATGAATCAAGAAAAGATAAACATCCCCCCCTCCGATCTCAAGTATTTGCAGCTATTATCCACCAAGTACCCTGACATGCGCTCAGCCAGCTCGGAGATCATCAACCTTCAGGCCATTCTCAATTTACCTAAGGGAACCGAGTTTTTCCTGAGTGATATCCACGGGGAGTATGAAGCCTTCACCCATATGCTCAAGAGTGCTTCCGGAGTTATTCGCCACAAGGTCAACGAGGTTTTCGGCAACTCCCTCATCGCCGAGGAACGGAATGCTCTTATCACCCTTATTTATTACCCCGAAGAAAAGCTCAGCCTTATCAAGGCCAATGGAAAAAATCAGGAGGAATGGTACGAGATCACGCTGCGCAGGCTCATTAAGGTGTGCAGGATGGTCAGCTCAAAATATACCCGTTCCAAGGTAAGAAAGGCTCTACCCAAGGACTTCGCCTATATCATCGAAGAGCTTCTCCATGAACAGAAGGCTCCCGACAAGGAGGAGTACTATAACCAGATCATTAAAACCATTATGTCCACCGATAGCGGTGATGCCTTTATCCTGGCCATGTGCAGGCTGATTCAAAAGCTGGCCGTGGACAGGCTTCACATTCTGGGGGATATCTTCGATAGAGGACCCGGGCCCGAGCTGATCATGGATGCCTTAATGGACTATAATGTGGTAGATTTTCAATGGGGGAACCACGATATGTTATGGATTGGCGCCGCAGCCGGTAGCGATGCGTGTATTGCCAATGTTCTAAGAATTGCCTCAAGCTATTCCAATCTTGACACCATCCGGGAAGGCTACGGGATTAACCTGCTGCCCCTGGTGACCTTTGCAATGGATACCTACCAGGATGACCCTTGCACCCTCTTCCTCCCTAAAATCAAGCCCGACGAGCCCATGGATGACAAGGAATATCTGTTGACCGCCAGGATGCACAAAGCCATGGCCATCATACAATTCAAGCTGGAGGCGGCCATTATAAAAAGAAGCTTTCCTGAGGAGATGGCCGATCGGCTGCTTTTGGATAAAATCAATCTCCAAAGCGGAACCATTACCCTGGATCAGAAGGAATATCCCTTGAAAGACATCCATTTCCCCACTCTTCACCCGGATCACCCCGATGAGCTGACTCGCCAGGAATGGGAGGTCGTCCAAAAACTGAGGACTTCATTCATAAGGAGCGAGCGCCTTCAAAAGCATATCCGCTTCCTCTTTGCCAAAGGCAGCATGTATAAGGTTTACAATTCTAATCTCCTTTTCCACGGCTGCATCCTTCTTGAGGAGGACGGCAGTTTCAAGCAATATCGCTTCGGAGATCAACTGCTTTCGGGGAAAGCCTATATCGATGCGTTGGAGAACCTGGTGGTTCACACCTATTTTGATAAAGCAGATATCTCTGAAAAAGAGCGGGGGCTTGACACCATGTGGTACCTTTGGGCCGGACCAGGGTCTCCCCTCTACGGAAAAAATAAGATGGCCACCTTCGAGCGGTATTTCATTGCTGAGAAAGAAACCCATGCCGAGACTAAGAACCCCTATTATAGATACCGTGATGATGAAAATACCTGCAAAAGAATATTGGAGGAATTTGGCCTGAACCCGGACCGCTCTCATATTATCAACGGGCATGTCCCGGTAGCCAGTAAAAAAGGAGAAAACCCCGTCAAGGCCAACGGTAGATTGTTGGTTATCGACGGGGGCATGTCCAAGGCCTATCAGGCAAAAACCGGAACGGCAGGCTATACCCTGATCTATAATTCCCACGGGCTGCTCCTTGTTTCCCATGAACCTTTCGAATCCCGAAAAAAAGCCATTGAGGAAGACAAGGACATCGTATCCTCCACCACCATCATAGAAAAGGTGGGAGAACGGAAGAAGGTGGCCGATACTGATACCGGCTATAAAATCAGGGAAGAAATTGCCTATCTGGAGCTGCTCTTGAAGGCCTTTCGAAGGGGTATCCTCAAGGAGCACTAACCTATAGAGGGAGGTCCGTCTATTTGATTTGGGGATTAATCTTGTTCTTGGCCTCCTTATAGCTGTTGAGAGTATATTCGGCTGGCCCCTCGAGAATATTCCCCTTATAGTCAAAGCGGGAGCCATGGCAGGGACAATCCCAGGACTTTTCCTGGGAGTTCCACTTGAGCTCACAGCTCATGTGGGGGCAGGTGGTATCCACCAGATAGATATTGTCCTCCTCATCCCGATAATAGCCGCAACGTTTTCCGTTGATATTAACGATAACTCCCACACCCTTATCCTCGGGCAATTGGGTTTCGCCCAGGGACAACTTTCCGGCTATCCATTGGAAGGCCATATCCACATTCTCTTTCAGGAAATTCACGGAGACAAAATCCTTCACCCGGAGATGGGAATACAGCTCTTCATATTCAGAGCCCAGGCCCTTGATAAGGTCTTCAATGATCATGGCGGCTGCAATACTGTTGGTTAGCCCCCATTTGCGATATCCGGTACCCACATAGATATTCTTATATTCTGAGTTCAAGTACCCGGCATAGGGGATATAATCGTGGGGAATATAGTCCTGAGCCGACCACTGGTACTTGACCGCATCTTGATTGAAGGTCCTCTTTGCAAAGTCCTTAAGCTTTTGGTAATGGTCTAAATCCTTATGCCCTACCTTGTGGTTTTCACCAGAAATCAGTAGGACTTTCTCCTCCGGAATATAGCGAAGGGAGATGGTGGGATCCTCAATGTTTATGAGATGCGCTTCCGGGAACTGATCCAGTTCTATTCCAATGATATAGCTTCTCTCAGGTTTGAGGCGTGCAAAGTAGAAGCCTTTTCCATCATAGCAGGGGTAATGAGAGGCAATAATAACATTCTTTGCAACAATTTTCTTATCATTTTCCACTCGTATGGTGCATTCCTTACCCGGTTGGAAGTCGACCACCCGGGTGTTTTCAAATATTCTCCCCTTCTGCTCTACCGCCTTTTCAGCAAGCTTATCCACAAAACGCTTGGGATGAAATTGAGCCTGATTACTCATTTTAAGTGCACCAAGCACCTCCAGGGGAACAGGAATATTCTTTTCATAGGAGCTATCAATTCCAAGCTTCTGGTATATCTCGAATTCATTGGCAAGCTTGTCAACAGAAGCGGTATCCTGGGTAAAAAGGTAGGCGGGAAGTCTCTTGAATTGACAGTCTATCCGGCACTCCTTGGACACATCCTCAATGAACTGAATAGCCTTGGTATTGATTTGATAGTACTGCCTGGCCTTATCCAAACCATAGTTCTTTTCTATTCTTGAATAGATATAGTCCTGTTGTGCTGAAGCTTTTCCTGTATTTCGGCCCGTTGTTCCATAACCGATACGATTGGCATCTATGAGGGTGGCCTTTAATCCGGCCTTTGTAAGGAGGTACAAGCAGGTTACACCTGTTATCCCTCCTCCGATGACTAAAAAATCTGTAACATGATCCTCTGAAAGCGACTCATAGGTTTTACCTTGGGAGCTTAGTATCCAATAGGGTTCATTCATGCCAGCATCTCCTTTTCCACACTTTTTCAATAGTGTGCAAAAAGAAGAGGAAAACTATGCATAACCCAACCGCAACCTACAGCTTGGGAGAATGCTTTCTCCTGAATTCAGAGGGAGCGACCCCAGTTTTTTTCCCAAAGAGATAAGAAAAATAAGGGATATTCTCAAACCCACATCGCTCGGATATCTCGGAGACGTTAAGCTCGGTTCCAGCAAGAAGCTCCTTGGCGCGACAGATTTTAAGCTCTGTCACATAGGTATTGGGTGTAGCGCCCAAAGCCTTGGTGAAGACCGCATGAAAATAGTTGGGACTCAAGCCCGCGACGTGGGCCAGTTCATTCAAATCCAGTTTTTTGTCCATATGGTGCTCTATATACTCCAGCACCTTTTTAATGGGATGATAATGGGGGCCAGCCAAGGTCTTCAAGGCATTCACAGGACTATTGGCATTTTCATATAGCTTAAGAAGCAAATCAAGAACCAGAGACCGCAAGCGTATTACCGAACCCTGCTTGGGATTGATATACTCATTGAGAATCTCAGAAAACAGGGACTGATAATTCTGCTCCGGAGTACTGTGGGTCAGCACGGGTATACTCTCCAGAATAGGATGGGTATAAAGGGGTTGGTATTCCTGTTCCTCATGCATGTCATAGGCATGGGGATTCTTCTTCATAATCCCCTTCACATCGAAAAATAAGGCAAAGCAGCTATAACGCATAATTCCCTGGGTATACTGTCCGGGTCTTCTAAAAACAAGATCACCCTTCTTGAGACTATAGGATTTATCTCCAATAATCATGGAACCGTCGGATTCAGTGATCAGTTCAAGTTCATAATCAAAGACATAACGTTCCCGCAAGGGTTGGCCGGGTTGATAATTGGTGCCCGAAAAGTAATAGCTTTTTAAAATGATAGGGGCAAATTCCGACTCATCAATATAAAGGGTTCTAATAAGAGGACTTATCATTTTTTCTCACTCCTCGCGGAATTTTAATTGCTATTTTCTTATAAAATACCGAAAGTAAAAGGAAAGAATTAAATAGCCTTCCTTCTCTTTACTGCTGAGGATCGGAACATAATCACAGCCCTTTATGAAACCCTATACACCGGGAAAGCTAGGGCTCCGTGTTTATGATTGGGTGAAGAACCAGAAAAGGGCCACCTGAAATATGAAAAGGAGCGGCACCCCTACCATAAAGGAAAGGTGCTTGGTTTTATGTCTAAAAATCAACATGGACAAATAAAGCCCTACTGAACCACCTAATATGGCCCATGCAAAAAGCGTTTTCTCTGGGACTCTTCGTTTATGGTGAATCGCTGCCTGCTTATCTAAAGCAGACAGAATAAAGGACATTATATTGGCAAAGCCGAGATAAATATAGAAACACTCCATTTCCTCTCCTCATGGTGCTCTTTATTATTCTCTTGAGATTCCGGTGGTATATTGACCAATCAAATCCAACCCAGGTTGATCGATATAGTAGTCCTCCTGTTCGACATAACTGTTGTCAGGTGGAAGCACCAAGGCCCCCGAATTGAGTTCATCCTGCCATACAATAGGGCCAAATCCCTCTGTACGCTCGCAATGTATCGCCCATGGCAGGTCATGGGTATCAAACAACTCAAGGAGTGACTGAAGAAAGGCCATACGCTGCTCTTTTGGTAGAGCAATGGGTATGCTGAACTCATTGCACATGATCCTTGAACCGGTTCTATCCGACCATTCTTTCCATTTTGCAAAATAGTTTTCCATTGATTCCAGATCAAAAACATCCACATCGGAAAACTTTGGTGTGCTGGTACAGCTCCCATCCTCGGCGACAGTAACCGTTGAACTCTGCTCTGCAAAAACATTTGCACAGGGTATGTAAACGGTCCTGAAGAATCCCTTCTCATAACTAAAACCCTGAGGCTTCTTCCAGTTGTTCACAACGGGATAATAGCTCTCTGTGCTGGTAGGAATCTTGATCAATATCTCACGCATATAGACTCGGGTATAGTCTTCTCCCGAAACTTTGATTTCAAGGCCAGCCGCAGCTCGTTCCAGCTTAAAGCTGATCTTCAATCCGTCATAATTACCGTTGTCTCCGAACTCCGCTTTGGTGATACTGGGGTTTCCTTCGTCCTGAAAGATATTGCTGCAATTATCTTTGCCCTGGGTTATTCCCTCCAGAGAATACTGTCCCACCTCTTCGCCATCTGCGAGCAATGTGAGCAATCCGCCGTTGTTTATATTGTCGATGCCCTCCAGGTAAAGGGTAACCTCACTACCCCCAGGAAAGTCTCCCAATATCCTCATAGGCTCCCCCCCACTGGAAACCGTATTGTTGACACACAGACCCTCTTGGTAAGGCCACTGGAAAAGGCTCATATGGGCTGATCTCCTCAAAGAATGCCACGGATAGAAATGAAGTGACTGTACCATTTTGGGATTTAGCGCATCGATAGGGTCAGAGGCCACAGAGCCATCCCAACCTGAGCCCAGCATCCCGTCGGAGAGGATCACTTTCTTATCATCATAACTCCAAATGGCATCGGCCAGCTCATTTGCAAATTTAGCATACTCCTCTTGGGTAAAAACATCATAGCCAGGTTCATTTAGCAGATTATAACTTAATACGGCGGCGGGTACATTGGCATAGCGTTTGGCGATCACCCTCCACACCTCAATAGCCTGGCGATAATGCTCACTATTTTTCATGATGTCGTCCCGTGAACCAGGAAGCTCATAGAGCACAATATTGATATGCACATCATTTTCAATACCCCAACCGATGATGTTATCTAGTTGATTTAGCGTATTCTCCTTGGGCTTACTTACATCGTACTCATTGACGATACTCTTGTATCCGTAATGAACCCTTACATAATTAAAGCCTGCTTTGGCAATATCCTCAATATCCTTTGGCTTTGGGCTGCGGCCTAAATACTCAGGAACCAGTGCGATACCCTGCCAATCCGGCAGTTTATCATTACTTATTTGGGGCAATGTGGCGGCCTTTTTCAGAAGTTCTACAGATATCGTGTTGTATTCGTTTCCCGTGGAAGATGGAGGTGTTTGGGCCTCGGGCGGGGTGGTGGGAACTGTTGTAGTTTGGTCGCCCCCGCAAGCGGAAAGGATTATCATTGAAAAAACCATGATGGCCATTGTAATCATTCTCTTCATAAGCATCTTTTTCATTTTCTCTCCTTAACTGAGGCTTACGGCATAAACCTTAGCCTTTTAGCTCCCATAAAGTCATTATTTTTTGATCCATCTTATTAACTCATTTGAAATTTTTACCCACGGGTTATTTACTTTCATTTTAACTATTTTTATTTCTCATATCAATATAGAGTAAGCCGTGGAAAGCGTTGGATTTGCTGATTTCAGCTAGGAGATCACATTTTTATAGGCCCATGCAATATGGTCTTTATAATAAAACTCATATCCGGTACCCTCAAGTGAGGCTATTACTTTTCTTAAATATCATGTAAACTGGATCAAGGACTACCATAAATTAATAAATACTGGGTGACCTCTGTATATCAACGGCAAGCCTTGATTTGTGAGGCATCCACCCTATAGGTTGGAGCGGTATGTACTGTTTAAATAAGTCTGAAATGCATCAAATAGCACCACTTTTTGAAGGATGGGATGAAACACTGATATGGTCCTGCCTTCAGGGCCATATGGGGAATGCTTGGGTGGATAAGCCAGAGCATCCCCATTCTGCTCAAATCATAACCGGCGTTTTCTGCTTTTATGCAGGAATCCCGCATATTCAATTGGTTAGAAACATCCCTGAGAATTTTGCCTCACCGTTTATTTTAGCAGTGCCACAAAACGAGGCCTGGGCTCAGATGATCGAAAAAGTACACCCCACATCTGAGCGGTTTATGCGTTATGCCATAAAAAAGGAGCCGGGTGTGTTTAATCCCGAAAAACTCCGTGAAAATGTTAGGAAGCTTGATGAGAATTATAGCATTCAACCTATTGATGAGGCGCTTTATCATAAAATCAGAGAATATGACTGGACGAGGGATTTGTGCTCTCAGTTCCCTACGTATGAGGCCTTTAAAACAATCGGTATGGGCTTTGTTGTTCTTCATCAGGGGGAAATTGTCTGCGGCGCTTCTTCCTATACCGTTTATGATGGGGGAATAGAAATTGAAATAGACACCCATGAAAATTATCGTAGACAGGGTTTAGCTCTGGCCTGCGCCTCCCGGCTTATCCTGGAATGTCTGGATCGCAATCTCTATCCGAGCTGGGACGCCGCAAACAAGGCCTCAGTGGCCCTGGCCGAAAAGCTTGGCTATCATTTTGAGAGGGAGTATGTCACCTATTATGTGGCCCTTCCTCGTAATGAGGAAGCCTGATAATCCTTATACCTTCGAGACCTTAAATACCTTCAGCGGCTATTAATGGAATGAAAGGAACCTATCTTTATGGAATCATTGAAAAAAGGCAAGTATATCGTTATCATTATCATTACCCTTACCCTTTTAATCAATATAGGGACAATCATCTCAACCACCGCCCTGCTTACCTCTGCGGGATACCCTGAAAGCGCCTCAGAAAATATAACCACGGGTATCGTACGGTTATTCCTGACCGGGCTATTATGCCTTTATCTCTATCGTGGAAAGCCCTGGGCAAAATGGGTTTCTCTTATTCTATACGCTTTAGGCGGAATCTCTGCCCTCTTGATATGTTTCTCAGATTTTAGTCTTTGGAGCATTATCATGGCTACGGTATATCTAGTCTCCGCTCTCCTCCTCTTATTCTCCAAGGATGCTCAGAGCTTCATGGAAGCACAGGACCAGAAATTTTCTTCCACCATGCCTCCATCCCTTTTATGATAGATTTTCCAAATTTTATAGCCAAATGCTTGACATGGAAGAAACACCATGGTATTCTATTACAAACCTGTGAAAGAGAAGTAAAACTGTGTGTACGGCTTTATCAGAGAGCTGCGGTTGGTGAAATGCAGCAGGCAGGCACAGAACAATGGGCTCTTGAGGGCGGAGCGAAAGGCATGATGACTAAGTAGCGACCGACGCAACATCAGCGTTAGCGGATGAAGAGTGTGATGGCACTCTAAAAGAGGGGACGTTTATCGTCAATCAAGGTGGTACCGCAGGTTTATTAACCTGTCCTTGTAATAATACAAGGACAGGTTTTTTGTTGCCTCTTTTATGGTGTCCGTCCGATTAAAAAGGAGGAACCGCCATGAATTTTCACATTGAACCAAGTCTGGAAAGGCTCCGGGAATTCACCGGGCAATACGCCTATCTTCCCCTATTTACATCCTTTTATGTGGACACAGAAACCCCTATTAGCGTATTTAAACGTTTTGAGGAGAGGAGTACCAACTGCTTTCTCCTTGAAAGTATGGAAGGAAGTGAAAGATGGGGGCGCTATTCATTTCTAGCCAGTAGCCCTCTCGCCATCCTGCGTTGTGAAAACGGAAAAACCGAAGCCAGGTTCAGAGATGGAACCATTGAAGCTTTGGAAGAAACGCCCCTAGAGGCAGTGAAAAACTTCATGACCCGCTTTTCAAGCCCCACCCTTCCAGAGCTTCCAAGGTTTTACGGAGGAGCCGTAGGCTTTATGGGTTATGACTTGGTACGCTATATGGAAAATCTTCCCCATCCACCCTGTGATGACCTTAACACGCCTGATCTGTGCATGATGGTAGCAGATGAGGTTCTGATTTTTGACCATGTCAAGCAAAAGCTCATTTTGGTTGTCTGTTTTTCAACTGACAAGCCATTGGAGGAGGCCTATGCTGAGGCCGCACAACGTCTCCAGAGCCTTTATGATGAGGCCTTTGCCCCCGCTACGGAAGAAATGCCCCAGTCACCTGAAGCCAAAAGCCATGAAGTAACCTGCAATATGACCCAGGAGCATTATCTTAAGTGTGTTGAGATAGCCAAACAGCACATTTTTGATGGGGATATCTTTCAGGTTCAAATTTCCCAAAGATTTTCCATGGAGGCTCCGTCATCAGCCCTGAGCGTCTATCGACGGCTCCGCTTAACCAACCCTTCCCCCTATATGTTCTATATCAAGCTGGATGATTTGACCCTGATTGGGGCCTCTCCCGAGCTTCTTTTAAGATGCTCCGACGGAAGGCTGGAAACCTGTCCCCTTGCAGGCACCAGAAGGAGGGGCCGCGATCCCAAAGAGGATGCGGAACTGGAGCAGGAACTGTTGAATGATGAAAAGGAAAAAAGCGAGCATATGATGCTGGTGGATTTGGGACGCAATGACCTTGGGCGGGTCAGCGAGTTTGGCAGTATTCAGGTGGATCGGCTGATGGAGGTGGTCCGCTTCTCCAGGGTTATGCACCTCTCCTCCACTGTGACAGGGAAGCTCAAGGGAGGCCTTCATCCGCTGGACGCCTTAACGGCCGTCTACCCGGCCGGCACCCTGACAGGTGCCCCCAAGGTACGAGCTATGGAAATCATTGACGCTTTGGAATCCACCCGCCGGGGTCCCTATGGCGGGGCCATCGGCTACCTGTCCTTCGACGGGCATGTTGATTCCTGCATCACCATACGGACCGTTTTAATCAAGGACGGTAAGGCCTATGTTCAGGCCGCAGCAGGAGTAGTGGCTGACTCGGATCCGGAAAAGGAATATAAGGAATGTCAGAATAAGGCCAAGGCCGTACTTGAAGCCATCAGAGAGGCAGGGAATGTCCAATGATAGTACTTATCGATAATTACGACTCCTTTACCCATAACCTTTATCAGTATGTAGGCACTATGAATCCGGATATCCAGGTGTTTAGAAACGACAAAATCAGCCTGCCTGAGCTGCTGGCCCTAAAACCTAGCCACCTATTGATTTCACCGGGTCCCGGCTGCCCCTCCGAAGCGGGAATTAGTATAGAGGCCATACGTTGCCTTGGACAATATATTCCTGTTCTGGGCATATGCCTGGGCCATCAAGCCATGGGTGAAGCCTTCGGGGCACGGGTTAACCATAGTCCATCAGGGCCTGTACATGGTAAAGCCTCCTCCATTCACATCGCCTCGGGATGTCCTATTTTTTCAGGATTACCACCCATTATCCAAGCCGCCAGGTACCATTCACTGGTAGTGGATGCGGAGACTTTACCCGACACCTTGGCGGTAACTGCTGAAACCAACGACGGCATCATTATGGGCCTAGCCCATCGCAGCCTTCCAATTTACGGCGTACAGTTTCATCCCGAGTCCATACTGACTGAGCACGGAATGAAAATCATCAGTAATTTCTTAAGGATTTCATCCAAGGAAAGGAGTCTGTACCATGCTTAAGGAAACAATAAAAACCCTGGTTAATCACCAGCATATCCCTCGGGACGCGGCCTACGAAGCCATGGAGGAGATCATGACAGGTCAGGCCTCACCCAGCCAGATCGGCGCCTTCATCACGGCCCTTTCCATGAAGGGAGAAACCATTGATGAAATCATCGGTTGCGCTGAGGTCATGGATAAGCACGCCGAAAGAGTTCATCTGGATAAGGAGGCCATCGATATCGTAGGTACTGGGGGTGATGGCATAGGCACCTTCAATATATCCACCTGTTCAGCCTTTGTTACAGCTGCAGTAGGTCTACCGGTCGCCAAGCATGGCAATCGCTCGGTTTCCAGCCGTTGCGGAAGCGCAGACGTTCTGGAGGCTCTGGGCATCGTGATCGCCCTTTCACCCCATGAGGCCAGACAATGCTTCTCAAAAACCGATGTGTGCTTTATGTTTGCTCCCGGCTATCACCAATCCATGAAATTTGCTGCCGGGCCTCGAAAGGAATTAGGTATCCGTTCCATTTTCAATATCCTGGGCCCCATGACCAATCCTGCGAGAGCTCCTTACAGGCTCATGGGTGTTTATTCCGAAGCGCTTTGCGAGCCCCTGGTCAAGGCGCTTGTGGGGCTTGGTGTAAAAGGGGTTCTGGCCGTCCATGGCCAAGATGGGTTGGATGAGATCTCCATCTGTGGGCCTACCACCGTCTGTGAGGCAAAGAACGGTCATATCCTCAGCTATATTCTTAATCCCGAAAGCCTTGGTCTTAAATCCTATCCCCTATCGGAAGTGATCGGAGGAGATACCGATCAAAATGCCGAGATTCTGCTGAATATCTTGAAGGGAGAGACTGGGGCCCGAAGGGATATTGTCCTTATTAACACTGCTGCGGCTCTTTATGTGGCGGATTATGCCAAGACCCTCAAGGATGGGCTACGAATGGCTCAAGTGGCCATTGACAGCGGCGCTGCCCTCAACAAGCTTAATGACTACCGTTTGGCGACTTTGGCCATAAAGGAGGCGAGACAATAATGCTCCAGGATATTATCAGAGCAAAAAAACGGCGTGTAGAGGATTTGAAGGCCAGCCTTTCCTATAAGGCCTTGGAAATAAGCGCCATGAACCGCTCTTCTAAACCCCTGGACCTGTATGGGCCCCTCAAGGCCCCCGGCCTTTCCATTATCGCTGAAATCAAGCGTGGCTCTCCCAGCAAGGGCATCATTAACCTTGATGTTGACCCTGTACAAAAGGCCCTAAACTATCAGTCCTGTGGCGCGTCTGCCCTATCGGTGCTAACCGAACAGGATTACTTTCTGGGGAGCTTTGATGATCTTTCCCATGTAAAGCAGGCAGTTTCTCTGCCGGTTCTTAATAAAGACTTTATTATGGATGAATACCAAATTCTCTACGCTTATGCTAAGGGAGCCGACGCGGTTCTTCTTATTGCCGCACTTTTGGAGGAAGCCACGCTCATGAGGCTTTACAGGTTTGCCAAAGGTCTGGGCCTTTCGGTACTTCTTGAGGTTCACAATGAATACGAGTTGGTGCGTGCTGCTCGCACGGATGGGCGGATCATCGGCATCAATAACAGGAATTTGAACACCTTTGAGGTGGACTTGAAAACCTTCGACCGGTTGTGCACATTAATTCCCAAGGATCGTGCCATCGTTTGCGAAAGTGGTATTGTTAGCCTTTTGGACGGAGAACGCGTCTATCAAAAAGGTGCCGATGCCCTTCTCATCGGTGAAGCCCTGATGCGCCAGCAGAATGTTGAACCCTTCCTGCGAGGTTTAAAAGCCTATGGTTAAAGTGAAGATATGTGGTTTAAGGCTGGCCCGGGAAATCTGTTTTATCAATCAGGTTCTCCCGGACTACGCAGGCTTTGTCTTTGCCCCTTCTAGACGGAGGATAACACCCTTTGAAGCTGCACGGCTCATTGACGCTTTGGATACAAAGATCCTGCCTGTAGGGGTCTTTGTTAATGAAGCCGTTGACACCATTGTTAGGACCGTTCGCCTGTGCGGACTAAGAGTGGTGCAGCTTCATGGAGAGGAAGGTCCGGAGGTTTTGGAGGCGCTCAGGTTCAATATAAGCTCTGGCGTTGAGCTGTGGAAAAGCCTAAAAATGCCCTATGCTTCCAAGACGCAACGTCCCTCGCTCCATGAGATTCCTGGACTCACCCCGGGTTCGTGGGACAGAATTCTATATGATGGTGCTCTTCCGGGAAGCGGCATACCCTTAAATCTGGGTCTTCTGCCCTCCTCACTGGAGAACTGCATCCTTGCCGGTGGGCTGTCCCCTGCAAATATAAATGAGATCCTTCAAAAGACGAATCCGTATGGGGTGGATGTCAGTACCGGTGTTGAAGGAGCCGATGGGTTTAAGGACTTAGCCCTAATAATAAAGTTCATAGAAGCAATACGAAACAAGGAGGAAAGACAATGAAACCAGGAAGATATGGAGATTTTGGCGGTCAATATATCCCCGAAACCCTCATGCCTGCCCTAGAAGCGCTTGAAAGGGCGTACCAAGACGCCCTGGGGGACAGGTCTTTTATAAATGAATTGGATACCCTCTATAGGGAGTATGCAGGAAGACCCTCCCTTCTTTACGAAGCCAAAAATCTCACCAAAAAGCTGGGGGGAGCCAGAATATTTCTTAAACGTGAGGATCTGAATCACACCGGATCCCATAAGATTAACAATGTATTGGGTCAGGTTTTGCTGGCCCAGCGAATGGGAAAAAAGCGCTTAATTGCTGAAACAGGTGCGGGGCAGCATGGCGTTGCCACGGCCACCGCCGCCGCTCTTTTCGGAATGGAGTGCGAAATCTTCATGGGGAGCGAGGATACACAACGGCAGGCCCTTAACGTGTTCCGGATGGAGCTTTTGGGAGCAAAGGTGACTCCCGTGAACAGCGGAACCCGCACCCTTAAGGATGCCGTCAACGAGGCCTTCAGACAATGGACCTTCCGGGTGGAGGACACCTTCTATGTCTTGGGCTCGGTCATGGGCCCCCACCCTTACCCTGCTATGGTCAGGGATTTCCAAGCTGTCATAGGAAAAGAAGTCCGGGAACAGTTGCTGAATTACACAGGACGGCTGCCCGATAAAGTGATCGCCTGCATAGGAGGAGGTTCCAATGCCATGGGACTCTTTTATCCATTCATCCCCGATAAAAACGTAGAGCTCATTGGGGTTGAGGCGGCAGGAAAAGGCCTGGATACCTGTGATCACGCCGCAGCCTTGGCTAGAGGAGAAGTGGGTATTTTTCACGGGATGAAGTCCTATTTTGTACAGGATACAGCAGGGCAAATCGCCCCGGTTCATTCTATTTCCGCGGGCTTGGACTATCCCGGCATCGGCCCCGAACATGCCCACCTCTATAAAGAAGGTCGTGGCAAATATGTTTCGGCTACTGACGATGAGGCGGTGTCCGCTTTCCAGCTTCTGGCCCGAACAGAGGGCATCATCTCGGCCATTGAAAGCGCCCATGCAGTGGCCTATGCCGCTCGTCTGGCCCCCACCCTTCCAAAAGAACAGATCCTTGTGGTAAACCTCTCTGGACGGGGTGATAAGGATGTGGAATTTATCGCCGGAATTATGGGGAGGAATAAACATGGATAATCGAATAGATAGCGTATTGGAAATGAAAAAAGCCGCTGGCCAAAAAGCATTGGTCACCTTTCTTACGGCAGGTGACCCATCCCTTGAGATGACCTACCGCCTGGTCAACACCATGGTGGAGGCCGGTGCAGACCTGATTGAATTGGGCATTCCTTTTTCAGACCCTGTTGCCGAGGGTCCCGTCATTCAAAGGGCAAATATCCGGGCATTGAAGCAGCCCCTTCCATTGGATTCCATCTTTGATCTTGCTGCGAGGCTCCGAGAAACAATGGCTACACCCCTGGTTTTTTTGATTTATGCCAATAGCCTGTTTCATTATGGATCTCAAGCCTTTTTCAAGAAATGCCGGATATGCGGGGTGGATGGAGTGATTCTTCCCGATGTTCCCTTCGAGGAACAGCAGGAGTTCCTGCCCCTGGCTGAGAAAGAAGGGATTCGTATTATCAGCTTGGTCAGCCCCACCTCAGGATCCAGAATAGGGCCCATCGCATCAGTCGCCAAGGGGTTCCTTTATTGCGTCTCCTCCCTTGGTGTGACGGGTATTCGGACTGATTTTAAAACCAACTTTAAAGGGTTCATGAAAGAGGTCCATAAGAGTACGAAAATCCCTGCTTATTTGGGTTTTGGTATATCAACCCCTGAGCAGGCCCGTGAGCTTAAGGATTATTGCGATGGCATTATTGTTGGGAGCGCCCTGGTAAAACAAATTGAGGAGAGTACCACTGAGGTGGAGGCTCTGAAAAAGGTATCCGAACTCACCCAGTCTCTTCGTCTGGCCCTTGACAGCGAATAACAAATTACATCAAGGGTGCAAAAAGCCTTAAAAAGCCTCTTAAAAGTCGTCTAAACGGGCTGATCGTACGGCATTGCTCCAGAGTGATTTCATGGCATTTTGGAAAGGTATTGATAAAATCTTCCTTGACAGCCATCACTGATTGGGTTTTATACAGCCAAACACCGCACTCAAAGTGGAAATAGAGGCTCCGATAGTCAAGATTGATGGAGCCTACCGTGGCTAAAACATCATCGCACACAAAGGCCTTGGAATGGAGAAAGCCTGGACTGTATTCAAAGATTCTGACCCCGGCCTCAATAAGCACCTCATAATAGGATTGGGTAACAATAAAGACATACCACTTATCTGGAATGTGGGGTGTGACAATACGAACGTCCACCCCACTTTTGGCTGCCAGCATGAGCATAGTCACCATCTCATGATCCAACACCAGATAGGGAGTGAATATATAGATATAGTCCCTGGCACGGCTGATCATATTCAGATAGGTGTTTTCTCCAACGGGCTCGTTATCAATGGGGCTGTCTCCATAGGGCTGGACATACCCATCGGATTGAAAGCCTTCAGAGCAGTATTTATCAGGGCGGAACTGTTCATAATCCTCCTGGGTTTTTGAAATGTAATCCCAAAGCTGAAGGAACATGACGGTCATGTTCCAGACAGCCTCCCCTTTGATGAGAATGGCGGCATCCTTCCAATGTCCGTACTTCTCATAGGCATTTATATATTCGTCTGCCAGGTTGATGCCCCCTGTGTAGGCAATATAACCGTCAACAACGATAATCTTACGATGATCGCGGTGGTTCATCCGTATCTCAAGTAAAGGGGTAAACGGGTTGAACACAAAGCACTGAATCCCCTTTTCTCTGAGTTTCTCATAGTATTTATAGGGAAGGGTTGTAAGACATCCCGCATCATCATACATGACACGGACATCCACCCCTTCCGCGGCTTTTTGTTCTAAAATCTCTAAAATGGTATTCCACATAAGGCCCTCATGGATGATAAAGAACTCAATGAAGATAAAGTGCTTGGCCTGCTTAATATGTTCAACAAAGGAAATAAAGAACTCCTCTCCCGAGGGGAAATACCGGGTCTCTGTATTTTTATATAGGGGAAAAGCCGCCGCTTGGGCGATATACCGGGATTGGTTGGCGATGCATTTATCTTCGTTTTCAAGCTCTTGAAGATAATGAGAAGGACTCTTCAAAAGTGGCAGAGTTTTCTGGTAGGAGTCGTTGATGGTCTTGCGAAACTTCTTATTGGCCCCGTTTGTTCTCAGAATGATATATAGAAGGCCCCCGAACACCGGAAAAATAAGAATGGGAATTACCCAGGCCAGCTTATGGGAAGGATTGCTTCTTTGGCATGCAATATAGAAAACTGCTCCCAGACTGATCCATCCCAAAACGGAATAAAGGAAGAAGACGCCTTTGCTGAGCCTTAAGGCCAACAGAATGAGAAGCAGTACTTGTATCGCCATTAAAAAGCTTATGATCACTATTCTGCTGAGCAACACCCTGAGAACCTTTTTCAAGTAAAACCCTCGCCCTCTAAAAAATTGGCTTTTAAAAATTATCGGTAAAAGAATAGTCTTAATAAACAATACTCGAGATATTCCTCACCCATGAAAAATTTAATTAACTAATTTTTACACGCAATATTTTTTTATTTTTGATCACAATAATGTATGGACAATCAAATTCTGAATTGTCGAGTCTTTGAGGTAAGGAGGTGATGAGATGTCAAGGCCAAAAACGCCTATTGTCCCTTCGAGCCGCGAAGCATTGACCAAATTCAAACTTGAGTGTGCCAAAGAGATCGGCCATCTTCAATATTGTAAAGAAAACAATGACCATTATAAGGGCGACCTTCCTTCGAGACAGAATGGTCACGAGGGCGGGCCTATTGGTGGTCAGATGGTTAAGCGTATGATTCAGATGGCTGAAGATAGCATGAAATAACAGGATTTGAAGTTTGAAAGGAGAAAAAAGCCATGGATGAGAACAGAAACAAGAACAAAAATCGCGACAACAATAACAACAATAACAATAACAACAATAACAACAACGAGAACAAAAACCGCGAGAACGAGAGAAACAACAACGAGTAATTTCTTTCAAGACAGGGGGGCCATTAGTGATGGCCCCTTTTCCATTTTCCAAATATACTTTTATGCTACCTCTTGTTTATGGGTATGCCTTGAAAAAAGTGATTGCGTGTCTTAGTGAAACCCATCATAATAAAGAGGCGAACTATTTTGAGGGAGGACAGAAAATGGCTCATAGAAAAAGACGATTTGGTGACCGCTACGATGGGCGGCTTCTCCGTACCCTCGACCCGTTCTACAAAATTATACCGTATATTATGAGGACCCGGGTTGATGCTCAAAACTATTTTGAAGATCGTATCGAAGTGAGTGGGACAGAGGAGTTCATTCGAAATAAGCGAAAGACCGCTAATCAGCCCATAACCTTTTTACACGTTATCATTGCGGCCATGGTTAGAACCATCTCTCAAAAGCCGGGACTCAACCGCTTTATAGCCGGGCAAAAAATCTATGCACGAAATGATATTTATATTTCATTCGCCCTCAAAAAGGAGCTTAAAGAGGATAGTGCCGAAACAACACTCAAAGTTAAATTCCAGCCCACCGACACCTTTGATGATGTAGTCAGCAAGGTCAATCAAGCCATTTTAGAAAATAAGGATGTGGGTTTAAAAAACGATACCGATAAGCTGGCCAAGCTTATAATGAGGATACCGGGCTTTTTGGTGCGTTTTGTTGTATGGCTCTTAAGGTCTTTGGATTACATAGGATTAATGCCCAAGATCATCAACAAACTCAGCCCTTTTCATACCAGCATATTTATCACTGACCTTGGCTCGGTGGGTATTGAACCTGTTTTCCATCATCTCTATGAGTTTGGGACTACTTCCTCTTTTATCGCCTTTGGTCTGAAATCCAAGGAGAAGGTGATTAATTCAAGTAACGAGATTGTTAACAAGAAATATGTACGCCTCCGTGTTGTCACTGATGAGCGGACAGTGGACGGTCACTATTATGCCTTGGCCTTTAAGCTTTACCGGAACCTTATCAAGCATCCGGAGAAGCTTGAACTGCCACCTGAACATATTTATGAGGATGTAGACTAAAAATTAAAAGGGGGGAGGCGCTGTGCCTCTCCCTTTCTGTTTCATTTCCCAGCCTTGAGGGTGTATTGCCCAGGCCTTTCTTACTTGAAAACCCGGATGCGCTCCTCCAAGGGCATGTAATCCTTCTCGTTGGGAGGGGCGGTAGGCTTGCCGAACGGCATCTGTGACATCAATCTCCAGCTTGAGGGCAGATTCCATTCCTTGTGTACCTGATCGTCAATAAGGGGGTTGTAGTGTTGGAGGGAAGCCCCAAAACCCTCCACTTCAAGAGCAGTCCACACCACATACTGGAGCATCCCCGAGGCTTGTAGGGACCAAAGCGGGAAATTATCCTTATAAAGATTGAAGTTCGCTTGTAAATCTTCAACAACGCTTTGATCTTCAAAGAAGAGTATCGTTCCATAGGCTGCCGCAAAGCCCTTTAGCTTCTCCTCGGTCTGGGCAAAGCTCCCTTCAGGCACGATCTTCCTTAAGGTTTCCTTTACGACTGACCATAGTTTGGTGTGGTGATCATTAAGGAGCACTACCACTCTTGCGCTCTGAGAATTAAACGCTGAGGGTGAATGCAGTACTGCGTGATCAACAATTTCAAGAATTTTATCATCAGAAACCACTGACTCCCTACTGAGACCATAGATGGTTCTTCTATTTTTGACGGCACTTAAAAAATCCATTGGCATATTAACGACCTCCTTTTAGGCTGATTTGATTTATAGTATTCTACCTCTATTTTATTAAAAATAATCCAAAAGAGAATGCTTCATTCAACAGGCCTTACGACTAGCACCGGATCAGTCTACCATATCCACTACTTGTCCGTTCCAGAACAGGTAGATGAACCGGTGGAGAACGTTCCTTCCGGTAAGCAGCTTCAATGCGCGTGCATAGTAGCTGATCTGCAGCTTATATCGTTCCTTGATGGCCTGAATTCCCCCTTCGGGAACATAGTCAGTCTTGTAATCCACTAGAATAATGCCCTCGGACTCCTCGAAGAAGCAGTCAATCACACCCTGCAGTAAAACGGTGTCCGGTGAGCTGTCCCCACCAGTTGATGCCCCATAAAGCTCTGAACTGGGAATTTCCATATTGAAAGGAACCTCTCGGTGAATGGCCTGGGAGGCCAGCATTCTTCTTCCTAATTCCGAAGTAAAGAAGCCACAAATTCTTGCCTTGTCCACGCTTTCCACCTGCTGGCGGGTTAGTAAATCCTTGACCATCATGCCTTCCGTCTGGCGTGAGATTTCATGAAAGAGCGCTTCCATAGAGTGCTCAACCGGCCCTTGAAGAGCCTCAAGATCCAAATGCTGGAGGACAAAATGCAGGATGGTACCTTTTTCCGCTCCACTGAGCCCCTTTCTTTCCTCCAGAAACAGGGGTTTCTTTACTAAAGAAGTGGTAAAAGCCTCTACTGCCCGGGAGGTCGAAAGAAATCCTCCTTCTTCTGTATCCTTAAAATTGAAATGACGTTTCAGTTCCGTTACCGACACCTTAGCTGGTATTTTTGTTGCCTCTCTGTGGGCATATACCCAGCTAAGCCTTCTATCTATCTCCTTTTCAAGCTCTGAAGGGGCGGGTCTCCCAGGGGCATCGGGCGAAAAAACCTCCTCCAATGAAGGCTGAAAGAAGGGTTCCTCCTTATCTGAAGGGATAATCGGGGCGATCTCCAAGCTATCCAACCATGTCAGGAACTCCTCTTCTTTGTTTTCTTCGTCAAGCTTCCGGCTATGGATATCGTCTTTATCCCAAAAAGTCATCTCCCACTTGGAAGCATTCTCTATGAGTCTCCCTCCAAACGCTGTGCCTACCGGCCCCCATTTTCGAAGTTCACCACACGCCTTATGGCGCAGCAGGGCAGGAGCCATCCAATCCAGATAGTTGCTGCCTTTAAGCATTTCATAGTCCGGAAGCTTTTCCTCTTGGGTTGCTGCCGAGGTCCTCCATTTGATGAGCGCTTTGTTAAGAAAAGCAACACTTCCCGTAATAATGAGTTTTTCTCGGGCCCGAGTGAGGGCCACATAAAGAATACGCATCTCCTCCGACAGGGTCTCGGCCTTGATCTTCTCTCTGATAGCCTGTTTGGCCGCTGAGGGCCATGATATTCGCAGGCGGGGGTCCACTACTTCCGGGCCAAATCCCAAATCCTGATGAAAAAGGATGCTCTTGTTCATATCCTGCAGGTTGAATTTTTTGCCGCAGCCTGACAGAAAGACAATCGGAAATTCAAGGCCTTTGCTCTTGTGAATACTCATGATGCGTACCACATTATCGCTTTCGCTGAGAATTTTTGCACTCCCCATATCCCCTCGGTTGCTTTTAAGCTTATCTATAAAGCTGATAAAGTTGAACAGGCCTTTATAGCTTGTCTCTTCAAATTGCCGCGCACGGTTGAAAAGCATGCGCAAGTTAGCCTGACGTTGCTCCCCGGCGGGCATAGCCCCCACCATGGCATAGTAGCCCGTATCATTAAAAAGCATCCAGATCAGCTGGTCAGTAGAAGTATAGCGGGACATTTCCCTCCAGGTTCTGAGCTTTTCAACAAACTGGGCCGCCTTTTGAGAAAGCTCTCCCAGCCCCTGACTTCCCAGCTTGATGAGCGCATCATAAAGGGGGCCCCTTCTCTCGGTCAGACGAAGCTCAGTCAGCTCATTCGTGGTGAAAGCCACTATGGGCGAACGTAGAACAGCTAAGAGCGGAATATCCTGCATAGGATTATCAATGATCTGTAGCAAGGAAAGGATAACCTGGACCTCCACGGTTTTGAAGAATCCGCTTCCGGTATCGGCAAAGGCGGGAATACCCATCAACGCCAGTTCCTCCACAAAAACCTCAGCCCAGTTGCGGGTGGTTCTTAGCAGAATGACCATATCCCTAAATTCAGCCTTTCTGTATGCTTTAAGGTTTTTATCCCAAACCCCGAAGCTTTTGGAGTCCTTCCCTGGCTTTATCAGGCTGAGAATACGCTGAGCAACCATTCTGGCCTCACACTGAATATTATCCAGAATTTCCTCGTCCTCAGCCTCTTCCTCCTGGAAGGAAGACTCCTCATCACTTTCATCCTCCGATTTATCAGCTTTTTTCCCTGCCCCGGTCTGTATTAAATGCAGCTCTGCTTCCCCGCCTATGTACAGGGCCTCATCGTTGGTCTCCTCAAAAATTGCCCCGGGATTGAGAGCCTCTTCCTCGGTGTAATCGAGCTCTCCCGCATTCACTGACATGATCTGCTTAAATATAAAATTAACCGCATCCACCACATTTTTGCGGCTTCTGAAGTTCTTAAACAGGAGTATCTTCCTATAGGGTCCTTGGTCTGACGAATAGGTGCGATATTTTTCCAGGAACAGTTCGGGTCTGGCCTGCCTGAACCTGTAAATGCTCTGCTTAACGTCACCCACCATAAAAACGTTGGGCGTTTTAGTCTCGTTCCTGGAAATCATGCGAATCATAATCTCCTGAACCATATTACTGTCCTGATATTCATCCACCAGAATTTCTGAGAACTTGCTTTGATACCCCAAGGCAATGGGCGAAGGCCTTAGGCCCCCACCCGGTTCTTTCTGAGAAAGAAGCTCCAGGCAAAAATGCTCCAGATCATTAAAATCCGTGACTGATTTACGGTTCTTTTTATCGGCATATCTCATTGAGAAATCCGTAACTAATTGGGCCAAGCTCTTCATCATGGGATAAAGGGATCTTAAATCTGCTGAAATGGCTTCCGAATCCGAGGTCAGAACCTTCTCCTGCAGTTTTTTAAGCCTTGCCTTCACATCATCCCGTATTTTCCGGACCTCCTCCTGCCGTTCCTTATCCACCTCTTTGCCAGCACGGGGCAGGGTGGAAAAGGCCATACTCTGCAGGGCAACATAGAGGCTGTCCCAGGATTCTCCTGCCTCGGTAAGCTTGATAAGCTCCCCTATGGCCTCAATCTCCTCCAGATACACCGGCAAATATTTCTCTAGCCCAAGGCCTGTTTTAATCCGCTCAACAGCCCGCTCCATCCGGTCAAAAAGCCCTTCCAACTCAAGCTTAACGGTGCCCAGAAGCACCTTGCCCCAGGGTGTTGCCCCAAAATCTGTACCGGCTGGAAGGTTGAGATTCCCCGTCATCTGTTCCAACCAGGCTTCAGGCCAAGGGCTACTCTGGATAAATTCATAAAGATTCAGAACCATATCCATCAGGGTCTGATCATCCCGATTTCCACCGTAGCGCTCCAGAAGCTCAAAGAAATCCGAAGGCCCCTCCTTCTCATATTGCGCCTCAAAAACTTCATTCAGGGCCTCCAGCTTCATGAGCGTGCTTTCAGTTTCGTCCGCAATCCTAAAGTTAGGGTCAATATTAAGGCTTTGAAAATTGTTCCGGATAACCTCCATGCAGAAGGCATGGATGGTGGTGATGCTGGCCTTACCCAACAGAGCCAACTGCCTTTGAATGAGCCTGGAATGAGGGTTTTTCTCAAGAACCTTGGAAATGGCTTCGGCAATTCTCTCCCGCATCTCAGTTGCGGCAGCATTGGTAAAGGTCACGATCAGCAGCCTGTCAATGTCCACAGGCTCTTTTTCATCGGTAATTTTTTTGATGATACGCTCGACCAAAACCGCTGTTTTTCCGGCTCCTGCTGCCGCAGCCACCAGGAGATTGCAGTCCTTTTCGGTTATGGCCTGCCATTGTTCGTGTGTCCACTTGGTCTCACTCATTTTTGCATTCACCTTCACATTAAGGTTCTCTATTCATCAATTCCCAGACTTCATCGTTATCCTTATCAAACAGCAGACGGTAGTTGTTATCCTTAACAGCCGTATCAAACTGGCAGATGGGGAGGAAGCTGCAATATTGGCAGGAGGAGGCACCTTTTTTCTTACAGGGCCTAATGTCCACATGCCCCCTCATGATTTCGGTACACATATTTTTAAGAAGCCTTCGCACGTATTTCCTCAAAAGCAAAAACTGATCCATTGACGCTCCCGAGGTGTTTTTCCCCAGCACATCTCCTTTGTTCAGGGTGGCTGGAATAATCAAGGACGAGCCCTCAATGGTGTGATCCATTTCCTTGATCAGCTTTACATCGGCCAGGAGAAGTCCCTTCATTTTAAGCTGCCTCATGATGGCCAGTTCAATATCTTCCTCAGATGCTCCTTGATTCCCCTTGATAATGGGATCATCAATCTTAAAATAAAGCATACCTCCCGGAAGAATCTTTTCTGAGAATTCTCGGTTTCCGCTTTCCCACAGGGCATCTAGGTAGGTAATCAGTTGAACCTGGAGACCGTAGAAAACATCCGATAGCCTAAAATCCTTGGCTCCAGATTTATAGTCTATGATCCGCAAATAGGTTCCGTCCTCTGTCTTTAAGGCATCAACCCGATCAATTCTCCCAGTCAACTGAATTTTCTCTCCCGAATCCAGCTCAATAAGAATAGGCGGGTATTTCTCGCCCTCTCCAAAACCCACCTCATAATCAACAGGATTAAAGCTACTGCGTTTGATGTGCTCGGCTATCAACCACACAGCTCTTGCCACCACACGCTTGAGTCTAGCGGTCAGGGCTGTAAAACGCCTGCTGGCAGCTATCCCAGAGCCCTGCATTTTTTGAAGCATTTCATCCACAATTTTAGAGACCTGTTCATTGCACCATTCCTTATCAAGGCTCCTCCAGGTCATTTCGCCCTGGGCGACCAGCCTAGAAAACCTTTCTATAACTGCATGCATGAAGGTTCCAATATCGGGAGGGCTTAATCTGTAGATTTTTCGTTCTCTCGCTCCTAACCCATACTGGACATAAAAAGCAAAGGGACAGGCCGTATACCTTTCAAGCCTTGACACACTGGACACCGCAGGGTCTCCGTACAAGGCCCGTATTTTATCCCCTTGAATCCGCTGGGCCAGATTGGTATAGCCAAAGGCAGCCCTGACGGACCGGCAGTGGGACTGCCATTGCTCTTCTTTACAAAACCATTTGAAGACACCTTCCCAGACAGGTTGAATAAGGTGTCCATCGGCCTTTTGCCGAAGTGCTGAAACCATATGCTTAAAGGTAGGCATTTTTTCTGTAACGAGCGCCATTTCCTCCTCAACGGAAGCGGTTGGGATGATATTGCTTCTCATAGAGATTTGGGGAAAAATCTTTTTTAGCCGTGATATCACTGTTGAGGGTCGCATGGTCTTCCCCTCATGATCTGCTATGGGCCAGCTCACCCTAAGGTATTGCCCTGGGGTGGTGAGGGCCCGGTAAACAAGAAATTGCTCGTCAAAGGCCTGTGTTCGAGTATCACTGGCCAACTCCAACCCCATATGTTTAAGGTATAATCGATCCTGGTCGGATAGAATCCCTTCCTTGACCATGGCGGACGGAAATACACCGTCATTGGCTCCTAGAAGATACAGGGCTTTGATCTCATGGCTCTTGGAGCGATCCACGCTCCCAACCAGTACCTGATCCAGGGAGGCTGGAATTAAACCGATTTTGTACTGACTCAAACCAATATTTATGATTTTACTGAATCGCTCCAAGCCGAAGGTTTCCTCACCCATAACCTCTACCATTTGGTCAAGGACCTCCATGAGGGTATTCCACACCTGGGCATACTCTCCGGCAAGATTCAGTTCTCCCTTTTCCTTTAGCAGTGCGATGTTGTCTTCAATAGCCTCGGGGACATGGAGGGCACAGAGAAAATCATAGAGACCTGCACAGAAATCCGCGGCCCCCCTGCGTCCTTTGGTTTGCCTCCTGAACGCAAGCAAAGGCTCGGCAACAACCCGACGTATCCTGTTCATCTCCTGGAGTAATTGTCTGTGGGCCTCCCGAGATTGATCATCAGGAAGAAGATCAGGGCTCATAAACCAATCGGTGTCCTCAGTCCATTGGTTTCCTCGGATTCCGCAGGCCAAGACATAGTTTTCCAGCCTATCGATATCCTGCTGTTCGATTCCCGTCAGCCCGGTTTTGAGGTATCTAAAAACCGATTCATAGGACCAATGCTCATTAAAGACCTCCAGCATGGATAAGACCAGCCGAATTAGCGGATGGTCGGTAATATCTCTTTTTGCATCAATAAAGCAGGGGATTTGATATTCGGCAAAGATTACTTCAATGAGCTTTTCATAGCCGGGCAGATTCCGGGTGACCACGGCAATATCCCTGAATCTCATCCCCCGATCCCGGCATAGGCGGAGGATATCCCTGGCGCATTCCTCAATCTCAGAAAAATGGTTAAGGGCCGACAACAACGAAATATCCTCGGTCTTTGCTTGATATTTCACGTATGGATAGGCGTTGAGGTTTTTCTCCAAATGAGCCAGCTCAGGGCTTTCTCTAAAGCGGGGCAGGGGCTCATTTCCCACAGAAATGATTTGATCAATACCTGTCTGGAGCTGTTGCGCCATTTGAGTAAGCTTCTTCCAGGCTCTTGTCACTGGGGAAAAAACGTCGGCTTCATAATCATCGGCGGACAGCATAGAGTCGCAGCAGAAGCTGATGGTCACGTTTCGGGCTTGCTTTATAAGTTCTCCGATCAGTAGATATTCCTGAGCTGTGAAGTTGGTGAAGCCATCAATCCAGAATTCAGCACCCTTGTAAAGAGAAATCTGGGATAGCTTTTGGGCTGCCAACGTCAGATCGTCATCCGAATCCCTGTACCGTTGAGCCAGAACCCTGTTGAATTCAGCGAATACCCAATTAAGCTCCATAAGCTTTTCACGCAGAGGATGATCCTGTTCCATCTCATCTAAAGCCTTTTCAAGGTGCTCGGTTGTTACATTGTACCGCTTGAATTCAGTAATCTGGGTGGAGAGGGTATCCACAAAGCCCTCTCGGCTACTGGAACGGGAAAAAAGCTTAAACTGGTCGCGCATCTTGTCAAGAATACGGTAAAGGATCATACTCTTTCCGGCCGGATGGATATGGGGATAGGTGATACCCCCAGCCTCACTGAAAATTCTAAAGGCCATGCGTTGGAAGCTTAAAACCTCAGTGTTGAGGATCCCTCCTGAAGGGAGCACTGATACAAGGTCCCTCTCTGCCTGAAAGGAAGCCTGCTCGGGTACGATGAATATCAAAGGATGCTTCGTATGATTTTCAATCCTGGACTTAATTTCATTGAGACAGAAATAGGTCTTACCGCTTCCTGCTCTCCCATAGACAAACCTTAACCCCATAAGGGCTTACCATCCTTTTACTCACAAGATCTCACGAATACGACTATTTTTATTATAACATGAAATGTTTCAATGCTCTCGGGACCCGTTCAAAATCTCTGATTTCGCTAACGGGTGAGGTTATTATAACATGAAATGTTTCAATGCTCTCGGGACCCGTTCGAAATCTCTGATTTCGCTAACGGGTGAGGTTATTATAACATGAAATGTTTCAATGCTCTCGGGCACCCGTTCAAAATCTTTGTATCGGGTAAAGAAATTTCGCATGAAATGTTTCTCGATGGTCCCAGCACTTGTTAATAAAGAAATAAAGGAAGGGAACGATCCAAAAGGAAATGACTGAAAATATGGAAGCCGCCATAAAATAGTAGGAATGAAGTAATGTGGTGACACCAGAGGTTTTTATGAGAAGAAGAGGATCTTTCATAGTGATCATTCTGCTGGCCGTAAGTCTTCTGCAGGGTAATACCCCACAAAATCTCCCTATTGAGAATAGGACAGTCGTGTGGGAAGAATCTGTCCCTGTAAGCCTTTTGGTTTCTCCCACCGCAACCCCTCTATCCGCTCCAGGGCCTGATATAAGACCCATCGCGGCAGAATCCGTCATGGCGAAATATACTCCGGAGCCCGTTCCCACACCCTATGGGCCCATTTCAGATATTCCACCTTCAACACCCTCACCAGGGGGTGCAGTTACCCAAAGCGCGCAACTGAGACAAAAAGAGGCTTCCTTTGATCAGAACAATGGGTATGTCAGTACTGAAAAAGGCCTCAAGGTGCCTATTCTCATGTATCATAACCTCTTTGAAGGCAATAAAAAGGGCGATGGACTTAATGTTTCAGAAAAGACTTTTGAAGACCAGTTAGCCACTTTAGCAGCTTTTGGCTACAGCACCATAACCTTCGAGGAGCTTTACCGTCACTATAACGAAAATGTTGCTCTCCCTAAGAATCCGGTGATCATTACCTTTGATGACGGATACAGGTCCAGCTATACCCTGGCCTTCCCCCTGCTTAAAAGTTATGGGATGAAGGCTTGTATCTTTATGATCTGCGATGCCATCGGCAGCAGTAATTTCATGACCAAGACACAGCTCAAAGAACTCTCAGACTCAGGATTGATTGAGATTCAAAGCCATAGCGTCTCCCATGACTATCAACTGATGTCTATGGAAAATACGGCTATGGCACAGGAGCTTGTTACCTCCAAAAGCCGCCTTGAGGAAATTACAGGAAAAACTGTCACCGTTTTTTGTTATCCCTATGGACGCTATTCAAAAAGCCTCATAGAAGAGGTGAAAAAGCAGGGCTACCTCTTTTCAGTGACCACTCAATACGGCTGTGCATCAAAGAAAAACAACCCACTGAGTCTTCCAAGGATCCGAGTAAGTGGGGAGGATACGGGAAAGGCCTTGCGTAAGAAGATTGAGGCTTTAACCGGAAGAGTCACCACGCCCCTGCCGACCTTAGAGCCCACACCATCGCCTTCTGAGACATTGCCCCCACAGCCAGAGGCATCGCCCTCACTTCCTGAGGCATCTCCTTCTGCGCCCGAATCATCACCACCCTCATCTCCTGAGGCATCTCCCTCTCCGTCCGAGGCACCCTCTCCTCCCGTAGTATCACCCTCTCCGCCTGAGGCATCACCCTCTGCGTTGAACGCTACTTAAAAAGATCCACCAGCTTCTCCCAGAAGGTTTTTGGTTTCACAGCCTCAATAGCTGATGCTTTTTCCTCCTGTATCCTTAGTTCAGGCGTTCTTATGATGAACTGAACGGAATGAACCCTCTGATTGGGGTCTACAAACGAAACACTCTCTCCCGAGTCTTCTTGGATGAAATTAAACTCCTTTATCAGGTTTATGGCTTCAGCAATGCCTGCATTGAGCTTTTTCTGCCCCTCAACAAGCTGCCTAATCCCTTCGGGCAAAGCATTAGCCCCTTCTGCAAGTGCATTTATCCCCTGCCCTAGTTTGGAGAGATTATTATGGATTTGTCCTCCACCCTCAACCAAGGCTGCACCCTGACGGGCCGCTTCATCTAAACCTGCTTCCAAGGCAGCTAAGCCTTGGGCTGATTGGGAAACTCCTTGGGTATAGGTATTAAGACTCCCACCATATTCCTGAAGCTGTTTTTTTAGATGCGCTACCTGTTCTTGATAAAACCCTTGCTGTTCCGGAGGAATTGAAGCCAAAAGCACATCCAACATCTGCTGGGTTCCGCCCGACAATTGAGTATATCCATCAAGAAGCTGCGGCCCCTTTTGACCGAGTTGGGTCATGCCTTGTCCTAACTGCGCTAGGTTGGTGCTTAATGCGCCAATCCCTTGGACATAGGCTACTAGCCCTGATTGGAACTCCTTGCTCCCCTTAATGATCTGAGCCATACCGGAAGAGGTGTTTTTTAGTCCGTCCACCAGCCTGACAATCCCATCCTCAAGCTGCTGCGTCCCTTTTACCAATGCCTCCGTTCCGGCTGATAAGTCCTCAGTGTCCGAAGCCACTCCCTGCAGATCAAGCCCCATCAGGCTTTTGATGTCCATAGGGATGAAGCTGGCCGTTATGCTGTCCATCTCAAAGGCACGGGCATCCATTGAAAGAGTGAAGTCCTGACTTGCTCCCGGTAATACCATAAAGGCCAGGGTGTTGGTCCTCCCCGATATAACGCTTTGCGCTCCGTCGGCTTTAATATTGCTGCATTTATCCAGGGACAGAGGGATTTGTATCTGCGCCATGAAATGCTTTTTGAAATAGTCTGCCGCCTTGTCATTGGCCTTTACCTGTATGTTTATTTCAAGCCTGCCGCTCTTGCCTAACAATTCCTGCGGGTTTAAGGTTTTTCCATCAAGGGTGTAGGCGATGGTAAAAGTGAAGGGCAATTGGGCACTTTCCAAAAGTCCCTCATAATAAAAGCCTTCATCTGATGAGGGGAGCTCCCATACCACCTTGTTTTCTTCTATCCTGGGCACAAGGCTGTTGGTTAGATTCTTGATTTCAGAATATACCCCGTAATCGATATACTGACCTGTTGAGCGTGTCTCCAATCGGTTAACCACACTGACCCTCGCCAGGGTTCCATCGTGATTCATGGAGGCATATACCGTCTCATCCTTGGAAAACGCAACCGTTGGGACTGATGAAGAAGCAACTGCCGCTAGCAAGCTGCCTTCAACTGTGCTACCAGAGGCACCTGGTATACTCACCAATGAAGCAACCAGGATAAGGGATAGGAGCTGGCAAATCCTTTTTTTCATATCAAACGCTCTCCTTTCTTTGGTGAGAGTCTAATTTACTTGCATGAAGGGTTGTATGCATTATAGCCTTGTCAAAAAGGACAAGTACCGCAGGCAGGACGAGAAGTACCAAAAGCCCGGACAAGGCTGCGCCTCTTCCCAGAAGATTTCCTATAGCACTGATGGCGCTGATCTGGGAGATCATGCCCTCAGAAAACCCGGCTACCGCAAGAATAAGTGCCGATACAGTGATGGAAATACCTGCTGTTTTTATAGCCGAGACAGCCGCCTGCTTAGGAGATTCTTCTCGTCGGTACTCCATATAACGGTTGGTTAGAAGAATGGCATAATCTATTGTCGCTCCAAGCTGAAGTGAGCTGACCACCAGATAGCCAATATATACTAAGCTAGAACCCTCAAAGTAAGGCACGCTCATGTTGATCCAAATGGCCACCTGTATCACCGAAACCAGAAGGACAGGAATGGATAAAGATCTGAAGGTCACCAGCACAATGAGCCCCACAGACAGAATGGAAAAAAGCATGACCAGCGTATTGTCTTTTTCCACACTCTCCTTAATATCTGAGATGCTGGTGGATTTCCCTGCAACCAGCCATTGATCGGGATAATATTTTTGAGCGGTCTCTTTGATGAATTCCACGGCATCATAGCTCTCGGGGGTTTCCCCACTGCTATTGATCAGCACAATCATACGGCTATAGCTCTCTGACTGAAACTGATCCCTGACCGATTGGGGCAATATGGCCCTTGGCAGCTTATCATCAGCCAGGGTCACCAAAGCCTGAACCTCCCGTATAGTTCTCTGGCCCTTCAACTCACTGGCCATATTTACCTCAGACGCCGTATCCCCTTGAGGAACGAGAAGCATGACCGGATTATAAATCCCAAACCTTTCTTCCATTCGCTCCCTTGCGAGGGCACTTTCACCTTGGCTAGAGCTTCCCGAGGTATCACCATACAGGTAGGTATTGTGGCTTTGGGCCAAAAAGGCGGGAATGGCTATTAAAACAGCCAGGAGTACGATGACCCCCCGGAATCTGACGACACCCCTACCCAGTCCTTTAAAGGAAGGAACAAAGGGTTTATGGCTGGTCTTGTCGATGAGCCCGTTAAAGATATAGATCAATACGGGCATCAGAATCAGGACGCACAAAAAGCTTAATAGGATACCCTTGGCCAAAACAAGCCCGAGATCCGTTCCAATCCTGTACTGCATGAAAAGGAGGGTTAAAAATCCTGCAATGGTGGTGAGGGCGCTGGCTGAAATGGAGGAAAGGGAGTTTCTTACAGCAATTTTAAGGGCTTCCATGACATCATGTCCCTGCTGACGTTCTTCGCTATAGCGATGGAACAAAAACAAGGAGTAATCCAAGGAAACTGCTAGCTGAAGAACAGCCGTCAAAGCGCGGGTGATAAAAGAAATCTGGCTGAAAATAATATTTGTTCCCATGTTGATGGCAATGGAAACACCAATGACCCCAAGATAAAGAAAGGGTTCAAGCCAGGAGGTGGAAGCAAACATGAGAATCAGCACACAAAGCGGCAATACAACGAGAATAATCATAAAGATTTCATGGCTCATCACCTCCCGCATATTACGGGAATCTTCGGCTGTCCCTGAAATGATGGCCTTCTCCCCGATAACTTTTCTGATATCCGATAGTGCCTCACCGGTTTTAAGGCTATAGTCATTCTCGACAAACTCAACCTTGAACAATGCAGACTGGGCTTGATAGAAGCTCTTAAGATAGGCTCCCTCCAGCATGCTTTCGGGCAGGGTGACATCAACCACATCATCCAGCCAGGTGACAGATTTGACACCCTCAATGGCCTTGAGTTTTTGTTTAAGCTCAAGAGCCTGGGGAATGGTGATATCCTCAACCATTACATCGGCCATACCTGGATAACCGAACTCATCGCTCATAACAGCGATTGCCCTCTTGGTCATGGAGCTCTCGGGAAGATATTCAGCCAGGTCATAGTTCACGGTAACTGTTTGCATGGCTATCAGGCTTATAGCCACTAATACCCCAAAGATAATCAGGATTGTCCACCGATGTTTGATGAAGTAGTGGGTTAATGCATCCATGGGTCTTCCCCCCTTATAGCCTTTTTAGTATATCGCCGAAAATAACCATTAGAAATTCCGACAACAGAAGCTCAAGCCTTTCATAATCCTCACCACACTTTCTAAAAATGGTGATCAGGCCTTCAATAACGGCTATAGCCAAGGAGTCGGAAAGAATTTCATCCATCAGCTTAATATGTAGTCTAGGCATCAGCTCCTGGTGAATACGATGGCAGACCAACTCAACCAGACGGGCTTTGATATTTTCATACTTTGAGCCGGAACTGCCATCCATGAGAATGAGAAATTCTATTCTGTCCTCCATAAAGACTTTGGCAATGGCATGGGTCATCTCCCCAATGCTCGAAGAGGATAAGGGATCCTCCGAGGAAACTTCCATGGTAATCAATTGGTGCAGCTTGTCCACTGTATCTGAAAGAAGGCTTTCAAACAAGTGCTCCTTGCCTGAAAAATAGGAGTAGATATTCCCCACGGTAATCCCCGCTGCCGCTGCGATATTCCGCATGGAGGACTGGGAATATCCGGACACAAGAAACTCCTCTAGCGCTGCCTCATTAATCTTTTGGCGAATCTCATCCTTTTGTATCTGCATTACTGAACACCTATTCATTATTGTTTTCTTTTATTATAAATCGATGATTGAGAAAAATCAATACCAAACGGTTGTTCATTTTTAAGAAAGGGACCCGATCCATCACAAGGCTTATAAAACAAAAAGCCACAGATTCACTCTGCGGCTCACACCACGTCAAGTCACTGACCCGTAAAAGGCAGCCTTCTATCAGTTAACCGACGGAATATATAATTACCCATGAAAAAGGCCGTGGACGGGAATGAGTCCTGCAGCTTGACTAAACAATACTCATTAATTACCTTAAAACATAACCAAAAAAACCATCTGACAAATCTCAGGCAGGCCGGGCCCACTTAGCCGGTACAAAAGGAAAGTACCCTTCCATGGTAAGGCTCCTTTGCACCGATAATTTGATACCCCAGTATAAACCCGGGAAGCCGGTCTTGGCTAAAAAACCCTATAGTCTGGAATACTGGATACGCTCCATCTTTTCCACCACTGATTCATAAGGGGCAGCTTGAGAGCCCGAGGTCAGAACATTGGCAATCCCAGCGGCCATAGAAAGCCTAATGGTGGTGTCCCATTCATGGCCTTGTTCAAGAGAAAGAGCCAAAGCCGCCACCATGGCATCCCCTGCCCCAACGGTACTCTTGGCCTCAACCTGGATGCCATGGGCAAGGAAGGCCTGCTGTGTCTCAATGTACAGGGCTCCTTTATCTCCCATCGAGACGACCACCTGATGGATGGAATGACTTTGCAATAAGGCTCTAGCCGTATGGAGAATCTCTTGGACACTGTTAAGCTTTTTCCCAGCTAGCCCTTCAAGCTCATGAATATTGGGTTTTAACAGATACGGCCCAGCCTTGACACCCTTTTTTAAAAGCTCGCCGTCCGCATCCAAAATCGTCCGTGCACCCAATACCCGACAAGCTTCTATCAATCTTTGATAGATATCGGTATCCACACTCGGGGGAACGCTTCCGGAGATAACAACCACATCCCCCTCCCTTATTTCTGCCCTGAGGAGAGCCTCCAGCTTTAAAAGGTCATGGGGACTTACATCGGGGCCGGACTCGTTAACTTCGGTGGTTGTTTTTGCCCCATTGTCAAGAATCTTGAGGTTGGTTCGGGTTTCCCCTTCAACAAAGAGGAAGTTGTTTTCTATGCCCAGAGCATCCAGATATCCCTTGATAGTGTCCCCGGCCCGACCTGCTAAGAGGCCAATGGCCTTACTCTTTCCCCCCAGGGTATGTATCACCTTGGAAACATTGATGCCTTTTCCTCCGGCATCCGAGCGCATGGAGGCCACCCTGTTGATCCTCCCCACTTCAAAAGAAGGAAGGACGACAGTCTTATCCACGGCCGGATTAAGTGTGACAGTAATAATCATGGCTCTCACCTTATCCTTGTGGTTATTCTTAGGCTTATGCTTTTACTATGGGAAATCAGTCAGGTACCTTCTGGCTATACCATTTTAGCTTTCCATCAATTTTTTTAAGATAATTCTGCAGTTCCTCCATCTGCTGTTCTACCTTGTGGCGGTGTTCCTTAAGAATCTGCTTCCGGGCAGGGATGGTATGGTCCCCCTGTAGGCTGAGGTCAACAACCTGACGGATGCCTTCAATGGGCATACCCGTATTCCTAAGGCATCGAATGAGCTCAAGCCAGGATAAATCATATTCCGAATAAAGGCGTACACCGTTCTCCTTTCGCTTGATATTGCGAAGAAGTCCTATTTTTTCATAATAGCGGAGGGTATGGCTCGTTACCCCCACCTTATCAGCAAGTTCCTGAATCGTCCATTCCATAAAAAACTCCCCTAAAGAACAGCTTGACTTAGAGTTTACTCTAAGTGATATATAATAAACGTATACTTTAAAGATAAAGGTGTCAATAAAGGAGTGTGACTTAAATGCAATACCGTCATTTTGGTAAGCTAAATCTCAGCCCATCATTATTGGGTTTTGGAGTAATGCGCCTTCCGGTGGTGAAAAAAGGCAAATCCGCCGTTATAGACGAGGATGAAGCCGTGAAAATGATTCGCCATGCTATTGATCAAGGGGTCAATTATGTGGATACCGCTTGGCCCTATCATAACGGCGAGTCGGAAATTATCACAGGCATTGCTCTTCAGGAAGGTTATCGTGAAAAAGTCATGCTGGCCACAAAAAGTCCTACCTGGCTGATGAAAAAACCCGAAGATTGGGACTATTACCTTGATAAGCAACTTGAAAAGCTCAAGACCGATCATATTGATTTTTATCTGCAGCATTGTCTGGACGAGGACAGCTACGAAACCTTCAAGCGCTTAAATCTGTGGGAGAAAGCCATGGAAGCCAAAAAAGCAGGGAAGATCAAATACTTCGGTTTTAGCTTCCATGACGAACAGGATCTCTTTATGGAGATTCTTGACGCGTATGACTGGGACTTCTGCCAGATTCAGCTTAACTACCTGGATACCGATTATCAGGCTGGGCTTGCGGGGCTTGAGCGTGCCGCCCAAAAGAACCTAGGCGTTATCATTATGGAGCCCTTGCGGGGCGGGCGGTTGGTCAACGGGGTTCCCAAAGACCTTCTTACAAAGATGGAGGAGCATCCTGCTCAATACAGGCCTGTGGAGTGGGCCTTGAGATGGCTTGCGCACCGCCCCGAGGTATCCACCATTCTCTCGGGTATGAGCACCATGGAGCAGGTGGAGGACAACATCGCCCTTTGCAGCGCAGCCGACATGGTACCTAATCATTTATCCCAGGAGGACTTAAGCTTTATTGATGACATTGCTACAAGCTGGCATAACAAGAAGCTCATTGGTTGCACAGGCTGCAATTATTGTATGCCCTGTCCTCAGGGAGTGAATATTCCCGGATGCTTCAGCCAGTACAATTATGCTCATTCGGCTCATGCAAATTCTGAATCGGTAGCCCGTAGCAGATACAAGGAGCTTATGAACAAGAATCAGGATGCTAGTCAATGTATTGCGTGCGGGGCCTGTGAAGAGGCCTGTCCTCAGCACCTTCCCATTATTGAGACCCTCAGCAGTTTACATGAGGAACTGGCCAAGAAAGCGTAAAAACACAAACCAGGCTGTCTTGAAGCAGATGATGATTTGATATACTCCCCCTAAAGTAGACAGAGAAAAAAATAAACTCTGTTTGCTTTAGGAGGATTTTTATTGGACATACAACCCAAGGGCTTGCCTCTTTTGATATTTCGAAAACACTTTAATTACTCCTTTCGAAGCCCACAAGTGTCCAACTTTTTGTCCGCACCCCCCACTCAATGGTAGCATTCTGGGGTACATTGGAATCTGAGATGTACTATTTACATAAATTTGAAACTTTTCATTGCCTACCTAGTACATAAATATACCAATCACCTTCTAAATGTTCTGTATCAACTACACCTGGAGGAAATTTTGTATCAGATATTTTCATTAAACCTTTTTCAAGACTTCCTATATATTTTTTAATAATTATAACTTCTCCAGAGGATTTCCTATAGATAGTTCTATAATCCAATTGATATAGAATTGCACTAATAGCTTCCGCTTCTTCCTTTGAAGGTTTATATTCATCTCCCTTAGTTTCTTCAGTGAATCCATATTCGTTACCAGGACGAAGTTTATCTATACTCACCTTGCCTTCTGTGCGTATCAAGTATTCTGCTGTTTTCAAAAATAAAGTAGCATTACTAAAATAATCTGCTTTTATGACAGACTCATCATAAACTCTTTGGACTATTGGTAACACATAATAGCAAATTAATACGAGAAAAATTGCAGTTATAAAAATTAAGTAAACCCACGCTTTTTTTTTCATAGTTATTTCCTCCGACTTAATTATTTAAGTTTAATTGCCCTTGACCTTACATACCAGTATTCCACTGCACTTCTGAATAGTTTAGTCATAAAATAATCTCTCTCCTGATTTATAATTATTAAACTTCTTTGAAAGAAAGTCTATTATAGTTTTTACATTTGTATTATTGCCAGTATCATTGATTTCTTGGTTCAACCTATCATCATCTTTGAATGAACCTTCAGCATCCTGAAAAAACACAGCAGCTTTATATATTCCAGGTCCCGCAGGTCTAGGTACATCATGAACTATTATGATTAAATCTAGCAGGCTATCCTTGTTCACATCTTGAAATGAAACAGCTTCAACATATACATTTGTGAGGTAGCTCATATGAAAGTTATAAATGATATTATCATTCATGTCCGTTAAGTAAAAATATATTTCAACTTCATTTTCATCCCATGTAATCTTCCCCGTCACAAATTTAACAGTGCCCCATTGATTTAGCTCTAAAGTAAAAGATTGGCTTTCAATAGGTTCAAAACCTTCCAAGCTTTTTAGTTGATTAATAGTTAAAGGTATGTACTGATAGGTGGCATCATCCATTAATGCTTTCTCCTTATCTGAATACTCTACTCGTGCTTCTATCTCATCGTTTGACTGGAAAACCATTTTAAGAGTTCCTGTAAGCCCAAAACCGTTATCAAATGAGCATTCAGCTATATTGTTAGCAATAGTTCCAGCAAACTCTCCACTAATTACAATATTATTTGGTACTATCAGAACTAAATTAAAATAACCCCTAATTTCTCCACCCTCAACTTTTGAAATACAGAATGAAGGATAAAAGTTCAAGTCCATAGCAGGGTTTTTGACAACCCATACCTTATTTAGATATTGATTATAATTTATTGCATCCATGTCATCTTTGTTCAGCGGATTGCTTTGCTGAGTTGGTATTAAAGGCACAGGAGAATCAGTTATGTCTGTTTCATTAACTATGCTTATGGCAGAAGGGTGTCTGATTTCATCAGCTGATTTATCTAATAAAGAGCAACTCGTTATAGCAAAACAAAAAAACGATATTAATGCAATTATTAATACTTTTTTCACGAATGAACCTCCTTAAAAATACCAGTTTCGAAAATTAGCACTTTAATAGCTGTTAGTAAAAAACCGAAACCACTTATCTGCATCATCTGAGCGCTTTTTTTGGAAGGATTCGGTTCTCTCATAATAAGCTTGGAACACTTTTGCTAACGTATAAGCACTATAATTCTTACTATTATGAATGAACTCTTCAATAGGCATGTTCTTAATTTCAGGTAGCTTATTTCTAAAATCGCCCCATTGTCCTGCGCTAGGCTCTAACTCAATTAGTAAATACTCCAACTGAGTATCCATAAGTTTTTTGGGATCTTTTTGCGCCAGTTCATTTGCCATAGTAGCATTTAGCCCCATCCACTCAAGATATCTTTCAGGAACGTATTTGTTAGGTGTCCATTGAACCAAACCATACCCATGCCCATTACCTGTCTGATTGAAGTGCTGCCATAATGCAGGATTTATACCGCTTTCATGTTCCATGTTCCCAAGTAGCGCACAAATCGCTTCAAGCGACCAGCCTTTTTCAGTCAAATAATTCTTTATATAAATTGCGTTCGATTCCTTTTGGGCTACAGTCAAAGCATGTATTCCCCAACCAATATCACTACCATCGATACAGGTATAAATTGTCCCTTCTTTTCCTGTCCAAACATACCCTTCAACTCTTGCAGTGAAAAAATCACTCATCTTTTCGATGGAAGGTTGTTTGTTGGTTGGGGCTTCATATATCCTTGATGTTTCACCCCAGGGATGGTGTCCAATAGCAAGATACTTCCAGCCATATTTCTCATAATACGAGGTGTGATCGGTGCAAAGATATAGCTTGCCAAACCCAAGCCTTCCTCCGTCAATTCTCGCGTTTTCCAAAAGCCTTGCGCCTATGGCATTGCCTCTGGCTCTTTCTTCAATAAAAAGTGCACACAAGTAGGGAAATAAATCTGTTCTATCTACAAAATCATTTTGAATGAGCCCACAGCCTCCAATAATTCTATCATCTTCATCAATGGCTAAGTACCACTGAGGAAGATTATCGTTATTATTGATACAATCATTGATACTCTTTTCATACTCCTTACGGTCTATCCCCCATTTTGAAGCGAACCAATCCATGGCGCGTTCAGAATAGTGGGGACAGCTTCTAATTGAAATAATTTTATAGACCGGATTACTCATTCTAAAACCTACTTTCAATTATTTCGGTTAATGCTCCTGGAAATCAAGAGCATCCTGATGTCCATACCATCATCGGTAGCAGTACTTACCATCTCCTATCAAGTTCCTCAAAAAATATAAACTCCATTTAACGATTATTTTATCGCCAAAAATGGAGTTATTTATCACAATGAATCGATATGCGTTCTTTCAGTTAACCCTCAATGATCTTCACATAGAATTCCCTGTTTCTAGGGCCATCAAATTCACAAAAGTAGATGCCCTGCCAGGTGCCCAGCAGAAGTTTACCGTCCTTAATGATGACGGTGCATGAGGAGCCCATGAGAGAAGCTTTTATATGAGCATGGGAATTTCCTTCAATGTGCAGGTATTCTCCATGTACAGGATACGTTTTGTCCAGTGCTGAAATCATGTCCCGTACAACATCGGGGTCAGCATTTTCATTTATTGTTACTCCAGCTGTTGTATGGGCCACGTAAATGACTGCGATACCATCCCCTACACCGCTATTCTTGACCTCGTCAGCAACCTGTCTGGTGATATCGATGAACTGCTGTGGTTTTGTAGTTTGAATTCTGTGCTTCATAGTATGGTCCTCCCTATCTGAAGCTTAGCATAGCGTCCAGTTCAAATCAACCCTGCTTAATGGTCAGTATGAGGGACATGCGGTCACTTTTCTTCATTTTCATCTTATGAAATGTGTAGAAACTCTTTTCTCTTTTTCAGGTATCCCAAACTCCCTCTTACCAAGTTCAATGCTCTTCATAAGAAAAACCATATTTCTTGCAAGAGTTCGCATGGTCTGTTTTCCTTCTTCATCTTGATTGGCTTCACCGGGCAGGCGGCCATGAATCATATTCCAATATTGACTGGAGGCAACCGGCATTCCTGAAATTGTGAAGTATTTGTTCAGTTGATCAAAGGTTGATGAACATCCTCCTCTTCTGGCACATACAATACTTGCTCCAACCTTCATAGTCTTGTCAAAATGAGTGCTGTAAAACAGTCTGTCAAGACATGCAATAAGGGTTGCATTTGCAGAAGCATAGTAGACCGGGCTTGCTATCACAAGCCCATCTGCCTCATCTAATAATGGAGCCAGCTTGTTTACTTCATCATCGAATACACATCTACCCGTATTATGACAAGAATTGCAGGCAATGCAGCCTCTTATGTCTTTACTACCCACTACCGCCTCTATACATTCAATACCCGCTTCTTCAAATATTTTTTTCATCTCATCCAAGGCCACGCCACAATTACTTCCTTGCCTCGGGCTTCCGTTAATCAATAAAATCTTCATAATATTAATTACCACTCCTATAGGTTAATGATGATCACCGTTTTTAGCTCTCAGATCAGTTATTCAATGCCAAGCGCAACTTTCCATTCTGTTTCCTTAAAGCCGACCAGAACAAATCCATCGCCGATAAGAATCGGACGTTTTACCATCATACCGTCTGATGCCAACAGATTATACTGTTCATCCTCACACATTGTAGGGAGCCTGTCACTCAGTTTCAGTTCCTTATACATAAGTCCGCTGGTATTGAAGAACTTCTTCAATGGCAGACCGCTCTTTTTATTCCAATCCTTCAATTCCTCAATTGCAGGATTATTTTCTTTGATATGTCTTTCATCAAAAACTACATTGTGTGCCTCCAGCCACTTCTTAGCCTTCTGGCAGGTAGTGCATTTTGGATAGCATACGAAAATCATTAATGTTCCTCCATCTTTGCTATTCTACATGAATTACTGAGATCTCAATACTTGTTGATACTCTTTTTATTCATTAAAACATATAACTTACCTTCCTCAACGGTATTCATTCTTGTAGAAAACTTCGTATTTATCAGATAGGAGAATCCGCACTTTTCTATTACTCTTTGCGATTGATGATTACGATTAAAATGACCACAGGTTAAGAAATCATACTGCTCAGTTTCAAAACAGTATCGAATAACTGCATTTACTGCTTCAGGCATTAGGCCTCTGCCCCAATAATCCTTGCTTAATACATAACCGACCTCTCTACCCTTTAAAGCTAAAAACTCTTCACTCAATTCGCTTCTCAGAGAAGACTCCAACCCTAATGATCCTATCACCTTATTATTTTCCTTATAAACCAGCCCAAAGGTCTTTTTTTCATTAATAAACAGGTTGAGAATCATTTCCGACTTTTCTATGGATTCATGAGGAACCCATCCGGCCATCTGTCCTACCCCATCAACTTTGGCATATTCATAAAAATCATTCAGGTCTTCTTTTTCCCATCCCCTTAAAACGAGTCTGTCAGTTTCAAGAACCACATCAGAAATATCTACTACAGCATCCATATTTATCTGACTCATCCTCTCGAGTGTTTTAAATATTGTATATGCGTTCCCTTACTTTTTCAACTCAATTATACTTGCTCATTCTGATTTGGTTGCTAACAAACTCTACTAGCACAAAAAAACCGTATGAAAAGCGGCATCTCAAATATCCTCCGTTTTTCATACGGTTTCCATTTTTATGGGTAGCAGAGCTTAAAAAGTAATCCCTTTTTCTTTAAACTCCATGGCGTATTTTCTATCCGAGAACATGATATGACTGCTTATCCATTCTGACAAGAAGTCCACGATCTCCAGGGTAGCCTTTTGCTGGTCACTGTCGATATCCCTTGACGATATAGCCTTAATCTTTTCCACATAAAAGATATGGTCATCATGCTGTTGATCAAATCCTGAATACTGGTGCTTGCTCATTAACTCCTCTTCGAATTTGAAGTGGTATTCGGTATAATCCAGAAGTTCTTTCAGGAGATCGAGGATTTCATCATAATGGTCATAGGAATCGTTGGACATGGCAAGGTCATAAACTCTGGCCCCAATCTCAAAGAGCCTCTGATGCTGTTTGTCTATCTCAGGTATATTAAGGTTATACCTGTCCTTCCATTGAAAAGCCACTAACATCATCCTTTCATATTGTTTTTAGCATATTTACCACCCAAACCGTTTTTGTATTGTTAAATTTCTGTGAAAACTAATTAGTTGCGTGCGCAACTAATTAGTTTTATACTTATACTATACGTTATAACAAAAATAGTCCATTCTTATGGAAGAAAGACGTGATAACATGCGACAGATAGCCTCTCCTGAAGAAAAATACATGAATATGACCCAAACCCCGATTCCTAAACTGATTATTACCTTGGCCATTCCGACCATGGTCAGCATGATGATTACCTCCATCTATAATATGGCCGATACCTATTTTGTCGGAAAAATCAGCACCAGTGCTTCAGGAGCAGTGGGCATTGCGCTATCGCTAATGGCTATCATTCAATCCATTGGATTTACGTTGGGCATGGGCTCAGGGAACCACATTTCCAGGCTCCTAGGCCGCAAGGAAGCAGAGAAGGCCTCACAGGTAGCAGCCGTCAGCTTTTTTACTGCTTTGGGTCTCGGGGCTGTCATTACTGTGCTGGGCTTAATTTTTCTTGATCCCCTGGTTCGTCTTCTGGGCGCAACACCTACCATATTCCCACACGCCAGGGATTATGTATTCTATATCCTCTTGGGTGCACCCTTTATGGTGGCATCCTTTGTCCTCAATAATCTCCTTCGCTTTCAGGGCAGTGCCTTTTATTCCATGATAGGCATTGGCATAGGAGGGCTTATTAACATTATTCTGGACCCAATATTCATCTTCAACCTGAATATGGGAACGGGCGGTGCGGCCTTGGCCACCGTCATCAGTCAGACGATAAGCTTTATACTCCTTCTGGTTGCCTGCGGACGGGGTGGGAACATTAAGATAAAGCTCCGCCACTTCCACCCGGAATGGACGGTTTACAAGGAGGTTCTCAAGGGAGGTCTTCCCTCTTTTTATCGACAGAGCTTAGCTAGTCTATCCATCATCCTGATGAATCACGCAGCAGGCCCCTATGGCGATGCGGCTATTGCAGCCATGTCCATCGTAAGCCGAGTCTTTCAGTTTGCCATGTCGCTTCTTCTTGGCTTTGGGCAGGGTTTTCAACCGGTTTGTGGTTTTAATTACGGGGCCAAGCTATATCATCGTGTTTTAAAGGCCTTCTGGTTCTGTATCCAAATCTCAGTGGTCGTATTGGTTATTGTAGCCGCTTTAGGCTTTGCCTTTTCTCCTCAGATTATCGCCTTGTTTAGAAAGGACGACCTGGAGGTCATAGCCATTGGTGCTAAAGCTTTGCGTCTTCAATGCATCACTTTCCCACTCTCCGCCTGGATAGTTATCAATAATATGCTGCTACAAACCATAGGTAAATCCACAAAAGCTTCTATTCTTGCACTGGCAAGGCAAGGTCTCTTTTTTATCCCCCCTATCCTGATTCTGCCTCAGTTGATGGGAATACTGGGAATTCAGCTCAGTCAGCCTCTGGCAGACTTAGCCACCTTTATTCTGGCTATTCCTTTAGGCCTCAGCGTTCTTAAGGAACTGAAAGAATTGCAGACGAAGGAAAGCCCTCAATCCCTTCATCAGGAGGTTGTATAATGACTGAACCATTCATTAATCGAAATTTCTCCATTCTTTACCGCTATGGCCAGCGTTTCTTTGTTCAAAAGCTGAAGGATCAAGGGCTCCCCTTTGAGGTGGGACAGTTCCCCTTTCTTATGCAGGTCTACCGCTGTCCAGGTATCACCCAAGAGGGCCTTTCGTCTCAGGCCGTCATGGATAAAGGCACCACAGCCCGCAGCATCAAGCAGCTGGAGGAATGCGGCTTGATCAGACGGGAGATAGATGAATACGATCGACGGATTCAACATATCTACCCTACACCTGATGCTCTCCAAATAAAAGAGCAGGTCTTTGATATCATCAAAAACCTGCATGAAGTGCTATATAAAGGACTCTCCAAGGAGGAAATCACCCTAGCCATGTCCCTCACCGATAGAATGAAGGAAAACATCGCCGAGTATCTAAAAAGCATGGAAGGATAGCTGCTCGCTTGCAGCTCGCTTTTTTGTAGAGGGGCTCTTACAAACTGTCGCCAAAGTCTTTTTTAAACTTCTCAACCAGCTTTGTCTGCCAATCGGAGACCGGCTTGAGCCTTCCAAAGAAGAAACGTAGCACCTTGGGCTCCTCGACAAAGGTAAGACCACCTATCAGATGACGGTTTTCATAAAGCCAGCGAATGCGGTCTATGGCATAATTCACCTGAGAAAGTGTGAACACCCGGCGGGGCATTGCCAGCCTCAAGAGCTCCATATTGGAGAAAACCTCATTACCCTCTTCATCACGTTGTTCAGACAGGGTGCCTCGCTCCATACCCCTTACACCGCTGACGATAAACAGGGCGGAAGCCAACGCACCGGCTGGATATTGGCTCTGTGGAATGTGGCTGACAAAAGCCATGGCATCCAAATGGCAGCCCAGACCACCGGGGGGAGTTACCACGGGGATGCCTTCATTATAAAGCTTATTGGCCATATAGGCGATGAACTGGGGACCCTGGCTGATCATATCCTCGTCCATGGTTTCTTCAAGCCCAACGGTAATCGCCTCCATCTCACGAACCGACATACCACCGTAGGTTAAGAACCCTTCGTACAGGGTGATAAGCTCACGTATCTTCAAGTAATCCGCTTCACTGCTGGTACAGATTCCGCCTCCACGAGCACATCCCAGCTTGCGAGCAGAAAAATAGATAATATCGGAAAGATCGGCTATGGCACGGGTAATTTCCCGAATGCTCATACCCTTGCAAGCGTCCTCCCTTTGCTTGATAAAGTAGAGATTATCCGCAAGAAGACTGGCATCGAGCACTACCATAATTCCGTTTTCCTTACAAAGCTGGTAGGCCTCCCTCATGTTCTCCAGAGAGAAGGGCTGTCCGCCAATCAGGTTGGTTCCTGCCTCCAGTCTGACAAAGGCTATTTTCTCCGATCCATGTTTCTCTATAAGGCCTTTAAGCTTTCCGATATCTATATTCCCTTTGAAAGGATTATCGCTATTGATGACAAGGGCCTCATCGCTGACAATCTCCTCCACACTGCCTCCGTTTAGGGTGATATGGGCTTTGGAGGTGGTGAAATGGTAGTTCATAGGAACAATACTTCCGGGCTTGACATAAACCTGGCCGAGAATGTTTTCGCAGGCTCTTCCCTGGTGAGTGGGCAGAAAATACTTCTTCCCAAAAAGCTCTTTAATTTTGTTTTCCAGTCGAGTAAAGGTTTCTGAGCCGGCATAGCTGTCATCGGCCTCCATCATGGCCGATAGCTGCCTGTCACTCATGGCATTGACGCCGCTGTCAGTCAGCATGTCCATAAAAACATCACGGTTTTTAAGGAGGAAGGTATTGTTACCTGCTTCTGTTACAGCCTTCAAACGTTGTTCCACAGGAATCAGATTCAGTTTCTGAACGATTCTTACCTTATGCATTTCCAGTGGGAAGCTTTCTCCATAAAAAAACTTAATCTCAGACATAAGAACACTCCTTTTCAAAATTCTGGGTTAGTTCATTAACCCTCCAACGAAAAAAATACCCCTCGCAGGGTATATGGCAGAATGATCCTATGCCGGAATAGTTTCTTAAAAGGGCTTTATCCTGCTGTACAAGCAAGAAAATCTATAAAGACATACCCCAATAAAAACACATCCGTATGTATTTAAAATAGAAAACCTACCATATTACCGTGCTACCTACATTCACTATTTTAGGCTAGTCCTTCCTTGTTTTCAATAGCCCTACAGCAAAAAACTAAATTTTATAGGCTTTCGCTTCGTTGGAGCGATTTTTGATTAAAAAAAATGATATTTTTCATTGGCGGTGGTAGTCAGGAACAACATTTCTGGTATAATTGATACGGAACTATGACAATTTTTTGTCAATTAACCTAACATACTGATAGAAGGAGTTTGCCATGAAAGCCATCACAAAAAACAAACGGATTAAAGTCATTGTTAACGGCAGGGAGATGGAGGTCTATGAAAACCTGACTATTCTCCAGGCCTTGCTCCAGGAAGATATACATATCCCCCATCTGTGCTATGATATCCGCCTTGAGAGATCCAATGGAAACTGTGGATTGTGCGTGATAGAGGTAGGTGAAGGGGAACACAAAAGGGATGTAAAAGCCTGTCAGACACCCATACAGGAAGGAATGGTCATCACCACCAACAGCCCCAAGCTGAAAAGCTACCGCAAGGTTCGTCTTGAACAGATTCTATCCGATCACAATGCGGATTGCGTCGCCCCCTGTGTCATGACCTGTCCAGCGAATATTGATATCCAGGCTTATCTGCGTCACGCCAGCAATGGTAATTTCAGTGCAGCCCTACAGGTGATCAAAGACCGGAATCCCTTCCCTATTGCCTGTGGTCGTGTATGTCCCCACCCCTGTGAGGCTCAGTGCCGCCGCAATCTGGTGGATTCACCTGTGGCCATTAATCATGTAAAGCGTTTCATTGCCGACTGGGACATGTCTCAAAAAGAGCCCTGGGTTCCAAATAAGAAGCCATCCACAGGAAAGAAAATCGCTATTGTGGGTGCCGGACCCTCCGGGCTTTCAGCCGCCTATTACAGTGCTATTAACGGTCATGACGTCACAGTTTTTGAACGCCAGCACTATGCGGGAGGCATGATGCGTTATGGTATTCCCGAGTATCGTCTTCCCAAGGCCACGCTTGATAAAGAAATCGATTTGATCAAGAACCTTGGGGTCAAAATAATGACTAAAAAGTCCCTGGGCACCCATATCCGTCTTGAAGATCTCCAGCAGGATTTTGATACCGTGTATCTGGCCATTGGTTCCTGGCGAGCCACGCCCATGCATATTGAGGGGGAAAACCTCCCGGGAGTATGGTTGGGTATTCAGTTCCTGGAGCAGGTCACCAAGCAAGCAGATGTTCAGATGGGCGATAACGTCATTATTATCGGCGGCGGTAATACAGCGATTGACTGCGCTCGTGTGGCCTTAAGGAAAGGTGCAAAATCCGTCAAGCTTATCTACCGCAGAACCCGCGAAGAAATGCCTGCCGAGCCCTATGAAGTTGAAGAAGCCCTTCATGAAGGGGTTGAAATGCTCTTCTTGATGGCTCCCACCAATATCGTTTCCGAAAATGGCAAGAAGAAGCTTCAATGCATCCGTATGGAGTTAGGAGAACCCGATCGTTCTGGCCGCCGCCGTCCTGTGCCGGTTGAAGGCAGCAACTTCGAAATAGAGGCCGATACCATTATTGGTGCTATTGGTCAAAGCACCAATACACAGTTCCTCTATAATGACCTGCCGGTCAAGCTGAACAAATGGGGCGATATTGAAATTAACGGCAAGACCTCACAGACCTCTGAAATTGATATTTTTGCAGGGGGTGACTGTGTGACAGGCCCTGCAACGGTCATTCAGGCAGTTGCTGCCGGTCGCCGCGCCGCCGAGGCCATGGACAGCTTCCTTATGAAGGGATACGTTCATGAGGATCACGTGGATTATAGCTGTAGCAGAGGCTCTATGGAAGACCTTCCAAAATGGGATTTTGAGCATTTCCCCAGGCTTGCCCGCGCCAAGATGCCAGCCATTGACCTTAAGGAAAGAGAACAGAATTTTAATGAGGTGGAGACGGGGCTCTCCGAAGAGGCCGCTCGTGAAGAAGCTCGCCGCTGTCTTAAGTGCGGATGCACCCAGCGGTATGGCTGTGATTTAAGAAAAGAAGCCTCCGACCATGATATTCAGTATGAAAAGCCCATCCATGAGAGACCTCATATTCCCATTGTAGATGACCATCCCTTTATTGTAAGAGATCACAACAAGTGTATTTCATGTGGTCGCTGTATCGCCGCCTGTGCAGAGGTTGAAGGCCCCGATGTCCTGGCTTTTTACATGAAGCATGGACGTCAGTTGGTGGGAACCCGAAGCGGTCTCCCCCTCCAAGAAACGGATTGTGTAAGCTGCGGTCAATGTGTCAATGCCTGTCCCTGCGGTGCATTGGAAGCTAAGAGTGAAAAAGGAAAGGTTTTCAGAGCCATCAACGATACTTCAAAAACCGTGGTTGCCTTTGTGGCACCCGCCGTACGAAGCGTTGTATCCTCCCATTTTGGTATACCTTTTGATAAGGCTTCGGGCTTTATGGCCGGTTTACTTAAGAAACTAGGCTTTGACAAAGTCTTCGACTTCTCCTTCGCTGCCGACCTGACCATTGTGGAGGAAACCACCGAATTCTTGAACCGAGTCGCCCATAAGGGGGTTATGCCCCAGTTTACCTCCTGCTGCCCTGGATGGGTTAATTTCGTTGAAAGACGTTATCCAGAACTCATCCCCCATCTATCCAGTTGTAAATCTCCTCAGCAAATGATGGGTGCCACCGTGAAGAATCATTACGCCAAGCTGGCGGGTCTTAATAAGGATGAGCTTTATGTGGTCTCCATCGTCCCATGTATCGCTAAGAAATATGAGGCTGCCCGTCCTGAATTTGCCCCAGAGGGAATCCGTGATGTTGATGCTGTTCTCACCTCCAGTGAAATGCTGCGTATGGCTGAGCTTAAGCGCATTGATACCCCCTCCATCGAGCCCCAGGAATTTGATGATCCTTATAAGCAGGTCACAGGGGCCGGCGTGCTGTTCGGTGCATCTGGAGGTGTGGCTGAAGCAGCCCTACGTATGGCTGTTGAAAAACTGACCGGAAAAGTGATGACCGATCACCTGGACTTCGAGGAAGTTCGTGGTTTTGAAGGTGTAAAGGAATCAACCATTGTGGCCAATGACACGACAGTCCGAGTTGCGGTTATCAGTGGTCTTCATAATGCCGAGCCCATCGTGGAGAAGATTATTCAGGGCGTGGATGTGGGTTATGATCTCATTGAAGTCATGGCCTGCCCAGGGGGCTGCATCTGCGGTGCCGGACATCCTGTCCCAGAAAAGGTGGGAACCCTGGAAAAACGCCAGCAGGTATTGATTGATATTGATAAGACCTCCACCTACCGTAAGTCGCAGGAAAACCCTGATATCCTGAACCTATACAATGATTTTTACGGGGAAGCCAACTCACCCTTGGCCCATAAGCTTTTACACACCCATTACCGGCCCGTCAATGGGGACATCCGCTGTGCCACCGTTCGTAAGAAGGCCAATTCCGCCTTTGTAACCCGGCAAATTACCTTCTGCACCTGCGAAGTTTGTTCGTCCAAGGGATCTCGAGAGCTTTACACTGCCATCCTTCAGAAAATCAAAACCCTCAAAATGGATGCTTTTATTGAGGTTAAGACCATCCGTCTTAAGGAAAACCACGAGGGTGAAGGCATTTATATCACCCTAGATGGAAAGCGCATTGATGCCTCATTCCTGGAGAACCTATCACAAGGTCTCAAATAATTTGACCCAACCAAAAGCATATGGTTCCAAAAAGCCTGCCGGATTTTCCGGTGGGCTTTTCTTCCCTTCTTAATCATTTTCTTGTTTTTCATCTTATATCTTCCATGCCAGGCCCATTATGGTATAATAATGACTATCAAAAAATAGGAAGATTTCTAAACATGCGCCATGTTTCTAAAATAAGATGCACAGCTTTTAAACCCTATGAAGAGATACCCAGAAAAAAGCTCATATATGATATTTTAAGTAGCGGAAAAAAGCTGACCTTTATTCAAGCCCCCATAGGATATGGAAAAACAACTCTCCTTTCGCAGATTGCGGAGAGTTATGAACATACCCTGTGGTTAAGCCTCAAGGGAGAAACAGATATTATTTCCTTTTTGGGGACACTCGAAGAAGCTTTGGCTCCCGTCGGATATAGGTTTGTGGCTTCGGAGTGTATCCTATTTGAAAAGAAAGAAAACTTCACCACTCAGTGCGCTTCATCCTTCGCATCAGCAATTGAACAGATGGACGAGCAGTTGATGATTATCATGGATGATCTTCATAAGGTAAAAGAGGCGCGAATCCTCGAACTCATCACCGCAATCATCAAATATTTGCCACAAAACACCTCCATGTGTCTAAGCAGTGACGAATGCTTATGGCCGGAGCTAGAGAGCTTCCGATTAAAAGGAAATCTCCTCCTTCTGGATCAAAAGGATCTGGCCTTCACCCAGGATGAAACTAAACGGATGCTGAATCTTCATAATATGAGGCTATTAAAAGCAACCTATCGATGGCCCTTGGCCGTCCGATCATTTAGATTTATGCTTGAAGGAAGGGGAGCCATAGCTCCTATTCTCGAGCAAGATATTGATGAACTTAATTCCTATTGGGTCAGTGAGTGCGTTGATAGATTGCCAGACAAAACCGTTTGGTTTATTAAGGAAACCATCGGTTTTAGCCCCTTGGATGCGCCAATGATCAACAGTATTCTTCATATAGATAATGCGGAGCTAATTCTCGAAGACCTAGTTACCCAAAGCCTGTTCACCCGTAAAACACAGGAAGGGTTTTACCAATACCATGATCTTCTTATTGAACATTTTCTTAATTCCCAGCAAACCACAGAAAGATTTGAGCTTTTCAATCAAGCCTCTCTTTACTATTATAGACATCTTGATTACATCAAAGCCTCTCATTATGCCATTCTTTCAGGTAACATGGACCTTCTAGGGCAAATCCTTGTCACTGCTTATCGAACACTTCTAAAAGAAGGTAAGCTCTATCAGTTGCGCAGGTTGTTTAGCCGACTCAAGGACGACTTCCTACTCTCCGACGTAAACCTGCTGGTGGCAAAAGGAGCCTTTCTTTCTAGCGTAGGGAGCTATGCCGAGGCAAAGGTTTATCTGGATCGAGCCATCCCCAGATTGGCAGAAGAAAACCACACCCTTTACATTGAAGCCTCGGTTCATAAGGCCAGGGTTCTCAGAAACTTTGTCTCCTTTGAGGCTTCAAATATGTTATTGGACGAGCTGCTCACCAAGATACCCGATTTATCCACTAAAGAGGCTTATCAAGCAGCTATTGAAAAAATTTATAATCTGTGTTGGCTTTCAAAGCTGTCAGAGGCCTTGGAGTTTACCCATCATATGATAAGTGTATGCGCCAAAGCTGGGAATCTCAAAGTCAAGGCCTGGTATGAAAGGTATCTTTGCACCATTTATTTTATGTTAGGAAAAATGCGGCATAGTGTCAAATACTATGAACGTAGCCTCGAGTTATCCCAGGAGGAGCAGGAATACTTAAGGATGCACAGCATCGAACTCCATGCGTCAAAGGCCTACCAAATGCTGGGCGATAGAAAACGTGCTGTAGCCATGATTACCTCGGAGCTTCAACATCTAAAAAAAGCAGGTAGATACGAGGAGCTATGGTTAGGGTATCTCCATGCGGTGGATATTCATTTTCAGAACATCTATATTGACCGGCTTAATGGGAAAAACACCAATATTGAGTGTATCATCCGTTATTTAAACCTTGCCAAGGCCTATGCTCTGCTCTGCCGTCAAACGGATTTTCAGTCCAATATGGTCCGATTGCAGGATGTTACCTGTAGCCTGATGTTTTCACAAAATCCTAAAGAAGGTGTCGTTAGTGAAATCCTGGCACAGCTTGATAAATGCACTGATTTTCATAAAACAATAATTTTGGGGAGGCTTATTAATTATTTCTGCGCAAAACAGGATCTAGACAATGCCGTGGTCTGCGCAAATAAATGTATCAGCATTGGAGAAAGCACAGGCATCCACTTTACCTTAACCACTGCTTATGGTGTCCTTGCCATAGCCGCTCTGGAAAGAAATGATGCGCAAAGCCTTCCAGTATATGTGAAAAAGTACCTTTCATTATGCTCAGAAAACGGATTGTATGATCATTTCAGACTGAAGAAACTCTATGGCCCGATTCTTGAATACGCTTTAGAAAACAACATTGAAAAGGATTTTGTCAGGCAGATGATGGTCAAGGCGGGATACAAGGCAAAGAAGATCCTTGTTCAAACCCTTGGTGGCTTGGTGATTACTCCAACCAAAGAGAGAACTGAACCCATTAAGATGAGAACAAAGAAACAAAGAGAACTTTTTGCCTTTCTTCTCAATTCGAAGAGCACGGGAGTTACCAAGGAACAGATCTCCCAGGCCCTTTGGCCTGAATCGAAATCCGATAACATCAAAAAGCTCATTGGAGTAAATCTAGCCTATATTAAAAAGGATCTTGAATCCTGGGGAATAAAAAATCCCATCATCAACAACAACAAGCATTACAGTATCTGCATGGATGAAATAGAATATGATGTCGAGCAACTTGACCAGGCTATTGCAGACTTTAACCGGAACAAAAATCAAATTTCAGCCAACCTGATTATAGCCCTTTACAACAGGGATTATCTAGACGGATATGAGGCTGGTTGGATTAGTAGCAAAAGAGCTTATTACAGCAAGTTATTGGAAAAAGCACAAAGCTTCCGTCCGTAGACATCTTGCTAGCCGCTGGCCTCTATGGGGCCATCATGGATATTGCTATCCTTCTTATTGATATAGGGACTCACCTTGGTTCTGATGGTGAAAACAATACTCCTCACGACCCAATCCATACACCAGAAGACCCAAACTCCCATAAGCCCCCAGGAGGTATAGTTCACACTAACCCAGGCTCCCATAAAACGAATAAACCACATGCTTAAAACCGATATCAGTGTAACAAACGAGGAGTCCCCGGTACTACGGATACACGCAGAAAGATTAAAGGCCAAAGGCCAGAATACGGGCATAAGAATTGAGCTCAGCTTAAGCACGGGAATTGTCATCGCTTTGACCTCAGCTAAAGGCTTATAGAGATCGACTATGAAGGGGAGCAAAGGGAATACGATGATAGTGATTGCAGTAATCAGCACTATGGAATAGACGTTGAGAGAGATGATAACCTTCCTAAGGTTCTTACCATAAACACCGGAACCTACTGCTTGTCCAACAACAGTTATGGCTACAATGGACATAGCACTCCCAGGGATACATGTCAAGGTGTTTACAGAGTTGGCAATGCTATTCGCTGCAATAGAGACCGTTCCCAGAGATGTAATCAATGATTGTATTCCCAGCTTTCCCCCATTAAAGATCAATCCGTCAATACAGGCGGGTAGACCTATGCTTAAGACAGGCAGCAAAATAGCTTTATTAAACTTGAAGCTTATTTTTCTGATGCCGGCTTTACCCACTTCAGGTCTTAATACAACAAAAGCCAGCATGAGAGAACAAGAAATCCTTGAGCAAAGCAGGGCCAATCCTGCACCGGCAACACCAAATCCTAAGACAAAGATACAAAATGCCCCAATGCCTATATTGACGATATTGGACAGAATTGAGGCTCGCATTGGTGCCCTCGTATTTCCACTGGCTCGGAGTATCCCTGCTGCCATTGTGTATGCGGCCAGGAAGGGATAAGAAAGTCCAGAATACTTCAAGTAAATGAGGGCATAGGATTTTATCTGGGCATCAGCTTCGCTAAATAGAAGCTCAATAATTTGTGGACCAAAAACAATAACAGCGAAACCTGATAGCAAAGCAGAAAGTACACATACCGTCATAGCCTGAGCGGACGTTTCATTGGCCCCATCCATATCCTTGGCCCCTATGCGCTGAGCCACCACAACCGTCCCACCTGTTGCAAAGGATGTAAATAGGTTCATTATCACATAGTTTATGGAATCGATAAGACTGACTGCCGATATAGCTGACATACTGATTCCACTCACCATCATGGTATTGACAATGCCTATGGTCGTCATTAATATTTGCTCAATCAAGACAGGTATGAAAATCTTAGTGAATTCTTTTCTGCTGAACATGGGATGCCCCCCTCGGCGCAAAGTCCTTGGCCTTTATTATACACCTTATTTCTATACTTTGCAGAACGGCAGGCACTCTTTTATCTCTCTATTTAACTTAAAATAATTACTTGACAGTCTAACAAGTGTTAGATAAAATGAATCTAACACTTGTTAGGCGAGGTGACTATGGACGAGAAAAATACAAGACAGCAAATCCTTGATGTGGCTTTACGCCAGTTTTCAAAATACGGTTTTCTTGCGGTTTCCATTCGAGATATTTGCAAGGAAGTGGGAATAAAAGAGAGCACCGTATACTATCATTTCAAAAACAAACAGGATATTCTTGACAGCCTTGTCCATGAGTTTGAGGAAACAATAAATCAAATGACTGGGTTACTCACATCATCATTTGAGAGCATTCTACCTGGAACAATACAGGATGATGATTTCCTACGGGTCGCAAAAATACACTATTCTCAATTTTTAAACAACGAACGATGTTACTTGTTCATCAATATGCTTATGGTTGAGCAAAGAAGCAACCCACAGCTAGGCAAATTATATGCAAGGTTTATGTTTGATCAGCCGGTTGAAACCCAAAGTAAGTTTTTTTCACTGCTTATTCAATGGGGGTATTTAAAAAATCTACCTGTCAAGGAATTGGCAGTTGCTTACCAATCCATTTTCTTCTTTTGTTTCTCTCGTCAAATTGCTATGGAACAATCTGTACAGCAAGCAGAAGACGCTTTAGAAAAGCATTTATTATTTTTTTTAGAACAATATAAGGAGGAAGAAAAATGAGAAGTGTATTTATTACTGGAGCAAATCAAGGCATCGGTTATTACATGGCTCGGCAATTTTTAGACGATGGAGAGAATGTGTCGGTCTATGATGTCGATACAGAACAATTGGAAGTCCTGAAAGCACAATTTCCCGAACAATTGCATGTCATAAAGGGCGACCTTCGGGATGCCAATTCCGTGAGCAAAGCAATCGAACATACAGCGGAGCGTTTTGGAAAGGTCGATTATGCCATCCACAATGCTTGCGTCTGCCCTTTTGGAGAATTTGAAAATATAAGTGACAATGACTATCGTAACACCTTAGATGTCAATTTTTACGGAGCCATTCATCTTTGTCGTGCTGTAATACCTATCATGAAAAAGCAGAAATCCGGTAAAGTGTTTTTTACTTCTTCAGCTATTGGAATTACTGGATTTGCAAACATAAGCTCCTATGCCTCAAGCAAAGGTGCACTGGAGACACTTGCAAAATGTTTGGGCCTTGAGTACCAAGATAAAGGGATTAGCTTTCATATCATGCATCCGCCATTAACCAGAACCCAGTCGGCAAAACCCTTGCCAATTCCTGAAGAAATGAAGGAGGAGCCCGAAAAAGTAGGGAGAAACCTTGCAGTTCAAATCAGCAAAAATAAGGATAAATTTATTGTTTGTCCCTCTAAAACTTTGTCATTCCAGACCAGAATGATGTATCTTTTTCCAGTAACCATGGGCAGGTTCTTAGATAAAGGAGCGAAAAAAATGATGGCCAACAAAAAACAATAGTTAGGCCGCCTTTATATTAATAGTGGAGGGTATTTATCAGTAATACGTAAAGTATTCGGTATACTCACTGCCATCATCCTTGATCTTTTTAAGGCCATCACCACATTGATAGAAGACATAATCCCCGATAACCGAAAGATCCCAAGCCCAGTCTTCACGTATTGTAGTAAGGTTACTGCCGTCATGGTCCATGCGGTAAATCCTTTCATCGTCACAAAAGAATATATACCGATAATTAATGTTAATCTTGGATGCGCTGCATTCCTTTATAACCTCGACATGTCCAGCATCATAATCATACTTACAGATATTCCCCTTGGTATTTAAAAAGTATATGGCATCATCCAAAATGATGGGTGACGAAACTTTTTCACTTATTATGACTTCCTCAGTTAAATCCTCCAGCGACATCGCAAATAGGCCGTGGCTGTCTTCCAATGGGATATAAAACAGCCTCTCGTCAGTTGCATACACGAAACTACAGGGCTTGTTAATAAGAACTTCCGGATGATTTCCATCTAGGTCCATCCGTGAAGGCAGGCTCTTCCCATCAAGATAATATATTCTGTCATTCTTTATATTAATATCGCTAATAGGCTCGGTTGTAAGGTACTCCCTCTGGCTACCATCCAGATTCATTCGCGTGAAGCCCTGTAGGTCTCCTCCTGGATAATAACCCCATTCTTCGCAAGAAGCCTCACTATTATTGTGTCCATAGCTATAAAAATAAAGCTTTCCCTTATAGATGTTAAGCGAAGACACCTCTTCATTAATCCATCCACCCGTGGCAGCACCAGAGACACGATGCATCTGTTCAGTAATCTGACCGCTAATGCTTCGGCATATTTCAGTCTGTAAATCAAGTCTGACTAATACAGGATGGGGTAAGTCACCATATGAAGTCTCTATAAAATAGAGCGAGGAGCCATCAAATCCAACAGATGAATTATTGGCATGGTTCCCGGGGACTACCCCTTCCTGGGCGAGTTGAGGGCTAATTGTATAAGCGTAAGGCACTTTACTCCAGTCAAATTCCACATCGGTTAGACCAGGAAATTGTCTTAAGAGCGAGGGATTCAACACCCCATAATAGTCTATCCTAAGCTTTCTGAGCTTCTTCATATTGGTTAAAGGCTGGATGTCATAAATACCGTTCCAGTCCAGATCAAGGCTATCCATATTAACCAGCTTACTTAAGGGGGCAATATTCTCAATTTCATTATTGCACAGATCCAATTCCCTGATTAGAATCAGGCCAGAAAGCGGCGATAGATCCTCTATGCTGTTCGAACTTAATGAAAGCGTTTCTAAATGCCTCATTCCCTTCAAAGGAGAAAGGTCTGTTATTCGAGTTTTGTAGTCACTCCAAACCTGATCAATCATAAGAGCCTTGAGATAGGGTAGCTTATCTATTCCCTTGATGTCATCGATCTTGTTATAGCTAATATCAAGCATCTCCAGATTCTGTAGATGTGTTACTTGGGATAGCTCAGACAGATTATTGGCTAATATATTCAAAGATTTTAGCTTTTTCAAGTTCTTTAGAAAGGAAAAGTCATCAATCCCATTACAGGCTATGTCGAGGCTTTCAAGATTCTGTAATTCAGAGAGCGGTGAAAAGTCATCTATGTTCTGCTGTACCATGGTAAGGTGTTTAAGGTTTTTCAAATGGACCATATCCTTGAGCGAACCAATGTTTCCGCGAGTTCCCTCACTATAGTCCTTTCTTGGATAACTGACCGGTGAATAATCCTCTTCCGGACTTGTTTGATCAGCCCATGCATATAGCTCTGTAATACCCTCCAACTCAGTTGTAAATATTGGTTCCTCAGGCTTATTTAGTTTTTCGCGAATAATCTTTTCCAACCCTTTGTCATAGAACTCTACTACTTCAGAGCTGGAGTTGGGTGTGCTTGTATTCTTATCAAGGCTTGGATCATTGTGTTGGGATACCTCTGGTGTGGTAGTTTGCAATGGCTCGGTAGCTTCTCTGGAACAACTGGTGAGTAAGCTCACCACAAGAAAAATGTAGATAATAACTATTTTTTTCACCATTCCTACCCCTATCCCTTACAATAAGTAAATTCAGCCACCCACAGGATCCCGACTTGTTACAATATTTGTAATCGCTACAATTTATTATACCACAATATTCCACTCAAAAACCACCCGCGATATCCTCTATGAGAGCTCCAAGGAACCTTATCTCCTTTCTCTGCGTTTGTTAAAATCGGTATCAATGCGTTCTTTCCAGTTTTCCTCTATAGGTCGGCTGGCTCTTAAGCAACTCACCGTTTCACTGAGCACTTCATAATTTAATAGGGTACCTTCGCTGTCTGCATGATAGTTTGTTGCTCTGCTTTTATCAATACCCAAACGCCCCGCTGTAGCAACGGCATCAATATTCGCACCAAGGAAAATGAACTCCCACCCATATTTGCTTTTTTGGTGCTCAATCATCTGGCGCACTTTTTCATAACTGAACTCCCGGCTGGCATTCTCCATTCCATCAGTGGTAATGACAATCATGACCTGCTCAGCCCGTTCATGTTCGGCAGTATGCTTCTGGGCATTTCCAATTTTATTGATGGTCTTGCCCACCGCATCCAATAAAGCAGTATTCCCACGCACATAATACTCTTTGTTGGTAATAGGTGTTATCCCTCGTATGTGAATGCGGTCATGCAAAAGCTCATATCTGTCATCAAATAAAACAGTGGTTATAACAGCCTCTCCATCTTCCTTTTTCTGCTTTTCTAACATAGCGTTGTATCCGCCAATGGTGTCGCTTTCGAGGCCGCTCATTGAGCCGCTTCTGTCAAGAATAAATACGAGTTCAGTTAATCCTTTTTTCATCATGTCATCCTCCATATCATGCTTTATATGATAAAAGGGTAACATTTTATCTAGTCCAAATGGTCGCACAGCAAGCGACAAATGCGATGATTATGAAATGAAGAAGCTAAGCACCCAGAAGATTCTGGTCAAAGGCAAATAGGGCCTCATTGATCTCAAAAATGTTATAGTTGCCTTCGTTAATAAAGTATTGAATGATAATATCAAATTTACTGCTATGCGAAAGAGCATATCCCGCTTTATGCAACAGATCCTGTGTTTCATCAAGGTTAAGCCTCAAGGCTATGGCAAAAGCAATAGCGGTTGGTTTACTGGGTTTATAATTTATATCATTGCGGATTTTTGAAAATAACTTGCGGTCTATATTTGCTTTCTTATAGGTCTCCGAATCGGTCATTCCTTTTTCGTCAATCAAGCGAAGGAGCCTCTGAGAAAAGGTTTCATCCATTTGCTTTATCATATCTTCAAGGCTGCGCTTTCGCTTTCTTGCAGGAACTGCTGATTCCATAGAAGAGAGAAGGGATGCTTCCATTGGATACGCTGCCATAGGATATTCTTCCTTCAGAGACCTTAATTCCAGCCTATTATTTCTATCACCAGGATGTTCTTCGATATACCTATCATCAATGTATTGTTTTATAGATAAAAACAGCTTCTCTGACAGAATAACTGACGCCTTGTCATACACCACCAGATAGACTGTCATATCATTACTTAATAGAAATTCACCAATGATAGACATAGCCGTTTTCAAGGCTTTATCTTTTGGATATCCAAAGGCACCTGATGAAATCAATGGAAACGCAATGCTCTCCAGCTTGTATTCCTTGGCCAATGCCAGTGAATTCTTATAACAATCAGCAAGGAGCTTTTCCTCATTTTCGTTACCACCCCGCCAGACAGGACCCACGGTATGTATAATATATTTTGCAGGCAACTGATATCCTTTGGTTATCTTTGCCTCTCCGACTTTACATCCGCCAAGGGTCTGGCACTCAATGAGTAATTCAGGACCGGCAGCCCTATGGATGGCTCCATCGATACCACCTCCTCCAAGCAGAGATGTGTTTGCCGCATTGACAATGGCATCGGCCTGTACGTTTGTTATATCATTACGAATTATCTCAAGTGGCATAGGGCACCTCACTTCGGAACTTAATATCATCCAATAATACTATAACAAAAAAAACATCTCAAAATGAGATGATTTTTTTCATCAGTAATTTGAGGTTAACACCTCAAATGCTTTAAGCTAACGATTTTAAATAAATTCGACACCAAAACCGACATTTTCAAGCTGTTTTTCTAGCAGACGCAACAAAAGCCAATCCTAGCGGACTGGCTCTCATTGTATCAATTCTTATTAAATTGGTTTGGTGGAGACGGCGGGAATCGAACCCGCGTCCGAAACCGTATCCACAAGAGCATCTCCGGGTGCAGTTCATGATTTAACATTCCCTCTCCTGCACGCCCATGAACAGGCTTGCAGCTTCAGTAGCTTCATTTGTCATGCACGACTCAAAGCTTTATCGTGTCACGTTCACCACTGTCGACGCCCTATCCCAGGCCGTGGT
>JAEZLR010000006.1 GCA_023415205.1 Bacillota bacterium | reverse complement strand
TCCTCCACCTATCCTATTACATACAAATTCATTTGAAAAATAATTAATAAATTCATCTTCTTTACAATATATATCATCAGTTAGATAAACAAGTATTCTTGTCGTATCCAATGCTCTAAAACTATCAGTAGATAACTTTGACTTAGTAATTTTGCCGCATATCAACCTGTCATATCCATAGCTATTTCCGTGTTTTAGATGTTTGTGGGAACATATCCACACTGTCTAAAAAACTTGTCTCTTTCTTCCCAAAATTCTATCGCCAAATCTATGTATTCACAAACCCTTTCCGGAGTGTCAATAGCCTTTGCTCCCGAGTTGACAAGGTGGTCTATCAACTCTCTATCAGTAATATTATAGAAGTATTCGCAATAGCTATAAATACTTTCACTAGGACATAGGGGATGTTTAAAAGAGTCCAAAAAACATCTTAATACACTAACCCATTCTGGAGTAGCTGCGTTTAATACTATTTCAGACTCTCCAACAAAGTAGCTATTCAATACCCAAATAAAAGTATCTCCTCTATCATCTCCTATGCTCTTTTTAGCAATTTGCAACTTGCCGTTTGAAAGCAAAAGAGCACAGTTTTTTGAGCTGTGATGGTTTTTGATACATATTCCCAATTTTTTTTGATAGCTCGTTTTCTTATCTTTGTCTGCTATTTTCTCTAATAGTTTTTTATACTTATTGGCTTGCTTGCTGTAATGTCCTTCTGAAAAATTGAATACGATATCTCCGCTAAGGCGAATGTTATCTTTTTGGGTATTCCCAAATAGTAATGTCAGATTATCAAATCCATATTTTTTCAGACCGGCTAATTTTATTTTTGCAAATCTTCGAGGCTTTTTCTTATCCGTAGGCTTTGATTCAAGATCCCAATATTTATTGCTTTCATTCCATTTGTATATCGTTTTATACATATCCCATATTTCCTTTAAGGTATCATACTCTTCAACAACTTCTTTAATATCGTTAATTAGTTTCTTTCCTTTCAAAAAAATACACCTCCAGCAATCCTATCAACTCGCATTACCTATTATCCATTCCGGCAACTCAACCTATGGGCTTTACGGTTATTACCTTGATATGTTTCCTCTTACTAAAAACTATCCTTAAGGTTGAGTAGATAGTATTATTAGCACTCACAATACCAGTAAAATCAAGCATCTTTTCGTGACATCAATACTACCGTCTCCACATGCTCCGTCCACGGGAACATATCCACGGGCTGAACTTCCTTCACTTCAAAGCCGCTTGAACTTAAATACTTCAAGTCTCTGGCCAGGGTGGAGGGGTTGCAGGAGACATAGACAATGCGGCTGGGGGCCATGTCCACCAGGGTTTTGAGCAGGGCCTCGTCACAGCCCTTGCGGGGCGGGTCCACAAAGACCACGTCCGCCTTTAGGCCTTTGCTGTAGAGGTCGGGAACGATATCTTCAACCAGCCCCGGATAGAATTCTGCATTTTTTATCCCATTGCGCTCAGCATTGTTCTTTGCGGCCTCGACTGCCTCGGCCTCAACTTCGACACCAATAACCTTTTGTGCCTTGGATGCCGCAAAAAGGCTGATGGTTCCGATGCCGCAATAGAGGTCAAAGACCGTTTCATGGCCCTGTAACTCTGCATATTCTATGGCCTTTTGGTAAAGCACCTCGGTCTGTGTCGGATTAACCTGGTAGAAGGACAGGGGCGATATCTCAAAGGTCAGCTCTCCAAGGGTATCCTGGATGGTGTCCTTTCCAAACAACGTGATATTCCGGTTTCCTAAGATAACATTTCCGGGCTTGGCGTTGACATTGAGGATCACACTGGCAAGGCCGGGAATATCCCTTTTCAAGCGGTAGATCAGCTTATTGACCTTTGGAATCTCCGGACGCGTAGCCACGATAATGACCATGATCTCCCCTGAATGAAAGCCCACCTTTGTGACCACATGGCGAATAAGGCCTTGCCCTGTGGATTCATTGTAGACCGGGATGTTCAACGCTTGAACATAACCTAGAACAATCTCCTTGGCCTTGTCGCTGAGGGTGTGCTGAATATCACATTGGGGTGTATCCACAATCTCGTGGCTGCGACGGGCAAAGAAGCCCGCCACGGGGCCGTTCTTTCCCATTCCCACTGGATACTGGGCTTTATTACGATAATTAAGAGGATTGCTCATTCCCAAGGTTTCGTGGACCTTTAAAGCCGAAAGGCCGCCAATCCGTGTCAGATTATCCACCACCACCTGACGCTTGAAGTCCAGAGTCTTCTGATAGGTCATATGCTGCAGGCTGCAGCCTCCGCAGCGCTTATAGACGGGACAAAAAGGCTCCTGTCGCTGGGGGCTTTTCTCAATGAAGGCCTCAATACGGGCGATCCCATAGCTCTTGAGCACCTTAATCACTTTAACTCGAACCTTTTCCCCCTCGATAGCCCCCTGTACAAAGACGGCAAAGCCATCCTTTTTTCCCACGCCCATTCCTTCATGGGTCATACTGGTGATCTCCAAATCCAGGATTTCATCTTTTTTTACCATGGTCTCTCCTTCTTTATCCTGTCTCATAGAATAAGCATCCGGAACCGGATGCTTATTTGACTGCTGCTTAATTTGTTATAGGGGGAATTATCAACAGAGCAATTACTCCCTATTCTTTCCCTTATACCTGGTCAATATGCCATTGAGCCTGGTATAAGTGGAGTTGAGCATATTCTCAATCTTCTCCATCTCAGAAATATTCTTCTTTGAATCCTTCAATCGATTATCCATACTCTGACCCACTTCATAGAGCTCGTTGGTATTTTTATTCAGGTCACCGATGGTTTCCATGAGCTTTTGGTTGGCAATAAGCTGTTTATTACTCTTTTGGGCATAATCGTCCAAGGTTCCTACCACCTTGCGCACGCGGGTGGTGATGTCTTCAATGGATTGATGAACATCGGCAATACTCCTGGCCCCTTGCTCCACACCGCTGACGCCCTCATCCATGTTCTGAACGGTCCATTGGATGCGTTCCTGAATCTCGCTCAACTGCTGCTTTATGGCTTTTGCAGCACCGCCGCTGGCATCGGCCAGCTTTCTGATTTCGTCGGCCAGAACGGCAAAGCCTCTGCCCTGCTCTCCCGCCTTTGCTGCTTCAATCGCCGCATTGAGGGCCAGAAGGTTGGTTCTTTTTGCAATTTGTGTGATGGTGTTGGTGATCTCCTCAATTCTACCGGAGGAGCCCTCCAGTTGCTCAATCTGTTGGGCAATATCCCGGACGGTTTCTGAGGCCTTCAGGATGGTTTCCTTGGCTTCCTGGGCCGTTTGTTTGCTTCTTTCAGTAACCTCAATAGCCTCCTGGGTAACAGCGGCATCAAGCTCCACCGTTTCAAGGGCCTCCGACCTTATGGGCATGGGCTTAGTCTGGAAGGATTCCAAAAGCTCGTGCATGCCCTGGGCCATATTCTTTAAAAGATCCTTATTCTGCATAAAGCTTCCCGAAAGCTCGGCCCGCATGAGGGAGATGGACTCACTGACAGCGACGGTTTCCTCAAGAATTTGCTCCCGGGCATCCAGTACCTGGTTGAGGCTTTGAGCCATTTGAGAGAACTCAGCAGCCACAGGTGTGTCAATACGGGATTTGATATCCCCCTCCCCAGCCTTTTCAAGAAGGCCCGTCATCTGTTTAATGGGCTTGATAATGGAGGTACTGACGATAAAGGCTATGAGTATTCCCACCCCCAGTGAAATAACCACAAGGCCAATCATGGCCGGAATAATAAAGGCCTTAATGTCCTGGGTATCGGTGTTTTCCTCAAAATGAGCCAGAAGAATTCCATTCAATTCCTGAAAAACCGGTGGGAGTTCATTTCTTAATTCTTCTATTTGGGCCACGCCATCAGCCTTCTTGTCAGAAGATAGGGCCCTGAGGGAGGACAACGCCTGCTCCATTGAAGCGGTGGCCTTGTCCAGTGGCTTTAAATCCAGATTCTCTGCATTGAGGCCGGTAAGAAGGACTTTGAGCTCCGGAAGGCTTTGGGCTAAGAGCGCTTCAAGCTTTGAGGTATCCCATGAAAGACCCGCCACAGCAGCATCAGTCTGAACCTCTAGCAGGAGGCTCTGCCCTCTCATTAAAGCCTCATTCTCTGCCAAGGCTTGCTCCAGAGCACGGGTATCCCTCTGCCCTGCAAGGGCATCTAGTGCCTCAAGATCGGCAAGGAGGGTCTGGTAGGAGGCAAGAAGGCTTAGGGATTTACTATAGAGGGACTCCAGCTCTTTGACAGTCTGGCTGTTACGTTCTGTGAAATCATAGGTGGGAAGCTCCGAGGCCTGGATGGCCGGAAGGGTTGTGGCCTGGGCCGCCGTGGAAAGAAGCCTGTCCATGTTCTCCATGGCTACTTGGCTCTCGGACAGAAGGATTTCGGTGCGCTCCTTAAGCGTTGCAAGTGCATCGCTTTGATCCTGAAGGGGGTCAAAGGCCTGTCCAAAGGAAGACCTGATAACCTCTAGCGAATTTTTCTGGCTGGAGAGGTTGGATTCTAATTCACCCCATGAGGTTTTAATTCTCTCTAAATTTAATTGTCCATATTCCCATACATTAAGGGACAAGCTCTGCCATGCCTCCATGGCCTCTGTTAAGGCAGCACTGAACTGCTTTTCTTGGGTTCCACCCACGGTGGGCGCAATGTTACCTTCATAGGCGGCGGTGATGGCTTTTTCTTTTTCCTCAAGGGTGGCAACCAGAAGCTTGACCTTTTGGGCAGCTTCAACCGCTTCAAAGCCTGATAAATCGTTAAGTATCTGTTGGCATTGCTTTAAAATCTCATCATCGATACGGCTTAATTCGTCGGAGACATCTCTCTTTTCCACCATACCGTGATAAAGGGTATTCACTTTTTCATCCGATAACTCTCGGACTTTCTCCATTTGCCGGGCCAGGGAGGAATTGTAACGGACTTCTTTCACACCGTCCAATACATAAACTCCGGCAAACCAGGATACAGTACCAAATAGAAGAACGAACAGGGCGATTAACAGCGTAAAACCAATATACACTTTGCTCTTGATCGTTGTTTTTATCATATGTCATCCTCTGAAAGATAGATTTAAGACCCTCATCATATACTTTATCATATACCAACATCGGCAGAAGTTCAAAACAAATTACATCTTCTCTTTGGGGGAATAATATATTATAATAATAAATGCTGTCGGCAAGATAGAAATATAAATTAGCTTTATTTTTTATTTTATTTTTTGTTGGGGCGTGTTAGGAGTGAAATTATGAAAAAAAAGACAGGGAAAATTTCTGCAAAGCGCCGAAGTTATCTGTCCTTTATGTTCATCCCGCACCACAAGGGAAATGTTCGCACCATAAGAATTAGCAATTATAGGACAACCCTCCTTTCAGCAACCGCGATTATGCTCGTTGCTCTTTTAATGCTTACAGGCTATACACTCTCGGTAGTGCGCCAGAACCATGAGCTTAAAGCACAGCATACAGAGGAAATCAACGCTATTCTGTCTGAAAAGAGTAAGTTGGAGGATTATATTGCCAATCAAACTCAGCAGTTGATAGAGAATGCCGAGCTCATTACTGCTGCCTCCTCTTCGAAAACCATATCCGACGAGGCTGTTAATCAATACATGACGGAATATGAGGACATGGTGGTGGCCTATGTGGATAAAAACATGGATACCATCCGTACTGTCAGCCGTGGAGGCAGCTCCAGTGCCGTTTCTTTTCAGGAGAACTTGACCCAGCTTAAGTCACTGATTAATACGGTTCAAAGTGCCAAGCTCACTGAGGATGACGTGAACAGTGAGATTGCGAAGAAAGAAAAAGAGCTGACCAATTATCTGGAGTCCCTTCCCACCTACTGGCCCCTGGATAAGGTTGTCCCGGTGGATTCACCCTTTGGGAGACGTCTTCATCCCATTTATAAGCGCTATATTACCCATGAGGGTATTGATATTGGGAATACAAAGGGTGCCCCCATTTATGCCGCGGGTGCGGGTAAGGTCATTGAAGCCGGGTGGAATGGCGGCTATGGCAAATGCGTTATCATTGAGCACGGGAATGGCTTTAAAACCGTTTATGGTCACCTAAGCGCCTATAATGTCAAGGCGGGGGATTGGGTGAAGAAGGGCGATAAGATCGCTGCCATGGGAAATACCGGTACCTCTACCAGCACACACCTGCACTTTGAGGTCCGGGTGAACGATGTCCCCACCGATCCCACAAAGTTTTTGGAAAAGCGTTGAATCATCCTATTAAACAAATGAAAGGGGTCAAATACCATGTTTAACAAAAAAAATACTCCGCTAGCCATGGATACCGTTATCGGAGAATTCTCCTCTTTTGTCGGCAACATTGAATCCGAGGGCTCCATTAAAATCCTTGGAAAAATTGAGGGAGATATCCGGGCCGGCGGAGATGTCTATATTGAATCCTCGGCCTCAGTGATTGGAAATATTTATGGCAGCAATGCCTACGTCAGCGGCTCGGTTAAAGGCAACATCCTGTCTAAAGGAATTCTTCATCTGATGGCTCAGGCAAGGCTTTACGGAGATATTGAAGTGACCAGCATCGTTACTGATGAAGGAGCCATCTTCCATGGCTCTTGCCGGATGATTGAGCTTAACAAGGTGGAAGAGGCCTCTCCTGTCAGCCATAAAAAGAATCGGTTAAAATCCAAAAGCCATACACTGGCCGAGGATTAGGCTAGGGAGGAATCATCCGTTGAAAGGGCAACAAGAAGCAGCCCCTTTCTGAGGGTGACAACAGCCGTATCCGACAGAAATTCATTGCTGATGCCCCGGCTGCTTCCAAAGTAAAGGGTGGCTTCTTTTAAGGGATAGGCAAGACCTTGGGTGGTAACCCCCTCGGCCTGAGGGGTAAGAGATAGCAGGGAAACCTTATAGTTTCCCTGTTTTTTTATGGTCAGACAGAAGGGCCCCTTGTCATCAAAGGCCCCTAGAAGACGGATTTGATTGTGAGAATCCTCTAAAGTGGCCAGAATACCCCTTTCAAGAAGAGGATATAAAAGAAGCACATTTTCAAGGGTATGGTCCAGCCGAGTCCCAGAAGCCCCTATAAGGACCAGCTCTGTAGCTCCACGCTCAACAGCCAGCTCAATGGCCAGCTCCATGTCGGTGAAGTCCTTCCTCGGTGGAAAGGGCAGAACCTCCACCCCCTGTCGGCCTTTCAAATCCTTGAAGGATGCCTCAGAGATGGAATCAAAGTCTCCCAGTAAAACATGAGGAAGCAGGTTCAGGGCGGTTAAATAGGTCCCGCCCCCGTCGGCGGCAATCACCAGATCCGCCCATTCAAAATGGCGCTTTACAGCCTCATTCCCAGGCAGACTCCCGCTCCCAACAATCAGAGCCTTCATCCCTCAAGTCCTCTTTTCTTAAGCAGGGTGACGAAGGCCTTGGGATCCTCGCTGTTAAAGAAGGCCGAGCCCGTTACCATAATATTGGCCCCGGCTTCCGCCACACTTGCGACAGTGTTTTCATTGATGCCCCCATCTACCTGGATATCCACCTTAAGGCCCCGTTCATTTATCTTCCTTCTGATATTTTCAATTTTACGCAGCATTCCTTGAATAAAGGACTGTCCCCCAAAGCCGGGATTGACGGTCATCACCAAAACCATATCAATCTTGTCCAGCAAATAATCTACAGCGCTTTCGGGGGTAGCCGGATTCAAAGAAACTCCCGCTTTAAGCCCCATTTCACGAATTTGTGATACCACCCGGTCCAGATGATCCACAGTTTCGGCATGAACCGTAATCATGTCCGCTCCTGCCTCTTTAAATGCCTCCAAATACTGCTCAGGCCGGCTGATCATTAAATGAACATCCATGAAGAGCTTTGTTTGGGGCCTTAAGGCCGATACCACCAAAGGCCCGATAGTGATGTTGGGTACGAAATGGCCGTCCATGACGTCAATATGAATCCACTCGGCGCCGGAGGCCTCTATTTTTTTAATTTCTTCTCCAAGCTTTGAAAAATCCGCAGATAAGATGGATGGTGCTATGATCATGATGCCTATCTCCTATACCTGTTATCATAATTTTCTTTCAGTTCTCTATATAGTTCAATATACCGCTTATAGCGTTCTTCATCAAGCTTTCCGTCCTGAATGAGGCGCCTTACGGCACAATCGGGTTCGCTGGTATGGCTGCAGCCCTTAAAACGGCACGCCCCCAGGCAAGGCTCGAATTCGGGGTAGAACTGCTCCAATAGATCATGGGACACGTCGGAAACAGTAAATGAGCTGAAACCGGGGGTATCCACTATGTAGCCTCCCCTGTCCAGCCTGAACAGTTGAACATGGCGTGTGGTATGCTTCCCTCTCTGGATGCGGTCGCTGACATCACCCGTTTCCATCAGCCAATTGTCGAGGATCGTATTGAGAATGGTGGATTTACCCACCCCGGATTGTCCCGCAAAGGCTGTGGTATATCCCTCAAGCTCCCCATGGAGTTCCTGATAGCTTTCCTTGAAAAACTTGCTCAGAATGATAATGGAAAGGTCTGTTCCCGAGTAAACCCTCTTGAGGGTTTCGGCAAAATGGGCCGTGTCCAGGTCATACTTATTAATAAGAATTAGGGGTCGGATACCTTTGGAGAGGCAGGTAATAAGAAGCTTGTCCACCAGCATGAGGTCAGGGTCCGGGCTGGTTACGGCCAAAACAATGGCCAATTGGTCAATATTGGCCACCGGTGGACGAATAAAGGCATTGTGCCTTTCAAGAATCTGATCGATATGCCCCTCATGCTTTATATTGTCTAGAACCTTGAACGTAACACGATCTCCCGCAAGAGGGGTCAGCCCGCCTTCTTTGCGGTGGACACCCCTGACCTTGCAGGTAAATAGACTATTGGATTCCTTTTCAAGGACTTCGTAGAAACCGCCGATACCTTTAAGTATAATCCCCTCGGGCAAGCCAAAGATCACCTTCCATCTGGAAAAATCATTCTGTGCTTAATAGGTATTTTCATTGACAAGGATATCATTAACATAAATCTTGAAGGTAACCCCTCCCGAGGTGGGGACGGGAACCACGACCGGATAGGGGAAATCCCCTGTTTTCACTGTTTCGTTAAAGAGCGCATACTCTTCTCCCGTGGAGTTGTCAACCACCAATCCGCGAAGCTGAACCGATTCCCCAAAGTCATAGCCGCCCGGAAGGTCAACCACAATGGTCTTATTGGTGGTACCCGTCTGCTGCCCGCCGCTGCCACCGCCTGTTTCGGTGATATTGTCCTCAAAGAAGATATCAATGGCCGAATCCTCAGTAACAGTCGTACCTGCCTTGGGAGCTTGATCCACAATCTTGCCCTTGTATCCCTCACGGCCTTCCGGGAAGGTTTTTCCCAGCTTGAGCTTCATGGCCAACAGCTTGTTGACCGCCTGCTCATAGGTGTAGCCATTCAAATCGGGCACCACAACCTGCTTCTTCTCGGGCCCTAGGCTCCAATAGATGGTTATTTTTGTTCCGCGCTTCACCTGGGTACCGGGCTCGGGATCGCTCCGGATAACGTAATTGCTTCCTACTTCTTCGCTATATTCGGATTTTTCTTCTACCACCAGGCCGAGCTCGTCCTGGAGCTTGAATTTCAGTGTATTATGCTCTTCATACTTAACTTTGGGAATTTCCACGAGGTTCTCCCCCTTGCTGACAACGAGCTTTAGGGGGGTCATTCCCCCGATCTTAAAGTCGGTATCGGGGGGCGGACTCTGAGATATAATCACATTCTCGTCAACATCTTCGTTGAACTCATAGACTATTTCGGGGGTGATACCGGCAAGCTCAAGCTCCGCCTTGACCTCCTCAATATCCCTGGACACATAGCGTCCTAGTACATATTCTTGGGGTTTTTGGTCAGGGTCAGCAATAATGCCGATATCCCCTAATACGGCTTTGACAAAGTAGCCTATACCGCCCAATATGACGGCAATGAGCGTAAAATAGAGCAAGCCCATAAGAAGTCGGTTACTACCTCCGGCTTCAGGTTTTTTCTTATTTGAAGAGGACGAATTTGCCCGGTTGCTCTTACTCAATTCCTCATCCCCTAGCTTTTCAAATTTCTTGGTACTGAATTTGTCACCCTCGTGCTTTACATTGGGAAGAACGATATCGGTCGCGCCATTAATAAACCGTATATTCTCAAGGTCGTTGATGAGCTCTGTTACGGAATCATAGCGATCCTGACGGCTTTTGGCCATACACTTGAGGATAATATGATCCAGGGCCTGAGGAATACCGGGATTCAATGACGAAGGTGACGGCGGCTCATCCTGAATATGCTGAAGCGCAATCGCCACAGGTGTTTCCCCGTCGAAAGGAAGCTTGCCGGTGACCATCTCGAAAATGGTGACTCCTATAGAGTATATATCAGATTTCTCATCGGTATACCCTCCCCGTACCTGTTCGGGAGAAGAATAGTGAACCGAGCCCACCGTGTCGATTTTCATGGTGGCGGTTTCACTGGATACCGAGCGGGCAATACCGAAATCGGCCACCTTGGGCACTCCGTCGGAGTTCATGATAATATTATGAGGCTTGATATCCCGGTGGATAATATGGCGGCTGTGGGCCTTGGACAGCGCACTGCAGATTTGTATGGAGATATTGATGGCCTCACGCCACTCGAGCTTGCCTCTTTCCTCAATATACTCCTTGAGGGTGATGCCCTCCACGTACTCCATGACAATAAAATAACGATTATTGTCACGGCCCACATCATAGATCTGAACAATATTGGGATGGGTCAGGCTGGCAGCCGCCTGGGCTTCGGTATCAAACCTTTGAAGGAACTCCGTATCCTCTCTGAATTCTTCCTTCAAAACCTTGACGGCCACAATTCTCTGAAGATAGCGACATTTGGCCTTGTAGACCTTGGCCATGCCCCCAGAGCCGACTTCCGACAATATTTCATATCTATTACTTAAAACTGTTCCTATCATTCCTTGCACCCCTTTGTACTTACATCCAGGCCACAATAACCGTGATATTATCGTTTCCGCCGTGGGTCTTGGCCGCTTCGACGAGACGGCTTGCCACGGTTTCGCGCGGTTCCTTCAGAACCTCTTCCAGTATCTGCTCATCGCTTATTTCACCATAGAGCCCGTCAGTGCAGAACACATAAACATCACCCATCAGAATAGGTGATGAATAAAAATCAGGAAAGAAATTGTCCCTGAATCCCAGAGCACGTGTTATCCGATTTCTGTCAGGATGGTTATGGGCCTCGTCCGAACTGATGAGTCCGCCTTTGACAAGCTCGGCCACATAGGAATGATCCTGGGTGAGCTTTTCAAGGGTACCGTTCCTAGCCCGGTAAACACGACAATCTCCCACATGGGCGATATGGAGATGTTCCTTAAAAACAACGCCTATGGACAGGGTGGTACCACTCTTAAGCCCGCCCAGCATATGGTTGGAATACTCCATAATCCTACTGTTAATAGTAATAATCTTATCGGAAATCCTGTCCTGAAGCGATTCCTCCGTAGCACCAGAGGAAACACATTCAAGAACGATGGATGACATTTCCTCTACAGCGATACGACTGGCCTCTTCCCCGGCCAGGTGGCCACCCATCCCATCGGCAATAATAAAGCCTATGGGGTGGCCCGCTTCATCTAAAACAATATTCCAGTTGTCTTCATTTTTCTCCCGCTTCAAGCCTATGTCACTAAGCGCCGAATATCTCACACACTACACCTTCCCCGTCTCAATAAGGGTATTTCTCCGTAACTGACCACAAGCGGCCATGATGTCGCTTCCAAGCTCCCTTCTAACTGTTACAGCAATATGGGCCTTTTCGAGGATCTGCTTAAATGCCTCGATTCTCGGCTTGGAGCTCTTGCTGAAATGCGTTCCTTCCACAGTATTCACGGGTATCAGGTTAACATGGCACAAAGTCCCCTTGAGCTTTTGCGCCAACATTACCGCGTAATCCTGAGAATCATTGACGTCCTTAATAAGGGAATACTCGTAGGTCACACGTCTGGAAGTCAGCCGGGTATATTCCTTACAGGCATCCAAAAGCTCATCCATGGACCACTTTCGGGCAACCGGCATGGTTCTTCTCCTGACCTCGTCATTGGGTGCATGCAGGGAGATGGATAGATTAACCGGAATTCCCTCCCTTGCAAAGTCTAAAATACGTGGAACAATACCGCAGGTTGAAACTGTCATTTTCCTGAAGCTGATATTGAGGGTGTTTTCCTCATTGATCCGCTTCAAAAAGGCGATTACATTATCATAGTTGTCAAAGGGTTCACCGATTCCCATCAGGACTACATGACTGATTCGCTCCCCGCAATCCTGCATAATGGAAAGAATCTGTGCCAGCATTTCACCCACCGTAAGGCTTCTGACCAGCCCCAGCGGGGAGGAGGCGCAAAACGCACAACCCATACGGCATCCAACCTGGGTGGACAGACACACCGAATAGCCGTAATGGTACTTCATCAGTACGCTTTCGATGATATTGCCATCCCTCAGCTCAAAGAGGTATTTTCTTGTTCCGTCCAGCCTTGAAACCAGCTTGTCGGCAATTTTCAGGCCACCGGCCGTAAACACCTCTGAAAGCTTGTCACGCATATCCTTGGGAAGATTGCTCATAGCCGAAAAATCCAGTTGCCCCGAATAAAGCCATTGTTCTATCTGCTTTGCCCTGAAAGCGGGATATCCTAACCCGGTCAGGGTTTTTCTCAGTTCGTCATGGGCCATATTCAGCACATCATGTTGTTCTACCATGGATCCTCCTGCCAAAGGGTATCCATTCCCCCTAAAGAGACTGCATCCCCATGCATTATATCGCATTTTAATTGGTTTCTCAAGTTACAGGTATACTTCAAGAATACTGACAAATAGAGGAAGGCCTATAACACACTCATCATAAGCCTTAAAAAGTTCTCCCCTCCAATGGCTTTCACATCGGCTTCAGAATAATTCAACCTCAGTAAGGCTTCAATAATTCTGTGAAGATCCTCAACTCCGCCCATGCCCCCTGGCAGTCTGGAAAATCCTTCAAAATCGCTGCCCAGCCCCAGATGTTTAGTTCCCACCAGGGCGGCCACATATTCCATATGCCTGATTATATCCATAAATTGGGCATTTCCCGATTTTTCTAGGAAGAGGGGATAAAAATTAATCCCCATGACCCCACCGTTTTTCGCCAGCGCTTTTATCTGGTCATCGGTGAGATTCCGCCTGTGGGGACATAATGACCGGGCATTGCTGTGGGATGCCGTAATAGGCTTTTTTGTCACGGCCAATACATCCTCGAAGGTCTTGTCGGAGCAATGGGACACATCGATCAGCATCCCCAGCGCCTGGGCCTTTGCCACAGCCTCCTTACCCAAGTCCGAGAGGCCATTGTGCCGTTTTTGGCCCGCAACGCTGTCGCAAAGCTCATTATCAAAATTCCATACCAAGGTGAGCACCCGAAGGCCTCTTTGATACAGGCGATCCAATTCGTCCAGGGAGCCTCCCAGAATTTCACCGCCTTCGGCTTCCAGCAGCCCAAACACCTTTGAAGTGGAGGATGTGCTTGTGGCCTCCTTAAGGTCGCTAACAGAACGGATCAGCTTTAATTGCCCGGGAAAGGCTTTTTCGGCTGCCAGTGCCTTATTGAGCTGTTTCTCCATAGTCTCCTTGGGCCGGTCACGGAATTTTTCACCGGCGAAGGAGGATAACACCTGAATGAAGGGACCATTGGAAAGAGCCCGCCGGGCATCCCAGTGATAGGCGTTTAAAAAAAGCTCCTCGGGTGAGCCAATCCGTGAGAGAATATCACAATGGGCATCAAAATATAGCATGACTGCCCTCCTAGAAAGCATTTTTAATCAGTGTTATATCCCTTATCCTCCCGTCCCGGTCCATTTGAAGCTCCATGACATCAAACCGGACAGGCAGATCATACCATCCCAGGCGTTCCATATAAATCTGAGCCAGCCGTATGATGGTCGCCTGTTTGGAATAGGATACGGCCTCACCAGGGGTTCCATACTGATGGCTGCTTCGGGTTTTTACTTCCACAAAGCTCAGATACTCGCCATCCCTGGCGATAATATCCAGCTCCCCCATTCTGCCCACTCTGAAATTGCGGGCCAGGAGTGTCCAACCCTTTGACGCAAGGTATTGGGCGGCAGCTTCCTCGCCCTTTGTGCCAAAGGCCCGGTTATTCATTTGCTCTCTCCCGATCATTCCCACCGCTCAAAGCCTGGCCATAGGCCCCTATTCTCGTGCCATAGGATTGGTCAAGCCGACTGATAAAGGCCAGCACCTCGGCCACCACTTCATAGAGCTCGGTCGGAATCTCGCTGCCCAGAGAAAGCTGGGACAGTGCTTCGGCCAGGTGCTGATCCTCGTAGACCGGGATATTGGCCTCCTTTGCCTTCTCAATAATTTTCTTGGCAATTTCACCTTTTCCCGTGGCGATTACCTTTGGTGCGCGATCCTCACCGGGGGCATAACTCAAAGCAGACGCCTTTTTTATTTTATGGTTTTCATCCCTGTCCGATGCCACAAAACTCCCTCCTAAATCTTAAGATCCACCCTGGCATCAAGGCCCAGGGCTTCCTGCGCTTTTCGGGCAGCATTTAAAGGCCCGGATTCTTCTGTATCCAGAACCCTGCATTTTAGTTCGGCGAGCTTATATCCCTTTTTAAGCAGGCTGTCATAGAGTGCTCTGTGATTCTCCTTAACCAGCTTGACAAGCTCCTCCTGCTCCACTCTGAAGCTAACGGTGATCACCTTCCGGCTGGCGTTTAAAAAAGATTCTATCCGGCCAAGGCTTATGGTCCGAAGAGACAGAAACAAGGTGAAATTCTCACCATCTATTTTTTTTCGTCCCTTCTTCCGCTTCATCACATAGAGCTCTCCTGTGGTATTCTGCCGGTTGATTTTCAAAGGCAGTTGAATCATGGCGTCATAGGTGACCACCTGATTGAAGAACCGTAAGGCCTGGTCGATCTCCTTCAGGACGGGGAGCGCCCTGTCCTGGGAGGCCCCATCCAATCGTTGCAGTGTTTTTTGGGAGAACTCCATGATCTCTTTGAGGGCTTTGGTTTTGCTATTGAGATCAGTCTCTTCGATTTTGCCGTTTTCAGCCTCTATAATCGCCTTATCAAAGAATTTATCCAGAACTTTCTTTATTTCGGAGGCCTCGCCCTTATCCACCCTGTCTGATTGGATATGTAGGTCTTCCAAGCTGTTTTGCACCAGCTTCAGAAGACGCTCGGCCTCTTGGGGCTTAAGAAGCTCCTGGGTGCCATTTTTAAAGCTCTCCAGAACCTCCGCCCCGTTAAGGGCCTTTTCAAGGGATGCACCGCTCCTGATGAACTGGTCGGCAGTTTCTTGGGTAGTCAGCGGCGTACCCGGCTCTTCAGGTGTCCCGGGTGAAACCTTTGACAGGAGCTGATGAAGGGTATTGAGAACGGTTTGTTTCTGCTCCGGTGTATGACCGGACAGTAGCATATCAAGAGCACCGGATAACTCTTGGGCCTTTTGGGAGACTATCAGGGGCTCAAGTATCTGGCGGGTTTGTGTCCCGGCCTCTTTCAGCCCTTGAACAAGCCCGTCTTTGAGCGTATTAAGATTATGATGAAGATGGAATTCCTGTTCAGAGATTTTTTGGAGCACTTTGAGCATCTCCGGCTGGTTCTCCATGCCGTTGGCCGTAAGAAAGGCGGCCTGATCCAAGGGCAGTGAGGGATCCGCCTTTATGAGATTCAGAGCATCGGTTATAAGCTTGTCGGTAGGCGGGGCTCCCATGGCCGAAAGGTCTCTGGAAAGGGTATGCTCCAGGGGAGGTGCTTCTTTTGGAGTAATCGGCCTGGTTTCCGTATTGACAACCTTGGCGGTGAGCTGATCGTTTTTTCTCTCCCCGATTTCCAGGGAGATGAGCTCGCCAGGCTGGGCAGAAAAGCCTTCGGGTACCTGGGCAGTAAAGGATGCGCCATCCAAAAGCTTGATAAAAAGCAGGCCGTTTTCCAGAGATTGAACCCTTCCCTGGAGAACACTACCCGCCTGGAGGCTTTCCAATGAAGCCTTGGACAGAAGGTTAAAAACTTGCTGGGAAACTGCTTGGTCAAGCTTAATGGAATTCACAACATCACCTTTATTTCATGCCAAACTCTTCGTAAAGCTCCTTCTGTGAATAGGGCACAGCCCCTTTTCCCTGATGGCAGCCATATGCTCCTCGGTGCCATAGCCCTTATGTTTTGCAAAGCCGTAACCGGGATACTCCTGATCCATCTGATCCATCATTCTGTCCCGGGTAACCTTGGCCAGAATGGACGCGGCTGCCACAGAAACAGAATTCTGATCGGCTTTGGGAATTGCCTTCTGGGGGATCCCTGCATTGAGCTTTACCGCATCAATGATAAGGTAGTCAGGGCGAATGCCCATGTTCTCAATAGCCAGCGCCATGGCTTTTTTGGTGGCCTGATAGATATTGATTTCATCAATGACTAAATGATCCACAACACCGATGCCATAGGACACAGCCTTCTCCCTGATCTGGTTAAAAAGCTCTTCTCTTTGGGCCGCTGTCAGCTTTTTGGAATCATTGAGCTTATGTAAGAGCAACCCTGGTGGAAGAATGGCGCAGGCAGCCACCACGGGCCCAGCCAAGGGCCCCCTTCCCGCCTCATCTATGCCGCCCACAAACAGAAATCCTTCCTCATAGGCGGCAAACTCCATGACCGACATGGCCATGAGCCGTTCATTTTCCTTACGCAGGGCTTCGACCTTCTTAATATATTTATCGGCAAGTTTTTGAAGGGATTCTCCATATTCTTCGGAAAGGGTGGACAACCATTGGACGGCCTCCATGGGGGTCATGGCCTCCGCCTTTTCTCTCAGTTCCTTAAGACTCGGCTTTTTCATGCTGTTCCTCCTTAGGGGGCTGCTCCAGCGTGATTTTACCAACCTTTCCACCTCTGAACTCGTCTAAGACAATGGATGCCGCCCTGTAAAGATCCACTTCACCGCCAGAAACGAGGCAGCCTCGTTTTTTCCCTGCCTCATTAAGCAGCACGAGGCCTGTTTTCTCATTTAATTCGGCTATTTTGAACCGTTCCTTCACCCGCTCCGGATAAAGGACGGCCAGCTTTTCCAGAAGCTTTGCGGCCAGCTCGGCCGTGTCCATGATTTCGTCCTTAATGGCACCGGTAAAGGCTAGATTCAAGCCTGTTTCAGGGTCCTCAAATTTGGGCCAGAGAATACCGGGAGTGTCCAGAAGCTGAATCTCCGGATTGATACGAACCCATTGCTGGGTTCGGGTGACACCGGGCCTGTCCCCGGTCATGGCGCTGGCCTTGCCCGCGATCTTATTGATGAACGCCGATTTACCTACATTGGGTATGCCCACAACCATGGTTTTGATAGGCCTTTGAAGCCTCCCTCTGGCCTGGGCCGATTCCAGCTTTTTCTGGGTAAGCTGCTTGAGCTTTCCTTTAAGCTCTCCTAAGCCCGTTCCTGTGAGCGCGTTGGTATAGATGACCCCCATACCCTTGCTCACAAAATAGTCCGACCAGGCCTTGTTGAGGGCCGGATCCGATAAATCACTCTTATTTAAAGCCACCACCCTGGGCTTAATCCCTACAAGTGTGTCAATCTCCGGATTCCTGCTGGATAGAGGAATACGCGCGTCAAGCAATTCTATGACCACATCCACAAGCTTTAAATGCTCGGCTATGGTTCTTCTGGTCTTGGCCATATGGCCGGGAAACCACTGAATAATCATCCTATCAACTCCCAAAACTATTCTACCCTAAAGAAAGCAAAACAAAAAGAGGACTTTTAGTCCTCTCTTGCTTTCATTACACCCTATCGGTAAAAGGGTTAAGACAAATATCTTAATCCTTTGGAGATCCGATATCTTCTTTAACTCTGGCAGCCTTACCAACTCTCTTGCGCAGGTAATAGAGCTTGGCTCTTCTGACCTTACCTCTTCTGATGATCTCAAACGAGTCAACATTGGGGGAATGGACCGGGAAAACTCTTTCAACGCCAATACCGAAGGAAAGCCTTCTTACTGTAACAGCCTTTCTGATGCTGCTGCCACGCATGGCAATGATGGTTCCTTCAAAGGCCTGAATTCTCTCGCGGTTTCCTTCACGAACCTTAACGTTGACCTTTACATAGTCACCGATTTTAAGATTGGGAAGGTTCTGCTTCATGCCTTCTTGTTCAAGTGCACGAATGATATCCATTGTATCTTCCTCCTAATTCTGAGAGCGTTCATGTCTGAATCCCTTAATAACAAACGATTACTCGCAGGCAGCGGACCGCTCTGTACTCACGCCGTAATATTATAACACGGGGTTTATGGAAAGTAAATAAAATATGTAGAAGTTTGAATTGAAGACGCAAAAAATGGATGGGGTCAAAGGGATACAATCATGTATTTTATCTATTGAACTTAAAAATCTATTCCTTTATAATAAAGGTTAAACTCTTTACTGAATATGATGAATTGTAGCATTATTCACGCAGAAAATCAACGCAAAAAACTTTGAAAGGAGCCTGTACTATGTCAAAGAAGTTGAAAGTCGGTATTGTCGGTGGTACCGGTATGGTTGGACAACGGTTTGTAGCTCTCCTAGAAAATCACCCCTGGTTTGAAGTCACCTCTATCGCGGCAAGCGCTAACTCATCAGGTAAAACTTATGAGGAAGCAGCAGGGACTCGTTGGAAGCTCTCCACAGCCATGCCAGAGTCGGTGAAGAATATCATCGTCAAGGACGCTTCCCTTGTTGACGCTGTGGCTTCCGATGTGGATTTTGTTTTCTCTGCCGTCGATATGAAAAAGGACGAAATAAAGGCTTTGGAAGAAGCCTATGCAAAGACCGGAACCCCTGTGATATCCAATAACTCAGCCCATCGCTGGACACCCGACGTCCCCATGATTATTCCGGAAATCAATCCAGAGCATATGGCTGTTATAGAGTTCCAGAGAAAGCGCTTGGGAACCCCTACGGGCTTCATTGCCGTAAAGCCCAACTGCTCCATTCAGAGCTATGTACCCGCCCTCCATGCCCTGAAGGCCTATCAGCCCACCCAGGTGGTGGCTTGTACCTATCAGGCCATCTCAGGCGCCGGCAAGAACTTCAAGGATTGGCCCGAAATGATAGATAATGTCATCCCCTACATAGGTGGTGAAGAAGAAAAAAGCGAGCAGGAGCCCTTAAGAATCTGGGGCCATGTGGAAAACGGTGCCATTGTTAAGGCTTCCGCTCCACTGATTACCACCCAGTGTATCCGGGTTCCCGTAACCGACGGTCACATGGCCGCCACCTTTGTCTCCTTCAAAAAGAAGCCCACCAAAGACGAAATTATCAGTCTATGGAAAAGCTTCAAGGGTCGCGCCCAGGAATTGAACCTTCCCAGTGCGCCCAAGCAGTTCATTGCCTATTTTGAAGAGGACAACAGACCTCAGACCAGGCTTGACCGGGACTATGAGAATGGAATGGGAGTAACCATCGGAAGGCTCCGTGAGGACAGCCTTTATGACTATAAGTTTGTCAGCCTTTCCCATAATACCGTCAGAGGTGCCGCCGGCGGCGGTGTGCTCACTGCGGAACTGCTTAAGGCCGAGGGATATATCCAGGCGAAATAATGGTTTCTTTAAGCACTAAAGAGGTGGCAAAAGCCACCTCTTTTTTGTACCCATTACAACCTCCACCTAGGTTGATACTTATTCTATATCGAAACCCATTTTCCAATCCTCCTGAATGTCGATTACGAACTCATGAGCTCTTCTTTCTTATGCCACCTCATTAGTTCTTCACACATTCATTCGCAATTATTGCTGGAAAACAAGTTTGTCATGACCTAAGTACCTCTATGGCCTTTAATTCTAGACAAAATAAAAACTGCCACCCACGTGACAGTCTTTAATCTACTGGAATAATCTTTATTACTGGACAATCTCTACAACAACCCTCTTGTTTTCCTTGATGGCTGCTGCCTTCATGACAACGCGAATTGCTTTGGCAATTCTGCCTTGCTTTCCAATAACCTTTCCCATATCGTCCTCGGATACTCTCAGCTCAAGGATAAGGGATTGTTCGCCCTCCACCTCATTGACAGAGACATCCTCGGGATTGTCTACCAGGGATTTCGCTATTTGCTCCAGCAACTCTTTCATTGACAGTACCTCCACTTGGGTCGCAGATTTGAAATCACTGTGTGACCCCTGCTATCTTGAGCAACTTCTTAACAGTGTCGGTAGGCTGTGCACCATTTCCAATCCATTTAGTAACCTTCTCTGCATCAACTGTGATAAGGGAAGGATTTGCATTAGGATCGTAGGTACCAATCTGTTCGATAAACTTACCATCACGAGGAGATCTCTCGTCTGCAACAATTATTCTGTAGAAAGGCTTTTTCTTCGCGCCTATTCTTTTCAGTCTTATCTTTACCATGATTTCACCACCTTTCAGTTGTTATACATATCCTTTAGGTTTCTTTTTTAACTCACCTGTCTGAATAAAGGCTCAGACTTAAGGTGTTAAAAGCTTGTCAATTTCTAGAAAGGTCTTTTGAAGCCGCCCATGCCCTTCATCAGTTTCTTGGCATTTCCGCCTGAAAAGGACTTCACTAGCTTTTTCATATCCTCAAACTGCTTGAGCAGCCGATTGACATCAGTGACGGTGGTGCCGCTTCCCTTGGCAATACGCTGACGCCTGCTGGCATTAAGAATATTGGGGTTATTACGTTCCTGCATGGTCATGGACTGGATGATAGCGGCGGTTCTTGCAAACTGCTTTTCATCGATATCTACGTCCTTCAAGGCCTTGGTATTCATGCCAGGAATCATTCCCAAAACCTGGTTCAAGGGCCCCATTTTCTTAATCTGCTGCAGCTGATCCAAATAATCATCCAGCGTAAAGGATGCGGTGCGCATCTTTTTTTCCAGCTCCAGAGCCTTTTTCTCATCAAAGGCCGTCTGCGCTTTTTCAATGAGGCTTAGCACATCGCCCATCCCAAGGATTCTGGAAGCCATGCGGTCCGGATAAAAAGGCTCAAGATCGCTGAGCTTTTCTCCTAAACCGGTAAACTTGATGGGCTTTCCGGTAACTGCCCGGGTGGATAGGGCCGCACCGCCGCGGGTATCACCGTCCAGCTTGGTGAGGATAATACCATCAATCCCCAGCTTTTCATTAAAGGAGCCGGCTACGTTCACCGCGTCCTGACCGGTCATGGCATCCACCACCAGCAGGATTTCGTGAGGCTTTACGGTATCCTTGATACGCTTGAGCTCGTCCATGAGCTGCTCGTCAACATGGAGACGGCCCGCCGTATCTATAATCACCATGTCAAACTGCATGGATTTGGCATGAGCCACGGCTTTTTTGGCTATCTCAACAGGATCGGTCTGGGTGCCCATTTCGAATACGGGAATGCTGAGCTGCCCCCCCACCACCTGGAGCTGTTTGACAGCCGCGGGTCGGTAGACGTCACATGCAACCAGCAAGGGGCGCTTTCCGTCCTTGCGGAGCATGTTGGCAAGCTTTCCAGAGGTGGTGGTTTTACCCGAGCCCTGAAGCCCCACCATCATATAAACAGTGGGCGGTGCAGGGGAATAGGTCAACTTGGAGGGTACCGAGCCCATGAGCTTGATGAGCTCCTCATGGACAATCTTGACCACCTGCTGTCCCGGTGTCAGGCTTTCGAGAACATCCTGCCCCACCGCGCGCTCGGTAAGCGTATTGACAAAATCCTTAACCACCTTAAAGTTGACATCTGCTTCAAGAAGCGCAAGCTTTACCTCGCGCATCATTTCTTTGACATCTTTTTCTGAAACCCGTACAGAACCCTTCATCTTTTTCATCAGGTTCTGTAATTTATCGGATAATCCTTCAAATACCATGCTTTTCCCTCATTGAACAAGTCATATAACCTTCTATAGTGTGTCCAGGAGTTTTTCCAAAAGACCCTGAGCCGTTTGATAGTCGGGGTTCTTCCCTAAGTCCGGCACCTTTTCCTCTATTTTTTTAAGGCTCATCAGGGCTTTTTCTATCTGCTTTTCCTGCTCCCTGAAACGCTCCGCAAGCCTTAGCCTGGCCTCATAGGACGAAAGGGTTTGTTTGGCCTTGCGGATGCTGTCATGAACCCCCTGTCGGCTGATACCCAGATCATCGGCGATTTCACCCAGCGACAGATCACTGTTATAGTGCAAATCCATGACCTCGTACTGCCTTTCGGTCAGAAGCTGACCATAAAAATCCAGCAGTATGGTGATTTCATAGACATCCTCGACAGCTTCAAGGGAACGCTGTTCCGCTTTACTATTATCCTTCATCAAGCCCACCCTGTCAAGTATTTTCGCTTTACACCCATTGATTATAATCTCTAAGGAGCCGTTGCGTCAAGGGAGGGTTCGTTTTTTTATCGGTCTTTATATAATTATTCAACGGCTTTGAGAGAGCTTACCATATCAATGTTCTTTATTTTCTTTGAAAGCAAGAAATTGACTCCCACAGAGAGAATAAAGGTCACCAGGACGCAGAGGACAAAGGCCGGCCATGTAACCTGAGTCTGCATGTCAATGGACTCGCTCATGGTAGAGAGAATGAACCCTATAATCCCATATCCAAGGGGTATTCCTAGAAGAATACCCAAGCAGGTCAGCCAGATATTCTGTTTCTGGAGTAGTGACCGGATCTCTCTGGAGAAAAAGCCCAAAACCTTCAACGTCGCCAATTCACGCACTCTCTCGGCGAAGGAAAGTGCCCCGAGGTTATAGAGAACCACCACACCCAGAATCACTGCAGCAAGAATAAGGATAAACACCATCATCTGTATGCTGTCCAGCATGGTATCGAAGCTTTTAATGAGCTCGTCCTTATCCCTGATATTTTTAATACCCGTCAACCCATCCTCTTGCCTAAAGGGTTCATAGGCTAGGCGCGCTGTAGGCGTAAGGGTTTTACCCATCGCTATGTAGGCCTCCTCACTCATGGCGATGCCCTGCCCCATAGGCGTTCTATAGAGAGTGTGTACTTCTGAGCTTATCCATTCTTTCTGGCCGATAATACGCCATTGAAGGGTATCCCCCATCTTCACTCCAAGAGTTTGAGCCATTTTGTAGGATAGTCCGATGCCTTCCGTCGGGAGACCAACCTCCCCGCCCCCTTTGTCCTTGAAGACCATGGCGGAGCCTTTCCCAAGAACGGTCAGAGAAGCCTTTTTATCCATACCTCCGGCCTGAATCTCAACGGCAGACTCCTGAATCCATTGTCCATCCACTTTTTCTTCAATAACCTTCAGTTCTATCTGGCTGACGGTCTCCTGAAGACTGATCTTGCTTTCGTAGGTATGAAGCTCCCCATACATACGGCTGCTGACACCGTTTATTGTGTCCCGGAGCCCAAGCGCACAGAGAAGCAGGGCCATGCAGCCAATAACCCCCACCACCGCCATGGCAGAGCGCAGCTTGCTTCGCAGAACATCACGGATATTCCATTGAAGGCTAAAGCCCATTCTATGCCAAAAGGCGCTTTTCTCCCAACGGGTATGACGACCTGCTTTGGGTGGTCGAGGCCTCAAGGCTGCCGCAGGTACTTCCTTAAGCTCCTTGCGGCAGGCAAAATAGCTGGAGGCACCGCAGCACAAAACCGCGAGTATCACAGCGATGGCATCGACCGGGGACAGTACCGCATACCAGTTGGGCAAGAGGTAGAGGGATTTTTGCATGGTGAAAAGTATGGGTGGAATAATCAAAGGGCCTGATGCCAGCCCGATCAGGCCTCCTGCTAGACCAATCCATAAACCATAGGAAACATAATGGAAGAGAATTTTGCGTTTGGAAAAACCCAGGGCTTTAAGTATGCCGATCTGGGTTCGCTGATTGCTGGTCATGCGTGTCATGGTGGTCAGCATGGACAGGGCGGCGATAATGAAGAAGATGACAGGAAAAACCTCCCCCACAGCCTTGTTCTGCTCAATTTCGTTATCCATCATGGCCACGCTGGGGTGGTCTTCTCGATTGACAATGGCCGAGTACCTCCCTGAGAAATGCTGCTCCAGCTCGGATTGAACCTTTTCACTGTCCTTCTGGGACTCGGCGAGGATCAGGAGCTGGTTATAGGGTAAAGGCAGATTTTGAGGAAGGGAGCCCCTGGTTAAGAAGGCAAAACCATAGCTCTCAGGGGTCGGCAAAAGCTCCGAATCGTCCTTGACATTATAAACATACTCGGGATGAAGAATGAGGCCCCGTATGGTCTGAACAGATTCTATGCCCATGGCCCTTAGCGTCAGGGAATCTCCTATCCTAAGATTATGGGCCAGGGCGAAGGTGCTGTCCAGCCAAAGGCCTTTCTGACTGGCGTCAAAGGCATCCCCTTCAATGACATAAGGTGTGGACAGGGTATGATCCTCCACCACATTAAGCCTTAAAACAGGCTGGTCAGAAAGGGTGGTCTCCACATCCATGGTCAGCCTTCTTGATGCCGCCCTAACCTCGTCCAAGCTTCTAACCTGCTCCAAATCCTCCAGACTGTATTCCCTTCCCATCATCCATAAAGAGGGAAGCTTGTTTTCCTTATAATAGCGGTCCACCTCAGTTTTCATTCCATACCACTCAGCATGGATGCCGGTTAACACTAGCACCCCGAGAATGGACATAATAAAGATGGAGACGAACTGGGTCAGGTTATTTCTCATATCCCTCAGCATTTTCTTAAAAAGCATGCTTACCAGTTCACCTCCTCCACCCCGACAGGTGCTGGATTTTTGATTTGCTCGCTGATTTTTCCGCTTCTCATCCTTATGACCCGGTCGGCGGTGGGGGCCAAGGCGGCATTATGGGTGACGATCACTACCGTATGCCCGTTTTCTCGGCTCATTCTCTGAAGGAGGGAGAGAATCAGGATACCTGTTTCGCTATCCAAGGCGCCGGTGGGCTCATCACACAGTAAAAGCTTGGGGTTTTTGCAAACAGCCCTAGCAATGGACACTCTTTGCTGCTCCCCTCCCGATAATTGTGCCGGAAACTGATGCAGCCTGTTTTCCAAGCCTACTGAAGCAAGGGTGCTTTTCACATCCAATGGGTTTTTCACAACCTCCTGGGTCAGGGCTACATTTTCATAAGCGGTCAGGGTGGGAATCAGGTTATAGAACTGAAAGACAAAGCCCACATCATTGCGCCGATAGGCTGTGAGCTTGTCATCGTTATGCCCGGTAATGTCTACACCGTCAATGATTATGGAGCCTTTCGTGGCCGTATCCATGCCCCCTAAAAGATTCAGCACCGTGCTCTTACCAGCCCCGCTGGGGCCCAGAACTACCACAAACTCACCTTTTTCAATCTCAAAACTGGCTTCATCCAATGCCCGGATTTTAAGCTCCCCGACAGCATATTCTTTTGTAACATTTTTGAATTGAATCAATGCACCCATTTTGTTTAATCCTTTCCATTATAGTTGCAACAATAAATCAGGACTGATATTGAGCACCCTGGCTATGAGCGGAACCACTTCCTCTATCTTTAAATGATGACTATTATGCAGATGCTCCGGATTTCCATGAATCAGGCCGAATATCCCAAAAACCAGGAAGGAGGCCGTAGCCACCGGGTCTTTGATCTGGGTGATCCCCTTCTCATTGGTCATCTCCAAAACCTCACTGACAGGCTCGATAAGAGCCTGAGTGACATGAATGGACAGTCTTAAATCCAGATCCATCTGCTCCGAGTATTGAATACCTTCCATTAACGCCTCTTCGGTTTGCTTAAACAGATGATTCATGGTGGAAAATACAAGCTCAATGCGTTTTACGAGGGGCAGGGTGTGATCTCTGATGATGGTCTCCAATTGGGCTGAAAACTCATCGGTATACTGTTCCATGGCCGCAAGGAAGACCTCTTCCTTGGATTTGAAATAGTAATAGAAGAGCCCCTGGGCCACATTCACCTTATGAACGATATCACTGACCGAGGTTTTTGCGTAGCCTTGGGTAATGAATAATTCCAAAGCGGCATCCAATATCTCTTTTCTTCTTTCTTGGGGTGGTTTTGTTATTCGTGTCATTTCCTTCCATCTCCTCTTGTTGTTATTGTACTATACTGACTGACATTCAGTCAATATATTTTAAGGGGCTCTTACTTGTCATAATGAAAGGTTTGCTTTATAATCTTTAGGAAGAAACGAGGTGCATTGGAATTGAGGCTGCGTAATGATCCCGAGGCCTATAACAGGCTTGAGCTCTCCAGAAACTATATACAACAGCCCTCAAGCCATAAAGGAAAATGGCATGAGGTTTTTGGTAATGACCATCCCATCCATATGGAGATTGGCTCAGGCAAGGGACGTTTTATTACCACCTTGGCTCAGGAGAACCCTCATATTAACTATATTGCCTTGGAAAAGTTTCCTACGGTTCTCCTGAAGCTTATCAAAAAGATCCCTGAGGAGGGCCTTAAGAATCTGGTCGTCATCAGTACTGATGCAGAGCTTCTTGAGGAGCTTTTCGTTCAGGGAGAAGTAGATAGGCTTTATCTCAATTTCTCCGATCCATGGCCAAAGAAGCGCCATGCCAAAAGACGGTTAACCTCCCCCAGCTTTCTAGAGCTTTACAAAAAGGTTTTGAAGAGGGATGCCATCATTGAATTTAAAACCGATAACCGGGGACTGTTTGACTATTCCTTGGAACAATTTAAGGGATGTCATTACACCCTTAGGCAGGTCACCTTCGATCTATACAACAGTGATATGGTGGCAGGCAACATTGCCACAGAATACGAAGAAAAGTTCCATAAGCTTGGAACACCCATTAACAAGCTGGTGGCGCAAATAGGCACCGGCACCTAAAATCAAGGAGGATGATACACATGACATGTAAGCATAAAAACAAAGGCACCTGCTCATCTCAGGTCACCTTTGATATTGTTTCGGGTAAGGTACATAATGTTACTTTCGCAGGAGGATGCAGCGGCAATTTACAGGGCATAGCCTCTCTTATTGAGGGCATGGACGCCACAGAGGCCGTGAGAAAGCTTAAGGGCATCCATTGCGGCTTTAAGTCCACCTCATGCCCCGATCAACTGTCACAGGCTATCGAAGAGGCGTTGGAGACAGTTTAAGATCGCCAAAAGTACAGTGTTTCAATTATTGACAACAGGACGAATTCTATTGTATACTTGAATTCGTCAGTCGTAGGGGAGTAGCTCAGCTGGTAGAGCAGCGGTCTCCAAAACCGCGTGTCGCGAGTTCGATCCTTGTCTCCCCTGCCAGATAAAAACCCGTATAGCATAAGGGTTTACACAAACAAGGAAGTATGTACGGCGGAATCGCTAATTGGCGGTTCCGCTGTGCGTATTTTTACGCGCTGATATGTTCTTTTTCTTTCTGCGCTATGCGTTCGACTATCATCGCCGCCAGTTCTTCCGGCGTAGGTATGTTAATAATTCCAACCACATTGTAATAAATGTCAATCTGCTGCGTCCGCTTACCGTCAATCTTTTTAAGGCGCATGAACCCCAATAAGCGATATAAATTCATGTTTCTTAATTTTGATATTTCTCAGAACTCGCTTGAAAAATATGACAACATGTTTTATTATTGAATTATAATTCATTCAAGGATGTGGGATTATGCCTCGAAGTAAAAAAGCATTCGACGCGATGCGGGAAAGTACGCGGCAAAAAATCGAATCCGCCGCATTGTCGCTGTTTGCACGGAAAGGATTATCCGTGACAATCAACGAAATTGCCCGCGCCGGAGGGCTGAGTCAGGGTCTGCTGTATAGTCACTATACCTCTAAGGACGCGCTAATCGCCGAGCTTGTGCGGCAAGCTGTCGGTATCTCAGGTAAATGTATTCAAGAAGTAGCCCAAAGTGACGCAACTGCCTTGGTCAAGATACGGCAAACAACCTCCATGATGTTTCAAATGTTTGCCGACCATCACATGGGAATTGATTATTTCATGTTTATGATACAAGTCGGTATGAGCGGTTTTCAAATGCCGGATACGGCATTGTATACACCCGATTTACCGAATCCCGTTGATAGCTTCGCACAAGTCTTGTCCCAAGGGCAGACCGAAGGCACCGTAGTAGACGGGGACCCCATTCAGCTTGCCGCCATCTATTGGGCTACGATCCAAGGACTATGTTGCCATGCTATCACAGGAATGCCATTGTCACCGAACCCTAAAATGCTGAACCGGATTGTGCTAAAGGAGAAATTTTTATGAGCAAGAAAATTATCATCATCGGGGCGGGGGTTGCGGGACTCACTGCCGGAATTTACACCGCAAGGAGCGGTTTTGATGTTACCATCATTGAACAGCACAGCATTGTCGGCGGTATGTGTACCAGTTGGAAACGCAAGGGATACTTGTTCGAGGGCGCAATCCATTGGATGACAGGTTCGTCACCGAATACCGAGGCATATCAGCTTTGGGTAGATACAGGCGCATTGGGCAAGGACGTACCCGTTCTGATACATGACCCATTCCGCAGTATAGAATGGGATGGGCAGGTCATTCACCTCTACCGTGATATTGAAAAGACGGCGGCACAACTCATTGCACTTTCCCCCGAAGATGAGAAAGCGCTCCGTCAGCTGGTTAAAGACGTGAAAGCCGTTACTAAAATGACCATGCCAATTTTTGATGTCAAGGGCGTTAAAGTAAAGAATCCAAAGCGAATGGGTTTAGGTTTTATACTTAAAATGCTGCCCGCAATGCCCGCAATGGTCAAATATGGAAAAATCTCCTGCGCGGAGTTTGTCAAAACCTTCAAACACCCCGCAATCAGGCGATTGCTTGGCTTTATCACCGATGATTACGCCGCGACCGCCATCGTCTCTACATTGGCTACCCTTGACTCCGGCGACGGCGGATACCCGGAGGGCGGCAGTCTGCCGATGGTTCATCGAATGGCAAAAACATTCACCGGACTTGGCGGTAAACTCATGCTGAACACCCATGTAAAGAAAGTGATTGTTGAAAATGGCAGGGCGACCGGCATTGCGTTGGCTGACGGAACATTGAGCGCGGACGCGGTGATTGTAACGCAGGAAACCATTGCCGCACTGGATAAACTCTTTGACACGCAACCCGGCGACGCTTGGTTGAAAACCATGCGCGATACCACCAAACTCGCCGTTTGCACGTTTGTCAGTATGGGTGTCCGCGCAGAACTGCCCGATATTACAATTCCCGAATGGAAGCTCGAAACACCTATTACCTATGCCGGACAGACGGTACATGAACTCAGCTTCAACAGTTACCGCCGTTACGCGCCAGAAGGCGGTACGGCACTGACCACGGCGCTTATTGAAGACACCTATGACTTTTGGAAAAAGGCAAAGGAAGAAGGGCGTTATGAAGAGGAAAAGCAAGCCCTTGTTGAACAAAATATCCGCGCGCTATATCAGAAGTATCCGCAGTGTGAAGGGAAAATTGAGGTCGTTGACATTGCCACACCGCTGACTTATGAGCGATACACCGGAGCTTACAGGGGTTCATGGATGGGTATTATGAAACCCGGCGCAAGAGCGGGTCTTATGTACCCCGGTGATTGCAAAGACATAAGCGGACTGTTTTTCGCGGGGCACAGAATGATGCCGCCCGGCGGTCTACCCGTCGCGTTAGCCTCCGGGCGCACAGCGGCACAGCTCGTTTGCCGTCAGTTTGATGTTGAGTTTAAGTGAAGCTTAATGAAGCTATTAATAAAACCGCCGCATGTGGCTCAAATTTAGTTGCACTAAAAATTATCCTACAAACCGCAGAGGGCGCGGAGCCGTATACTCCGCGCCCTCTGCGGGTTTTGTATTACGCAGTTTTTGCTATCCTGATTATACAACTAAGCGAAAAAACAAAGCCTTTCTCCGCTCCTATGCATATGATATAATCAATCAACAGGAGGGCAGCGCCATGAAAGAGGATTCTTTTGAATTATTGACCAAGCTGTATGAGGAGCTTTCAACCTTTCGTAAGGAGACCACCGAGAAACTAACAGCTATCGATCATCGCACCCTTAGAATCGAGAATGAGCAGGGTCAAAAAATCGAGGCCACTCTAGACGGATACAATCAGGTCTATGAAAAACTCCTGGACCATGACCGACGCTTTGACACCATTGAGGCGAAGCTTGAGACACATGATGTTCAGATTGGGGTTCTTAAAAAGAACGCATAGAGTTGATATTAATTGATAAAAACCCGCATAGCATGAAGCTTTGCGGGTATTGTGTTTTATAAGCTAATCCCAAAAATTACAGGGCATTACCATCTTCATTGCCATTGTCATCATCACCGCTGCCGTCATTGTCCTCTTCATTTAAAGGACTCCTCAATCTTTATTCCATATGTAATATTCCCTGCCGCATCTATTGCTTTAATTATTAGTATATGTTGCCCTTTATCAAGTTCAGAGATAGAAAATACAGCCTTACCTTCTTTATCTAATTCTATGTCGTCGAAAAGTATTACTCCTTCCCTACCATCTTCAAACACTTCAATCAATTGGATTGTTGTGCCAAGTTCTGCGATTATCGTAAAGGTTTTTTTGTAGCGATCATACTTTTGGTCAAATAATTCCGGTGGTGTTAAATCAATTGTAATAGCGGGAACGTCTAAAGTTGTTATATTACCGGCTTCGTCCGTTGCTGTAACTGTAAAATTGTAAATGCCTTCAGTAAGATCACTTACACGCAATTTCACATTTCCATCAAGGCCTATTGTGCTATCCAAAATATCCCCATTGCTATTAAGCAGCTTTACTACAGCGTCTTTCTCTGCCCTCACTATGAGCTCTTGGTCTGTTTCATTACTAAATAACACATCTGTTGGATATATCAATATTGCGTCCGGAGATGTTGTATCCGGTCTCGGTGGAGGTGGTGTGTCGTCTCGGCTATCATCATTAGGGGGTTCTACCGCTTCAGTTCGTTTCTTGGCCTCATCCTCCGCTTCCTTAGCTGCTACTAAGGCCTCTTGCTTAGCCCTTTCTTCTGCTATAGCCTTTTGACTTGCTTCATAGGCTGCTCTTTGAGCATCATCAGCAAGCTGTTTAGCATGCTCCTCAGCAGCTTTTTCTCTTTCAGCCTCTTCTGCCTTTCTCCTCTCTTCTTCCTGTTTCTCACGTTGCTTATTTAAAATGTTATTTAGCTCTTCATTTTTCTTCCTTAGCTCCTCTAGCTTTTTCTTAGCTTCCTCTTCTTTTTTCTTTCGTTCTTCTTCCAATTTCTTATTCCGTTCTTGCCTCGCCTTCTCGAACTCGGATAAAACTAGCTGCCTAACATTCGCAAGATCTAGCTTCTTATCTAATTGCTCGTTAATTCTACGAATAAGTTCATTAATTTCGTTCTGATCTATCTTATTTTGCTTGATCGCTTGATTAATGATGTTGCCTAATAGGTTATCCAGGTTTTGTCTCCACCTATCAATTGTTTCTTGGTCAATCCCACCATTTTGGATGCTTTCTTGAAGATCCGAAAGGTACTCTTCGTTTTCAGCATCCATAGCAGCTTTATTGGCAATCAAGGATTGAATTATCGCAACACCAATACTATTAATCAAAGCCTCCAAGTCTACAATATTTGTATAATCCTCAAGAGCGTCAAGTATATCGTCACCCAGTATCATTTGTTGACCTGGAAAGAGTAAAGTACCATCGTCTGAGTTCGATCCTCTGTTTCCGCGCACCTCAGCTACACCTGATCCCATAGTTATTGACATTAGTCCTGTTAGTGGGTCAACGCTAACAAATAGCTGGGTTCCACGAACACTCATATATGCCATAGGTGTTTCGATTTCATACTTGCTTTGGGAGTTAACCAGGGTGGAAACCTTTGCCCAAATCGAACCACTCCAAATAAAGAACCTTGTTATGTTACTATTTGCTTCACTTCGTAAATCGGAAAAATAGAGCTGTGCACTCTCATCTATAGTCAATTGATCTTTAGTGTCGGAGACTTTGAGCTCTATACTAGAGTGGGCCTCTGTTTTAATATGGTCTCCGTGATTTAGTATAAACCCTTCATGGGCTCTAAAAGCCTTAGCTCCGCCTGCTTTTTGGATATGGACAATACCTGTCACCTTCTCAATTTGTGCTACCCTCATGGGTTCGGCTTCAAAAGCCTTCTCAAATAGGGAGGATTGTAAGTTCGACCCGGTTTCTCGTATAATAACAGTTCGACTATCTTGGTCCCACTGTACATCATATCCAAATTCTTCGCAAAGAGCTCGAATAGGCACATATGCGCGAAAATCCTTTTGGTAAGGCACTACATCCAATACCTTTTCTATTTCATCGGAACCCAATTTTGATATTGTGATATTGGGTTTGTTAATATAGAACTTCATGGTTGTCTCATCTTTACCTATGCTTACGGTTTTGTCGTGATTATCGTAATGAAGTGAATAGCCCATGATTTTTGCAAAGCTTGCTATTGGAATCATGGTACGTCCATTCATGTCCTCAGGTGGAGTGTCTAGATTAATCATTTCAGAATTTACAACAATCCTCACCTGATTATCTTGCACTAAACGCTCTGGCAACTGGTATAAATTGAACTTACGAATCAGGTTATTATAGCTGTCCGCTATTAGAATGCTACCATCTTTATGCACTGCCACATCAGTTGGATGATGAAGTAGATTATAGCCGTTTATTCCATCAGAATTGCCATGGCTTCCCCTGGGATCTCCTGCTAAAGTAGTGACTTGCCCATTCAATAAATAACGAATCGTATGGTTTTGGCTGTCAGCAATCAAAATACCGTTTTCTTCAGTAATGGCTAAACCTTTAGGGAAATTAAAGGACGCTTCCAAAGCGGTACCGTCTGAATGCCCACCGGCTGCATAAACAGTATTGGAATTCGAAATAGCGCTGCTTTGCTTTATATTACCACCTACAGTTATAACTGTCTGGGTCTCAAAATCTATATATCGAATCAGTTGATTTCCTGTGTCACTAACGTATAAATTACCTTTTTTATCTATAACAAGCCCAGAGGGCTCATTAAATTTAGCATGGCGGATTTCTCCATCCAAATAATCGCCAACGAACTCAACATAGCCTGCTACCACTTCAACGGTGCGGGTTGAAGGCGCATTAAGTGTGTAAACATCTCCATTTACCGAAATCTTACGAATAACGTGATTTAATGTATCTGCAACGTATAAGGTACCGTCTTTAGCAACAGCAACATCTTGAGGGCAATTAAACCCAGCCGCCTTAGCTGCGCCATCCTGATTCCCTACAAATCCATTCCCGGCGACTGTAGTTACCTTGCCATCTATTGAAATTCTGCGAATAACATTATTCTCCGAGTCGGCGATATAAACATTACCCGCTTCATCTGCCGTCATTCCGGCGGGAGAGAAAAAAACAGCGGAATCTTTGTTCCCATCGGACCATCCACCCTGAGGAAGACCATAATTGTCATTTTCAAGGGTAAGTCCGGCATAAGGCTCAACCACACTGTTAGCTATCCTACGTATAAGATGGTTCTTCCTGTCTGAAACCAGCACGGAGCCATCAGGTAAGCTCGTAATACTATATGGGGTACGAAAGGCAGCAGAAAAAGCTTCTCCATCTTCATGAGAGAAGGCACCCGTTCCAGCATAATTGATGATATGGGATAAAACATCTTTTTGACTCCCAATCAATCCTTCACCTGAAGAAATAGCATTTGCAGCAGAGCCTCCTGACATTACGATTGCCAATGTCAGGCAAACAATTGATTTGCTTAATTTTTTCATGTCATCCCTCCAATATGCCAGCAAAAAGCTAGTGGTAAGCTTATTCATTTTACATACCGGCAACCTTTTTATTCTATTTCTCACAGATTCACACTTTCTAAACAAGATATTAAAATTAGCTACAAAAATATCAATAATAGTCTACACTTACATTTAACAATATTTATTACATAATCAATATGATAAGCCCCATCCAAATTCCTTTGTTAAATGCCAAGAGGGAAATGAAAAGGTTACGCAATTGATATTAACTGAAAAAACCCGCAAAGCCTAGTGCTCTGCGGGTTTTCTATTATTGTCACTTTAGCTTGTCATCCTTGTCTTTAAGCCTTATTGAGCATGTAACTCAAAGGCCCTCTCCTGATTCTTAACGGTCATTCCCGTATAGTCCAGAATATTTGCAATCTTGAGCTTGTAAGGCATTTCGTACTCAAGGGTGTCAAACTTGAGAACAAGGGTCTTGGAGTTGATATAGGTAATGTTGATAGGGACCTTTTTGATTCCTATATTGTTGTAGGTATATTCCAGAGTGAAATTCGAGGGCAACAGATTGGGAGATCCGAAGGCTATTTCTCTTGTAAAGGTCACCTTCACCGCATCGGTAGAGATGGGAACCACTGAGGCTATGGCAATGTCAGCCCTCTGGGTGCTCGTCCCGTAGAAATAGTTCTTGGCGATATTGATTTTGTTGCCCAGGTAATCCTTCATATTATTGTTGACTCTCAGTTCATACTCTTTTGAGCTGCTGAGCTGAGAGTTCTTTGACAAAAACAGCATGACCTTATCAGGAGTCTCAGCGTCATAAAGCACCTTGTCGATGGGGAAGCCCGTATAGGTGTTATAGTAGGCCAGGGTGTAGTAATCCAATTTGGAGGCGGTCTCGCTGTCCAGGGGTTTGTTAAAGCATACCTCCAAGGTCTGGTTGTCGATGACATTAACTTTGGTCAGGTCAAACACATCCACCGTTCCGTAATCAGCTTTCAATGCAAAGGTAGCTTCAGTGATATACTCCAGCTTAGTGATGTCATTCAAATTGTTAATTGTCAAAAGATAACTACCACCCTTTAACATTTCCTGCTCAAGGTTCAGATAGACCTTGGAGCCGGTGGCATCCACAGTTGTGGTGCTGATACGAAGGGGGCTGTTCTTTTCATCGGTAACATAGAAGTTGTAGATCTGTTTGGCCAGGAAGGCATTGACTTCTTTATTAAAGCTCAGAAGCAGCGTCTTTTTATCCACTGCCTTGATTTCCTTTAAGGCGAATTTAGAATCCTCATTCTCCTCAGCCACAAAACGCATACTGTCTCCAAGACCGTTATTCAGCTTCACCCCATAGCCGCTGATCATATTGCCATTGATCGTAAGCGTGTAAAGGGCATCTTTTTCAAGAATATCTGTATCAAAGGTCAGAAGTACCCCATTTTTATGAGAGTTAAGCAAACCAGCCTTGATATGTCCTTGCTCGCCATTGGCTATCGTCGTATTTTCCTTCTGGATGGAATAGTAGATGCCAATTTCACTATTTATGGAAAGGGGATGGGTAAAGAAAACCTTGATGCTTCTACGATTGACAGGCTCAATACTGCTGATTCTAAAAAAGTCGGAGGTCAAGGCTTCTGGCTGGTAGCCTATAAAACCTTGGAGAAGCTTGTCAGTAACGTTTCCTTCCTTATCCTCTACATTGATAAGCTCGATGACATACTCTTTCTTCGCTTCTCTGGCCGATGTCAGTAGGGTCAGGGTATCTCCCGACAGAGACCGGATGCTAAAGCTTACGGGGCTATTATTGTCTCTGGAATAAATCTTTATTTCACCCACTAAAGCAATGGGCTCGTTGAACTTGACTTCCAAAAGATCAATATCCTTACTTTTCACCTGCTGAATAGCCGCGACAGTCGTATCAACCAAAAGACCTGAGGCCGACACCTGCTTGGCCGTGACAACGCCTTCGTCAATGAGCTTGTGGTAAAGCTTTTTATCCCCTGATTTCATGGGAGTGTTCAAAGCAGCAAACAGCGTATCCACTGTTGCCCCGCGGGTCATCACTGTAGGAACGTAGTAGTTGTTGACATATCGATTTAAACTGATGATCCCTAATTCATAGGCCTTGTCATAGAACTTGTCGGTGGCGAAATCAGTATTTTCCTTATAACCCAGTGCTAAAAGCACTAGCTTTATAAAGTCCTTTTCATTCATATACTCAGAAGGTTTAAACTGTAGTGTAGTGTTGGAAAGAATACCATTCTGGTAGCAGAAGCCCACGTAGGGAGCATACCATTGGGTGGAAGGGACATCGGTAAAAGGTGTCACGTTGTAGAGGCTTTTATACTCCAACACATGGTCGCCCTTTCCTATTGCCCGCACAATGAAGGTTACCGCTTCACTGTTGGTTAGTTTATTATTCAGATTATATTCTCCGTTGGTGCCGCTTAAAATCTTTAAAGCATTCAGGGTCTGAGCCCTTTCCTGCGTGGTTTTTGCTGTCGTTGCCGCCAGGGTGGGAACGCCCGTAGATAATATGGTGGCCACAATTAAACAGATGACCAGTATTTTTGCTGTTGCCTTCATCATTTGTAATCTCCCTTACTCTATACTTTAACCCTATTCTACCATATTAATTATATCGGAAGTAGTGCTGCACTGCTTAAATTTCTCCGGCATAATGGTTAATAATGGAATTATCTAAGGATGGATTTCTATACGACGAATACCAGAAGGATCCCGCCAAGGATGCCGAATTCAGCGGGGTAGTCCGGTAGGATTTGACACCTTTATTGGGGATATGATAGAATACCAGCAAAACTTAATCTTGCAGGGGAGCTTGTATGCAGGCTGAGAGGAAGTCATCAACTTCGACCCTTATACCTGATTTGGATAATGCCAACGGAGGGAAGATCATTAAAAATGCGTTTTAGTGGGAGTACCGAGGGGTATTCCCTTTTTGTTTGGTCAATCCCGAGCTCCCCCTGCTCATACTTCGAACGGAGGTATCCTTGTGTTAAAGGAAATGCTTGAAAATGTCAGGGCCAAGATGCCCCTGATCCATTGCATCACCAATTATGTGACGGTCAACGATTGTGCCAATATTCTGCTGGCCTGTGGTGGCTCTCCCATTATGGCTGATGATGGGAACGAGGTGGAGGAAATCACCGCGCTATGCCAGGGCCTTTATCTCAATATCGGCACACTCAACGAACGAACCATAGTATCCATGCTGAAAGCGGGTAAAAAAGCCAACGCCCTCTCCCACCCCATCCTTCTGGACCCGGTTGGGGCAGGAGCCTCCAATTTACGCACCACCACCACACAGAGGCTTATGGATGAAATCCGTTTTTCAGTGATTCGGGGAAATGTCTCGGAGATTAAAACCGTATCTCTTGGAAAGGGTACCACCAAAGGAGTGGACGCTGATATCAGTGACAGAATCACCCCGGAAAACCAGGAGGAATCGGTAGCCTTTGCAAAAGCACTGAGTGCCAGAACAGGGGCGGTGATCGTCATTACCGGGGCGATAGACATTATCGCCGACAACCAGAAGGCCTATATTATTAGAAACGGCCACCCTATGATGTCTAAAATAACCGGAACGGGATGCATGCTCTCGGCCATGATAACAGCCTTTATAGCTGCCAACCCATCTCATAAGACAGAGGCTGCCACTGCAGCAGTGTGCGCCATGGGCTTAGGCGGTGAATTAGCTTACGAAAAAATGCAGCAGACCCAAAGCGGAACGGGCTCCTTCAGGACTTATCTTATGGACGCCGTAAGCCTGATGGAGGGCGATTTGCTGGAAGGAGGGGCGAAAATTGAGAGTCGATAAAGCTTCCCTACTGCTCTATGCCGTGACCGACAGGATGTGGCTTCACCCAGAAGAATCTCTGAAAGACCGGGTTGAGGAGGCCATCAAGGGCGGTTCCACCTTTATCCAGCTACGCGAAAAGGATATTCCCTTTGATGACTTCGTGGCTCTTGCCAAGGAAGTTAAAGAAGTAACCCATAAATACCATGTTCCCTTTGTCATAAATGATGATGTGGAGGTAGCCCTGGCCTGTCATGCCGACGGAGTCCATGTGGGACAAAGCGATATGGGTGTCTGCGAAGCCCGCAAAAGAATAGGCGAAGACAAGATTCTTGGGGTTTCGGTTCAAACGGTGGAGCAGGCTCTCCTGGCCCAGAAAAACGGGGCCGATTACCTGGGGGTCGGCGCTGTTTTCACAACCACCACCAAGTCGGATGCCGATACTGTATCTCTTGAAACACTCAGAGAGATCTGTCAGGCTGTTTCCATCCCCGTCGTTGCCATTGGAGGTATTCACAAGGACAACCTCCTTAAACTCAAGGATTCAGGCGTTGCCGGTATCGCCGTCATCTCCGCCCTTTTTGCCCAGCTGGATATCTTTGCTGCGGCAGAAGAATTACTCAACCTTACCCGTAGGATGGTGGCCTATGAATAGGAGTATGTCCTCTGCTTTCACCCATCCAAAAGGAGCCATCTTCGATCTGGATGGCACCCTATTGGATTCCATGCATCTTTGGAAGAATCTTGCCAGGCATTACCTGGAGCAAAAAGGTATAACCGATATAGATGAAGGCCTCAGTAACCAACTCAAAGCCATGAGTTTTGAAGAAGCGGCCAGGTACTTTCAAGCCCATTATGGCCTTAAAGAGAATGAGGCCGACATTACCTTGGGTATCCAGGCCATGGTAGAAGCGGAATACCGTGATAAGCTACCTTTAAAGGCAGGCGTCCTGCCCTTTCTGGATAAGCTCCGTCAAAAGGGTGTGAGCCTCTGCATCGCCACAGCCAACTTCCCCCATTTAACAAGGCTCGCCATCAAACGTCTGGGTATTGAGCACTATTTCAAGGCTATAATAACATGCAGCGATCTGGGCCTTGACAAAGACAAGCCCGAATATTATCTTCGCGTACTCAATATTCTAAAAACACCCCTGAATGAAACACTGGTCTTTGAAGATGCGCTCCACGCCGTCTCCACAGCAAAAAAAGCAGGCTTCCCCGTGGTAGCCATCTTTGATGAAAGCGCCTCCGAGGACGCCCCCGCCATTCAGGGCATTGCAGACAAATACTTGAATTCCTTTAACGATTGGGAGTGGATAGAGAAATGAAGACCGTTTTAACCATTGCCGGATCGGACTCGAGTGGTGGAGCCGGAATCCAGGCCGATATCAAGACCATAACCGCCCATAAGCTTTACGCTATGAGCGCCATTACAGCATTGACAGCACAAAATACCACAGGCGTTTATGGCATTTTTGAGACCTCACCGGAATTTGTGGGTTTACAACTGGATTGCATATTCAGGGATATCCCTCCCGATGCCGTTAAAATCGGTATGGTTTCCAATGAAGCGATTATGAGGGTTATCACCGAGAAGCTGGTGTATTATAACGCAAAGAATATTGTGGTGGACCCGGTTATGGTCTCCACAAGCGGCAGCAAGCTATTAAGTGACACTGGGATAGAAGCCTTGAAAGCCTTTCTGCTGCCATTGGCCACCGTCATCACTCCCAACATCCCTGAAGCGGAATGTCTGTGGGGTCAGCCCATTGAGGATAAGGAGGATATGATTCTTGCCGCAAAGGACATCTCACAGCTTAGTCCCAGCGTTCTTATCAAGGGCGGGCACCTTAAGGGAAGTGCCGATGACCTTCTCTACCTAAAGGGGCAGCCCTTCTGGTTTGAAGCGCCTAAAGTGGAAAACCCCAACACCCATGGCACCGGCTGCACCCTCTCCTCAGCCATCGCCTGTAATCTTGCCACGGGCCATTCTCTAAGCGAGAGTGTCCGGATGGCAAAGGCCTATATCACAGGGGCTTTAAAGGCCGGTCTCAACCTGGGCAAGGGCAGCGGCCCCCTCAACCACTGCTTCAATCTATAGGCTGAAGTCAGACGTAAAAAAGCCATGAGGTTCAGACCTGATATGCCTCCGCAGGAGTAGTTGAATAAGGTCCGAACTTCATGGCTTCCTCATTGTTCAAGGTACAAGGGATCAGAGGGCTTGCTCGTTGGTATCTCCGGTTCTGATACGGATAACCTCTTCCACATTGTAGATGAAGATTTTACCGTCTCCCACCTCACCCACGCGTGCTGCATTGATAATGGCTTTTTTAATGGTCTCAACCGCGCTGTCCTTCACCACAATGTCCAACATTTTCTTCGGGATCAGATCCAGCGTATATTTCTCTCCCCGCCATTGGTGGGTGATTCCCTTTTGAGTGCCATGGCCCTCAATTTCCGTGACGGTGATTCCGTTGTATCCCACTTTTTCAAGAGCATCCAATACCTCTTGAAGCTTTTCAGGTCTTATAACAGCCTTGATCTGTTTCATGCGGATTTCCCTCCCTTGATATCATCAACTTTTTCAGCATCAATAGCATAGATGGGTTTGCGATTTAAAAATTCGGGATAGGCTGTATTGCCATGCTCGAAAATATCCAAGCCCTGAATTTCCTCGTTGAGTGACACCCTGAGACCCATAGTCTTTTTAATCAAGAACCACACCAGTAAGGATGCCGGGAACACAAATGCACCGGTGGCCAGAACGCCTATAAGCTGACTTCCTAATAGACCGAACCCGCCGCCAAAGAACAAGCCGTTTCCTGTAGCCACTCCGGTAATGCCATCCTGAGCAAACAAACCTATAGCCAGTGTTCCAAAGATACCGTTGACAAGATGTACGGCAATAGCACCCACTGGATCATCCAGCTTAGCCTTATCAATTATGATTACCGCAAAGACAACGATCACACCTGCAATGGCACCAATGATAATGGAGCTTCCCACGCTTACAAAGGCGCAACCCCCTGTGATGGCGACCAGACCTGCTAAGCATCCATTGATGCTCATACCAAGATCGGGTTTGCCGATAAACAGCCAAGAGGTAATGGTTGCTGTAAGTAATGCGACGATTGCAGCCGTGTTGGTGGTCACCAGAATATGTGAAATGGCTAGAGGATCGGCTGCCATGGTTGAACCGGGATTAAAGCCGAACCAACCGAACCAGAGGATGAACACGCCAATGGTGGCCAGGGGTAAACTATGTCCAGGAATAGGCTTGATCTTCCCTTCCTTGGTATACTTCCCATATCTAGGCCCCAGGATAATGACACCGGCTAAAGCTGCCCATCCGCCGATGGAATGCACCACTGTATCGCCTGCAAAATCGAAGAAACCGAGCTGAGATAACCAGCCCCCACCCCAGATCCAGTGACCGACGATGGGATAGATAAACATTGTCAGGAAGAAGGAGAATACAATAAACGATAAATACTTAATTCTTTCTGCCACAGCACCGGAAACAATGGTTGCTGCTGTTCCACAGAAGACCAACTGGAAGAAAAACTTCATCCAAAGGGGTATACCCGTCCAGCTAAGTGCACCATAGACCCCTTGGTAGGCATCGCCTACGGCAGGCGAATTATCTAGGCCGCTTGCAAGGAAAAGCCCCTTAAGCCCGATAAATCCATTTCCATCACCAAACATGAGCCCGAATCCTACCAGCAAATAGCCTAGGGAGGATACTGCAAAGACAATAAAATTCTTTGACAAAATGTTGACTGTGTTTTTTGATCTTGCAAAACCACTTTCAACCATGGCAAAGCCAAGATTCATAAAAAAGACCAACATTGCTGCGAGAGCAACCCATAGGGTATCCAGAACAACCTTTGTTTCCATAGAAAAAACCTCCTGCATTTTTTAGTGCTTATATAAACAAATGGCGTTAATCATGCCCCTTTCGGAGTAATTAACGCCATCGCTAACAAGTATAAAAAAGGTGCTGCCTATAACCTTTCAGTTATTTGACAACACCTTTGTTATGTTTATATAATAGCATAGGTCATTCGAAAAAGCAAGAGGTCAAAAAAGTTTTTTGCAATTTTTTATTTCTAAACTTGCATTTTATTAATTCTTGACCGAATCACTCTCATCAAAGACATCCCCACATTCAGGACAGAACTTTGGAGGCTTGCTCGGATCGGCAGGCTCCCATCCGCACTTATCACACTTGTAGATGATGCCCGTAGGATTCTTTTTACCGCATTCCTTGCAGAATTTGCCGGTATTATCCTCTCCGCATTCGCATCTCCAGGTATTTACCGGTGCCGGCTTAGGGGATGCACATTCGGTGCAGAACTTACCCGTATTGGAGGCTCCGCACTTACAGGCCCAGCCGTTTACATCAGCCTGGGGAGCCTGCTGCCCAGCGGGTTGACCGACGGGCTGGGGGACACCCCCCTGCATCTGGCCAGCTCCTATTCCTCCAAACATATTGGTGCCCATGTTATTCATCATTCCAACACCCATCATACCGAACATGGCGTTGGTAGAGTTACCGCTGTTTTCTCCAATGCCCTCAACCGCATTGGCAAAGGCCTCGGTCATACGGCCTGCCTGCATAGCTCTATCGCTGTAGGCTCTGCTGGACTGGAACTCTTTAATCTTCTTCTGGCTCTCTTCGGTAACACTGACGCTGGCAATGGACACCTTGGTGACATTAATTCCGTTAACACGTCCCCAGGATTCGTCCAACTGTTCTCTCACAGCAACCGAAATCTCGTTTACGGCGCCGGGTAGCATGTCGTAAGAGATTTTCTTCATGGAAACAGAGACCAGAGCAGGCTGTAAAGCACTCAGAAGATCGGCCTTGAACTGGCTTTCGATCTCCATTCTTTTATACTCATAGCTCACATTTCCACAAAGGGAGGCATAGAACAGGAGCGGATCCATAATTTTATAGACATATTCACCGAAGCATTTGATATCAACGGTGTAACCAAACTCAGAATCACGGAAGGGCACCGGGTTGGGGGTTCCGAACTTATTACCGATAATATCCTTTTTATTAATGAAATAGACTCTCTGATCATGACCGGTATCCCCGCCAAAGGTAAAACGCTTGCCAACCTGCTTAAAGCTCTCCAAAAGACTCTGTCCAAAGGAACCATAGAACAGGGAGGGCTCTGTACTCTTGTCAAAAGTGTATTCACCTGCTTCATCGGTAAAGTCAACAATCTTTCCCTGATCCACAACGATCATGAACTGTCCTTCATTAACGGCAATTTTGCTGCCATTGGTGATAATATTATCGCTGTCCTTGGTATTGGAGGTGCCAAACTTGGTCTGTTGGGTCCTTTTCTGACCCTTTCTCAAAAGAACATCCGTTGGTAGGGCGTCACAGTAGATAAAATCCAACCATTGATCTCCCAAACCTGATCTCAGCGCAGAAGATATTGATTTAATCAATCCCATAATCTTCGCATCCTTTCTAAATCTGTTTTATGTTATTAAGCATCCAAACCTTTTTCACAAGCTGGAGGATGCCAGCTCCACAGTATTCACAGACCTTACTGCCTAAGTGGGTCACAGGGGCCCCACAGTTCCGGCAGTTGAGGCTTTCGTTGACCTTTCCGCCAAGAGCTCTCTGGTTGAGGGAATAGACATACTCGGTCTCCAGACGGTCCTGTATTTTCGTAGTCCTGCCGCCCTTACGAAGCACATACTCAAAGGCGGATTGGAACCTTAAGGTAGCGTGATCATTGGCCCGTATATAGCGGTTGAGGACGGTGGTATGAAAACGCAGTTGGTCGTAGTTCACCTCTTCTTTGTTGTCCTCAATTCTAGAACGAACCCATGCATTGACCTTCGCAACATCCTGGAAGGCCTTTTCATTACGGTTTTCAATGGCCAGAAAAACCTCGGTGAGGCTTTTCTCAACCAACGCCCTAAGCTCCTCAAGATTGAGCTCAGGAAAATCCCTCTGGACCATAGGGCCATACAGGCTTTGTGCACTTGAAACGCTCTTAGGTGTGTTAGCCACCTCAAGCTCCCTGTTTTTTATACCCTCTCGGAGGTTGGAGGTGCCAAAGAGGAGGGTCGAAAAGGTTGCAACTTTCCTTTTTATGGCGACAATGGCGCAGAAAACGGCACCAATGCCAACTGCAGCAATTCCTAGGGTGATGAGGAGTCCTTCCATATCCTAAGCCATACCTTCCACTGTATTACTGAGCACTGTCCAGATCGCACAACACCCAATCGTGCTGTCCGGTAGTGATAACGCTGTTGCAGTACTCACATTCACCAGCGGAGGTAATTTGCGTGGGCGCTCCACAGTTGGGACAATTGGTGGTGCTCTTGCCGGAATTTACGGTTGTTTTGACGCCAAGGCTTCTCATAAACTTGAGATTGTAGTTTGTAAAGAATTCCCGGTTGGGATCCCCCTTAACGACCTGGCGTGTTGTCGCATCAATAACATAGTCATTCATGCGGGTTTTCATATAGACAGTGAGATACTCGTATTGATTGTCCCGGCTGTACTGGGACAGCATGGATTTGTTAACACAGACCCTCTCAACAACATTAATGGTGTTGTTTCTTATGTACTCCTCCAATTGCCTACTATGCTTATTGAAAAGCGCCTCACATTCAAAGGGGCGAATCATTTTCCATTCACGCCTGGTCCAAGCGTCTTGTAAGGTCATAAAGACTTCTTCGGACCAAGTAAGGAACTTCTGGCTTGAGAAGTCCGGGTCGTCGGCTCTAATCTGGTTTTCTATGGATTGGGTCATATCCGTCACACCGGCGTTAGGAATGTTGGACATCCCGCTATTGGCCGAGTTGCTAATTCTTGATCTGACATTTTTCGGCAGTCTGCTCCATACCACTAGGGCGATAACAACGATCACCGGGATAAATCCTAGCTCTCCGTCAAAGCTTCCTCCTGAAGAGGAGCTATCGGAGTAATCCCAATCGGAGCTGGAATAGCTGTCACTGCTCCAGTCGCTGCTCCAGTCGCTACCTGAGTCGTAACTATTATGGTTTCCCACATCAGCTATGGCCTTCATTCCTGTAACAGCAAAGCAAAGGCATAGTACGATTAGGATTGCTGTTAATTTAGCCCTTTTAATCATATGAGCATCTCCCTTACAAAGTAAAATAAAGTTTGACTGAAATGGGTTTGAAGATTGACCTCTTTAAAAAACAAACCCTTCCGAGCACATATCCATATTATGTTCCATTATATAACAGGGGTTTGATCTCTGCAAGCTCATGGGGCGCGAACCTTTGATGCCCATTTATTTGAAATCAAGCACCGGGTTGACCCTTTCTTCTCAATCCAGTACACTAGAGAATGAACATATGTTCTTATGCAGAGGAGTATGCCTTTGGCCAGAAAAAAGAAGGCCCCTGATTCAGTAGACGCTGATATCGGGCCGGAAGTGAAGCCTTTAGTAAATCCCAAAACCCAGGGCCCTGATTTGCCTTTATTTAAGGCCTCTGTCAGAAGTCTCGTGGCCTTTTCGGTTCAGGATGATGCCGCCTGGAGCTTTTCCTCCTACCAAATGGCTCATGAGGGCTCCTTGGCCCATGCCCAGCTTCAGGCCATCCATCAAAAGTCAGGTAATTATTCCTCTGAAGTGCACCTTTCCCATTGTTTTCAGGCCCAGGGATGCCTGTTGGAGGTCAGCGGACGAGCCGATGGTATCTTCCGAATTGACGGACAGGTTATTGTAGAGGAGATAAAAACCTCGGCCACCCCACTCTCTGAGATCGACGAAGAATTCAGCGAAGCCCATTGGGCCCAAGGAAAATGTTATGCCCATCTTTTGGCAACAATCGAAGGTCTTGAGAGCATAACGGTGCGCTTAACCTATTATGACAGGAAACAAAACGAGCTTAAATCCTTTGATCAAAGCTTTTCGGCTCAAAGGCTTGAGCGTTTTTTTAAAACCCTCCTGGCCCCCTATGCCGGTTGGGCACTTTCCCAAGAAAAATGGAAAGGAATCCGAAACCTCTCCATCCAGACTCTGAGCTTCCCCTACCCTGCTTACCGAAAAGGTCAAAAGCTACTGGCCTATAATGCGTACAGATCCATTGAAAATGAAAAACGCCTTTTCGCTCAGGCTCCCACAGGAACCGGCAAAACCATGGGCGTACTTTTTCCCGCCATTAAGGCCCTGGGTGAAGGAAAGCTGGATCGGATTTTTTATGTTACAGCAAAAACCACCACGCGGGGTATCGCTGAAAATGCCTATAAAATGCTCACCGATCAGGGCCTTCGCCTTAAGGTGCTGACACTGACGGCAAAGGAGAAGCTTTGCCTCAATAACGTGAAAACCTGCACCCCGGACAAATGTCTATTTCTTCAAGGATATATGACTAAAGCCAAAAAGGTGGTCAAGGACTTATTGAAAAAGCATGACTTCTTTTCTCGGGATTTGGTCTCTGAGACTGGACTACGCCACGGGGTCTGCCCATTTGAGATGAGCCTGGACATGGCCTTAAGCTGTGATTTGATTATCTGCGACTATAATTATGTCTTTGATCCCCGGGTCTATTTAAGAAGATTCTTTCAACAAAAGGGTCGGGAACAGTACCTGATATTGGTCGATGAGGCCCACAATCTCTTTGACCGGGCCAGGGCGATGTATTCTGCAGAATTGAATCCCAGGGCATTGTCACAAATGGCCAAGGAGATCAAAAAGGATCTTCCCGGCATTGCCGCAACTCTTCAAAAGCTAAAAAAAGCCGTTTCCTCTTTTGAAAAGTCCTTGAGTGCTCCCATGAATGAGGCGGGGGGCGTGACCTACAGGTGCTGCCAGGAGGCCCCCAAGGAGCTTGCGGAACCTCTTGAGGCCATGATTCGTGAAACGGAGGGCTGGATCACCTCCGACCGTGAGGAGAAAGCCTATGCTGACAGCCTCGTGGCGCTTTTTTTTGATCTGCTGCACTTTAAAAACATATTGGATATCTACTCCACCCAATTTAGAACACTCTTTACGGGGTCAAAATCAAACCTTTCCCTCTCCCTTCTTTGCCTTGACCCCAGCCCCATGCTGAATCGAACCATGAATGCGGCCAGAAGCACCCTCCTTTTTTCAGCCACCCTTTCGCCCCTCAACTACTTTAAAAACATTCTAGGCGGCCGTGAAGAGGATATCACCCTGAGGCTCCCCTCACCTTTTCCAAGGGAGAATCTTCTGGTTGTCAACGAGGACCGTATTGAAACAAGATACCGGCATCGGGAGCGCTACTTGGAGGCAGCAGCCCGGGCTATTTATGATTGGGCCATGAGCCATAAAGGGAATACCATGGTATTTTTCCCTTCATACAAATATCTTCTGGATATTCTGGAGGTGTTCAAGGGCTTTGAAGGAGACTATGAAATCCTTTGTCAGGGCAGAGAAATGGATGAGCCTTCAAGAGACGCTTTTCTCAAGGAGTTTGAGGCCTTCGGGGATGTACATCGTATTGCTTTTTGTGTTATGGGTGGCGTTTTCGGAGAGGGTATCGACCTGACGGGGGATAAATTGACCCATGTTATTATTGTAGGTGTGGGGCTTCCTCAGGTATCTCCTGAAGGAGAGCTCATCAAGGAATACTATCAACAGCACAACGAATCAGGCTTTACCTATGCTTATACTTTTCCGGGGATTAATAAGGTACTGCAGGCGGCCGGACGTCTTATACGGACAGAGAGCGACCGTGGGGCGCTCCTGCTTATTGATTCACGGTTTGCCTCCAGAGAATACCTAAGCCTTTTGCCTGAGGAATGGCTACCGGTTCCCCGCACGTCCCAAGGACTGATTCTACGGGATGAGGTCAGGCTCTTCTGGGAAGGCCGACAACCCTAGAAAATACCCAGGAACTTATCGATTCCCTGTACCTTGACCCGGACGATATCCCCCGCCGACACCACATAGGCCAGGTCCTCCCGTGGCAGATAGACACTGGTCACATCAGTTTTTGCGGTGTAGCGGTCAAGAATCGCACCGCTGGCATCAATGAAATAAACCTCGGAACCGGCCATTATGGCGGCTGTTTTACCCTTGCCGGTCACCCCAGCCACCTCTGCGTCAATAACCAGCTTGCCTTTTTCAGAGCCATCCTGGTTAAGTACGCTGACGGTGGTCTCAAAACGCCTCTCCCTTGAAAGAAGATCGGCATCAAGCTGGGCCACAACGGCATGTTTATTCTGCAAGACACCCACAGCAGTGACCTTGGACCCAGAATAATCCTTTTCCCAAAGGGTATGAATCCCCTGATCCACCAGAATGAGGCTTTCTTCCCCGTAGAGCAGAAGGTTTTCCTTCATGATGGGAAGCCCCCCGAGAAGAACCTCCTGTTCACCCCGAAAGCTGGCCTTCTGGTTCATGGATGCGTCCAGGAATTCAAAAAGACCATTGGCGGCAAGGCCGGAAGCCTCTACACCACTGACCAAGAATAATCCTTTGTCAAATTCGGGGTAATGATGGGCCGAAAATGGATAGTAGTTGGAAACACTTCTCAAGGAGACTTCATCTCCGTTGAGGGAATAGGAACGAATCGTGCGTTTATAGCCTGATTCACTGCTCTTCGTGATGAGCAGAATGAAGTTATTGGATAGGCTGGCATTGACGATATCTTCGTCAACAGACCTTTCCCATAGAGTTTTCCCCTCATTAACCAGGCTGAAAAATCTGCCGCCGATGTCGGCCACCAGCAGTGACTTTTTATTGGCCTGTATCAGGGGCTTTTTAAGGTTTAAGGGAATATAGGCCTTTTCCCGGCCTTCTGAATCAAATTGGCGCAAGGAGCTGATGGTACACACCACCAGATCATCCTCAATAACCGCACAAGCCAGATTTTCGTTGAGATCATAGGAGGCTATGGGCTTTACAATCTCTGTCAGTTCAACGGTACCAACGTCAAAAACGCGTTGGTAGAGCCCTGTCAAGCCTTCCTCCAAAGCAATTAAGGGGTTGATATCCAGAAAGGCATACAGGGCTACCCCCGTAATCAAGACCACTATGAGAAGGAACATCAGCAGCTTAACAAGCCCGAAGCCCTTCTTTTTCTTTTTGCTTTCCCCCGGCATGAATATTAACCCTTCTCCTTTTTAATCACTAAACCAGTTTAATATCTCTAGTGCCTTGGTATACTGTTGATCATTTTTTATTCGCAGTTGGTCAAGCAGCTTGTTAAGGCTTTCTCCGGTCTTTTTATCAATAATCCCCGTTACGGTAAGCCCTGACTTTCCCTGAAAGGCTTTAACGGCATCTGTGGTTGACTCATCGAAGAGCTTGTCGGGTGTTGTAGACAAGAGGCCCGAAGCCTTCAGAATTCGCTCTGCGCCATACACATGGGCACCGTAGTCGTTAGGCTTTAAGGCTTCAGATAGGGTAAGCCTGTCGATGACCGATAAATCCACCTTGTTTGGGTTGGTCGGATTGGGCAGGACAACCTGGGGCTTCAATCCCACCCCTTCTATGAATCTGCCCTTGGGGGTTAAATAATAGCCCGTTGTAAGCTTCACCGTTCCAAGAATATCCTCAGCCTCTAAAAAGACTCCGTAGTAACTTAACCATTGTATTTCAGTTACAAACTTTTCGCCATGCTTTTCGCTATATTTTTTATAGGCCTCGGGTGTTAGAATGGAAAAAATGTTTTGGAAAACGCCCTTTCCATAAGTATTTTGTCCGATAAGAAAGCCTACTCCCGAATCTTCCAAGGCTCCCGCAAGAATTTCAGAGGCGCTGGCTGAGGCCTCATTGACCAGAACGGCCACAATATACTCGGGTCGCGTTATGTCGGAGGTATAAACCTTGTCCTCCAGCTCTTCAGATTTGTAGTCCAAGGTAGTAATGACCCCCGGAGGCATTAGTCTTCGCGCCACAGTCACAGCTTCTTCCACATAGCCTCCAGGATTCCCCCGTAGATCCAGAACAATTTTCTTGATATTATTCTTATCGACGGCCTCCATAGCCTTTATAAATTGAGTGCTTATCCCCAGAGTAAAGCCCTCTATGCGGATGTAGGCCACGTTGCCTTCCAACCTAAAATAGAAGGAATTGATGGTCACCGTATCACGGACAACGGAGAACTCCCTGGTTGTACTCCCTCTTTTTACAGTTAGCCGCACTGCTTCTCCGGCCTTACCCCGAATCTCAGTGGCCACACTCTCGGCTTCCTTGGCCATAACGCTGACACCGTCAACCGCTGAGAGGATGTCGCCCTCCATAAGCCCGGCTTTTTCTGCCGGTGAGCCTTCATATACTCGGGTAATCTTGATGCCCGAATCCACCTTTTCCAAGGCTATCCCTACACCGACAAAATTACCGTCCAGGCTGCTATAAAGGGCTTGGGTCTCTTCTTTATCATAAAAGGCTGAATACTTATCGAGATTGGAGAACAAGCCCTTAAGGGCTGCCTTGAGACCTTCTTCATCCGTCAGTCCCTTATAATACATGCCCGAAACAAATCGGATCATGCTTTCAAAATAGTCCCCGTACTCTGCTGCCGATACATTGAGGGTTCCGGTAAAAACAAGCAAAACAACCAGGGCAAGGCTTACAATTCTTTTAATTTTATTCATAGTTCTTCCTCTTTCGTAACCTTTCAACCTAGAAGGCTGACATACGATCCCTGTAATCCTTGATAAGCTCATCACCCATATACACAATCAGGTTATAGAGCAGGTTGGCCGTATCCTCATGGGTGAGTCTTGCCGAAGCATTAAAGAAGCCCCTTTCATCGGGTGAAATCAGTCCAAGGGAATAGGCAACTGCTGCGGAATTACGTGCATAGCCAGGAATCTGGTCATTATCTGCAAAGGGGGTTGTGGGGGTAGGATAGGGGGCCAGATTCTCTAGACCCAGTGCCGATACGATCATTTTAACAGCTTCGGCCTGTGTTATGGAAGCATTGGGATTAAACCTGCCCCTGCCATCTCCCTGAATGATCCCTTTGTTATAGGCCTGTTTGATTTCCTCATAATTGGGGTCCTCCAGTTTAACGTCCGTAAACGGAGACACTTCGGGAGTTTTATTGTTTCTCTTCGTGGTGGTTGTGACCACCTTTTCATTGGGATCCTCAGGGATCTCCTTAAGCGTCCGAACGAGCATGGAAACAAACTCACGGCGTGTAACCTGCTGGGTCACCTGATAATTGCTTCCGGTGCCAGAAATAACCTCCAAACCGAAAAGAATGGTTATGGGCTCTATGGACCAAAAGCCATTGAGTTGCTTCAGGTCGGGCACCATCAACCGATTTGTTTCCGGAGGAGTGATCAGGCTTTGGGAATCATGGGAGGTCACCAGAACATCTGTGGGCTTTCCGTTCTTATCAAACTCGGGGAAACGAGCGGTATAATCCAAGGTTGATTCTGTCCACCTGCTTTGAATGTAGCCGCCCTCAAAGCTGATTTGAGTGGGCTCATTCTCCGAATAGTGGATTTGCTGGCGGGTTGCGCTGGAGATCACCAGTTCTGCCGAGCCCCCCCATTGGACGGGTGGGGTAACGGATTTTAAGTGGGCTTCCACTAGGACACTGATTTTTTGAGTCTGGGTGCTGCTCCAATGTTGATCATAGGCATAAAGGCTTCCTGAAAGGGATACCGTCACCCTATCAGGGCTGTTGGCAAGGGTTCCCTTGGCGTAAACCTTTTTAGCGATAAATTCTCCGGCCTGATAGTTGATGGCCGGCTTGGGGTCGGTTAGTACTGACCGGGTAAAGCTTGAATCAATCAGACGATAGCTTTCGCTCCCGATGGTGAGGACCTCGGTTGGCATACGACTCATCTGAGTGGTTTCGGTAATCTGACCATTGAACTTCGTCTCACGGGTGCTAGTGGTCATCACCACCCGGTTCATGGTCGCATTCTGCTGGGTGTTGGCCAGCTTGTAGGTATAGGTAGCTGTCGTTACATCATTCTTGGTAGTTTTTTTGATGGTCAGTGTCCCGGTGAGCAAGAGGGGCTTGCCGGTGATAAAACACATCTCCGAGTACTGATACTCATCCTTTTTAAGCTTGTTTTCAACGGAGATACCTCCCTGGTATCCCATGGTTCCCTCCGTAGCCGAGCTCACAAAGGGCTGAGCCAACAGAAAGGACGCTATTATAACACCTGTCAAAAGCTGTCTGTATTTTTTCCTCACAGGTAGTGCCTCCTTCGTCCTTAATCGCAAAGAATTATAATTCCATTCAGGTTCTGGGCATGCCTCATGACCTTAATCTGGTCACCGGGCTTCAAGAGCGCCGTGGAACCCACCTGCCCTCTCTTGATGACAATGGCATGGGCGGGGATATCAAGGGTGATATTCTGACTGGTTGTCCATTGATAGCTGGAAGTATTGAACACCATAGCCTCGGTGAGGCTTAGGCCGGTGGGTGGTGTCAGCACCTGTCCTGCCTCATCATAGGTGGCTCCGGCCAAAGAGAGAATACGACCTGAGGCGGGCGCATCGGCATAGGGGGCGGTGCTCATAAGAGTGATCTTTGTTCCCACCGCTACAATATACACCGTCTGACCTATATAGGAAGCATCCACTTCGCGCATGCTTCCAATGCCCCCATCCACGAGGAGGCGGCTTGATGACAAGTCGATATCAAAGGTTTTGGGAGTGTTGGTGAAGGTCCAGGTGATCCCTCCAAGCTGAGCAAAGGATTCAACCGTCAGGCTCTTTTCCTTGTCCACACTCTTGATACGGCCCCTGTACAATGACAGCCCTTCATTGACCAGACTGTCGCTGACAACAATATTGGCCACATAGGTATTACCGTCACCCGCTTTTTCCAGGGACATCTTCACAGGATCAAGGCTGACTAGCGCCCCCATGTCTACCAGCTTTCCATCCTTCACCACCAAGGTGCCCGTGTCATAGCCGACGGTATAGGAGGTGTTTTGAAGTTCCAAACGGTTATTGCCTGCAAGGTTAACCAGATTATCCTTGAGTAACAGCTCATATTGAGGCTTATAGCGATAGGAGGCCATCTGTATTCTTGATGTGCCATCCTTGGCCTTAGCAGTGACATAATAGGCCGTGCCCGTTGCTTTTTTCCCAGGACGCCCTTTGTAATCACTCATAAAACTGATGCTCTGAATCCCTTTTACCTGAGTGTTCTCCCATCTGCCATTGACAAATTCCTGAACACCGGAAACATGGAGGGCATCCCTCAGAGTATCATAAAATTCCATGTGCCCCCTAAAGACCCCGGTGATAGGCATGGAGTTTTTTTCTATCTCAATTCCTGCAATATCCATAGATTCGCCGTTGGTTTGCACAAGAAGCTTGATACGCTCCCCCGGCTTAATGTCGGAATGGGTTCCGGGCCGTCCGTTCTTGTATACGGGAATGGACGAATTGATGGGATAATAGCTATAGGTTCCGTTATCCCTTTTGATGACGAGACTGGCGATGCTTTTATTATGCACCAGGCCATAGATGGGTTGATAATAGCTCTTGGCACTGAGCTTGATAATATAGCCCTCTGCATCGAGCTTGATAAATACCTGATCCCCCGGCTGGATACGCTCTGCCGGGACGGTCTGGCCGTCTCTCAGCACCGGGATTTCATAGCCATAAGTGTAGGTTCTTTGTGCCACAAGCCTATCAAGATCTTCCGGATCGGTGCCCGATCCGTCCTTGAAATAGAGTGTGATATAGCCGAGGGCGGGGTTGTTTTCTCTGACGATACCGCTGATCAAGGCATCCTCTGACGCGCCTGTCGCTGCATAAACAAAAAGAGGTGTATTATAGGCCGATGAAAGTGCTATCACCAAAGCAAGAGCCACAATAACGGCTGATTTAATAATCCGCATTGAATTGCCTCCAATCATTAGAATCTAAAAGGATTATCGGCAATCCCTGGGAGGGAGTGAAGGAATTTTGGATTACGCTTTGATGACAAACCTATGTAATTTATGGCAGTTTATCAGGCTTGATTTCGGTCACAAACATCCCCAGCAGAATAAGAAGACAGCCCACCACCATCTTGACAGTTAACATCTCGGTGACCCCTTGAGCATTGGGGACAATCAGAGCGAACAGTGCTCCGAACACAGGCTCACAGGTAATGATGAGCGCCGTTCTTGTGGGAGTGGTATATTTTTGCGCAATGGTTTGAACCCCGAAGGCAAAGGCCGTTCCCAACGCACCCGTATAAAGTATGGCAAAGATTACGGGGGTGTTGAGGGAGAAGGCTACGGGAGTTGAAACAAGGCCCATTGTCCCCCAGGTTAAGGCATAAAGGATAGCTGCCGAAACCACCTGAACCACTGCCAGTTGATAGATGTCCACATGGGAAGCGAACTTGTCAATGAGTATAATTTGCAGGGCAAAGCAAACTGCACAGAGCAAGGTAAGGGCATCCCCCACCGACCATTCACCCTGGAAGCCCTTTAAGACGAAAAGGCCGATTGTAGCAAAAATTACCCCCACCACGGCATTAAGGGGTGGCTTTTTTCTTAGAAGAGTAGCGGATATGATGGGCACCATCACCACATTAAGTCCCGTGATAAAGGCAGAATTGGAGGCCGTGGTGGTCTTTAGTCCAATAACCTGCAGCATCATGCCCGCGTAAAGAAAAAGCCCCACCAGAGATCCGCTCCACAGGGCTTTTAACGACAGAGTCTTCAGCTTCTTATGGAATAATAGAATCAGCAGGAGGCCCGCAACTCCAAAACGGAGGGTGAGGTAGGCATAAGCGGGGATATCCTCTGAGATATTCTTCATGATAATGAAGGAGGATCCCCACACCAGGGTTATACTTAGGAGTGAAAGATCCGCTTTAATCTGCTTGGTCATGAAATCCGTCCTTCGATATTCTTTTCACATTAAAGGGGTATACCCTTTTGGCTCGGCCTAGAGGACACGGCTCAAAAAGGCCTTGGTTCGCTCATGCTTGGGAGAAGTAAAGATGGCTTCCGGAGAGGCCTCTTCAATAATAACGCCCTCATCCATGAAGATAACCCGTTGGGCCACTTCCCGAGCAAACCCCATCTCATGGGTGACTACAATCATTGTCATATGCTCAAGGGCCAGCTTCTTCATTACCTCCAGCACTTCTCCAACCAATTCAGGGTCAAGGGCTGAGGTGGGTTCATCAAAAAGCATGGCCTTAGGCCTCATAGCCAAAGCCCTTGCTATAGCCACGCGCTGCTGCTGGCCGCCCGATAGCCTTGAAGGATAAACATCCATTTTATCCTCCAGACCGACACTGACAAGAAGCTGACGAGCCTCATTTTCGGCCACATTCTTAGGAGTTTTCAGCACTCGGACCGGGGCTTCCATGACATTCTGAAGGGCTGTCATATGGGGAAACAGATTAAATCGCTGAAAAACCATCCCTACCTCCGAGCAGAGCTTGAGTACCTGCTTGTAGGGGATTTTTCTCAGGTCATGCCCATCCTTCCGCTCATCCATAACCTCCTGGTCAATGGTAATTTTACCGGTGGTGATGCGCTCAAGATGGTTGATGCATCTTAATAGAGTACTCTTGCCTGAACCGCTGGGGCCGATGACACAAACGACCTCACCCTTGCTGACTTCCAGGTTGATGCCCTTGAGTACTTTGAGTTCACCAAAGGACTTGTGAATATTTTCAAGCTTTATCATAAGTGTCACCCTCATTCATAGATGGAATATTTCTTCTCAAGCTTTTGAAAGACAAAGGTAAACAGCGAGGTAAGGATAAGATAAATGGCCGCTATGGGTATATAGAACCAAGATTCTCCACCGCTTGAAACCTGCCTGGCCATCTTCATAAGCTCGGTCAGACCGATGGCTGAAACAAGGGAGGTATCCTTAAGGAGCATGATAAACTCATTTCCAAATGGGGGAATCATGCGACGGATGGACTGTGGGATGATAATCCGCCTCATGGACAGGCCATAAGACATTCCCAGGGCTTTTGCCGCTTCCAATTGTCCTTTGTCAATGGACTGGATGGCTCCCCGGATAATCTCTGCCAGATAGGCTGCCGAGTTTAGGCCCAGCGCAAGGATAGCTGCGGGATACTCGCTGAGACGTAAGGATGGTGCTATCTGAGGAAGAATGAAGTAAATAAAGAATATCTGTAGTAGCATGGGTGTTCCTCTGAAAACCCAGATATAAAACCAACTGAGCCCTCTGAGTAGCTTGAGCCGGGAAATTCTGGCCAAGGCCAGCAACAGCCCGAATACCATACCCATGATAACGGCCGCAAAGGCCAAGGTGAGCGTAACACCCGCGCATTCCATCAAATACGGGAACCTAGTGATAAATCCGTTTATGATATCCTCCATTGTATGCACCTCTTAGATTTAAGACCTGTCAATTCGCCGAACCATCGTATTGGCTCGACGTTTTCTTCATTCCTTCATGTATATAATGTATTATCATACAGGAAAAAGGTATGTCCTGCAACAGATTGCAGGACATATATACCCTAACCATGATTATTCTTTCAAAAATAGACTCTGATTAATACAGATTTTCATTGATATTCTGGGTGTAATCGACACCAAAGAGCCACTTTTCGGAAATCTTTGTCAGTGTTCCATCCTTACGGAGTTCATCCAAGGCCTTCTGGAACTCATCACGAAGGGCCGTATTATCTTTTTTGAAGCAAGCTGCTATCGGTTCATTGGTCAACGGCTCTGCGGTTGAAATCTGATATTTTTCAGGGTACTTGGTCGCATACTCGGTGGCAACAACTGTATCAACAACAATATAATCGATATGCCCGGCACTCATGGCCTCAAAGGTCTGGATGATTTCATCATAGCGTCTAATATTAAAGAAATCATCGCCCTTTTCTTCAAGCTTCTTCTTACATGCAGTGTCAGCGGTGGTATCGGTCTGTACGCCCACTTCCTTGCCCTTAAGGTCGTCAACAGATTTAACGGTGTCATCACCGGGTCTGGTCACGATAACCTGACCGTTTGCCAGATAGGGCTTGGTGAATATGTAGCTTTCAAGTCTGCTGGGGGTAATACTGACCGAAGACATGATAACATCGTAGCGGTCGGTCTCAAGGCCAATGAAGATACCTTCCCATGCAATGCTTTTCAGTTCAACCTTCTTGCCGAGCTTTTCTCCTATCGCTTTGGCCAGCTCTGCATCAAATCCAGTGATTTGGTTGTTTTCATCAACAAATTCCATTGGCGGATAGGATGTATCCATAGCAACGACTATGGTATCTTTACTATTTGTTGCTCCGCCGCAGCCTGTGAGAAGCATCGCCACAGCTACGAGTAATGCCAGCACGGCTCCCAGTAACTTCTTCCTCATAATTATTCCTCCCGTGATTCGGTATGTATTTTATAATTATACATAGTATACACGATTTCGTCAATGGAAAAATCCTGCTTTTCGGCGATGCGATGAATATTTATGCATTAAACTTGTCAAAGATACCTTTTTTTAGATCATTTCTAACATTGATGATATTACTTCCTTCATTGATTAGGGCCTGACGGATATACTCCATTTCTTCGAAGGTGAGAATGACCATCTTACCCATGCTCTTAGTTGAGAACAGATCATCCAGCTCCTGCAAAGCAGCCAATGCGGCTTCCCGGGAGGGAAAGTACCAGACGCCAACCGTTTCGTCATTCTCGGCCCCGTGATCTGAATAGATCCCCTCCAATTGACTGGGATCCAAACCTATAATTTCAGCAATCTCCGTTATCTTGTAATTACCGGAACAATCAATATAGCATTTACCCTGTACTCTTCCGGAGCTTCTGACATTAAAATTTTTCAAGTTCTTCACTAGTTGTCACCCCATTTATTTTAAAACCAGTAACAGTTTACTGAACCAATCCAGCATCAGGGATTGGGTATAGCTTTCGGATATTTTTATGATATTAAGGGAACCCAAGGTGGGTATGGCAAAAACAAAGACCACATAGCATACAATAAGACCGGCTGCAAAGCCGATAAACATGCCTGCAGAGCGGTTGGCCGTCCCCAGAAGGGGGCTTGTGTTCATGGCCGAGGAGAGAAGCTTTCCGATCACCACAACGATCAGCTTGATAACCAAAAACAAAACCACCAGGGCTAGAACCTTGAGAATGGAAAAAGCGATAAGATCGTTGGCCGTTGAGACGGTTTCTGCATACAAGGCACTCGTTTCGGAAGCCGTATCGGTAACCGATACAAGAAACTTCAACAGGGGATTTTCAGTGAAGGCCTTATTCACATCAGGTATTTGAGTAATAATATCCAGCGCAGATTGATCAGAAGTACTTTTCATGGCACTAATAGAGGAGAGCACCGGTAGAATTTCCTCTATTTTAGCGCTGATACTCTTTCCGAAGGAGGTGCTTTGCATGGCGATCAAAGCCAGCTTGGGCGAAAAAAGATAAGCCCCCACAAGCCCCAGAACATAGCCCAAAAGACTGAAGACAGTATTAATCAACCCCTTAAAATAGCCTTTTAAGCCGAAAAGGGCTATAATAATAACTATCGCGTAGTCCACCCAATTAAAATTGAATCCCAGTACGAGATCCGCCGCGATAAAAACGGCCACCGCGGATAGTAGAAGTATGGCGGGAAGCCGATTAATGTTAGAGGCTACAGGCTTAGGCTTACCGTATTTGTAACTCAATAGAACACCCCCATAAGTCTAAACAGACTTAGTCTTAAATAAACCTAAAATCCAGGGAAATAATTATGTAAGACTACTGAAACAAAACAGAGAGGTTGAGTCCTAAAAAAAGAAGAAGAGCCAATATCAGCACACTGATTTTAACAAGTTTTTTGTTCAAAAGCATTGTTAATCCTCCTTGTCCCAAGCTTCCCATTCTCGGTGACATTATATCATCTGGTCTTCTATTTGTAAAATAATTTTAAAATTACTGAAACATTTTCTCTGTTAGAATGTTACTATTATGTTTACAGAGGTGATACCATGCCTTTTGACGGCATTTTAATCAAAAATATAGCTCAGGAGCTTAATCATCTGCTCTCGGGCGGACGCGTCGGCAAAATCCATCAGATGGATAGGGATGCCATTGTGCTTCAGGTGAGAGCAAGCGGAGAAAACTACCGCCTGCTTTTTTCAAGCAACGCCTCGGCAGCACGCATCCATTTGACAGAAAAGCAGTTTGAAAACCCGGAGACACCCCCTGTTTTCTGTATGCTTCTTAGAAAGCACCTTTCGGGAGGTATTATCAAGGGCTTTCATACCAATGGTTTTGAACGCATCATTTCCATGGAGGTGGAATCCACCGACGAGCTGGGGGATCGGAGCCTTAAACGGCTAGTTATCGAAATCATGGGCAGGCACAGTAATATTATCCTTCTAAATCACAGCGATAAAATTATTGATGCCATCAAGCATGTGGATATAGAGGTCAATAGAGTCAGAGAGCTATTACCTGCCAGAACCTATATTCTGCCTCCTTCGCAGGACAAGCTTGACCCCACCCTTTATGAAACCTATGAGGCAATAAAGGAGGAGGCTCCCAACAGCGGGAGAAAAATTGAATCCTTCCTTTTGGACAGGCTCAAGGGCTTTTCTCCTGTTCTGTGCCGGGAAATATGCTTCCGTGCAGAGGTGGATGAGGCCAAACCAGCCTCGGAGCTTCGTCCGGAGGAGCTTAGCCGAATCATTGCTGCATTAAAGAGCATGATGGAGCATTTGGCAAAGGGCCCTTCTCCCTGTCTTGTTATTGATAAAAACCTTGGAAAGCCTGTGGACTTTCATTGCCTCCCCCTTACCCAATATCCCTCCAGCCAGCACTATGGGTTGATCAGCACGGCTGCGGAGGCCTTTTTTAACCTGAAAAACAACAAGGAATTCAACAGTCAGCGCTCCAATGACCTAAAGAAGCTCATTGAAAAGCAGCTTGAGAAATGTGAGAAAAGATTGGGAATCAATCTGGGTACCTATGAGACCAATAAAAACTATGAAGAGCTAAGGCTTATGGGCGAGCTTCTGACAGCTCACATTTATGCCCTTTCAAAGGGCATGGATAAAGCCTCTGTAGTCAATTACTACAGTGAAACAGGCGAAACCATGGATATTCCTCTTAACAAGGACAAGAGCCCCCAAGAAAATGCCCAAGGCTACTTTAAAAAGTATAACAAGGCCCGAACAGCCTTTCTTTATGCTCAGAAGGAGATCGAAGCATTGAAAAGCGAGATTTCTTATCTGGAGAGTGTGCTCTTTGCCATTGATAACGCCGAGGGGCCGGAGCAATATGCTGAAATCCGGCTAGAGCTCTTTGAACAGGGTTACTTGAAATCGGCCGCCACGAAAGGGAGGAAGGCTCAACCCGTACAAGCCCTTCCGTTGAGGGTACTGTCAAAGGATGGCATTGAAATTTTTATTGGGCGGAATAACAAACAGAATGATAAGCTGACCCTCAAAACTGCACGGCATGAGGATATCTGGCTCCATATCAAGAACTTTTCTGGCTCCCATGTGGTCATCCGTACCGGGGGGCAGGAGATTCCTGACAGCACATTGGTGGAGGCGGCTGAGTATGCCGCCTATTACAGCGAGGCACGGCACGCCCCCAAGGTTGAGGTGGATTATACCTTCGTCCGAAATGTCAGGAAACCCTCGGGAGGAAAGCCAGGAATGGTTATTTACGTCAATTACAATACCGTGGTGGTCACACCCCGTTCACCGAGTGCTTTACAGAGCTAGTTTGAAAGCCGGCCTAGTCTTCTTTGACCTGCTGTCCCGCATCAGAAGATGCGGGCACAGATTTTGTCAATCTGTTTGAAGACCCTTTCTCTGTCAATGGTGGGAAATGCGCCGTGATCATAGAGGATACGCCCGTCCACCATGGTCAGACAGACATCCCCTCCCTGAGCAGAATAGGCCAGGGCAGAAACAGGATTATGAAGGGGCTTGAAATGCGGCTTTTCGATATCCAACAAAATCAGATCCGCCTTATTTCCGGGCCTGATTTCACCCAAATCTTCTCGCCCAATGCCTCTGGCTCCATTGACAGTTGCCATTTTCAGCGCTTCTCCAGCACTAACCAGCAAGGGATCCAGGGCCGTCCCCTTGTGAATAAAGGCGGCGAGATTAATTTCTTCAAACATGTTGAGATTATTATTGCTGGATGCACCGTCTGTGCCCAGCATCACATTAATTCCCTCCCGGAGTGCTTCAGGAACCGGGGCCACACCACTGGCCAATTTGAGATTGCTTGCCGGGTTATGGACCATGGATACCCCTTTCTCTTTCAGCAGAAGCCTATCCTCAGGAGTGACCCAGACACAGTGAGCCGCTATGGTTTTTAGGTCAAAAACCCCCAGATCGTAGAGGTACTTTACGGGCGTCTTTCCGTAATTCTTCAGAGCATCCTCATGTTCCACCCGGGTCTCGTCCACATGGATATGGATGGGGGCACCATACCTTTCAGCCGCATCTCTGATGGCACGAATATAGTTGCCGGAGCAGGTGTATATGGCATGGGGGGCAAATGCGCCCATGAGCCTTCCCTCTGCGGAACCATTCCACTTTTTGTAGAAGTCGATACATTCATTCAGGCTTTTGTTCTGAGAAAAGTCGGGGCCTGAGTCGGAGCAGGTCATTCCCCGTGAAAGCTGTGCGCGTATTCCCGATTCAGCCACTGCCCTGACCATATCCTCCATAAAAAAGTACATATCCACAAAACAGGTGGTTCCCGAAGCCAGCATTTCCATGATGCCCAAGAGCGTGGCCCAATAGACATCCTCTCCGGTGAACTTGTCCTCTGCAGGGAAAATGTGCTCGAAAAGCCAAGTTTGAAGATTCATATCATCAGCAAAATTGCGCAATAGCGTCATTGGGGCATGGTTATGGCCATTGATTAGGCCCGGCATCAAAAGCTTGCCTGTGGCGTCAATCACCCTTGCCTTCTCCGTCTGTTCTGGACGTAAGGGGCCGATGGCCGCAATTCTGTCATTTTCCACCAGCACATCACAGGCCTTCATGATTTCCATGGTATGATTCATGGTTACAACCAGGGCATTTTTAAATAAAACCTTCATGGATTTCCTCCATCATCTATCGATAAATTGATTCTAGCATGTATCTGTCATGGATGACAATTGGCCCTTTGACTTTTCCCGCCGTGATTCTCCCGGGATTCGGGCTACTAAATCGATAAAGAAGCGAATATATATTAGCAAAATCCTAGGACTTGTATGACGAAGGCAAGGGAATCATGGGCGAGGCAAAGTTTCATACCGTTCGCGGCTATCAACTGCTGGAACAGAATAAAAAACTTCTCACCCCTGCTATGGAGGATTATCTGGAGATGATCTACCGGAATAGTCTGGTGGAGGATTATTTGCGGGTTAACACGCTTTCTGAGCTTTTAAATGTTCAAGCGCCTTCTGTGACTAAAATGATTCAAAAGCTCCATGAATTGGGGCTGATTCATTACAAAAAGTACGGGATTATCTCCCTGACTGACAATGGCAGGGAAATCGGAAAGTACCTGCTGGAGCGCCATAATGTTCTTGAAAAATTCCTAAAAATGCTGTCGAATAATGAGAGCCTGCTTATAGAAACTGAATTGATCGAGCATTCCATCTCAACTGAAACCCTCGACAGTATCAAGGTTTTCAATGAGTTTCTGGTAAAGAACCCAGAGATGGTCAAAGCCTTTCAAACCTTCAGGTCTGAGTTTTATCATTGCCCCGGTGAGGAGTGAGTCTCCTTATGGTTTTGGGGCAAGGAAACCACAAAATCACTTCCCTTACCCTCCACACTTTCTACATGGACAGTCCCCCCGTAAAGCTGGGCAATATGCTTGACAATGGAGAGTCCCAAACCGGTTCCACCCATTTCCCGGGATCTTCCTTTATCCACCCTGTAGAAGCGTTCAAATATTCTGGCCGTATGTCCCTCGGGAATACCAATGCCCGTATCCTTCACATGAAGCTCAATCATTCCCCTCGAGAGTCGGGTGAAAACATGGATACTGCCACCCTTTCTATTGTACTTCAAGGCATTGTCAAGCAGATTGATAATAAGCTGTTTGATACGGTGACCGTCGGCATCAACAGTATGTTCCTCGGGTATTTCGTTATGGATGGTAATCTTTTTTTCCACCGCTGTATTGGACAGCATGGAAATAACTTCATCCACCTGATTTCTTAAAAAGATTTTCTGACGTTCTTTCTCCTGCTTCATGCTTTCAATTTCAGATAATTCTAAGATATCATTGATGAGGGTTCTCAGTCGGTCGGCCTCAATATCAATAATATCCAAAAACTTTTCGGCTACCGAAGCATCCTTGATAGCCCCGGCCTTAAGGGTTTCTACAAAGCCCTGAATGGAGGTGAGGGGAGTTTTTAGCTCATGGGTGACATTGGCCACAAATTCCGAGCGCATTTCCTCCAATTTTCTTATCTGGGTCATATCATTAATAAACGCCAGGGCTCCCGAATTGACATTCTCATTATCCATGGGAAAGATCGGTGTGACATGAATCCACAAAACCCTTTTACCCCCCTGGGAAAGGTGAATTTCGTCATTAATGACCATATTTTTAGCAATGGCCTTATTAAGGAGCTCATTAATCTGCCGATGACGGATGATCTGTACCAAAGGCACCCCCACCTGGGCAGGCTTTTCGGTCACACCAAAGATTTTGTGAGCTACCGGATTAAGCATAAGAATATGCATGGATTGATCCACCGCAATAAGACCATTGTCCATACTATTGATAATGGTATTGACACGAGCGTTTCTGTCCTTGAGCTCCTTGATGACATTCTCCAAATACCGGGTCATGCTGCTTAAGGTGAAAGAGAGCTGGCCAACTTCATCCTTTTTACCATTGAGGTTCTTCCCCTCCTTCCCTCCACCGTACTCCCTTACCAGCCGCGCCAAAGGCCTTATCACATAATCGGAGATCTTGAGAATAAGGGGTGTGGATAGGACAAGGGCTATAAGAACCGCAAGAATAGTGTAAAAGATAATGGTATTCCTTATCTTATTGATATAATCCACCGAGGTGGATATGCGGACTATGGCATTGAGTTCTTGGGAATAGCAGGCAAGATAGAGGGACTTGTTTTTTGTGGTTTCACTCTCTCTTATTTCAAGGCCCATTCCCGTTGAAAGGGCCTCCATAAACTCGGTGCGATCCTTGTGATTCTTCATCCCCGCCGAATTCCCATGGGAATCGGCCAATACCTTACCCGTGATATCAATGAGCGTAATGCGTCTTTCCGAGCCCATATAGCTACTTTCCTGATCCAGACTGTGAATCAGTTTTGTAAGATCAGTCAATTGGCTATCGGTGATTATCTTGCCATCAGTTTCCTGAAGAAGCTGTCTGACTAAGAGAACCTCATGCTGAAGGGCATTCTGGGTCTGACCCACATATACCCCCGCAGAATAGCGATAGGTGACAAAGGCCACCACCGAGGAGACCACCAGGGCTAGTACGATATAAAGAATAACAATACGACGCCTCATGGACAGCCCATCCTTTTACTTTTTCGTATATTCAAGGGCGACCTGTTCAGCGACCCGAATCCCGTCTACCGCGGCGCTAACAATGCCTCCGGCATACCCTGCGCCTTCACCGGCGGGGAACAGACCTTTGACAGAGACAGACTGATATTTGTCATTGCGCAAGATGCGCACAGGCGAAGAGGTTCGTGTTTCAACGGCTGTCAACAAGGCATCCCCCTCACAAAAGCCCTTGAGCTTTCGACCAAACACGGGTGCGGATTGCTTAATGCCCTTGACAACAAAGTCCGGAAGCAAATCCGTGAGTGAGGTAAACACAACCTCTCCGGTATAAGTGGGCTTCACCAGACCGGGCCCTTTACTGGGCTGGTCGTTGAGGAAATCCGAGAGCCTCTGCACCGGTGCCCTGTACCCGCCTGTTTTGCTATAACATCCCTTCTCAAGCTGCCTCTGAAGCGCCACTCCTCCTAAGGGGTGGGTGTCTCCGAAATCCCCGGGATGAACAGAAATTACATAAGCGCTATTGGCATTGGTTCCGTTGCGGGCATGATAGCTCATACCATTGGTGACAATGGTTTTTTCTTCTGAGCTTGCCGCTACCACAACACCCCCAGGGCACATGCAAAAGCTGTAGGCCGTTCTTCCTTCCATGTGTTCAAAAAGCTGATAATCTGCCGATCCTAGCTTAAAGTGACGAATCCCTCCATATTGGGCTTCATTGATCCACTCCTGAAGATGTTCAATACGGACGCCTACCGAAAAGGGTTTCTGCTCCATAGAAACCCCTTGTTCCAGCAGCTCTTGGAAGGTATCTCTGGCACTGTGGCCAATGGCAAGAATCACTGCAGAGGAATAAAGCTCCCGGCCATCTGAAAGCCGGATACCCTTCACCTGGTTATTTCTAATTAAAAGGGATTCCATTCGGGTGGAGAACAGAAAGGTGGCACCCTTTTGCTTGAGCTTTTCCCGGAGAGTCTTTACCACGTTTCTTAAAATATCGGTGCCCACATGGGGCTTGGCCTTGACCAGAATATCAGGGGAAGCACCGCAGGCACATAGCGTCTCCAAAATCCTGCCACACCGGGGGTCATTAATCCGGGTGGTCAGCTTCCCGTCAGAAAAGGTGCCCGCTCCGCCTTCGCCAAACTGAACATTAGACTCGGGGTTTAATAACCCCCCGCTCCAAAAGGCTTTGACGGTTTCGGCACGTTGATCCACCTCTTCCCCTCGCTCGATTACGATGGGAAGAAAGCCTCTTTGAACCAGCTCGTAGGCACAGAAAAGCCCGCAGGGACCCGCACCGACTACAATGGGGCGAGTCAGGGGCTCTCCGGTCTCAGGAGCAAATGTCTCCTGAGGCGTAAAAGGGGTTAAATCCTTGTGGCTTTTAAGTGTTCCGGGAACGTTGAGGTAAACGGAATAAACCATTGCTATGGCACTCTTCTTCCGCGCATCCAATGATTCCTTGATGATCCGTAGACTTTGAATATCGTTTTCCCCCAACCCCATCAGCTTGGCCACCCGGGCTTTGACAAGGGAAAGCTCATTGGTCTGTGTTATCTCCAAAAGAGGAACAGAGATATTTCTTAAGGTATATTCCATAGATACTTCTTCCTAGGGACGATAATTTAAGTTGGTGACTGGCCCGGTGGTGGGTTGCTCCTCGGTGACCTTTTCAATGAGCACCTTAACGCTATATTCCCCCACAAGGCTTACAGAATTGGGGAGCTGAACCATCAAGGGAACCTCATGAGTTCCCTCCTCAAGGTTTTCAACTTGAATGGACAGCTTGATATCACCGGCTTTAACAGCATTGACGCTGTCAGGCCTTCCCTTAACGGTGATGGGAATGGTCTCATCGGTGATACTGTATTTCTTGGTCCCTGTTGTGTCCACCTGGTAAATGGTTATGGCGCTGGCCGGCAGAGTAATGCTCCGTGTCACCAGACGATCTAGAATCACCTCCGCCATAAGGGCATCCGCATCCTCCTTTAAAAGGCTGGCTCCCTTTGGCAGGGTTAATGTAAGCGGTGTCTTGAAGGTTCCCGTCTGACCGGTGATGTCAATGGCCTCGGCCATGAGCCGGGTAATCCCATCTAAAACGCTTCGCGTTCCTTGAACACGAACCTCTGACAGGGAATATTTTATTTCCTTGAAATACCAGTCAGCAGCGGGTTCCCCTTTGGTAGCCGCCGACACAGGGATTTTTTTAACCAGATCAAAGTTTACAATAATGGGCACCTGGCCCTCAAACTGCTTGAGTATCTTGCCTTCGGTATCCAGTACCGTGCCCCTCATGACTATTTCATTACTATCCTTGATGTTGTCCAGATTAATCTGGGCCACAACTTTTCCCACCTGGGAAATACTGCTTTCCTTTTCCTGAAGGATGACATTGCTCGGATCAACCCTCACGTTGACCAACTCATAGCCGGCAGGAAGCTTCCCTGTATATTCTATGGTCACCGGATATTGCTTGCCGATAACTTTTTCAAAGCGTAAATTGACTGATGACGGATTCATGCCCGAAATCAGGATATCCTGATCCCCAATATACTGGGGTGTTTCAATTTTGATGCTCCTGGTGCCCGATTCTGTCACATCGGAAAGATCAATGGAGACATTAAAATCATTGGCTGTAACGCCCATGATTTTTTGCCTTCTCCCCTTAATTTTTACATCAATACTGGTTGGAAGCGTTGTCCCCACAATTTGAAGGCTATTCTGCTGAAGCACCTCAACATTGCTAGAAAGAGGCACCACAATAGTTCTCTCCTCAAAAGGGTTATCCTGATCCGCCACCAAAAACCAGATCAATATGGCGGTGAGGATGGAGATAACCTTTATGACTAAATCTTTTTCAAATAGATTGTCAATCAGCTTGTTCATTCTGCTTTGCCTTTCTAAAAGTAAAAAGCTTCCTGTCGGGTTCACTCTCCAGTAAATACTTGGTCAAGGCCTTTCTCAAAATATCGGGAGTAAGGTTCCTTGTCAAACCTCCATTATGGGCATAGGATATTTTTCCAGACTCCTCCGAAACCACCACGGCGATGGCATCGGAGACCTCCGTAATACCTAGAGCCGCACGATGCCGGGTTCCTAGCTCCCTGCTCAAGCCTGCGTTCTGAGTTAAGGGAAGGTAGCAGGCCGCAGCCTTGATAATATTGGACCGTATGATGACGGCACCGTCATGAAGGGGTGTTTTTGGGGTAAAAATATTTCCCAGAAGCTCACTGGACAGAACGGCATCCATCTGTGTGCCGGTATTGACGATTTCCCCGATTTTAGTCCCCCGTTCTATAATGATAAGGGCACCGATATAGTCCTGGGAAAACTTTGTACAAGCCTGTACAATAGCCTCAATGGCCGCTATGGTTTTCACCCGACCCTCATCGTTTCGTTTCAGTGTAAAATCTTGGAACCCGCTGCTGCCCAGTTTTTCCAGAGCACGACGCAGTTCTGGCTGAAATAGTACAATCAAGCCGAAACCAAAAATCTGAAGCGTTCCTTGCAGGATAAAGGCAATGGTTTTCAGCCCCAGCATTTGGGAGAGCTTTGAAAAGATAAGAATAAACAAAAGACCCTTGACCAATTGTATGGCACGGGTTTCACGAACCAACTGTATGCCTTTGTAAACGACATAGGAAACAACAGATAGCTCAATCAGCATTCTGATGATATCCAGGGGGCCATTAAGACCCAAAAAGTTCATCAAATAACTGTAAATACTCCCCAGGGTTCTGCTTTCGGGCACGTCTTAAGCTCCTTCGCTACCACTTTATTAAAATCCTACAACTTTAAATTATATCCTTTTGTAATCTTTTTTTGTATAGCTCCGTCAGGATTGTAACAATATTGTAAAGCTTTAAATAAACCTATAGCCAACCCCTCGGACTGTTTCGATATACCCAGGCTTACCGTCATCGTCCTCAATCTTCTGGCGAAGATAGCGGATATGCACATCCACCGTTCGGGTCTCCCCAAAGTAGTCAAAGCCCCAAACCTTTTCCAAGAGCAAATCCCGTGATAGAACATGCCCACGATTCTGAATAAAAATCTTTAGCAGTTCAAATTCCTTAAGAGTCAAATCAAGCTTTTGATCTCCCTTGTAAACCTCATGGCGCTGCATGTCTATAGTAATATCACCGGCTGAAAGCTTCTCAGGAGCATTCTCCGAAGAGGGAACAGAGCGTCTGAAAAGGGCCTTCACTCTGGCCAGCAGCTCCCTTGTGGAAAAGGGCTTGGTTATGTAGTCATCCGCACCCAGTTCCAGCCCCAAAACCCTATCAAATTCCTCACTGCGTGCAGTAAGCATAATGACGGGTATATTTTTGAGCCTGACATTTTGTCGAATTCTTTTGAGTATTTCATAGCCGTCCATCCCGGGAAGCATCAGGTCAAGAATAAACATCTCGGGCAGTATGGCTTCACAGTGAAGGAACATCTCCTCCCCGCTCATGAAAGTACTGACACTATAGCCCACGGCTTCAAGGTTATATTTGAGGAGTTCCTGGATATGGCTTTCGTCCTCAACAACAACAATGGTTCTTTTTCCAGACATGGATGTCCCCCTTAATCCTGTCCCGTTGATTCCCGGGTGTGCAATTTAAGGATGCTGCAAATGTTGATGCATTCCTGTTTCATTATACACCACCCACTCACTAATATTGGTGGCATGATCACCTATTCGTTCAAGATATTTGACAATAAACATCATATCAATAAGCTGTTCCACCCATTGCTCCCCCGATTTTATTTGGGCGGCAATGTCCATGACCAGAGCATTGAAGAGCTGATCCACCTCATCGTCGGCCTGGCAAACCTCTTTAGCCGTCTGGACGTCCTGATTGATAAAAGCATCGATACTTCTTCCCACCATAATCCGGGCTTTTTCAGCCATAAGGTAAATCTCAGGATTGATTTTAAAAGGCTTTTCAGCCATTCTGATGGTCAGCTCAGCGATATCCGCCGAGTGATCGGCTATTCTCTCAAGATCGGTAATCATCTTAAGGGTGGAGCCAATCATCCGTAAATCCTTGGCAAGGGGCTGTTGAAGAGCAAACAGGCTCAGACACTGCTTCTCTATATTGTTTTCCAAATTGTCAATCTCATCATCATGGGCTATGACATCTTTAGCCAGGTCCACATTCATCTCCCGTAAGGCGATAAATGTCTTGTCCAGGGATTCTTCCACCATGCCCCCCAGCCGGCCGATTTCATCCTTTAATTCCTGTATACTTTTATCCAGATGATATCTCATGATTTTCCTTTCCCGGGCTCTTTTCTTTTTGCTTCCATTGATTTTTACCTTTCTCTGCCCGATTTAAAACAAATCAACCAAATCTTCCGGTGATATAGCGTTCGGTTTTATCATGCCTGGGCTTACTGAATATTCTTTCGGTCAGATCATATTCCACTAGATCCCCCAGTAGGAAAAAGGCAGTACGATCAGATATACGACCGGCTTGCTGCATGTTGTGGGTAACGATGATAATGGTATATTTCTTTTTCAATTCCTCACACAGGTCCTCAATCTTCGATGTGGATATGGGGTCCAGTGCTGAGGTGGGCTCATCCATCAAAATAATTTCAGGCTCGGTGGCCAGGGTCCGGGCAATGCACAGGCGCTGTTGCTGACCCCCGGATATGCCCAGCGCACTTTTATGAAGACGGTCCGAAACCTCGTCCCATAGGGCCGCCGACCTGAGGCTTTTTTCAACGATCTCGTCCAGGAGGCTTTTTTTCTTGATGCCATGGATTCTGGGGCCATAGGCCACATTATCGTATAGGGACATGGGAAAGGGATTGGGTTTTTGGAAAACCATACCCACACGCTTTCTGAGCGCAACCACATCCACCCCCGAAAGAATCTCCTGTCCGTCCAGTAGGATACTGCCTTTGACTTTCACATTGTCAACCAGATCATTCATTCGGTTGAGGGTTTTAAGAAAGGTGGACTTACCGCAGCCCGAGGGGCCGATGAGAGCCGTGATATCGCCTTCGTAAATTTCCATATTGATGGACTTCAGGGCTTGAAAATCCCCGTAATAGAGGTTCAGATCCCTGACAATAATTTTGCTTTTAGCTTTTCTATTCTCCATATATCTTCATCCTTTTTTCTATAAGGCTTGGCCTTTGATTAACCGATTCCCCTACGGCTGGTAAGCCTGTGGGCAAATCTGCTGGCCATAGAATTAAGAAGGGCAATGATGAGCATGAGGATGGTGGCCGTGGCAAAGGCACTCACAAAATCAGCCTCTTCAAGAGCCACCATATAAAGGTGCACCGACAGAGTTCTGACGCTGCTGGTGAAAAGTCGTTCCACTGCCGGAATTTTAGCCACTGATCCCGCGGTGTAGATGACTGCTGCGGTTTCGCCAATCACCCGGCCCATGCTCAGAATGACGGCTGTCAGGATGCCGGGAATGGCACTGGGCAGGATGACCTTGAACAGGGTTTGAAGCCTCGAAGCGCCCAAGGCCAGGCTTCCCTCCCTATAGCCAGGGTTAACCGACAGCAGGGCTTCCTCGGTGGTTCTGACAATGGTGGGCAGAACCATGATACTCAGGGTGAGCGCTCCGGAGAGCACTGAGAAGCCCAGATGAAGGGTGTTCTTAAAAAAGATATAACCGAAGAGCCCATAAAGGATGGACGGTATGCCTGCCAGGCTCTCGGTGGCAAAGCGGATGACCTGAACCACACGTCCCTGCTTAGCATATTCGGTCAGGTAGATGGCCGCGGATACTCCTATGGGTATGGCTATGGCCAGGGTTGAAAAAATTAATAGCAGTGTTCCCACGATCATGGGGAGGATACCTGTTTTATCACGAAACAGGTTGTATTCCGTAGAAATAAATTCCCAATTGATGCCGGGAAGGCCCTTTGATATTATGTATAGAATCATCCAGGCTAAAAATCCCACTGTCAGGAGGGAAAAAATCCATAGGAGTGCTTTTAAAAAGATATCTATGAGCTTTCTCTTCCTACTCATACTCCACAACCTCCCTTTAACGCGTAGTCCTTCGAACCAAGAGGTTCAAGATGAGATTCAGCATAATGATAAAGACAAACAGCACCACACCGATGCCAAAAAGCGCCGATTGGTGGAAGGGGCCAGCATAGGACATATCCTTGGCTATTGTGGCTGTCATTGGGCTGACAGTACTCAAAAGGGAGTTGGGTATTCTGGGGATATTACCACAGACCATAATGACGGCCATGGTCTCTCCAACGGCCCGCCCCATACCCAGTACCACCGAGGCCATAATGCCCGACTTGGCCGCGGGGATCATCACCTTGAAGATGGTCTCAATCTTTGATGCTCCCAGTGCCAGGGATCCTTCCTTATACTCCTTGGGAACGGCACGCAGGGAGTTTTCGGTAATGTTGACGATAGTGGGTATGACCATAATAGAAAGGATGATGATCATGGCCAGCAGGCCGGTTCCCGTAGGGCTCTTGAAGTAAACCCGTATGATGGGTACGATGACTGTCAGTCCAAAAAAGCCATAAACCACCGAAGGAATACCTGCAAGGAGCTCGATAGCCGATTTGAGTATCCTGGCTATCCCCTTGGGTGCGATTTCAGCCAACATAATCGCTGTGAAGATACCAATAGGCACGCCGAGGGCTATCGCTCCCAACATGCCTAAAACAGAAGCCAGGATCATAGGAAATATCCCAAATTGGGGGGTTGTGTAGGTCGGTGTCCATTGAGTGCCGAAAATAAACTTCGATAGCCCAATCTTTAGAATGGGTGGGACACCTTCAATGAAAATATAGACACAAATGAGGAGAACTGAAAGAACCATTAGCAGTGCAGAAGCAATAAACACACCCTCAATTGCCCTTTCGAAGCTTATTCTTCTTTTTTTTGAAACAGTAAGCACATCATTCATAGCATCACTCCGTCTCAAAAGCTTGCTGTGCGCACTTCATGAACACACGGCAGCTTTTTTATCTTACTTAAGCAAAGAGGCAGACCATTAGAAGACCACTCGGAAAGCCTACCTTTTAACAGGTACGGCCTCCTTAGAGATGATCTGTGCACCTTCATCTGAGAAGATAAAGTCGATGAATGCTTTTTCCAAATGATCGGGCTGCCCTTTAGTTACAATGATGAAGGGTCGCTTGATGGTGTAGGTACCGTTAAGTACGTTCTCTTCGGTTGCCACCATGCCGTCGATGGAGATGTTTTTGACTGTCTTGTCGGAGTAGGCTAGCGAAATGTATCCAATGGCATTGGGATTCTGAGCTATGACGGTTTTAACCTCTCCCGTTTTTGCCGCTTCCTGATCGGCATTAACCGCCTCCTTAACTCCAAAAATGCTCTCAAAGGCTTCACGGGTGCCGGATGCGGAATCACGGGCCACGACTACGATAGGGCTGTCACTGCCTCCCAGATACTTCCAATTAGTGATCTCTTTTTTATAGATCTTAGCAATCTGTTCCTTGGTCAGGTCGGTCACCCCATTAGTGGGATTGACAATAATGGCAATGGCCTCCTCGGCAACGGTGATGACCTCCAGGCCTTGGCTCCTTTCTTCCTCCTTGACTTCTCTGGAGGCTGTCCCTATATTGGCCGTGTCGGCTATGGCCGCCTTAATGCCAGCACTGGATCCATCCCCGATATACTCAACGCTTACCTTAGGATGATGGGCTGAGAAGGTATCGGCCAGACCCTGAAAGATCTTTTGCATGGAGGTTGATCCCTCAATAACCAGTTTTCCGGAAAGCTTTGAGGTCTCAGCCATATTCCCCTGCTCCATTGGGTTATTGGTTGTACTGCCACAGGCTGCAAGGATCGTTACAAGTGATGCAAGCCCGAGGGCTATGAGATTTTTCTTCATGTTCATTTTTACTCATTTCTCCTTTTAACACTTGGTACAATCCCAATATACCGTGCCTTTATTATGAGAAAATCATAAAAATGTTAAACCTCTGTTAACTGTTTATTTTTCCTAACAGAACCTCCAAAGCCATTTTTGCATCGATAAGGCCTTTTTTATACCGGGTCTCGGCCTCAGTGCAATTTTTAAGGAGCTCCTGTAGATAGGGCTCGTCCATTTTCTGGGCCTGGTTTTGCAGCATTTTCAGCGCATACGGATGCTTTCCCTGGAAATATTGGCTGATTTGGGCCTGGGTAGCTTTTTGATTCATAAGAATTCTGAGCTTTAATAGCTCTCCCGTCTGTTTGGAGAGCATGGAAAGTATCTTTTGCTCCGGCTCCTTAAGGGCCAGCATATCCGACAGAAGTGCCAGGGCCCTGGCGGCGTCCTTCATGGCCACGGCATCCAAAAGATCAAAGATGACGCTCTTTATGGTGGTGGTGGCCATCAGCCTCACATCCTCCAGGGTAATCTCCTTCCGGTCCCCCGTATAGGCCTCCAGCTTTTTAAGCTCATTCTTAAGGGTATACATGGAGGGCTCGCTCACCAGGATGAGGTATTGAACGGCCTCTTCAGTAATGGTTTTGCCCATGGATCTCAATCCCCTCACAACCCAGGAGATAAGCTCTTTGGGCCCCTGCCGGTTAAATTCCACGGGAAGTCCTGACTTAACCACCTGTTTATAGACCCCCAATCGCTTATCCACCTGATTCTCAACAAAGACCAGGCAGGTGGTCTCCGGAATTTCCGACAGATACTGCTTAAGCTCCTCCTGAGCCTTGCTTCCTGAAGGGACAGCGCCTTTCTTTTCTGAGGCCGCCTCCTGCGGCGCTTCCTCCTCTTGGGCCTCGTTCCCATCCTTTCTTGCCTTACTCACAAAGAGTCCGGAATTTTTGACAAAAACCAGCTTGCGTTGGGCAAATACAGGAAAGGTGTCGCAGGCATCTATCAATAAGCTGATATCCACCTTGTTTTCAAATATCACCAGATTAAGGCCTTGGGTGTCTCCTTCCAAAACCCACATCTTTAGCTCGTTCACATAATAATCTATAAGGAAGGGCTCATCTCCGGAAAAGAGGTATACCCTTGAAAAATTCTTGCTTTTTAGCTGTTCCTTGAGCTGTGATAACGCCTCGCTGCCTTTGTCATTGCCAAAGCCCTTGGAGCTATAGTTTTTAGCCGACATAAAAATAAACCCCCGAAAGTTATTCAGGAGTTTATTATATCATTGGATAAAGGTTTCCCAAAATTTTTTAGATTAGATGGCCCGGGATTTAATTTCTTCGGTGATCTTCTTTATGAAGTCCTCCACGCTCATAGCGCCCAGGTCACCCTCTTTTCTGGATCTGACGGCAACCGCTCCGTTTTCAAGCTCCTTATCCCCTATGACCAGCATATAGGGTACCTTTTCAAGCTGAGCCTCACGGATACGATAGCCAATCTTCTCGTTTCTGGCGTCAATTTCAACATCCACTTCCTGCTCCCTGAGCTTTTCAGCAATTTCATTGGCAAAATCCTGATGCTTTTCCAGGATGGGTATGATCTTTGCCTGAACAGGAGCAAGCCATACCGGGAAAGCACCGGCATAATGCTCAACCAACACGCCAAAGAATCTTTCAATAGAGCCTAGGAGGGCTCTATGAATCATATAGGGGCGTTGCTTGGTGCCGTCGGGTGCGATGTAAGTGAGATCAAAACGCTCCGGCAGATTAAAGTCAAACTGGATGGTGGAGCACTGCCATTCACGATTGAGGGCATCCTTGATCTTAATATCAATTTTAGGACCGTAGAAGGCACCGCCCCCCTCGTCCACGTCACACTCAAGGCCTTCTGCTTTAATAGCCTCTTCTAAAGCTTTTGTTGCGGCAGCCCACATGCTTTCGTCACCGACGGACTTTTCTTTGGGCTTTGTGGCCAGATAAATCTTGTACTGGGTAAAGCCAAAGGCCTCCAGCATGGACAGGCAGAACCTCAATACGCGACGAATCTCACCGGGCATTTGATCAGGCGCGCAGAAGAGATGGGCATCATCCTGTGTGAACCCTCTCACTCTGAGTAGGCCATGTAAAGCGCCACTCTTCTCATAGCGGTAAACCGTGCCCAATTCAGCCCAGCGATAGGGTAGGTCACGATAGGAATGAAGCTCATTCTTGAAAATCATGATATGGAAAGGACAATTCATGGGCTTTGCATAGAAATCCTGCCCATCAACTTCCATGGGGTCGTACATGCTTTCCTTGTAGAAGCCCAGGTGTCCGGAGGTCTCCCACAGCTCTCCGCGACCAATATGCGGGGTATAAACGACCTCATAGCCATTGCGTATATGCTGTTTTCTCCAGAAATCCTCAACGCGCAATCTGACGCGGGCCCCTTTGGGATGCCATAATACAAGGCCGGGGCCAATCTGCTCATTCATTGAGTAAAGGCCCAATTCCTTGCCGATACGTCTATGATCACGTTTTTCAGCCTCTTCCAGCATCTTAATATACTCTTCAAGCTGGTTTGCTTTTGGGAAGGAAATGCCGTAGATGCGCTGGAGCATTTTGTTTTTCTCATTGCCGCGCCAATAGGCCCCGGCCTGCTGCATGAGCTTAAATGCCTTGACCCTTCCTGTGGAGGGTAAGTGGGGCCCGGCACAAAGATCGGTAAAATCCCCCTGCTTGTAGAAGGATATCTCAGCATCCTCTGGAAGCTCGCTAATAAGCTCAACCTTGTAGGGCTCATCCTTCATAAACTCAAGAGCTTCACCCCTTGGAAGGGTAAACCGCTCAATCGTCAAATCTTCCTTAACAATCTTCTGCATCTCATTTTCAATAGCTTTTAGATCCTCGGGGGTAAAGGGCTTCTCCGTATCAAAGTCATAATAGAAGCCATTGTCAATGGCAGGGCCGATGGCCAGCTTCACACCGGGAAACAGCCTTTTTACCGCCTGAGCCATAATATGGGAGGTGGTGTGCCAATAGGTATGCTTTCCGCCTTCGCTGTCAAAGGTGAGCAGATTGAGCTGGCAATCCTCATGCAAAGGTGTGGTCAAATCCCTGACCTTGTCGTTAACTTCTCCGGCCAGCGCAACCCGAGCCAAGCCCTCGCTGATGTCTTTGGCAACAGCCAGAATGGTAGTTCCGCTTTCATAAGACTTGACACTACCGTCTTTTAAAGTAATCTGAATCATCATTATCGCTCCTTTACATAAAGGTTCTGGGAGCCCCAGGGCTCCGTAATTATAGCATCCAATTCACTTGATTGAAACAAAAAAGCCCTCATCCCAAAATGCGCCAATACGCATCTAAGGATGAGAGCTATCACTCACACGGTTCCACCTTAATTACAGGGCGAAGAAACCCTGTCACTTTAAAGGATGGTAACGTCATCAGCGTGAAGACTTACTCTATGTTTTCAGTCTTCCGACTCCGGGGCGGTTCAAAGCCGTGAAACGCGGGATGGCTTTCAGCCAGCGGCCTTCCCTCTCTATAGCGCTTCGAATGGTTTCGCATGTCCCCATCAAAGTCTTTTCAATATAGGATTATTTTTATGCTATCACACCTTTATAGGCCTGTCAAACAAGAAATTCAAGGAAAGCCTACTCATTAAACGGCCTGAACCACCGTCTTCCTGGCAAGGTACTCCTCAATGGCAATGGTATTGGCCACGTTCAGGAAGGCCAGGGCGCTTGCCTTTAAAATATCGGTGTCAATGGCCTTTGAGCTATACTTTTTGCTCTTATAGCCCACCTGGATACTGACCCGTCCCAGTGCTTCCTTGCCTTTTGAGACGCTCCCAATCTTATATTCCATGAGCTCCATCTCCATATCCACGGCATTGCGGATGGCCGAATACAGGGCATCCACCGCACCATCACCCATGCTGCTGCTGGTGAGTATCTGGTCACCTCGCCGAATTTTGATGCTGGCTGAGGGAAAGCTATTATTGCTGATGACCTGCATATCCACCAACTCACAGAGCAGCTCCTTCTTTTCGTTATCCTCTTCGTTGCTCTCCAGGGTTGATTCAACAATATGGAAGAGGTCATGGTGATAAACCTCTTTCTTAGTATCCGCCAGTTCCAGAAATTTAGCAAAAATTCTTTCAAAGGCCTCCGGCTCCAGGGAGTTGAAGCCTATCTGTGAAAGGGCATTCTTGACGGCATGTCTTCCTGAACGCGCTGTGAGAATCATTTCCATCTGATCAACACCCACATCCTCCGGATGGATCACCTCATAAGCATCCCGGGACTTTAAGAGGCCGTCCTGATGAATTCCAGAGGAATGGGCAAAGGCATTTTCTCCTGTGATGGCCTTATTGACCTGAACATCAAGCCCCATCAACGAGCTCACCAGCTTGGAGGTTCTCTTGATCTCTGTGGTCACAATGCCTGTCTCGGCCTGGTAATAGTCCTTTCTGAGCTTAAGGCCCATGACAACCTCCTCAAGGGCCGCGTTCCCGGCTCTCTCACCAATTCCGTTGATGGTACACTCTATCTTGTCAGCCCCATTTTTGATGGCAGCCAGGGTGTTAGCCGTGGCAAGGCCTGTGTCATTATGGCAATGGACACTCAGGATAACCTTGTCATTGAGATTTTTCAACCGGTCATTGATTCTTCTGATCAGATGGCCGAATTCTTCGGGCACTGCGTAGCCCACGGTGTCGGGAATGTTAATCATGGTAGCCCCTGCTTTAACAACGGCCTCTATAGTTGCCCACAGATAATCAAAATCTGCACGGGAGGCATCCTCGGTGGAGTATTGCACATCGGGAAGAAGGGATTTGGCATAACGCACCGCCTCCACGCCCTGGGCCAGAATCTGCTCCTTGGATTTACTAAACTTCTTTTCCACATGGACATCCGATGCCCCCAGCACAATGTGAATCAGGGATTTTTGTGCGTGCTTGACGCTATGGTAAATAGCGTCAATATCGCTCTTTACCGCCCTTCCCAGGGCAGTAATCATCACCTCATCCCCTATTTTTTTGGCGATGGCTTCAACAGCCTTGAAGTCACCGGCTGAGGAGGCGGAAAAACCGGCCTCAATAATATCCACCTTAAGGTTTTTCAGCTGTTGGGCTATCTCCAGTTTTTCATACAGGTTGAGCTTGGCCCCCGGAACCTGTTCGCCATCTCTCAATGTGGTATCAAGAACAAGAATCTTTCTACTCATATTAATTTCCTCCATTCCTTTTATGACCCATAAATCGCACCTAAGTCCCCTCCCACCTTCTGCCTGCGCATCGCAAAAGGAAGCCTTCCTTAAAGCCTGGACGGATGCAAAAAACCCCGCCTCTGTATCTTACAGAGACGGGGTAATAACCCGCGGTACCACTCTTTTTGGTTCCTTTACAAGAACCCTCTCATTCGATGGCTGACACCATCTATCCCTTTAACGGCGGAAATCCGTCTTACCCTACCTGTCGGGCAGAAGCTCATGGATGAGTTCAATGGATCAAAAACTGCTGTTTCACACCAAACACAGCTCTCTTGGAATTTCCGGCTCCATCTACTATTTCCAATCATAGCCTTTTCCTTTTTATTTATTATATGAGTCCGCTCACATCTTGTCAAGGCACAAATAAAAAAACTCATACCATCACTTGCAAGGCTTGAATTCTTCAAGGGGCAAAAGGGGTGCTTTTTTTGTTAAATGGTTATTAACAGGAATAATTGAAGATATCTTCCCCCTCAAAGCCTATAAGGGTAAGCCCTGGAAACTGCTGTTTAAGAAGATCGATCATTTCTTCTACAAAGAGCCTCTCTGTGCCGTAATGGCCGGCATCTACAGTGAAAATACCATTTTCCAGAAGCTCCTGGGCATCATGATACTTAAGATCGCCTGTTATCAGAGCATCGGGTTTTATCATCTTGAGGTCGGGCAGGATCTCCCGATCATAGGAACCATTATACACGACGACACGCTTTACGGTAGCAGGAAGAACACCTATCCACCGAAGACCTCTAAGTGACAGCTTCATTTTAACATCATGGATCCATTGCTCACCACTGACGGGAGAAATCTCCCCATATCGCCCCGAACCTACACCGGAGCTCAAGGTGGAGGTTTTTCTCAAAACCTGGACATTATTCAGACCTAGCTTTTTACATAAGTAATCGGTTAGGCCGCCACTGGCCGAGTCAAAGTTGGTATGGGCACTATATAAGGCGATATCATGCTTAATAGCCTGAGTTAACAGCCCACCCTCCCGAGTATCATCGGTGAGAGTCCTGACCGCTTTAAAAAGCATGGGATGATGGGAAATCAACAATTGGCAGTTGTGGGCAACGGCCCGATCCAAAGCAGCCCTATCCCCGTCCAGGCAAACCAAGACATGTGTGATCTCCTTTTCGTAACCTCCCAGGATTAGTCCGCTATTGTCATAGCTCTCCTGATAGGCTTTGGGGGCCAAGTCTTCAATAAAGGAAATAATTTGATCAAGCTTCATGGTTTTCACCCTCCATACCGTCGTACCGTTAATTGACCTATTTTATCCAAAAGCTCGGCCAGCTTATGAAGAAGAAGTTTCTCTCTCTGTAGAGCCTCATGGCCACTACGCGCTGCCAAGAGTCCCTTTACAATCTTCTCTTGCCTTTTCAACCGATCTTTTACCCAAAGGGGCAACAAGGGGTGCTCCATTTTAATCAGCAACTCACCTATCACCTCATGCAGTATATCCCAATCCTGCCTTTCAACACCGGTATACTGAATCCTTAGCACCTGATATAGCTTGGTATCCTCACTAACCAAACCCTCCTCCACCACCTCAAAGCCCCGCTTCCAGAGAAAGGGCCTGACAGTCTCCTGTCCCACCATAGGTTGAAGAATCAAATGCTTGGCCTGCCGTGCCGTCTCCAGTGATTTTTCCAGAAGCTCGGTCATAAGAATGCCTCCCATCCCCGCCAGGACAACACAATCCGCCTCATGGGGCTTAAGAGGCTCCAATCCGCTTCCCAAGCGCAGTTCCATGTGCTCCTGGAGAGAATATTGACGCAGGGTGCGCTCTGCTCTTTCAAGGGGGCCGGTTCTTACATCGCAGGCGATAGCCTTTCTACACCGTTTATTCAAAAGGGCGTAGGCCGGAAGAAGGGCATGATCGGTACCGATATCCGCCAGGGTATCACAGGGGGGAATCATATCATAGATGAGCTTGAGTCTTCCTTTTAAAACCATTTGTACATTCCTTAGTCCAAGGTAATAAAATTGGGGCTGATTATGAAAAAAGATGATTGCAAGCAATCATCTTTTTCATGTTGGTGGGCCTTCAGGGACTCGAACCCCGGACCAACCGGTTATGAGCCGGTAGCTCTGACCAACTGAGCTAAAGGCCCCAGGAGAAATGGCTAAAGCCATTTCTTGGCTCCTCAAGTTGGACTTGAACCAACGACCCTGCGGTTAACAGCCGCATGCTCTACCGACTGAGCTATTGAGGAAAGTTAATGCGCTTTTGTCTAAAAGCGCAGAACATATTATATTATACTGAGATTGCCTGTTATGGTCAAGAATTTTTTAAGGTACAGTCACAGGCTACTCGTTTTTCATAAAAATAAGCTGTAGAGCCATATAGCGCTTTAAAACGCTTTCTACCTGCCCCGAGGCGTCCTCCAGAAACAACTGGTAGAGCGCCTTGTTTTCCAGAATATAATTGGCCTCCAGAAGCCTTGAGCAAAGTCCGTTAAATTTTTTCAGCGCCTCTGGCTCGGACAGGGTCTTTAAATTCCTTTCCTTAGCCAGTGTCAGCTTTAACAGCGAGGGAATTCTGGAAAGGTAATTCTCCTCGGAGCTCTCAAGACCAAGAAGCATCTCAATATCAATATCCAGCTCATGAATGATCTTCAGGATAATTTCCAGCTTGGGGTTGGTCTTCCTGCCATTTTCAATCTGAGACAGATAGCCTGGGGAAATTTCTATCTTTTTTGCAAATTCGATGAGATTATATCCCTTCTCTTCGCGCTTTGCCTTAATGATTTCGCCAACCTTGATTTCCATGAGTCTCCCTCATACCCGCTTTATTTTTCTTCACCCTGTAATTTATTCCTCCACAACAATGCGGTGAAAGGATTTCTTACCTTTTCGAATGATGATTTCTCCGTCCTTTAAATCTGCCTCATTCACCACTTTGTCAAACACGTCGACTCGTTCATTGTTCAGGGTCAGACCACCCTGTTGGATCAGACGCTTGCCCTCGCCCTTGGAGGGAACAAGACCCGTGCACACCAGAAGATCCAAGATTTGAATTCCTTCTACCAGATCCTTATGAGGAATGCTCACCGTAGGCATGTTCTCTGAGGAAGCTCCCTGTCCAAACAATGCTTCGGTGGCACTTTTCGCCTTATCCGCTTCTTCCTGGCCATGGACAATCTTTGTCAGTTCATAGGCCAGGACCTTCTTGGCCTCGTTAATACGCGCATCCTGCCATGTAGCCATTTCTTCAATCTGCTCCAAGGGTACAAAGGTCAGAAGCTTCAGACATTTGATAACATCCGCATCGTCAATGTTTCTCCAGTATTGATAGAAATCGTAGGGGCTGGTTTTCTGTGGGTCAAGCCAAACGGCACCCTTCTCGGTTTTCCCCATTTTCTTGCCCTCGCTGGTGGTCAAGAGCTTAAAGGTCATCCCATAGGCCTCCGCCCCCTCCACACGACGAATGAGATCAATTCCCCCGAGAATATTGCTCCATTGATCATCACCGCCCAGCTCCACCTTGCATCCGTAATCCTGGTACAGCTTTAAAAAGTCATAGCTTTGCATCAGCATATAATTGAATTCAATAAAGGACAGTCCTTTTTCCAGGCGGCTTTTAAAGCATTCGGCAGTAAGCATGCGGTTGACGGAGAAATGAACGCCGATATTTCTCAGGAAGGACACATAGTTTAGCTCCAGGAGCCACTCACTGTTGTCAATCATCAGAGCCTTTCCCTCTCCAAATTCTACCAGACCCTTCATCTGTTCGCGGAAACGGGAGGCGTTGTGGGAAATTTCTTCACGGGTCAGCATTTTTCGCATATCGGTCTTTCCCGAAGGATCACCCACCATGGCCGTACCCCCGCCAAGAATGGCGATGGGACGATGTCCTGCCCTTTGCATATGGGACATGACAATAAGCTGCAGTAAATGTCCGACATGAAGGCTGTCTGCGGTAGGGTCAAAGCCTATATAAAAAGTAACGCTTTCATTTCCAAGGAGTTCTCTGATCTTATCCTCATGGGTGGTCTGTGCAATAAAGCCTCTCTCTTTCAAAGTGTCAAAGACATTGGTATTCATGGTTTCTTCCTCCGGCTTTTAAACTGTAAAATAAACCGCATAGGTTGTCCAAGCGGCCCATATACTATAGATTAAGATTTACTCATAGCATATTATTATATCCTTTTGACGTCAATGCCACAAGGTAACTTTTGCCTTGAAGGTGCCCCTAACCAAATTTTTTTTTGAGGAATAAGGTTTTATGCTATAATAGGAGTGCATGTTCTGAATCTGATGGGAAGTTCATGCGCTAGGCATTACTTGTTAATGCTCTGATAGATCAGGAGGTACATTATGAATGGAGACTTTGGAGGTTCCAGCAGGCCTAAAACACCCGCTACCACTTCCGCAAAAAGTAAAAAGGAAGAAACAACTCCCCTTAAGATAGTTCTAAAAGCATTCCTGGTAGCTTTGACCATCGTTCTTTCTCTGCTTTTTATCGTTGGGGGCGCAGCCGCGGGACTTGTCAGTGGCGGCGCGTTTGGCATTATTAAAACAACACCTATGCTGGATGCTAAAATATTTAAAAACATCGGTTTGAACTCTTATGTCTATGATGCCCAAGGCAATGTCATTGCCGAGCTGAAGCAGGAAGAAAACCGTGTTTGGATTGATTATAAGGACATTCCCAAAATGCTGATCGATGCCTATGTGGCGGTTGAAGACAAACGTTTCTTTGAGCATGATGGCATTGATTACAAGCGTATTGCCAATGCAGGCCTATCCTATGTCAAGAAAATGTTGGGCGCCGATGTGGATATTTCGGGAGGAAGTACCATCACCCAGCAGTTGATTAAAAACCGCACGAAGAATGATGATGTGACCATCCCCAGAAAGCTTCAGGAGCAATGGCAGGCCTTGGAGCTCGAAAAGGTCCTCACTAAAGAGGAAATTCTCACTCATTACCTGAATAATGTTCCCATGGGGGGCAATTTCTACGGTATAGAAACCGCTGCAAAGGGCTATTACGGCAAGGATGTCCGGGATCTATCCCTGGCCGAATGCGCAAGCCTCGCAGGCATTACCAACTGGCCCTCCAAATATATGCCCATTGATGAAAAAAATATTGAAAGAAATGAAGCTAGAACAAAAACCATTCTGGGGCTCATGCTTGAACAGGGCAAGATCACTCAAAGCGAGTATGATGAAGCCATCAGTGAAAAGATCTCCTTTAATTATAATCCCGAGGCCGGTAAGGTCATGCAGACCAGCAACCAATCCTACTTTGTGGATGAAGCCATAAAAAGCGTCAAGGAATTCATGAAGACCACTTATGGTTATACCGATCAAGCCGCCGTGGATTTTATCTATAACTCAGGCCTTCACATTTACACCACCATGGACCCTATGGTTCAGAGTGCTATGGATGAGGTTTTCACCAATCCCGAGTTTTTCGACGCCGAGAACAAGCAGGCTTCGGGTCCTCCGCAAGCCGCCATGGCCATTATCGATAAGGATGGCTATGTTCGCGGCATTTATGGTGGTCAGGGCGCCAAGGAGGGTAGCGTTTTCAATCGCGCCACCCAGGCCGAGCGCTCACCGGGATCCTCCATCAAACCCCTTCTGGTCTATGGCCCGGGTATTGATAGCAAGACCATTACCGCCGCTACAGTGGTGGACGATGTTAAGCAGTATCTCCTTAATGACAAGCCCGACCAGGAATGGCCCAGAAATGTCGAAAGAGAGAATTACGGTCTCACCGGTGTAAGAGAGGGCCTTTTCAGATCCAGAAACGTTGTGGCCACACTGCTTCTAAAAAACAATGTGGGCGTGGACAACGCTCTTAATTACTTGGCTAAAATGGGCATTAACAGAAAGAACGAACAATACCTGTCCATAGCCATGGGCGGCTTCAACAAGGGAATGACACCCCTCCAGTTGGCCGCTGCCTATACCACCTTTACCAACAAGGGTATGTATACCACCCCTCTTTTCTTTACCGAGGTAAAGGACAACGAAGGTAAGGTCATTCTCTCCAACAAGCCTGAAAGAACCCAGATATTTTCTGAACAGACGGTCTTCATTATGGACAACATGCTGGAAGACGTTGTGAAGCGGGGAACCGCCGCATCCTATGGTATCATAAAATACAAAAATGCTGAGGGTAAAACAGTAACCATTCCGTCTGCAGGAAAGACAGGAACCACTGACTCCAACAAGGATAAATGGTTTGCCGGCTTTACTCCCTACTATGTTGGGGTGACCTGGTACGGCTATGATACCGCTGTAGAACTGACTTCCGAGGAACGTAGCGGAGCTGCTCTTGATATTTGGAATGCTGTTATGAATAAAATTCATGAAGGGTTGCCCGCGATCCCCTTCTTTGAAGCCACCCCTCCCGGAATTGTCAAGCGTACTATCTGTCTTGATTCCGGAAAGATCGCCGCCGATCTGTGCAAGGCTGATCCACGGGGTGGGCGCGTCAGAGAAGAATACTTTATTGACGGAACCGAGCCCGCTTACAGCGATACCTGTAATGTTCATGTATCGGCCCAGGTCTGCACAGCCCATGCTGATGCTCTGGGAAGAAATATGCTGGCCTCCGAATACTGCCCAGCTGAAACGGTTGTAGAAAAGGTCTTTATCAAGCGGCCGGTAGAGTACAAGCCGAAGAATCCCGAGGATAAATATCCTAAAGACCACAGCTATGAGCTTCCTGAAGGCGAGTATTGCCCCGTTCATGGCCCGGGAACCCTCATTCCTCCCCAGAACGAGGAGCTTATTCCACCCACTGAGGAGCATATGGAGGTGCCCTGGGGTAGCCCGATTCCAGCAACACCCTCCCCCGATATCGGTATGACGGAGCCTCAAAACGAGGATATAGGGGAGCCCCTTGAAGAGGAAGACTGGGGTAGCGTGGATTGGGGCAATGACCCAAACAACTGGAACTGAGTGAATAGTACAATAAAAAAAGGGAGGGTCTCAAATCATGATTCATGCATTGAGATCGTCCCTTTTTCAATGGCCATCAAGCTTCTGCTGCTATTCTTCTTGTCCTAGAGGCATCCGGGGCGGCTTGGGTCCAAAGAACTGATAATAATAACAGAGGAGCCCTCCGTTATAGAGCTTTCGGTTTTTGTCGGCCTTGCGTCCAAAATACTTTTCAAACTCATCATCGGCATTGATCACATAGAAGGACCATGTAGAGAGCTTCTTGAAGCTCTCCCCCATTTCCTGATACAGTCTTTGGTTCTCCTTTTTCTCCCCAATTCTCTGACCATAGGGAGGATTTGTGACAATAAACCCATACTTGGCTTTGGAGGATAGCTCTTTAATATCCCTTGTCTGAATATGCACCCTGTCGGCAACTCCCGCCTGTCGGGCATGGTAGTTGGCCATGCTCACGGCTTCCGGGTTGATGTCATAACCCTGTATGGTAATGTCGGTTGAGGGTTTAATCAGATCCCTTGCCTCGGATAACGCCCTATACCAAACCTCCTTGGGAATGTTGGGCCAATCCTGACAGTCAAATTCCCGATCCAGTCCGGGGGCCTTGTTCATCTCTATCAAAGCCGCCTCGATGGGGATAGTACCCGAACCACAGAAGGGGTCAATCAAGGGTTTTCCGGGGGCCCAGCGACTGATGAGAAGCATGGCGCTGGCCAGTGTTTCCTTGATGGGGGCGGAGTATCCAAGGCTGCGATAGCCTCTCTTATGAAGTCCGGCTCCCGTGCTGTCTATGGACAGGGTAACCTTATCCCTCAGGATATTAAAATCAATACGGTATTTGGGCCCTGTTTCCGGGAAGATATCGAGCTTATAGACCTTTTTGAGCCTCTCTACAATGGCCTTTTTGATAATGGACTGGCAATCGGAAATACTCATGAGAGTGGATTTAACACAGCCCCCGGTGACAGGGAATTCTGCATCCTTTGGCAGCCAATCCTCCCAGGGCAGGGCTTTGGTGGCCTCGAAGAGATCGTTAAAGGATGTGGCTGTAAATTCACCTATCAGAACATAGACACGTCCGGCAGACCGTAACCAAAGGTTGGCCTTACAAAGGTCTTCAAAATCGCCCTCAAAATGGATTTTTCCATTATCGGTAAAGGTATTCTCATAACCAAGGTGCTTAAGCTCTCTTGCCACAACGGATTCAACACCAAATGTGGCGGATGCAAATAGTTTTAAAGGTTTCATGTGTTCTCCTTAGGATGAAGTATTTAATAGGTCATTCATCAATTGTAAGGCTTTTCAATCATGTATGGAAGACTGATCCACCTAAAAACTCTCTTAAAATGGAGTTTGCGGGCACCTGATCCGATGGGGCGGACTGAAAGTAGCTCAGGAATTCGATCAACCGCCGCGCTTCCGAATACTGGGGCATATCCCTTGTAATGGCCTGAAGAAGGGGAAGGGCTACCGGCTTGATCATTAAAAGCTCATAGATCAGGGAGGAGTTAAACATAACATCGGCCTCTTCTTGAAAAGGAAATATATTCCTCTCCTCACCCCGCCTGACATTGGGCCACATATCAATCGTCTGCGGGGCCGGTGTTCCGCGGTAGCGATTGTCCCTGACGATGCGCCTTAATAGACGCAGATCGGTTGTGGGGATGCGGTTATGCTGATCAATGCGCATGGAGGTAATAGCGCTGATATAAATCTTGAAAATATTTTCATGCTTAACATCACTAGTCAGCTTGGGATTCAAGGCGTGAATGCCTTCAATCACCAGAACCTGACCCTCCAGAAGCTTCATTTTCTTTCCATGGTATTCCCTCTGCCCCGTTTTAAAGTTAAAGACGGGCAATTCGATTTCTCCCCCAGAAATAAGGGTATTCAAATCCTTGTTGAAGAGCTCAAGATCCACAGTTTCTAAGGCCTCATAATCGGGCTTCCCCTCTTCATCCCGTGGTGTTCGGGTTTTATCGACAAAATAGTCATCCACTGAAATATTTAAGGGCACAAGTCCATTGACCCGAAGCTGAATGGATAGCCTTTGAGCAAAGGTGGTCTTTCCGGAGGAGGAAGGCCCTGCGATCATGATAACCTTTTTCTGAGGTTGATGCTGCTTAATCCTATCAGCTATGCTGGCAATTTTCTTTTCGTGAAGCGCTTCAGCTACAAGAACAAGCTCCTTAAGCCGATGGGCTTCGGCCAGATCATTAAGCCTTCCTACGTCGTCCACTCCCAATATTTTAATCCACTGGCTATACTCGGTGAAGACATTGAAAAGCTTTCTAGGCAGGGACACAGTGGGAAGCTCAGTAGGGTTTTCCTTTTTAGGCATGACCAGCACAATACCACCGTTGTCGGCCTCCAGCTTAAAAAGGGTGAGGTATCCCGAGCTGGGCACCATATACCCATAGAAATAGTCCTCTATATCATCAAATATATAGAGGGATACATAATCCTTTTCACGGTTTTCGATGGCACGGTAGCGATCCTCCCTACCTCTCTTCAGGAAGATTTTTCGTGCATCCTCTATGGACACAATGACCTTCATGAATTTCTTGTTGGCTTCAACCAACTCCCACATGCGTTTTTCAATCCGTTCCACATCGGTGGCCGTGACCTCTCCATCCAATACTTCAAAGAAGATACCCCTTCTCACTGAGTGGCGAATCTGAATCTCCTTTTCAGGAAAGATATCATGAACAGCCTTGATGAGGAGAAATTTAAGGCTCCGCTGATAAATGCGGATTCCGTCTTCACTGGATAAGTCCACAAAGCTAACGGTGCATTCCTGCTCTAAAGGATAGGTCAGTTCACGGATTTCATGGTTGACGAGGGCGGCCACAATAGCTGAGCCCTTTTTTCCCTTTTGCCCTTTTACCAGCTCCTCTATTTTTGTGCCTTTCTCAATCCACAGGTCTTCTCCGCTGAGATTAATGCGTATTTCTCGATCTGCCATAAGTCCAAACTCCTTACCCCATGTTTTACCATTACTCCAATTATCCTATATTTCAGCCTATTCGGCAAGTCAGATACACGATCACGGCATTATTCTATCCTATGAAAGTTCATTATATAGCCCACTAGCAAAGAAATCAGGCTTTTGGGATATGGGTGACTTTTGCAGACTCTTTAAGAAAAAACATGCCAGACTTCTCCTATCGTATGCGACATACGGATAAGCGGTAATTCGAAGTCAGGCCCTCTCCTCACATATTTTTACGCTTGTACATAGTATGTAGGAGAAACAAGCATGGAGGCTTCTTTATGATGGATAACTTAAGATTGGTGACTATCTATACCGGAAACAACTGTACCGGAGAGTCCATAATGATTCCCGTCATGCCTGTAAGACCGGAACTTGCCACAGCATACGTCCCTTACCAGCTCTATGACAAGATTCTGCCGGCACAGGAAGGCTTGAAAAAAGGAACCATATTTCCCGAACTCATCAAATAGGCTCTTTAGAAAATAACAATGGAGGTGTTCAGCGTGGACGAACAGACAACCTTGCTAGAGCAAATCATGGCATACGATTTCGCTCTATATGATTTACAGCTTTTTTTAGATACACACCCCTCGGATGAAAATGCCCTAAGGGACTACAAGATGGCACTCGAGCAATCCGATAACTTACGAAAGCAATTCCAGAGCAGATTTGGACCGCTTACTGCAAGATATCTTCCCAACACCACTTGCTGGCAGTGGATTAACGATCCTTGGCCATGGGATTATAGAGGAGGTATGAACAATGTGGATTTATGAGAAAAAGACACAGTATCCCATAAAGATCAGCAAGGTTGACCCGAGAATGGCGGTGAACATCCTGACCCAATATGGCGGGCCGAATTTCATGTTTTTAAAAAAAGCAGCACCTTACAAATAAGATGCTGCTAATCTTCAAAGGTATATTCAATTGTTATTGAGGAATCATCCTTTATATAAATTCTTTTAATGATCTTACGGATGATCTCTTCTTTCACATCATAATCAAGATCATTTATATTGTCAATGAAAGTTAATACTTTAGCCTTGATGGTAAGATACTGTTCTTCTCTTCTATCAACGCGTTCAAGCCTATCATTTAAAGCAGATAAACTGTCCAGGAGCGTCCTTTTTATTTCCCTTAATTCTGTCAGCCTTTGTTTATACTCTTCAAGAGTAACTATCTCCTTTTCGTAAGCTTCCTGCTGGCGTCTTGTGGCAGTGTCCACCGCCTCAATTTTTTGCTTCACGCTTTCGCGTTCTTGTTTTTCTTTTTCCAGCCGCTCATCGTAGAGATAATTTTTCTTGCGTATCCGGGTATCTAGGTGATCTGCCTCTCCACTGAAGAAGCATTTTATTGCATCCATGACCTGTTGCTCAACCATTTCCATTGGGTAGCTTTTTGTCTCATATCTACACTTACCGCTTTTATTCTGATCGAAATAATAAAAATAGTAATCCTCCATTTTCCGTGATTGCTTTGATATTTTCCGCGATTTATTCTTTGGTATTTTACTACCATATAGCTTACAACCACAATCTGCACAGAAAAGGAGACCTGACAAGAGATATTTTTTAGTACAACTCCATTCTTTGGTATCCTTCTCCTTCCGTATCCGTATAATCTCCTGGATGCGATCAAATTTATCTTTAGATATAAGGGGTTCATGGGTATTTTCCCTTATAACCCATTCACTTTCTGGGCGCACCATCAGACGCGGTAGGCCTGATGATGTTCGAACGCGTGTAGTTGCGTTATAAATAGTTACACCCAGATAAACAGGGTTGGAAACTATCGTTTTAATGGAGTTAGTATTCCATGCGCCACCTCTTTTTGCCTTAACACCTTGAGCATTAAGGTATTTGCATATTTTTAGCTGGCCCCATCCTTCAAGGAATTTGTCTACAATAAATCGATAGATTTCCGCAGTCTCAGGATTAATCTCAATATGCTGTCTATCAGATGATAATCTGTACCCATAGGCTGGACTTGCTACATTAGTCTTGCCTTCTTTGGCTTTGATCATTTGTGTTATTTTTACGCGGGAACTAGTGGTTTTTCGCTCTTTTTGAGCCAAACCAGCATGTATAATGAGTAAAAACTCATCATCATCCTGGCGGCTATCATAGCCTTCTTTAATTGCAATGAAAAACGCGCCCCTATCCTCAAGACCACGTTTTAAGGATAGAGTATCCATAATGTCACGTGAGGTCCTGGAAATCTCTTTGGTTACAATACCTTTGACTTTACCGGCATCCACATCTTCATGGAGCTTTTTCATGTTATTTCTCAAATGTGTATATGCACCACTTTTTACATCCGTGTAAAAATCATAGATATGATAGCCATTGACCTCTGCCCATTCACGAATATATTTTTTCTGATTATCGATAGAAGTCTTCTGGCTATCTTTTTTTGTTGAGATTCGTATGTAACCCCCTATTTCCAATCCCCGTTCGCCGATGGTATCGCGCTTGCTGGTATAAGCTTCAAGCTTATTACCTGACACTAGTGGGGGTATATAGTTCATGCATATCACTCCGTGTATTTTTTTGTTTTTGCTTCTCAGTGGACAAGGACTTATGAGGTTTATCTCTGTTGCTAAGGCGCGTTACGACTACTTGGGGATGGCTCTCCTCCATAGACATAGCTTTCCTAATAAAAATATCCAATACCTCATCCATGACCTCCGCTTTTTTCATATGCTATCCCTCCATAAAAACCATCATAAATAGTTTATGCATCTACATAAAAAACGCTCTTAGGCTCTATTTATTAATATCTGTGACGATACTAAACCAGTTATCAACTTTGCTAGAAAACTCGGGGGATAAAACAAAGGTCTCCAATTCGTTCTGTTCTTCTTCAGGGGAGTCCTCTCCCTCAGTATCAGCCATATTAAAAACAGTCGCCCTGGGGAAAGAGGCAAGGAACTGTTTACATATAGCTGGATTAGCTGGCAAATAAACAAAAAGCCCTCCGTTGTCCTGGGCAACAAGCTTTTCGATCCCTGGGAATAGACCCTTCGGGTAGTATCGTGAAACGTTCGTTCCAACAAGCTTCGTTTTCTTCCTTTGCTTGTACACAACATCACAGGCTTTGAAAATGCCCAATTGCCCCCATGTGTAGAAAACAAGGAACTGCATTTGCTTATCTCTAGGCTTGGTTTCCTTAAGAAGATAATTAGCGACCTCCTGACTGTTGACTTCGACAAACAAGCTCTTTTCTTTAAAATCCGAAACATGATGCTGTATATAAACTGCGGCCGCCACAATCGAAAGGCATTCGCATTCCCGTGTCGAAGTCAGTCCGAAGCTAATACTCACCTGATAATCAAGACAATCTGACCGAATCGTCAAAGAAGCTGCTCCTGGCTGTTGTGATTCAACCCGAATTCTTATGGTATTTGTATCAGGCTGTTTATCGTAATTTAACACATGTTGTAGCTTGCTTCTTAGTGAATCATTGTTTTGATAATCATAACCCACCTTACTTCCTCGTATAACAAGTCTGGCTTTATAAGGTCTATGATTATCTTTGCTTATAAAGGTAATAGTCCCAGTCTCCCCTTTCTCTAAAAGCATGTGTAATTCACTTTCCGTCAACTTGTGCCCGGATATAACTTTCCAGATCGTCAAACCACAGCCCTCACACTTATAAGCTTTCTCAACTTCATGAATATCAGACCCACAATTTTTACATTTCATAGTAATCCTCCAAAATTAAAGAGGTCCACGGTGGACCTCCAATTAAGTTAACGGAAATATACGTTAATTTTAATCGCAACACATGCAGCAATTGGTATAATAAGCAAGATTGCAATAAGTAAAGAATTGTTTAGTTTATTCATGTTCCCCCTCCAATCATTTTCTTTTTCTAGTGGCAAAAAGAATAAGAAAAAGAGGTCCACAGTGAACCTCTTTCTCTGTTTGTGTACACATTAGGAGGGAGCCACCTCTCCCCCTTTGCCGTCCTAAGAATTCTTAATGAATTCTAAGATCTGGTGAATGAATTGTTCTAAATTGAAATTGCAAGACCATTGATACCCGACATAGAACAAAGAGAATAGAACAATTAATAAAACGACCCACATAATTTTTTTCCAATTCATAGTAGTACACCTCCCCTCTGGGATTTATACTACTTACTTAAATTATTGTAGAATGTAAGAATTTACTGGTTAACTTTACTGGGTCGTCGTTAAAATATATCAGGTAGTCATGCAAAATTACATGTCAAAATCAAAAAATCAGGATCCCGTAGCAATGGAATTAGGATTCATCTGGATATTACCTTGTAACTAATATTCAGCGTTTTTAGCTTACGGGTTAAATTTCAGTTGATTATCCATCGCCGCTGTTGATTTAAGGAATTCCTGAACCCCAATGGCCTGCTCATAATGTTCTTCTATTGCTTGGTCTATATTGTAAAAAGTAAATCTGCATCTGATGGATGGTTATACTCATAGTTTTTATAATGTGAAACATTCGTGAGTTTCGTTATTCAACAATTCATAGTTTCTTGTTTTATCTTTTTGTTGTTTGATTTTAGCAAATAGTCTTGCATCTTCTTCCTTGTCAAACTGTGCTTTTAAAACACGCATAGGGTTTTCTGGATTTACAATTCCCATCAATTCATAAACCATGAAATTCATGCAACCTTCATATCTTTTTGACATTTATAATCCATCCTTTCAAATACGCATTATCTCCGAGATCCGAAAAGCCCAGGAGCTTCCCCTGTCAATATACAAGAAAATAATTAATCTAGCGTAATCCAAGATCCTTCAGAGTCATCTATAAGGATTTCGTCCAAATAGCTTATACCTTACCCATGAAAATACCAAATAAAGAATAAACAGACCTATAAGAGCAATTAAAACCTTAACCCAACTAACTGAGAATATAAAGTCAAACATATACATTAACCTTTCTTAATCTGTTTTCTCTCCGTGATGCACAGGATGTCCATGGGGTATCCAGTCTATGTGATTCGGTCAGGGTCGCATAATCTTTACTTATAATATACAAGAGCATATATAAGTACACATAACCCACCAATAAAGCCAAAAAAGCAACGTGGAAACCATAATTTAGCTTTATATATTTTATTTTCATCATCTGATCTCCAAATAGTTATAATACTTAATATGACTCTAATGCTATTAGCAATAAGGGCAAATATAGCAGATGCAATCAAAATTGGTTTAAAATAAAACTCTGAAAAAAACACAAAAAACAAGAAAAGCAAAACTGATAGTGCTAGAAAAAAAGCTAAAAACTTGCTCATATTAAACCTCCAAAGAGTTACTTCACCCGGTCTTTATAATGGGGGCACTGTTAATTTTTATATTTATCTAGCAATTCATCCGGAATGTGAATTTTATATTTACACTCCATCAACCAAAGAAGGAAGTCGTATCTGTCGGATCTTTCTTTCTCCCATATACTCTTTTCACTGTCTTCATCTGTAAACACTACATCAGGTTCATAAGTATCACAATCAAAAAAGTAACTGCCTATACATTCGCATCCTACAAAAAGTTGACAGTATATCTTTTCTTTCAGAGGCCAGAAATCATATCGCATATGACCTAATGATATAATCCATACATTGCAGAACGGTTCTTGCCGCAAACCTTTAGAAGTACCACATAAAGCCTTGCAAAATTCCATTGCTTTTTTCTTTGAAATTTTTTTCATGCTCTTAATCTCCTTTACTACATTTCTTTTCCAGTCAGCTTTCTGGGAAAAAGAAGAGGTCCACTGTGGACCCCTTATCTTTGTCTACATCACAAGTACGTCCCGGAGCTGAAATCTCCGGGACATAATCTGACGTAGACGTCAGTTATTTTGCAGGCGCGCGGCTCCTTCCATTGCCTTCCCAGGTATTACTTTCCGGCTTTGCCGGTGGCTCCTTCCATTGCCTTCTACACTGGTTACTTTCGCACCTTAAGTATTTCTTTCCGCTCTCTTCCTCTGCGTCACCACTTCGTTTCCTACACGCTCGCCGCTGCATTGGCTGTCTCCCGGTTGTTCAAATCATTGCTCCACTTCCACCAGATTTATCATCCGGCTGCCTGGTATCATAGCTCCTTGTGTTACCCGGTCTCTATACCAATCTCACAGGGTCCTGGCATGTGTATCCGTCACCCGCAGTCCTCAATATGTTGCCCTCAACAAGTTCAGGCGTTCCGGCCGTGCCGGTTATTTCAAGGTACGTATTTATCAGATGGCTGCGGGAAATACTTGAAGTCATGAACTGACTCTGATAAACTATATAGAAAGGCCACCATATGTGATGTGTGGTGGTTTGTTAGTGGATTTTCAATGGGATACTCACCGGGTTCAGCGGTGGGTATCTTACTTTTTTGAGGTTACAAGATTATCTTCGAACATTTCATTCGATTGCTTTGGAAAAAAATTTAACTCGTCTACACTAATGCAAAATAAATTAGCGATGTTGTTTGCAAGCCTAAATCCAGGAGTTCTCTTTCCCCTTTCTAGCATTGAAATATAGTCACGATGAACTCCTAAAAGAACAGATAACTCTTCTTGACTTAATTTATGAAGTTTTCTATATATCTTTAAATTGTTCATAGAAAGAGGAATCCTCCTAATAATAGAATTATCTATATAGATTATATCGAACATTTTGTTCTAAGTCAACCAGATAAACGAAATATTTGTTCGAATCAATGTAACCGTTTATCTATTATGGTATTCTCTATTTGGGAGATAGTGGTAGATGAAATTTGGAGACATTTTACGTAACTTACGAGAAGAAAAAGGATTAACTCAGAAAGAGTTAGGGATAAAAATAAATATTTCTGACAGGGTAATTGGCTATTGGGAAAGCAATGATCGCTTTCCCAAAGATAGTAAAATTCTTGTGGATCTATCTATTTTTTTTGATGTCTCTGTTGATTACCTACTTGGTAAGAGCGAAGAAAAAATTAATCAATTTTCACGTGATGAAATGCAATTGGTTAACTGTTATAGATCTGCCAGTATAGATGATAAAAATGTAGTGTGGGCCGTATTAGATAAATATAAGCACAAAGACAAAAATAGAAAAAACAACGAAGGGCATACAAGAGGTTTGGCAACATAATCTACCTTAATTTTATATTCTAAATAACAATTCTTTGTTTGCAACCGGGCAAGGCACAAATACTATGATTTTTTGTATGCCCGGATCTGAATCATTTAAGATAGCCATTAGAGAATCATTTCAATAAGAGGGCATACAGAACTGTATCTTATTTATTAGTAAGATTACTTAAGTTAGGGGTGCAAATTATGAAAAGATTTTTGGCATGCTTCACAGCTATTGTTATGATCCTCGTTTCCTCATTATCTTCATTCGCTCATTCTGGAAGAACCGATTCAAGCGGAGGTCATAAAGACAATAAAAATAAATCTGGTTTAGGGAGCTACCATTATCACCATGGCTACGGGCCACACCTACATACTGGCGGGAAATGTCCCTATGATACTTCCAGTTCCACTAGCTCATCTGGTTCTTCTAGCTCTTCTGATAAAAAGGTATCATTAACTTCAAAATCTACAATAAAAGCAGTTCAAAAAAAGCTGAATAGCTTAGGATATGACTGTGGTACTGCTGACGGTATTATCGGTAAGAAAACAAAAGCAGCAATCAAAGCTTTTGAGAAGGATAACGATTTAAAGGCAGATGGCCTTCTTGATAGAACTACCTATGACTTATTAATGGCTGCGTAATGAAAAAGGGCATCTATGGATAGAAGAATGAAATTTACCGAAGAGAATCTTAAATTATATGCTGCTCCGCTTTGCGAATATGAAGATGAGAAATGCAAAAATGATATTAGTATCGAGATGCATATTTCACCCTTTAGACATTTTATATGACAATCGCATAAAAAACTGCATTAGAAGATCGTACGATACATGTCGTGAAAGGCGTAGTTAGCTGAAATGGGCCGTTGATTACCTAATCTGATCTTGATATTATTACTGAATAGACGGAGAGAAAAATGTTGAAAAAAGGGATCATTTTAGAAACAGCATTTGAAGAATATGTGATTAAGGAGCAAATTGGTCAGGGTGGTAATGGAACTGTATTCCTTGCAAATACTGCTATAGACAATATCTCTGCTGCTATCAAAATTATTGACAAAAATACTACCTCAAAAGATAAAGTTAAGAGATTCCAAAACGAAGTTAATTTCTGTCAAAAAAATACTCATCCTAATATCATTAATGTATTAGATTATGGTACATATAGAAACGGAAATAAAGATTGTTTATTCTATGTAATGCCTTACTACGAGAGCAACTTAAAGAAAGAAATTGAAAAAGGAATTGATCCAAATATAGTTATTGATATTTTTACGCAAATACTTAAAGGTTTAGAATTTGCACATCAAAAAAGAGTGTGGCACAGGGATATAAAGCCAGAGAATATTTTATATAATACAAAAACCAATGTAGCCATAATAGCGGACTTTGGAATTGCTCACTTCTGTGAAGAAGATATTGTAACTGCTGTAGAAACTAAAGCAGTTGAAAGGCTTGCAAATTATTTATATGCAGCTCCTGAGCAAAAAATAAAAGGCAAAAGCGTTGATGGTCGAGCTGATATCTTTGCGTTAGGGTTAATTCTTAACGAAATGTTTACTAAAACAGTAATTAGTGGGACAAAGTATAAGAAGATTGAAGATTACTTTAGTGATTATGCTTTTTTAGATAGCGTTGTTGAAGAACTTATCGGGCAGGATCAGAACGATAGGCTATATCCGATCGAGCGGGTTTTGATTGAAATAACTACACGTTTGAAAGTAGAAGCAAATAAAATTGAATTAAGAAAAATAATTGAAGAAAAAATAGCGAGAAATGTCAATGAAGAAATAATGTCTAGCCCTCCCAATGTAACGAGTTTAGAGTTTGAAGATAATAATCTAATCATCCATCTAAATAAAATTACTACTCCTGAATGGAATAGCATTTTAACCACTGGCCAATATTCACATAATAGTGTAATGTCATATCCAACTCATTTATTTACCGCAAGAGACTCTATTGATGGAGGACATACGGCTTTCATTGTTAGCATTCATCCGAATGATGAAAACGTTGTCAGTTCGATTGTAAACAATTTTAAGTCTTGGTTACCTAAAGTAAATGAAATATATCAAAGGATTCAGAAACAACGAAGAGAAGCGAAAATAAGACAAGATATAGAAATTCGTGAACGAGAAATAAAAGCAAAAGAAATTGAAATAAGAATAAGGGAACAGTTAAAATCGTTAATATAATTGGACGTCCCACTTCAGATAACAATGCTTTTACGTTACAGGGCATGCTTACGGGTATTTCACCGGGCGGCAAGTGCTGCTATAGGGCAGATCTGTTGGCACGGTTTGTCGGTGCGTCGTAAAACCGAAACGTTCGACGATGTGGGCTATAAGGGATTGCTTATAGTGAATATACTGCGGAGGATGAAATAGCCGATGATACCAGATGACCATGCACTAATGCTCTTTAAATTCGGGGAGTATAAATGGATAAAGCAAATAAAGGATGGATGGATTAGTTTTGCTTGTCCTGGCAGGTATATTGATAGTGCGAAGAGGACAGGAAACGATGAACAAGGTGATGTAGACGAAGGTATATTTGCACGATTAAAGAAAAATGATTCACGCATAGCGGAGTATTCTGAAAAATTGCGTGGTGATATAGAAATAATAAATGATGGTGAATTTGTAAAGCTCAGGAGGAAATCAACTTATTACATACCAACATTCTGTTTTTATACAATAAAAGCGGCCGACCTATTAAAATATGAAAACCTAAAACTAGGGACTCAACGTATACCTTTCCATCCAGACGATAGAATGTTTACTTACTTTAGTTCATGCGGCCAATTATCCAACGTTTTAAGTAATGATTATGTTTATTCACAACTCATGATTCAACCAGCACCTTTTAAATACTCCCTGATGGAACACTTAATTATGAATGGCTATGATTTTAAAATGGGAAGTATTAATTATACGGAGTTTGAAAAGGAAGAATTTTTTATTGAGCCCACCAATAAAAGAGAGGAACTCTTTTATAAGTTTCCAAGGTTTAATTATCAACAGGAGGCAAGGGTATGCTTGTATAATTCAAAACTTTATGATATTTATGACAGACTAAACATAAGGATAAGAAAATTACTTGATAAAGACATGATGTCGATTAGGGGTATTACATGGTATTGCAAAATGACTGCAACAATAGTTAAAAAGAATTGAATTATGGCTGTAGTATTATTAGTAATTGGCTTCAAGATCTCTCCCACATCATAGAACAATGTTTTCACGCTTCGGGCATGATCAAGGGTCATTGCTACCACACCGTCTCACCGGACCGGCAAGCGCCACTAAAGGGAAGGACTCCGGTGGTCCGGTTCGTCGAGTCGTGAAAATAGGCGAGACGGCACGTCATGTGCCTTAAATATATATAGTTGGGCGCTGTTTAAAAGCAAACTTCCTGTAAGGAGTGCATTATATGGAAATTAGTTTATTTATTGATGAATTTGTATCCCAAAATTTAGGATACACAAACGATATTAATAACTTTAAACGTTTTATACTTGAGGGTAAAGAGTATCCCTTAGAAGATACTGTTTTTGGAGGGTTGGATACTGATGATATAATTGAAAGTATTAAGTTTAATATTGAGAATTCTCAATATAAGTCCAAATCTATTGCTAGGAAATACTCGGTCGCTGTAGCACAATTCTTTATTTATGCTATTAACAAGAATCATTTTAAGAATAAAGATATATACGAAGAAATTCTAGCTCCTAAAATTGATGATAAATCCTATTATGGAAGAGTCAATACATTCATTAGCAAAAGTAAGAAACTTAATGAAAAAGAGCCTATAACAACTTTTTCAGATGCGGAAGTAAGAGAATTAATTGATATACTAGACAAGTATTTGGAGCAAAAATCTAAGCATAGATCGAAAAGAGGATATGAAAAAACATCTGCATCCTTATGTATAAAACTTATGCTGTTAACGGGTATAAAGTATAATGTTGCTCGTGAAATAATGCTAGAGAATATCAATACAGTGACTAACAACATTTGCATTAATGGTTTTAACATTAGACTACCTTTACAGATGAGTGAACAATTTAGGTATTTCGTAGAGGAGCTTCAAAATAACATTCTTAATAATGTACCTAAATACTTGTTTACTGACCATGCTGGGAGACAATGGGGTAAGGCAACAAGCACATCAAAGATACCCAATATTATAGCACAATGTTTCGGTAGGACTGACACAACCGGTTTAACAAAGTACGGAATAAGCAATCTCATTAATGCTGGGGTTAGTGATAGTATAATAACAAAGTTAACAAATGCTGATAAAGACATTATAAATAGCTGCATAACATTTACTAATGATGAAACCTGTATTAAATGGGACAAGTACATAAACTCACGATTTAGTATAATAGACATTTATTATGAATTATAGCTGGAGGGATTCGCATCCGTTTCATCTCTGGGATCTGTGGGCTTGACACTGCATATATCACAATTATAACGCTTCAGGTGTGCTCACGGGTCATTGCTGTCATATCGTCTCACCGGGCGGCAAGCACCGCTAAAGGGCAAGGCTCTGATGGTCCGGTTCGTCGGCGTCGTGAAAACGGACCGTTATGCGACATTATTTTCAGGGGAGTCTATTATGGAGGTAAATGAAAGAGGTCCACAGTGGACCTCTTAATACCTTGATACCTCAACTATGCACTTATGGCAAACATTTTTCCCTATCTTTTTAACAACATCCTCTTCAGATTCGCAAAAAATGCATTTAGGAATATATTTTTTCAGAAATATTTCATTTCCGTTTACATATATCTCAAGCGGATCCTTTATATCAATGTTTAAGTTTCTTCTTAACTCTATTGGCAGCACTACTCTGCCAAGTTCATCAACCAACCTAACAGCATTTGCAGCTCTCATATGTTCCTCCATCTACTATTCAAAGATTTGAATTTTCACCACAAGTTTATTAAATAGTCAAGTTCTATGCTTTTGCTTATTATATCATAATAATTACCGCATATGGAAGAATATAATGATTTACAAGAACATATGTTCTGATATATTCTTTTTATTGGGGGTGCGGACATGGATAGAATTGTGATGCATGTCGATGCAAATTCAGCTTATTTATCTTGGGAAGCAGTTTATAGAATTCAACATGGATCAACCATTGATTTAAGAAAAATTCCTAGTGTTGTAGGTGGGGACGAAGAAAGCCGGCACGGTATTGTTTTGGCCAAGTCCGTGCCAGCGAAGAAATTTGATATACAGACGGGTGAAACACTATTTTCAGCACGTCAGAAATGCCCAGGGCTAGTTGTGGCCGCTGTTAATTATCCTTTATACATGCAATGCCATAATGAATTAGTTAGCATACTTAATGATTTTTCTCCCTTGGTGCAAGTATTCAGTATTGATGAAGCATTCCTGGACTACAGCGGCATGGAACCCATACATGGTGATGCAATATCTGCCGCATATAAACTGAAGAACCGTATTAAAAATGAACTAGGTTTTACTGTAAATGTAGGCGTGTCCTGGAACAAATTACTGGCTAAGATGGCTGGTGATCTGAAAAAACCTGATAAGGTGCATTTAATATTGACTGAAGATGATATGAAAGCCAAACTATGGCCTTTAAAAGTAAGTGAGCTTTATATGGTAGGAAGGGCCACCGCACCAAAGCTATACCGACTTAATATTCTTACCATCGGAGATCTAGCAAATGCTGATCCAGAATTGTTAAGATATCACTTGAAGAGTTGGGGAATACAAATAAGGAACTTGGCCAATGGGATAGAGAACAGTCTTGTTGAAACTGACGCTCGGCCACCAATGAAAGGTATCGGTAATAGCTGCACCATCCCATTTGATGTTGATGGAAAAGACGAGGCAAGGAAGGTTCTACTTGCTCTCTGCGAAATGGTTGGTATGCGGATCAGACAAGCAGGATTCTGCGCGAAGCTGGTATCTGTCTACCTTAGAGGATCTGATTTGGGAGGAAGAGGTCATCAAAGAAAATACCAGGCCGCAACTGATAACACCATGGCTATATACGAAAGAGCCTCAGAGCTTATGGATGAGATTTGGGAAGGAAAGGCTTTAAGGGGTATGGGGATTCGGGTATCAGAATTAGTACCTAATGATCTTATGCAAACCTCTTTATTTGAACCGTATAACGAAAAGAGGAAAAAGCTTGATGATGCCATAGATCTTCTACGTCTGAGGTTTGGTTCCACCTCCGTCTTCAGGTCTTGCTTTCTGCATTCAGGACTGACACCTGTCTCTGGTGGTGTCGTTGATGATTATAAAATGATGTCTAGTATACTTTAATATAGAACCTCATGAAACAACTTTAGATATCATAGGAAGTCCACCGTGGACTTCTTATCTTTCATCATGGCGTGATGAATTCTCCCTTGCAGTTTGTCCTTGCCTTTTTGCTTGAGATTCTTTGGCCTTTCTTATCATCTCATTTATACTGCTTGCTTTTACAGAGGGAGGTTCGCTATAGTCCAGAGTTGGAGCTGCTTCTTGGGCGGCCTTTTGCATTTCAACATATTGCATGCATTTTTGCTCAAGAAATTGAAAATCACAGCTATTTAATGATAGCGAAGGGTTATAGTTATTAATGATTCTTTTATATGTACGCATAGCTTGATTTCTAATCTTCTCCACATTAGTATTACAAAATTCCAGTTGTTTATGTAAGAATAAGCGTCTATGAGTTCGTTGCTCATCCTTTATTACACGCACTTTTATTTTATTCTGTGGGACCGGAATCATGTAATTAAACCTTAAAGAACCCTTTATTGGATTATAATTATCATCTGGGAAAATGATTAAAATGCTTTCAGACTGTTTATTCTTATAAGAAGAGATAGGTACATAATAATCCAAGCCATTTATTTGAAGAACAATTCCACACAGAAATTTCTGTTCACCTTCATATTCCATGTTTGGCACTCTTGTAAATCCCCTATGCTGAGTTTCGGCCTCTTGCAAAAATAAAATATAATCCTTATCAACATCGTATAGATTAAGATTGTCCATAGAACCCTTCCTTTAAGAAAACAAGCAGGGTATAACCCCTGCTTGTTCATCACAGTTCACGCTTAAAGTGGTGAGGCACTCTACTCAATAATTTCACACTCAAAGTGGTGAAGCACTCTACTCAATAATCTCACACTCAAAGTGGTGAGGCACTCTTCATCATTATTTCTAACTATATTTTACAATAGCATTTGACATACGTCAAATAAATTTCTTTTCCAGAGGCTTATGGAGTTCTTCTTTCAGTGGAGCATACTTAATGCACAGTCTAGCCTCCCCCCGATAGCGGGGGGTAGGGGGGCAAATAGTCGCCCACAGGCGACACCTTCTAAAATCAGCACTTGTTTTCATAGATAGCTTATAAAAATTTCAAAAAAGCTTATAGTTCCGTCAGAGTATTATGTGGTGAGAGATTCAATGTATATTAAACAAAATATGAGAATTTTAAAGACGCATTTCTCAAGGTATTAGAAAGCTAACGCAAATTCCAACATAAAATGAGAAATGAAGAGCAAAAAGTAAGTCTTGCCTCCGGATAAATTGCCTAAATTACACGCACCTGTAATCTTCATGGCCAGGCCTCCCTCATAATTTAATGAAATAACAAAAAGGGCGCACTACCCCCTTGTTTTTATAAGTGCTTGGCAAAACCTTATATCATCTCTGGAGCCTCACTGAGCTTATCCAGAGCATCACGTCTTAAACTTTCCACATAGGCAATGGTTCCTGAAAAATCAGTCCAATTGCCCGACACATATTGATTGTAAAGGCTGGAAACATACGCCCCTAATGATTTAATAGCAGGTCTATTATTCTGCTTTCTGGTTCGTATATCTATAGCCAATGCCTTAATTACTCTCCTAGTTATTCTGGCAGCTGCCCTGGAGAATACCATAATAAGATCCTGGAGATCCTGCTTCTTATACTCCAGAGCATAGGCATCTAGGCATTCTTTTATAAGCTCAGCCTTTTCCCAATACCTTTTTATTGGGTTGATAGCTCGTTCGACTCTTCGGACAGCATCCTTCAGCACAAAGTACATCAGCTTTATCTTAAATGAAATCACTCCGTTGCCCATATACTCAAGGTCAAAAAACTCCTTAAGGCCCTGAATCAGCTTAAAAACTTCACTGTCGTTTCTCTTTCTTAACCATGTGCGTATTGCTATAAGTTTTTCTTTGTCTGTCCTGGTATCCATACCGGCGGCCAACAACTTAAGCTTTACCTTTTTATGTGCGCTGGCATTTCCTCGGCCATTATCTCCATTATTTAATTGGAAGACTTCCTCAAAAAATAGATTAATGGCGGCCAATTCAAGACTTTTAAATATGGTTCGGAATATTGCATAAGGAAGAACAACATAATTTCGTCCCTTACCAAAACCATCTCTATAACCATTTATATTTAGCGTCTGACTACCTGTTTTTGAACATGAACATATAGATATTATATCCTTATCCAACAGGCTCTTTTGAACCCGATAACCAGTGGAAACAGCAAAGCTCTCATCTTCAAAAAGATCCTTCATGGCCAATATGGAATAATGCGTATTAAAACCCTTGATTTGTCCGAAGGTGTTACACTGGCTTAAGAGACCACAAAGATAGCGTATTTCCTCCTTGCTTAGCATGCGTCTTTCCTCTTCCCTTAAAAGCCATGCAGAATCAAGCTTTGTCAACTCACTATCATAAACCTTCCGCGTAAAAAGGCCAGCCAGGGATCTAGGAACAATAATCCCTTTAATCTTATTCCAGATAAAATTCTTCTCTTCTGGCTTCTTGCTTTGCACATAGTCATTAAAAGAAGCCATACATGATTGCTCGTCAATTATCCTTGTGTACTGACGTCTTGGGGTGGTATAATTATGTATATTAATTTGCATTTGGTAAATGCTCGAAGGCTTTTGCCAGGCATTAATGATCAGGGTCGTTCCTTGCAGGGTAATGAGACCCGTATCTAAGAGGTTTTTGTAGGCAATCACAAAACGGGAGTGATTGTCGGCAAAAACCTTTTTTCTTATATCATCCAGCATGTACACAAATCCGGGAATGGATCCATGTCTGGCAATCGAGATCAAATTTTTCATCAAAGCAATGCAATCATCATCTAAATTCATATTTTGTAAACTATTCAGGATTCTTTGTTCTTTTATTATTCTCATATTAAGTCAACCTCACTTATAAAATAGTAAAAATAAAACAGGTGCCCACTTAGGACACCTGTCTGAATTAGATATTCTATTTTATATCTCCAGAAGCAATCTTTTTCAATAGGTCATCAATGCTCATACCATGCTCCTTTAGAACCGTAACAGCAGCATCAAAGCTTTGGATTTTAATTAGGTCATCATAGTCTTTAATTTGAGCATCAATCCTTTTTATGCTGGTGTTTATTTTTTCTCTCTGTTTTAGGAGCTTGTCCCTTTTGACCTCAAGTTCCTTCTTCTTCTCATGATAAATCTCAATCATATATGTTCTCCCTTCTAAACTTAAGATAAAGCATTACAATGCACAGAACTAAAAAAATAATTATGGTTATGATGCCGGAAAATGACCAACCTTCCTGCATCATTGCTGAGGATGTATCCAGAGGTGTAGACGTTGGATTTACTGAGTTTTGAGTATTTGCATCCAGATCCAGATCAATATCCTTATCTACCTGCATGCTGTCTGGAGAAAAAATCTCTTTCCCTTCAATACCAATAAGCAAGGTTGCCATTTTGTCCGGGCTTAATATAACAAGGTCCGGTTTGTTAACTGTATACTCAATCTCGAAATTAGTAATAATAGAAACATCGACAACAGAATATTCTCCGGCTTCAAATATACCTTTGTACTGAAAACTGTTCTCAGGAAGGAGTTCGATGACATGGTTAAAACCACTTTTATTAAGGATCACCCAAATATATTTTATGTCTACAACTTTTAGATCATCAGATATCTGGGCATTGACCGTCAACCAACCTTGATTGTCCTTTTCGACCGGTGAGGCAAATGAAGGGAAACAGATAAAAAAGACTAGCATCAAAACGAATATTCCATACCGTTTGAATCTCATGGGCACTACACTCCTTTATAATTTGAACTTAACAAAAACACGTCTGAAATATCTGAAGCCTGAATAGCTGTCAATAATAACTCCTTGGCCGCTCGCGCAATGAACATAAAGCATTCTTCCGTCAGCTTCCCTTCCGAGATATAGCCCTACGTGATTTATTCCGGATGAATTTGGTGAACTTTTGAAAACCAGGTCACCAGGAAGAAGGTCGCTTTCAGAAATACTATAGCTTTGATTCCACTGATAAGCTGTCCCACCACCAGATAACATATCTCCCACTCCAGATGTTTTGTATGCCCAATCCACGAATCCTGAGCAATCCAATCCATAGGGCTGATATGTTCCTGTGGTTGTACTGCCTTGGGCAGTTACCAAAGTAGGGACTCCCCAATTAGGATTCCATCTGGCAGAACTTTTCCCTCCCCAAAAGTAACCTACCCGACCAACAAGGCTTTTAGCTGTCTGTATCAAGGCGGACCTGCTCACATCTGTAACGGGAGCTGAGTCAATAAGGGCCTTAATTTCCTCAGGGCTACGTGTCTCAGGAGATAATCCTTGAACATTCGGGAACATTGAAGCCAGGTCAGAAGAAGCCAAAATCCTTGCCCATTCCTTTTTATCTTCTGTAAATCCCAATTCATCCATGACTTCTTCCATATCGTAGGTATAAACATATATGTTCAGACGTAAATGTCCAGGGCAAGAATACCCAACAATTTGCGGTGCGGATGGTGTTGCAGGTGGCGCCGGAGATCCTGATGGTGAAGCCGGTGCTGAAGATGGAGAAGAGGCTGTAGCCGGGGACACCGATGGTGAAGGAGATGCCTGAACAGGGGGCGCATATATAGGTACACAACCTGAATCACTGTAAGATTCTTCACTAGTCGATACTCTTATCATCCTCCTGACAACATCTTCAACAGCTTTAAGCTCTTCATTGGTGCAATTCAATCCTTGATCAAATTTAACTGCCATAATAGCCAGTACCTCAGGCAAATATGCTTGAGTACGGCCATCCTCGCCCATATACCTTAACACATGCTCATCGTACTTATTATCAGCCATTAGCTGTTCAATTTCTTTCTGTATAGCCTGATTAAGCTGATTAACTTTATTCTCATACTTCATGATAGTGCGTTCATCCGCGATAATAACGGTAGTAGGAGCTAGGAGACCACCAATGACTGAGGATAAAATACTTACGAAAAGTATAACTATGGCAGCTAAAGCTATAATTTTAATGACAAAAGGATTTGAGATTATTTTACCTAGTGCCTTTGTTATATTTATTGAAGCTTTTACTGTTGCTTTGAATCCCCCTTTTGCGGAGGCAGAAGCCATTTTATGATCAAGCCTTTTCCGGGCAGCTTTAACTCTAGTTCTCATTTTGCGGGTTTTTATTTTCATTCCATTTGAGCCTATATTTATTCCAGATCTGCCATACTTCAATTCCCTCTGTCTTGTCCTAAGAGATAAGAGTGCATTATATTGGTTTTTCCGGGCAATTCCGACGGCTTGTTTTTTTGCAATATTAAAAGTCAGCTTCGAGACACTCTTGGCAGTCTTACCAACTAAAGTAGTATATGGTTTCAATTTGCGTCTTGCATCAATAGCAGTTTGTATGCTAGCGACCCCTGTGTCAGTAATGCTATCCTTATCAACCTTCAACAGATTAAGGGCCTCATCACGTCCTTTTTTATTTATGGAGCTTTTAGATCTATGAGTCTTTTTCAGTTTATTCCATAGTGCTTCTTTAGCCGCAGAGTTGATGACGTATTTCTTCCCAGATAGCCTTTCCCTTGTCCTTATTGGAAAACGAACTATCCTGTACCCGGTCTTCCCGACCTTTATTGCGAACTTTACGGTCTCTTTACTCGTCTTGATGGTAGAAATAACAGCAGAAATCCCTTTGTGGGCATATATAATCCCCTGAGCCGACAGGTCTTCACTTCTGCTCAAGAAATCCAGAGTATTGTCTTTAATCCCTCCTGATACACTATACTTCCCTCTCCTTGGGATCTTGTCTCCGAGCTTTCCGAGATTTTGCTTAATTATTTTCAATGATTTATTATAGGTACGGATATTCTTATGCAGATTTAACCTGCTTTTTATTTTTCGGTTTACCCTCTCAAGCCTTCTGTCATTCACAAAGGTTTTCCTCCTTTAAAAAGGAGGTCCACAGTGGACCTCATCTACTGGGTTGCGGCTGCGGCCTTTTTTATCTCGTCAGGTTTGGTGGTCATCATCTGATAGAGTTTTGTATCCCTGGGGAAGTCATCCCGGAAAGGTATAATGCTATTACCGGCAAACAAGAGACCCTGGCCAGGATCAGCATTTGTTATGTAGCCTATCTGAGTGTCAGATAGGCTCAACAGCTTAGCAAGCTCTGCCCTATCCATTGGGGCTTGATTAAGCATCAATATAAAATCCGAGTTCGACAACATACGCCGAGCAAGCTCACTGGAAAGCAAGTCCTCCACATTCTGGGTTATACCGGTCGGTATTCCTCCCCACTTTCTGGCTCTTTTATAAAGCTCAAACAGGAAGTTAGCACTATAATCGTTGGCAAACAGCAGATAAATCTCGTCGATATAAAGCCATGTACGTTTTCCAAGAACCCTATTTTGGGTGATACGATTCCAGACGGCATCCAAGACAATCAACATTCCCATCGTCTTGAGCTGCTTGCCAAGGTCTTTTATATCAAATACGACCATTCGTTTATTGATATTGATGTTGGTCTTCTTAGCAAAAGTCGACAGGCTACCTCTTGTATATAATTCTAATTCCAGGGCGATACTGCGGGCCTCATCCTCCGGCTGGGACTCAAGCTTATGCTGGAAATCAAGTAGCGTAGGGATTTTAGTGTTATCAAAGTCCTGCATATATTCGGCATAGGTTTTCTTTACGCAACGGTCAATAATCGTTTTTTCCTTGGCCGATAATCCACTTGAACCCCCGATTATGCATTCGCACAGAGAAAGAATAAATTCAGATTTGAGAAGCAACGGGTCATCATCGTCAGAGTAATTTGCATTTAGATCCATTGGATTAATATTGTTTTTACTTGATGACGATATTTGAATAATTTCTCCACCGAAATTCTCAGCCAGTGGAGTGTACTCCCGCTCTGGATCTATGATGATTACGTCATCAAGTGTATTAAGCAAAACATTTACCATTTCCCTCTTCGCCGCGAAGCTTTTGCCACTGCCGGGAGTACCGAGTATAAAACCATTTGCGTTTTTTAGATTGATTCGCCTGAATATGATGAGATTCCGGGAAACAGCATTGAGGCCATAATACATACCACCTTTTTGAATAAGTTCCTGTGCCGTAAAGGGCATAAATATGGCAGTGCTTTCTGTTGTAAGGGTCCGGGTGATTTTTAGACGTTGCTGTCCCAGAGGCAACGCCGATGCCAGGGCATCCTCTTGCTGATAATTCAGTACAGCAGTTTGGCATAAATTCTTTCTGGCAACCGAATTGAGGGAATCAGTATTTCGATCCAGTTCCTCTATTGTGTCTGCCAGATGAACAATCAGGATATTAACCAGAAACATTTTTTGATTTTTGCTTTGAAGATCATCTAGCAGCTCCTCAGCTTCTCGAAGGCTAAGCCTTAACTCGTGGTTGATCATTTCAGGGTCATATCCCGCTTTAGAGGCCTTTTTTTGTTGCTCAATTTTATCCTGCTCCATCCCTGTTATCTGTCTTTTGACACGTTTTAGAGCATCATCTGGGGCAACGCTGCGAATATTAATCGTAGTTACCATATTAAAGGGAAAATCAGTTAGCTCTGAAATGAACTTATCAGTGAGGAAGCTTGGCAGCTTGGAGACAAACATGGCCCTGCCAAGTTTTTCTCCCATGCGGAAGTAATTACGCTTAAACTCAAATCCATCAGGAGCAATGACATCTTTTGTTGTTAACCCTTGTTTGCGGAGAGTGGATACGTCGATGTTGAATTCCCCCTCATGACCTGGCCTGTAGAAGTCATGCAGTAGTTCTAAACGTTCTTCAGTTGTGAGCACCTGAGTCTGGCTCCCCAGGCTCCTAAAATTATTAAGTGCTTCGTTTTCAAGGCTTGCAACAGCACCCTTCGCTTCGCTTTGACCTTTTGCGGGAAAACTGAAAGTAAGATATTTTTCTTTTATAATATCGTTACGTCCTTCGGTGATCTTTCCTTTCAACATTGAGTTATATTCATCTCGATATTCATCGAGGCCGTCAGATCTGGACTTAATTAAAACATTAGACTCGAGCGACGCTTTATTCATGGATCGGTTAAAAATTGTTATCTGAACCTGTGTCGATGGACTGAAGTAATTCAGAAAAGCACCATACTTAACGAACATATCCTCTTGGTCTTCTTGGCGGGACGTTTGGTAGTTGACATCCTGGAACCTGATCGTCTTTGAATAGATCCCTTTCTTAACCTCAAACAGACCATTATCGAGTGCCTGGAGATAGGGGATCGTCTGTTGTACGGTCCTTGGAACTCTGAATTTTTCTTTTTGTTCTGCCTTCTTTTTCTTCCCAGTTAGCATCGTTAACATATTGTTGCTCCTTTCATAAAAAAGAGCTACAAGCATAGCTTGAAGCTCAAAGTAGAAAAGGCGCCCGACAGTGGGCGCCTTTTTCAGCAGTCATTTTAATAAATTGTTTAGAATTGCAAATGCAGTCTCCAATAATCGTCATCTTTGATGTAAGTCCTCACGGTGTCACTTTTGACTGAACCGTTACTGTAGGTTACATCAAACCTGAAATCAACCGTCCTATCTCCCCACCTCAACATGACCTCATCCCAAATGTCCCCATCGAAACTATTAGCACCATTTTTAACGAGAGTTGCACTGAAGCTTGTACCTACAATGGTAACACGTACCATGGTAGCTGTTACGGAGCTCCGGGGATCAATCGGGGTAGTGTCTGCATGCAGCACATACCTCTCTCCTGGGAAGAATGTTTGTGGGCTATGGGTTTCTTTCCCCGCTGCTGTCACCGCATTGTTATACTTTATACGGTTCTCTTCCCATTTTGCGGTGTGGCTTACTCTTCCGGTAATTCCCAAAGCATTCACCGTAAAGGTGGAGGTTTTATAATTCTGTGCATTGTACGGGTCCCTGGCGGTGATCTCCACCGTGTAGCTCCCGGCTGTGACGCTCTGAATAGTCGGTAAACTTATTACAGGATAAATACCCCCTGAAGGAGTAACAGTCGTTAAACCAGACCAGACGGTGGAGCCCCCTTTTTTGATCGCCACATTACAAGTGATGGTATCCAGGTCTGGATCTGTCACTGTAAAATTGACGGCCACATTATCACCTTCATATAAAAACGACGGTGTTGTTCCAACAATCGCCAGCACCGGTGGCCTGTTGCGAATGATGGTAAAGGGGCCAGATCTCGTCACAGTAGATTTGTTATTGACATTATCATAGCTCTCGGTGTATAGGTAATACACACCCTCGTTGGCCTGAGTTACATTGACCGTTGCGTTGTTGACGGAGGCCCAGCCGGTTGTCGGAGTTGATGTGCTTGTTGACCATGCATATCTGATTGATTTTACGCCACTTAAGGCATCGGTAGCTGATATAGTCAAGTCAAGCTGTGGAGTGTATGTTCCCGAGGTTTTATTTATAGTAATGATGGGTGGTGTTAGGTCTATCTTGTATGGGCCTCCTACATCCGCAACTACTGATCCAGATGTATCAACTCCATGAGCATAGACATAGTGTATTCCTTCCTGACTTATTGTTTTTTGGACACTTGCAGTAGTGGTCTCCGTCCATCCACCTGTAGGCGCTGCGTCTGATCCTGTCACCTGATATTTAAGCTTGCTCAAAATTTCTGGGCCAGAATAATCTATGGCTACTGTGACTCCTGTGCTGGCCCAATCCCTGGCCATGGGATCAATGGTTATGCTGCCCTTTGCATCAGGATAAAAAGTGATAACCTTTGATGCCCATGTGTATTCCATGTCCATGACCTCTAGCTTGATATAATACTTTTTATTAACCGGTACGGAGGTAAGCTTACCCTCTATCCATTGAGCATTGGGGTCTGTGGCATCCTTATAGCTCCAAACCTTTTGTACAATGCCTTTATCACTCCTGGACGAATGGTCCAGGTCGTAGCTGCTGTCGGTAAGGTTTAAAACATAGAAATTGCCATCATATGAGTAGGTAAGCGAGGGTTCAGCAAAAGGTTTACGGTGGACATAGATCGTTTTTTGCGCTGGTTCGCTCCACTTGTAATAGCTTAAAAACCTTGCATCTGCGGTAGGCTTATCCTGCGCTTTTGCCGTGATATCATACCTTCCGACCTTATTATATTCAGTTGGAAGTTTCAATAAAGACTTTCCTGAATCAAAATCTATCCCTTGATTATTTTCAAATACACTTGGGGTGTGATTATAACTGAAGGAAAAAGTATTGTACGGATCTTCCTCTATGTCAGAGTAGAAGTTCTCTAAGGATACACTTTCTCCTAGGAGAACATATTCTGATTGGACGGTACTCTCGATACGTCTGGTTTTTATATCATTTGCAAGTGTATTTAAAGCTGTATCAAGATTTGAATTATCTATGTATATACCATTTTTATCATTTGCCGCAGCTAATTCATTAAAACTATCTTTGCTTTCAGGCCCTCCTATTCCATATATTGCAATATCATTACTCATTGTTTCCTGAATTAATAGTTCTTTTTCAATTGTATCAAAATCATTATTTTTAAATAAGACTAAAACCTTTTCGTTGTTACTAGAGCGCAACTCACTGTTACTGAGGTTCTTAGTTATGTTTTGCATGAAAGTGTTTCCAATATACCAATTTCCATCTTTTGCCCCTTCCTTTGGATAATCATTATAAACTGATGTAAAATCTAATTCGATAATATCACCGACTATATCTACTCTTGGATATTCAAACCTTCTTACATACCAGCAAAGTTGTTCTCCTTCTTCTCCCATTAAATATCTATCTCTTACCGACATGACCAAATATAATGCTAGATTCCCATTTTCAAGATGTCTCCAAAAATATACTGGACATGAATCGTTATAATATGGTACGCCTCGTGTTCCTATCGAATTAGGGTTAAAGCCCACAAACACGGGCATTGATTCTGTTCCTACCCTTTCATATATGCTTATAGGATCTGTTGACATAATATGATCCCATGGTCTTATATCCATCCAAGATTCCGTCATTGGAGCATATACGGTCTTATACCATGTCGTTAGTTTGTACTTATCCCAATAATAGTTTAAGTACTTAACGTTTACACTTAAGTCAAATTTGTCTTGTAATAACGGCTTTAGTGTGCTGTTAGCTCTACTTAAGATCTCTTCTTTTGTATATTCGCAGTTTTCTTTATCGACAAGTATATCAATTTGAATTTTATTATTCTTCTTCTGAGTAAACTCAAATGTTGGAGCAAGATTATCTACCTTTAACTCCTTTACTACTTCGCTTTTTAGGTAGTCTGATACTGTTAAATACTCGCTCAACGTTGGTTGTCCAAAGCTCTCGGTGACAACAAGTCTTATCTGATATTTGCCTATACTACCCAAAGTTAGTGGTAACATGTCCTTGCTGGCCCCATCATAAGCCAGTGTCCAGGTATGACTTGTAAAAATGCCGTCATTATCGCTGTCATGCCTGATATATACCTGCATTTTACCTATATAGTCATTATCAGGGGAATATGATTTATTAAACAACTCATATGTCACCTGATTTGCAGCTTGAGGATTGCGATAAACCGTTTCGGCTCCAATAAAGTCAGCAACCGGGGCCATATCCTCTTGTATGTCAATGATACGCTCTGTACTTGCTGAATATCCCGCAGAATTGGTTACTGTAAGCGTGACCCGGTACTGTCCAGGTCTTTTAAAAATTAAATCCTTGCTTTGTACCCCAGCAAGGCCTCCGCTATACTTTATGTCCGTACTACTCAGCCCAGCAGTAACTGGAGTGATGGACCATGATCTGCTGGCAATTGGATAATATTTTGGGGTGTCAGATCCGTCACTTATGGATACCTGCCTATTAGCCTTAAGAGTGCCAGAAACATTAATCCTGGCATCAACTATTGGAGCTGTAACAGCTACATACTTGCTATCACCAGCTCCGTCCTTGCCATCGGTGGCGGTACCGATAATGACTTGTGTGGTCCCGCTATACTGTTTATCATACCATAGGCTTTTAGCCTTATAATCTGATGTGGTAGATACAGTGTTGGCAGGATAACTTATGATATCGCAAATAAGACTGTCACCATCTGGATCATAAGCATTTAGCACAGCTCCAAACACATCACCGGCGCGGACTGACTGCGGAGCATAAAGAGTACAAACAGGAGGGTTATTTTCAGGTTGTGGTGGTGGTGGGGGTACGGGATCTGGGCCGATATGTACCGAGGCAGAGGCCCTAGCTGTAAGCTTAGTGTAATCGGTCAGATTATAGGTTACCTGGGCCTCATACAACTTGTCTTTTGTCGTTGCCCCACTCATGTATGATGTTGGTATGGTTACATTAAATGTCTTACTCCCTGATACGACAGGGGAAAGAGTTGTAAAGGCTCCCGACTCGTTAAATACTGTCACTTGTACATTGGATATTTTGGACAGATCTGTTATGCCTACAACGCCGTAATCCACGGTGAGATCCACCGGCATATTGACCCCTTTATAAATAATGTTATTGGGACTTGCTGTGAGTATACAGGTTGCATAGGGATTGATATTTTCATCTACAATTATAGTAACTGTTTTTTTTACTGTAATTGTCTTGGGTGGATCGTTAAGTTTGGTACTTACAGAGATATTGGCCGTAAGCTCAACGGTATTGCTCCCGACCTTAAGGTTGCTCCGGGTGTATTTCCGTGTGAAGGATACTGATTGTGTTGCCGACATCCCAATGGTCTTACTTGTGCTCTGTCCATAGTAATCAAAAGTCATTTTATCCAATAGGTCGACCGGGCAATTACCCGCCGTTCCGGTGATAATTGCATTTACACCGACCTCATTTACTCCTGCTGGAATTCTGTAGGTGTTATCTTCTGTATTCAGGACACCTGTTAAGGTGAGGTTTGGATATAACGGCTCATATATGAGGGTGTTCCAGCTTAGATTACTATTTGGTTTTCTAAGTTTGAGCATTACCGATCCGCCGACAAGTATTTTTGGTGCTACCTGTACATAAGCGTATTCTTCTATGGTTTTACCGGCTAGAAAAGTGGCTAATGTTGTTGCTGGCCTGTTAGCGGGTGTTCCTGAATAGTCATCATCAAAAAATTCCGACGTTTTTAAATAGGCTATTTGCTCTTTAGTCAGATTACCCCATGAGGTCCTCATATTTGAATCAAGCCTGAGCCAATTTGTTATGGTATAATCACTTGGTGTTTTAAAGATTCCGCCGCTTGCGTTCACATTAAAATATCGGTCATTAGTGATATCAACTCCGTAATCGTTATATCCTAAATACTGATACTCCCCTATCTTACCATTTGAAGTATTTTTCATTTTCCCTTCCGATGTTACGTAGAAATCTCCATGAGGAGTCCCGTATACAATGAGGTTATCATATTTCTCATAGATCCAGGGATTAAGATATAGTTTGTCTTCATTCTGTGGTTCTGCGTCTGTGAGTGCTACTATGCTATTTATTTTTGCACAGTATTCTTGATAACTCCAATTAGGGTTATTTAAATGGAGTTTTAGTAGATTATTATATTCTGTTGTAGTAGGAGCTGCCGATGCCGTGAGGGGTGAGATTGATAATATCGCCGAGCATAGCAAAACAAAGACTAAAAGCCTTGCGATAGTCCTTATCATCATAATTATACCTTCCTTTACTTATTTACCTGTTCCAAAATGGGGTAATCCATAAGTGAAGTTTTGAACCTCAATACCATTGATGGTTGCTACAGACCAGTTTTCATACTTCTTATTCTTTTCAGTGAAGTCATTAGCTGTGTCATATTCTTTCATGGTATATGTATAAAACTGTTGTCCTATTTGCTCACCATAAACAGCTTTAAAAGCCTTTTGGAGAGGCACCTTATACTCATCGGTCTGATATTTGATGGCGCTCAGTTCCTTTGTCATTGAATCTTCGCTATCAAAAAGGTTACTGATGTCCCACTCATAGATGGTTAAAGCTTTCTGGTTCTTATTATCTTCATCATTAATCTTGTGGGGATAAAGCCAAAGCCGGGCTTCAAACGCAAATTGGTAGGTTTCCTTTCTACCAGCACCTGGTGTCCGATAATAGGAAAAATACGCAATTTCATGTTGATCTTCTGGTTGCCAAGATAAATAACATGCCACAACATAGTTGTTGGTCTTCTTGGCCTCCGTGACAAGGACTTTGAGGATGTTATAGGCTATCTTGTTAGCATCACGGTTGTTATATGTAGGTAAAAGAGATGTGCCATACTCTCCAGACTTTAAATAATCCTCTCTGTACTGACCGTTCCAAATAATGCGACCATCTACAACCTGGTCTATACGGAGGGTAGAGCAGTATTCGGCTGCTTCTTCAGTAGCCATGAAAGCCTCAAATTCTGGATCAGGCTCCGCGAACACCGGCCTTTTTGATTCGCGTTCTACCGGGCTAAGTAACCTATGGATGACGGCAGCGGCCTGTGCCCTGGTGCTTATTCCTTCGGGCATGAAATTACCGTCGGAACCTCCGGTTATAAGGCCCTGTTCCACACATTTAAGTACATTGGTTTTTACGTCATCACCTAGCATTTCATAATCCTCAACGAGGCCTTTATATGCCTCTAAATAGCTGGGGTATTTAACATTAGGATTAAGCTTTTCATAGGCCCTTATGGAGAGCCTAGCCATGTCAGAGCGTATGATAGGAGCCTTATAGTCTATAAACTCAGCATCGTTAACGATAAGCCCCAGCTCCCTGGCAGCAGCCACACAATTATCAAGGCCATTTGGCACATCTGTACCGAGAGTACGTATAAGCATAATTAGATATTGTTCTACTGTGACTTTATCGTCAGGACCGAATCGCCCGTCCCCATAGCCTTTAATAATGGACCTGCTATTTACAAACTCAATACTGGCTCTGCCCCAGTGTCCAGATACATCGGTAAAAGCCGTTGTATTGTTGGCAGCATAGGCCGGAGTAAAAGTGAACATCAGACTAAACATTAATAAAGCGATTGCTGATTTCTTAAGCATGGCGATCCTCCTTCAGATAAACAGTGCTTACACTTATATTATACCACGTGTTATAGACCTTTTAATATATTTTTTAGTAAATATGTTATATTATGTCTTTTCTTTTTTCAGTGGCTGTTCATGTTTCTAAACCTAGAAAATTATCTCTCGATATCCTTATTAAAAGATATATTATGGTATCTCTCCAGTTGATATTCAAGTTCGATCACACGTTTATTTAATAATTGATTCTCTATTTGCAGCCTGTTAAGCTCTGCAATAGTTGCTTTTACCCCTTCAATTTGAAAATCCAATTTCTTTTGAGAATCTGAAAGGGCTGAATATCTCCCTTTCTCGCGCTCTTCGTTGATCTTTAAAAGTGTATTAATGTCTCTTATTTCTGCTGAAACCCTATTAATATTACCATTGATCATTTTTTGGCCATCAGATTGAGCTTTTGAAGAATCATTGATTTTTTCAATAATTACTTCATGCTGGCCGCTCAAAGTAACATTCCCAATTTCGCCGATTTTTCTGTTTACTTGAGAGTATATTTTTCTTTCTTGGCTCCGATTACTAAGTAAAGCGCCTATGACACTGGACAGTATAGCTAATCCCCCTGCAATAATAGCTTCAATAGTTGTTATCTGCATAATAACCTCATCAAAATAGATCATATTTTTTTCCTCTCATTATAAAATAATTTACATGATTTAACAACCAGGATATGACTCACTCGCTTCTTCACTAACGGTTTACTTATCTTCCTTCCCACGTATGGGAAGCACTCCGGATATTGTCCGGCCCATTTTTTAGAAATTGCAGGGAATACCTAGCCATTCCCGCATTTATTGTGACTACAATGGTGGGTGACTTAATAAGATGGGTATACCCTGTATCTGGGTCAACATAGAGATGGGGATAAACTGTGTTGCTATCATCATAAAAATAGGCTTTATATGATACCTTCTCCTGCCAGTAACTACCCTGGACTGGATTAAGTTCTTCATCCAACTCAAGCATTGATGTAATTACGGCTTCTATAGCTTTTCGGGATTCTTCCTGATTAAATACAATTTTCCCGACTGCATATTGGTCTTTATAATAGAAAAGCGTACCGGCCACAGAAGCCTCTTCGCATACCGCTCTTAAATCAACTAATGCGTGTCGGTTAAGATTGAAATCGTGATTAAAAGAATAACAAAAAAGGGTCAAGATAAAAGCTGCTACACCTACAATAAATGGCTTCATGGCATAGGCACCTCACTTAACACAAATCCCAAACGTTGTGAGATATATTGATTTTCACTATCTGATAACCCAAAAAAACGAGGGGCTGCAAGGATCTTTCTGACTGGAATCCTGATATCATAATAAATCGCTTCTCTGGAGTCAAATACATCAAGTCTGTATTTTGGTGTTGTGGTAACATTAATATAAATATCACCTTCAGATAAGTCTGGGAATGCATCTAGTAATGAAGCTTTTAAATTATCAATATTGCTCTGTGTAAAATAACCGTCTGTTCGGGCTGTCTGGGTAGAAAGATAAACTATGCTTGAAAACCTGCTTATTCTAGTCTGATTGATTAAGTCCTGAGCATTTTGCAGGGGGAAGATTAATAAGAGAACGAGCATGAAGGCGCCAGTTATGAAGTTTTTCAATTTTTGCACCACCTTTTAAAAAAGGCCGGAGGAAAATCTACCTCCGGCCAAACAGTTCATATTGATATCAGTTAGGGCCTGACTTCCTGGAGCTCTGTACGAACATTTGTCATGATTGACTGGCTTTCAGATTTTAGAGAGTTATTTTCGCCAATGATAAAACCAGTGAGAATTACAGCCAAGATAATGGCTGCTGTAATTACAATCCACTCTTTCATAAATGCAACTCCTCCTTTCTCTAGAAAATAAATAAGTTTGATAATTTATAATCAACACCTATAGTGATGACAATGAAATTGATAATGATTATGATCCCCGAAGCTATGACTAGCGTATATATGAGGTTGCTCCGGTTTTCTTTAGCTGCCTGAGAGGCTGTTTTTCTTTCGCTCTTCGCTGAATTTTGGTAGAGTTCAATCTGGGTGACAAATTCAACAGGTTTCAGGTAATCAATCTTCGCAAGTAAACCCGCCAGAGCAGCCGCTTCTTTAGTTCTTATAGATTCTGAAAAGTATGTAGTTGCCTCATCATACCGGCCCTCATACCAATAACCCAACATACGATTAAAAACAGGCTTTATTAATACGGAATATTTGGCGAGTTCACAAATTATTGAATCCGCAGAATAATTGATGTTGGATTTTGCTATTGCAATATTCTTCAATTGACTCAAGCACCGGAATACTTCCCTATTGAGCTTTTGATTTTTTTGACTCTGTATCAGATTTGTCAGAAGTAAAAAAGGACTGTCTTTATGAAAAAATGAGCGCCGAGGAGAAGAAATAAAAAAAGCCGCTATCCAGATAACAACTGGAAGCGGCAACTCCATTTTTTCGACATAGGCTTTGTATATCAGTAAACCAAGCCACAAGAGGAGAACAATATACCTGAAGATCTGATAAAGTAAACCTGATTTGATACCTAAATTCCGAACCAGCTGGTCTGTTTCTGGTTTACAGAACTCTTTGACAAATTCAGCTCTGTACTTATAAAGGCGCGTTTTCGGTGATTGATGATTTGCCTTCTGTGTTATATACCTCCAGAACAAAACGATACCAGAGACATACATAATGAGTATAGCCACCTGTATTATGAGGTCCATGAAGGTTCCCTCCTTATAAATCGAATTTAGGACGTTTCATAAATGAATAGACTAGAAAAGATAGAAGGATGCTTGAAAAGGTGAGAACCGCAAAACTTAGGCCAATACTTGTAAAGAACTGATATTGAATGAACTTTTTCAGTGTGAATCCAAAACCATTAATGCTAATAAGGACAGTAAAAAGGTAAAGAGGGATCAACAAGAAGCGAATCATTGTAAATGCTTCATTGTTAAAGCGTTTATTCGCCTCCAAGGTTTCTCCTGTGCTTTTTAGCTCTTCCAATATGTCTTCAAGGCTTATTGCGACATTTGTACCATCAAAGGCAGCTATTTTTATGTTCATACCTAGCAAGATGGCCCATTCCGTATTGTAGGCAAAAACGAAAGTCCTGACCGCCTCATCCAGCTCATCCTCTGTCCTATACTCCTTTAATGCTAGTGATAGCCTAAGCAGGTTGTTCCTCGAAAAAAAACTAAGTTGATTAGCGCAGGAGGTTTTGTCTATTGCTTCGATCATGTTGAAATTATATTGCTTGTAATTATTAATAACCGTTGTGACTAAGCCAGTCCCTTCATAGGAACCCTTGATCTGGGCAGTTCTCAAGCGTGCCTGAAGGATGAGGAAAGGAATCATACCTATGAATAGTGAAATAATAACGCTTTTCAAAACCCCCTCAAACTGGAGAGTATAAGCCAGGCTAAAAGCAAATAGCAAAATGGAATACAGTAAGAATAAAAATACTCCACGAGTCGTATCCATACCTTTTTTTTGCACAACGCTTAATGTATGGGCAAGGTAGTTGATGAGCTTATTAGTCATTGCTTTACTCTTATGTGCCTTTTTCATTAATACCTTTTTTCTAGCCTTGTTACGGATGGTATCAGAAATGCATGTACCGAGAAGAAGCCAAAGTCCATACCCGAAAAGAAGAATTATCCCGAAGCGAACGAAAAAATCAATGATTTTATACATTTTACACCTCATCCTTTCTTACTTTCCGCCCCAATGAATAAACTGGCCGGAGAATAACCTCATTCTTCATCGGATACTTCTGTGAAAGGGATTGAAGGGTGTTTTTAAATACAGATAGAGCAGCTGCATCCTCAACACCTCCTATTTCTTCAACCTTCTTACCGATTTCATAGGTGAACGTCCAAGTTTCTGTATTAAAATCATATTCACAGATACGATGGTAGGAAATTTCATGGGTTGTACTGTCATAACGGATCTCATGTATAGATTTCAATCGACGCTGAGATCGGTTACTTGGTAACTCAACCATCTCAAAGATATAGTCAAAGGACTTGGCCACTTTTACAATCTGGTAATCCAGATTGCCGCCGTAGACCCCGACAATCTTGTTGGCCACCTCGTATGCGAAATCCTCCACATCTGAAAGATGCAGTGTGGTTTTGTTTCTGCGCGTTCCCTTATTGCCGGACTCTACAATCATATTGAAGGCATAACCGTCTCGGCCTTCAGCAACGACAATGTAATTAGCATCGCTACGAACCACTTTTTTACTCATGCTGATCAGCTCTTCCCCATCAGCGACCAAAGACATGATGGGTGCATCCGGCATCAGCTCATTAATCCTAATTTCCGGGTCCGTCTGCACGAATAGACCTTCAAGCCTTCTATTCTCATTCATCTGGAAGGTCAGGAGCATGGTTGATTTTCCGCTACGGACCGGGCCTATGAAGGCCACTCGAACTCCTATTTTCACCAGGGCTTCAAGTGCTGGAATAAGCTCGTGGGGTATGGTATGCCTCCGGGCCTGTTCTTCGAAGGTTAATGCTTCCACAATATACTTTCTGAAAACCATGGATTGCTGCCCTTCGACAACCAGGTTGCCAGTGTAGATCGTAACCCGCTCCCCAGAAAGCATATATACCTCAGAATAATTTTCATCAAGACGTTTGCTTCTGTCTGTCAATAATAATGCTTTTCGCAGTTGCTCATACCGCTTATGGGATATTTTTTGAGGTTGAAGTTCTGCTTGACCATTGATCAGAAAAAATATGTTCTCGCCTATTATTTTGGCTGATTCACAGCTCGTGAGGCGCATCCATGGAGCAATACCGGCAAGCCCCCAATTCTGGTGAAAGATTGCATCCACCAGGTCTTCATACCAAGCCGGATAGGCCTCTTTCTCTAGTGAATGTATTTTTAAATACTCTCTGATTTTGTCCTTAAAATAATTGACCTCGGATGCATAGCCTAGTATGGCCTTTTTCTGTCTCTCCAGCAATACCTCTGTGTTGTCTTTATTATGGTCTTTAAGCCAATCCTCATCGAGGTAGGCCTTTACCCTGTCACAGAGTATATAAAAGCGTGTATTGGTATCCAATGCCCCAGATAGTGACTGGGCAGCCTTATTTTTTAAAGCGGCCAGGTGTTCATCAAGTTTGAATTCTTCGTTTATTAGTGCATTCATATCCTAACCTCCTTAAAAAAATAAAAAACGTTTCTTCTTTGAAACAGTCTGTGGAGCATACTCAATATTAAGCTGTGCCGCAATAATCTTTACAAGCTCATGTAGTTGAGAATCATAATAGGTATCATAGCCTCGTAAGGTCTTATGTTCTCTTTCTGTCTTATAGAAAGCACCTGGAACATTAGGAAGGAAAGCTGCATGAATCATTTTATAGACTTCATCAGCAAGCTTGTAGGTATTTGGGAGATCGATCTCATCTGAGTATCGGTTTACAACCAGCATAATGGCACTAGCATCAATCTCCAGCACTTTGAATAGCTGCTCCCGCGTTAGGTCAAACGCTGCCCGGCAAGCATCTTGTTGCGTGGCCACCATGTAGCGCGTCTTAGTAGAGTTGATGGCTCCAATATACAAACCACTATTAGGGTAATATCCAGCATCCACAATTACAATATCGAAAATGCTGGTTGCAAGGTTTATCAGGTATTCCACATGTTTGGGCTTGTAAAAACGGAGATCAGTTAGAACCTTGACCGATGGTAATATGTATAAGTTGCCTTTTGGTATCATTGCTGACCTGAGTTCATCAGCCGAGAGGACATAGTTAAAAATCTTTGTCCTTATTATATCGAGGCCAAAGCCCTCAGCTCCGGGCACATAATTAAAGGAAGGCTGCCCAGACAGGTTTAAAAATCCTACCTTTAGCACGGTGTTATCTGCCAGAGATTCTGCTACGCCCTGGGCAGTTATAGTAGTACCAACTTTGCTGTCAGCTCCAAAAAAAACAATCACATTGTTGTTCGAGCTTTTATCAATTGATAATTCCTGGCATACTCTATCAAGTATCTGTAGGTCAGTGAGCTTAGGAGGTACAACATAAACACTCTTGGCCTTAAGGACAAACTTAATCGAATTAAGTTGGCTTTCGTTCTGAGAGTATGATAATAAATAGAAAACCTTTTTTGCCTTAAGTTTTCCCTCGTTTAAGCTGTTGAGAAGATCGTTAAACCCGACTATCCGATCAGATACCAGAAGGTTATCATATGGGTAATTAATATCGAATTCCCCTCCAATATTTACCTTGCTAAACAGTCCACAATGGTTAAAGGTATTATATAATTCAATGTCATTACAAATGAGTTGGATACTAGGTTTCATTTCCATTCCCCCTTATCTATAAACCAAAATCAGTTTTTTGCCTTCAGCTATTTTAGCTTCTAATTGCGATAGCTCATCCTTAGTACAAACAATTTCTATAGAGGCTACTTGGGATGTTCCATCAAGACGAATTTTACCGTCAACATCCACCACTTCTCGGTTTGCAGAGTCTTTCACATACATTACAGTGGACTCAATAATAGGTTTACTCGCCCCCAGCGTGATACCTGAAACTGTCAGATAAGAAGAAATGATATTGTCTTCATTCGTTGTAGGTGAAATATCGATTTGCTGATCAATCCTTGAGTCGATTTCATAAACTAAAATGTCATCACCCCTACGAATAGAAGATGGAACCGCATAAATCCATTGGTTAGGAATCTTGAAAACGAATTCATCACCAGTCATCACAAGACCTGCTATTTCAAAGAACCTGGAAGATATCTGGCCATTCTTTGGGATAAATTGTACCGAAGCTTTACCTTCAAAGTTCGCAATATCTGTTGCACAAAGGCTCCCTGGAATGAGGTCCTCATTTCTTATGTTCCTCTCACTAAAGTGAACCTGTGAATTTACAATTGTACCCGGTTCGATATCCATGTTCGCTACTAATACCGCCTTAGTGGCAAATACCTGTTGACCATATGTTAGGTAAAAATACATTAGTACAAGAGACATAATCAAAATAATAACTGCAATGATTCCAGATAATTTATTTCTTCTCATTTAAACCTCCATTAGGCTTTTTTTCTACTCTGAATCATTTCTTTGAATTCAGGCAGCATAAGAGCATGTAACTGTTCAATAGCCAGATCTGCTCGGTTAAATATTTGCTTAAATCCATAGCGGAATCGTAAACCTTTTACGTCTTTGTCAAAAATGAAGAAATAGCTCCCATCAAGGATCTTATCTGCAAACATTTCACCACCCATAAAGAACTTGAATTTATCAATATGCCAGGGTGAGGATAGCCCCATACCAACTTTGAAATTAGAACGAAAGAATTCTGAAAGCTGGTCCCTCATTTTAGGAAGAGCCGAGTAGTTTAGTTGGCCACTTGTATCAATATCAAACAAAGCCCCATAATCTGTAATAACAAACTTGTATTTATCTCTGGTAAGTTCATACATTATAGAGGAAAGCTTTGTGCCGTCAACAATAAAGTAATCCGCCTTTCCTTTCGCAAAGCTAAGATCTATTTTCCCATCGACTGCAATAGCCGCCGTTTTTCCATAATGGGCAAAGTACTCAGCCAATTTAATTACCATAGTAGTCGCACCGGCTCCTGATGAGACAGCGAATACCGCAATTGAGACCAGTCCATGAATTACAACAGGCCTCGAAACCGTTTGAGGTTCTTTTATGGGTGTATTCTGCTTTAAATTTGTTGTTACTTGCTCACCATCCAAATCGACAACGGATGTGTTTTCTGTCTGCTCCTGTAATTCCTCTTGAACAACCGATATTTCTTCCGGTTGAATGTTATCATATTTCCTCTCTTTTGGTTTTCTGGAACCAAGGCTATCAAGGATGGCATTAAGAATTTGACCAATAGCTGATGGTTTAGCACTATGCGGCTCTTTTTCCCCAGAAAGTATTTCAAACAGATTTTCAGTTTTATAAAGCCTCTTTTCCGGGTAGACCAACATGCTAATAATTACAGCCTTAAGAAAATCCTCAAAATTCATTCCATAAGGCTCCCAGAATCCCATCATCATTATTGGTACTGCTGAAAAAATAACCACCCAACTTGATACATCGGCCCCTGTCAGTGGTGTTAAGTAAAGGTAAAGAGGGATGTTGATAGCCCCAGCCAGTACAAGGGCAAAGATCTGACGCCATGTAAGACCAAAGAAGGCTTTCTCTTTGTACTGTCGTATTTCTTTTGGTATACGAATTTCTATCATGATAAATTCCCCTTTAGGCAGTCCCGGTAAGTTGTTTAGCCCAACTTCCCGATTTCACAAGTAAGGTAATAGTGATGATACTTGTTAAAAGCATCTTGCCAACAAGATCTATTCCACCATTTGATGCTGCTACTCCAACTGTTATAGCTCCGTATAATTTAGTAATCAGAAAGATGAACAACCCTTGTAAACAAAGACCTGCATAATTAAGAAAAAACTTTTTCCCGATGTTTTGAAGTCCGCTACTTGTAAATGTTGAGATCGGTAAAGATGCAACGGCTGTCAGCAGATATATTTCAATCATCCGTCCGTAAGCAATAACAAATACTATCAATCGTGTTATGAACAGAAAGAATCCATAGGGAAAAAACGATACCAAGTAGGCAATCTGGCCTAATGTATCATTGGGAACAGAAGCCTTGATTTGCTGTGTTACATCTGAAATACCGCTTGCAATGTTAAGGGCTGAGTTAGCTCTGGCAATGGCTGATGAAGAAATAAGAAATATGAGGCCAAGTATGGCAAACGTACTTTCGATGATGACTTTTGCCAATACCATCTTGAATAGTATTTTTGCTACCTGTTCCCATTTCATGACCTCAAGAGTAGATGATTTACTCAAAAACTCAATAAGGAAAAATAAAGCCAGTAGATTATATGCTATGGGAAGAAGGCCTTGGTATACATCTTGAATTGCCGCATATACCGTTGGATTAAAGTTTTGTGGTGTTTGTGAAACAATTTTCACGACTTCCCTTAATGTTACTTCCCAGCCTCCAAAGGCATCATCTATCATTTTAAAGATTGACTCTTTCAATCAGAACCACCTCCATCGCCCTGCCCTATAATTGGGCAGGGCGCAAACATTTTCCTTCACTTTATGGAGTGCCAAGCCCAAAAATACCATTGTAGACAACCTTCAGGCTTACGGCTGCCACAATAAAACCCGTAATTAATGTTCTTAGTCCTTTTGTCTTGCCTTCGGCATCATCGTTTCGGAAACCCATTGCGAACATGATCGCTCCAATAAAAGCAATCGCAAACCCGAACTTGTTGACCCAACCAGCAATAAAATTGATAGTTGCATCAAAAGCAACATCAGGGTTTTGATTGCCAGGTGCGGCAAAGCTTGGTACCGATAAGGCTGCTAGGCTCATTATGGTATAACCCAAGAATAAAAAACTGCGGTTGATTTTTAATCTAAACTTGACAACTAAATCTTTCATGTTAACCCTCCATATCGTTTTAATTGTATGAGATGTCCACTGTGGACATCTTACAGAACTGGAACAATTGTTCGTCCAGCATCTTCTTTAATAAATTCTCCGCCACCCGTTTCGAACATGACCTGAACAGAGTTTTTTGAAACCTCTTCATATGAACGTTCTGGAGGCATATTCAAAGTGATAATCTTGCTCTTGTAGTCATAGGTTTTTGATGGATCAGCGTCGCTGAGGTTTTTATACTCCGAATGCTGTTCGATTATATACTTCTTAGAGCAGCAGGGAGGCATCCCTCTGATGAACAAGATACACTGATCATCACGCAATTGATTACCTATCTCGTCGGCTGTCATGAGCTCCCGACCATGAATACCATAATTTGTTGTGAAACTTCCCTTGCTACCTCTAGTTCGGTTAAGGGTTTTTGTCTCAATTGTCATCTTACCAAGCCGTTTGCTAATGTATTCGAGAGTTGATTGCTCCTGGCCGCCTAGAAACAGCAGGCTGTCACAATTACCAGTAATGGACTCCCAACTGTCCTTATAAAGGGTCTTAAGCTGAGCCAGGTTCTGAATGATTATATTAGCTGACATTTCACGGCTTCTCATGGTCGCAAGCATCTTCTCAAAATCAGGAATCTGGCCTATGTTAGCAAATTCGTCAAGGAGAAATCTAACATGTATAGGTAACCTGCCCTTATGAATAAAGTCAGCTCTGTAATAAAGAGTGCTAAAAATTTGTGAATACATCATGGCAGCAAGGAAGTTAAATGTAGAATCAGCATCAGGAATAATGATAAACAAAACGGTTTTTTCTTCACCCAGTCTGTACAATTCAAGGGTGTCTGTATAGGTCAGATTTTCGAGTATCTTAATATTAAAGGCTGCCAATCTGACGCCCACTGAAACTAAAATAGACTTTGCCGTCTTTCCTGCTGCCTGTTTAAAGATTTTATATTGCTTAACAGCTATATGGTCTTTCTCCTGGCTCTCAAGATCCTGGAACATATAATCCAGAACACTTTGGAAGTTTTCATCATCTTCCTTTACCTCAGCATGACGAAGGAGTGTCATAACCATGGAGAAGTTCTGTTCTTCCTCAGGGGCAAGATACCACAGATATAGAAATATCGCCTGAAGCAATGCTGTTTCTGCTTTTTCCCAAAACGGATCATTTGAGGTTGAGTTTTTGGGAGTTGTGTTTTTAATGAGTTGGTTAATCAGAGTCATAATATCTTTTTCACTTTGGATATAAGTGAAAGGATTGTAATTAAAACTATTTTCCATCTCAACCAGATTGAAAACTTTCACTTTATAGCCATAGCTCTCAAGCATGTGAGCTGAACTTAAGAAAAGCTCCCCCTTTGGATCAGTTACAACATAACTGGTATTGTGCTGCATGAGATTTGGTTTAACAAAAAATCTTGATTTACCTGAGCCTGAGCCACCAATGACCAAAACATTAAGATTCTTTCTTGTTTTTCGGGTATTTAGGCTGAGGCCCTCGGCTTGGGTTAAAAGTATATTACGTGATTTATCTTTATCCATGAGCCTCTGCATTTCTTTAGGTTCTGCCCATCGAGCAGAACCATGCTCACGACCGGGCAGGAGCTTGTGCTGGGATGTGAGTAGGTACATTACAGTAATTATATAGAAGAACCCCGTAAGTGCAGCTATTTGAAGATAACTCTGATTGGCAGCCAAGATTTTAAAATCATTGAAAGCCTTAAATATATCTGTCTTCTGAAGCTCCTCTGAAACACTTAAAATATCAGAAGTTTTTTCTTGCATGACCAGTGAGTTATGTACCGCGCAAAGCTGTAGAGCCAGGTAAGTAACCACGAAAAATCCTAGGAAAACAAAAAGCTTGGACCATAGTCCAAGCCTTCGGTTAGTGTTATTGGGGTTTTGGTTCATCAATCCTATCCCCTTTCATAATAAAAAGTTGGAGGTCCACTGTGGACCTCCTCTTACCTTGCAATACCTACATTTGATTTTGAAGGTGCTGCTTTATGTGTGGGTTGGCTTTGAACTTGCGCATTTTTCGTGGCCGATGCCCTGGCAATATCCTCACTTTGCTGTTTCTCGGCACTACGAATATTGTCTTGAATGCTGGGCCGCTTACCTTTGCGTTCATTCCATTCCAGGTTGGCGACTTCTTCGTTACGGCTTCTATCCAGGCCTTTGTTCCAAAGCGTCCATGCACCTGTATCATCCAACCCGAAAGTATCCTTGAACTTTTGACATACTACTTCCTGTGTCTCATTTTTTGATACCACCACCTCAGAGCCGCGTATGTATAGATAAGTTCCATCCTCCGCTTTATCTATGTGGATTCCGGCTGTGGGATCTTCGTTGGCCTTCATCTGCTGACGAGCCTGATCCAGATCCACCACATTGCTTTCCTTCATAGTGGGTTCTTGCTCATCTTTGAGATCTACAGTAGCTTCCTGATTTTGCTGTTTGAGTTCTTCAAAAGCCGAGTTGGTATGCTCTCCAACATTGGGTTTAGCCATTTTTGTCAGCACACTTTCAAGTTTTTCAGAGTCACAGTAATAGATGAGTGTACGGTTAGTGCCGGTGACTTTCTGTTCAGCATATACAAGTCCGCTTTCTTTAGCTGCCTTTCGGAATGCTTTTAGGTCGGCTTTGTCTATCTCAATATGCCTGGCTTTATCCCCATCCCTTTCCAACTCAGAAAGCTTTACCTTCCCCCCCTGCCCATTCCGTGTTAACACATTGTTCCTGATATTTTGGAAGGCCGTACTCACTACATTAACATCCTTAGACTTGAAAATCATAATCCATTCTTTCCCAGACTTGACAAGAGCATATTGAAAGTTAAGTTCTTTGCTTTGTTTTTTAAGCTTCTTCAGATCCTTGTTAGGTATCCTCATATGTGTAACAGCTTCACCGCTTCCCATAAGCTCTTTTACACTTTTTTTACCCGGGTTGTGAATTAATTGGTCACTGTGCTGTTCTACCTTCTCTAGTGCTTTCTGTAGGAGAAATTTGAGGAATTGAAGGATACTTCGCAGAAGGCCCTTAACTCCCTGAGCTCCGGTTTCGAGAGCTTTCTCTCCGACCTTAGCAGTTATTGTGGCGGATACGTCAATAGCGTCCTTCCCAACATCCTGCATATGGTTCACCTTCCTTTCTTATTATGAGTTTCTTTTCCGGAAATAGGCTGTGATGCTTCCTCCTTTCTGAGTGCATATTTTATTTCAAAGAGATCATTGGTGGCATCCTGTAGCTCCCTCAATGCTGAAACTTTGACCTTTGCAATTCCATAATCTCTTTTAAATAACTCGTGAATTCTTTTTTGATCCTGATAAGATAAAAGAAAACTGGTAATGTCAGATTCCGTTTTTATCCCGACATTACTAAGATGAGTCTTCGCAAAATCATAAAGCCTTATTTCACTTTCATATTTTGCTGCTACCTTTTTACGTTGAATGCTGTTGTTTACCTGTCGTATAACCGGCTCATACTTTCTAATGGTGTCTATTGCATCATGGGTAGATTCCATATCCTTCAGCGAGATTTCTGATTTTTTGAGACCCGCTCTGGAATCCTGTAAAAGCTTTTCGGACAGAACCAGTTTTTGACGAAGATCACATTTTCCTTTTATTTTTTCGTTGCGAATAACAAAGAGTTGATCAACCAGCATCTTTATCCTGGTCTCAACAGCTCTCGTCTCCTGCTCATTGAGCTGAGGCTTCTTGATATTTTTGTAGGCAGGACTTTGAAGACGACCAGACAAAGCTTTAATAATTGTAATGCATAACCTAAAATTTGTTGCTAAAAGGCTAGATATACTTGATTTTCTACTAAAGAGGTTTTTGCTGTTGGATCTATATCTAGAATTTCTATTGCGAAGTTTGTCACCCTCACGCTCAAAGAGAAATTGACCACCAAGTTTGCTGATAATAATTTTTGCTTTTATGGAATCATCAGTATAGCCCACCCCTAATGTTTTACCTCTGGCGTATCTTTCGCCTCCAGGTGGCCTATATGATATGTATTTTCCCCTTTTTATTGCATATCCAGCTTTCTTCATTCTGCTTATGAAGTCATCAAAATCCTCCACATAAGAAAGTATCCGGTCAATGTCATTTCTGATTTGCGACTTCCAAGACATTCCCCTTTTATCTTCCATCCATTCCTTGTAGGATTTTCCCTTTTCCTTTGGATTATCAATGACACTTAGGCCATAATCACGGCAAAGCCTGTCACTTATAGACCTTAGCTTCATGGCGCTGAATGATTCGTTGAATTTCTCTCCAGAGGTAAAAGAGACCGAGTTAAAAGTTATATGGTTATGAATATGATCTTTATCAATATGAGTACAGACCAATATTTCAAATTTGTCATTCCCCAAAAAATGCCTTGCCGTATTTACTCCAATTTCGTGAGCAATCTCTTTTGTAACCTCACCCGGCTTAAAGGCTTGCCGAATTGATAAAGCAAGGATTTTATCTTTCTTGTTAAAATAGTCTTTTGTTAACATAAATTGTTCGTAAGATATTTGAGGAACACAATTGATACCTGTTACCAAATTACCATTATCGGTTTTTTGGGGATTCATATAATAATCTAGCGCACGCTTTAACGTTGTGTGAATAGGGTGGATTTCAGTAGTCGCCATATTTCCCCCATTTGCCTTTTAAGCTCATCTGTTGAATCTGATTCAACACTTCCTGTTTCATTTGCCACCTTTGCGATCTGGTTGATATTAACTCCAATCTTATTGATTTCTGTGGCCAGCATCCGAATACTCTCCAAATCTTGTTTGTATATCCTGCCCTCAATAGCAATTGTTCGTAAAAACTTTTCTTTACCAAAACCTGAAGCAGCAATTTTCTTTTTAATCAAATCAGCTTCTGATTGAGTCACATGAAATTTCATTAAGAGAGGCCGAAGCCGATTTTCTTTCATATATTGTTCTTCCTTTCATTCAAAAATGAATCGGGGGTTTGGGGGCATCCCTCAAATAACAAAGGGTTTGGGTACCCAAACCCACTGCTTGCTAGTAATAGAACACCAGCCCCCCGATCCCCCCCTCATTATGACTTATCCGCACACCCTGTGGTGTGGCTTATTCCGTCACCTCTACTAACATCATACTGAGATTTAAGCGTTTTCAGGAACATCTTCGAACTCCTTATCATTAGCAGAATCCTCATGGCTATCTGGAGACTGGATTGCACTACTTTTCTTAAACCTGAACACCAAAACCGTAACATAAAGCTTATCCCAATCTTTGTCATAATGGTTCTCGATAGCACCCTTAAGAATATGTATTTTATCTTTGCTTATGAGCTCTTTAGCTGGCTGATATGCCTCCCCAACGAAGCGAGCCTTCCAATAATTATTTGTATACGAACCGTCTTTGTTTTTCTTACTTGTACTGAGATTTGCTTGGACGTAATTCCCTTTGTCCTCGACCTCAAAAACAGAAACATATTTACCTGTCACATTTAACATTCTGAGTGCCCTGCCTTTCCTCATAACTCTTTATATTGCCTCTTATTTCTTGGGATGTCTGAATAAGCGACCTTACTTGATCTATTTTGTGGTAAACACTATGTTTGTCTTTCTGTTGCTTACTGGAAAGAAAAAGGAGATCAGCATTGACGTCCTTTTCTTTCGGATGCCGAATATAAACACTGTATCCCTTTTCCACTAATTCAACTTGAATTCTCTCTGCTGCTGACCGGCCTACAGAATCATTGTCCAGTCTTAAAACAATATCTTTTATGTTCGGATGATCGGATAAGTATTGATCCAGTGCAATGGTTTCGACACCGCCTAAGCTTAATCGATGATCATTATACGGATCTACTTCTGGATAATAGAATTTCGCTATTGTTATATCAGAAATGGCGTCTATGGCAGATTCAAAAACACGAAGACAATTATTCTTACCCTGTATGGAAAAGGAAAATTTCTTATTAGAACCCAAGCATTCTTTTTTGAAAGATTTTTCAGTCAAAGTACCCCGAAGGTTTGCATACCTTGGTTTACCTCCTTTATCGTAGCCAACAAAAACACAGTTATGACCATCCTTGGATTCATAAATAAGTTTTTTGTGCATAAGCTCTGAAATCGTATCTTTATCAATACCCCTGGTTGATGTAAGATAAGCAAAGACTCGCCTGAAATTTTCAGCTTTTTCCGGAAGAATCACTTCATTGTCTTTATCATTTTCATCATGCTCGATTTCTTCTTTTTTCTTTCCAGCTAGCCTTTCTCCTGAGTGAGCAATGAATCTTTCATTAGTTAACTCTTCCACTGCTTGGCGAAATGCTTTACCTTCATATTTCATTAAGAAATCAAGGGTATTGCCGCCATAGTTTTGTGAAAACCAGAACCACTTGTTATTACTGATTACAAGGCTGTCATGCTCCTCCAACCTATATGATTTTCCATTTTGTGATCGAGTGTCTGCTATGAGTTTATACCCTTTGTCTATTAGGTAAGCCAACAGGTCAGAATTTTTGGCCTGATCAATCTTTTCCTGTGGTATTAATGCCACGGATATCACCTCCAAGAAAAAATCAAGGCCGCCTGTTAAGGCAGCCTATAAGAATATTTGCATCACTAGCAAGTTGTTTTAAGTCCTTTTTTATCAAGTCCATATCCCATTTACCAAAGGGCTTATCTGTCTGGTAAAAGATAGTGTCTGCTGTCTGAAGAAGAAATTGCAGTTTGCTCTTAATTGCTATCTCCTGTGTTTCATCAGGTGCTTTTTCTGAAGCCATCACAGTTTCTGCTTCTTTTACCTTTTCTACCACCCTCCTTATCTTGTCAGCATCTTGACGAGTGACTTTTTTCTGTTTGCTATTAATATCCTGAGCTATTTTTTCGTAAGCAGCTTGCTGATCCGCTTTATCAAGCCCGGAAAACCTTTCTGCTGTAGATACAGGAAGCTGTCCATTATCAGCCAGTTGCTTGAGCTCTGGTATAAGCCTGTCCATGTTAATATACCTTTGAATCTGACTTTCTGACATGCCCATATCCCGAGCTACCAGGCCTCTTATCTTCCCCTCTATCGATTCTCCACGCTCCCGTTTTATTTTATATAACTCCATAAGTCTTTTAGCTCTGAAAGCCTTTTCAGAGCCTGTCAGCTCTCGATCATCAGTTGAGGCCCTGTGTAGGGCGATCTCTTCATCGACAACATCCGCAAGATCATCCCTTACTATACACTCAGGGTTTTTATACTTTTCATCGCCGGTTATCTCATAAGCTCTATAGAGTGCCAGGCGTCGGCGGTGTCCAGAAATAATTCGATACATTCCGTCAGGTAAAGGCTTAATAACCAGATTGTGTATAAGTTCATTCTCAATGATATTCTGTGCAAGTTCGTCAATGTTATCAAGGCTATAACCTTCATTGGCCGGATTAGGGATAATCTTGTCGATATTGATTATTCTCGTTTTTTTTGGGACAGTATTTATGGCTTCGATGCTATCTAAAATTCCTGTACCCGAAAATCTATTTTTTAAGCTCACGGTTTATCAGCTCCTCAGCAAGCATTTTATACTCTTCTGTTCCCCTGCAATCATTACAGTAATAATTGATTGGCTTACCCTCGGCTTGAGCTTCAGCAATCTTCACATTTTGGCGAATCTGAGTTTCAAACAGAAGCTCCTTAAATTCAAGTGCCAGGACTTCTCTTACTTCTTTTGCGTGCTTTGTCCTGGAATCAACCTTTGTAAAAACAACCCCGGCAATATTTAACCGAGGATTCATTTTGCTTTTCACTTTATAAATGATCTTGAGGAGCTGCTGGACCCCAGACAAAGAAAAAACACCTGCATCGACTGGAATGATAACCTCATCGGCAGCCGACAGGCCGTTGATTGTATACAACCCCAAATTAGGGGGTAGATCAATTAATATGTAATCATAATCCAGATTCTTGGAATTCTTAATTGACTCAGACAAAAGCATTTCACGGCCAAAGGAAGCAGCAACCTCCAACTCCGCATTTGCAAGTTCAAGCGTCGCTGGAACTATATCAATGTTTTTGAAGCCGGTCTTAAAAATTGCTTCATCCAGCGGTATATCTTTTACAAGACAGTCATACACCGTTGCCTTCCCCGGTTCAACATTTACAGACAACCCTTGAGTAGCATTTGACTGAGGATCCAGATCCAAAACAAGAATTTTCTTTCCCAGTTCGCCTAAAATACCGGCGAGATTGATGACCGAGGTAGATTTCGCAACCCCACCTTTTTGGTTGCTGAAGGCTATTATTTTATACATAGACTATACTCCTTCCACAAAGCAAAGGCACCCAATTCATGGATGCCTTCTCAATTATCTTATCCTTTGTTAGTATTGGTTTTCTTCTGATTCTGTATCTAGCGCAGTATCAAGATTTAAAGTAGCAAAATCAACGTCGCTCATAAATGTTAACTTTTTGATAACATCGTTGGATAAATCTCTCATTTCTTCTTCTTGCTCCGTGAAATGAGGTATAACCGATTCAAGGCTTTCAATTAATGTTCTCCGGTCTTGATTCAATCCAGAGTACATTTTAATAAGGGTGATTTCTTCAACAGATAACATTATCTTTCCCCTCTTTCAATTCTTTTTGATTTATTGGGTATTAAATGACTTTGAGCTAGTGAGCGCTCTTTGGCCGCCTTCATTTTCTCTGCAATAGTTTGAGGTTTTCCAACATTCTTACCATCTACGGCTACATTCTGCCCGCTTTTTTCCTGCCCCTCTGCATACATCCTAAGCCACTTGGGCAAATCGGAAATGCTTCTATAAACAATCCAAGTATCTCCATTAAGACCCTGGCTGTCTGATCCCCATATTCTTTTCCATCCGGTTTCACGCTGAAAGGCCATTGCTGCTGTGTCTTGACCACCAGAACCAGCATAAAACATTTCATAAAAATCGCTATTTCCTCCTGGATTATCTTTCAATGATTCCTGCTCCTTTATCAACTCATGGTACCGAGCATCAATTCTGTCAATCAACTCAGATGCTTGCTTTTGGATCGTCGCTAAAGAAGCCTTGAGTTCTTCTAGCTCTTTATTTCCACTCCAGCTGGCTATGTATGAAAAGCTATAATCTGATGTGTCTATACCGTAATGGCTGCATACTACAAAGGCAACGCTCTCAGCTTCCACTTCCCTTGTGCGCCGATCCTTCCTTCCGGACAGAGCAAGGTTTAATTGATTAGTGTGTAAATCGGCATGAGTAATCTCATGAATAGCTGTTTTGACGTTTTGTTTCTCACTCATTCCATTTTTTATGGCTATTTTTTGATTCAAATGATCACAATAACCTTTTGTGATTCCTGGGATATCTTCAAATTGGATAGGAAAAGGTGATACGCTTTTGATGCTTTCAAAAAGTTTATCATATTGTGAAATGCTACCCGCAAGCTCTTGGGTTAATTGTGGTAATGGTTGACCTGATGTTTGGCTTATGTCAAACACATAGGCTGGTCTGAAAGCAGGTTTCGTAATTTCCACCAACTCAGTTACTGGCTTTCCAAAAGCATTTAGTACAGGCTTATGAGTAGCCGGATCGACCTTCTCCATTTCTACCTTTACCCGATAAGGAGCAGGAGCCAAAATCTGAATACCCTTTTCGCCACGATTCACTGAACGCTTCAAGGCTTGCCATGTGTTAAATCCTGCAACATATGTAGACTCAGGCTTTTGCAGCATTATTAACAAGCTGTTTCTAAAGGAATAGGAATGGAATTTTGACATAGTACGTAAATAAAGCTTATATCTCTCACTGTCATATACGTCCTTAATACCTTGCTCTAATCTGTCTGTTATTTCCTTCATTTTATCGAAATGAGCCATAAGCTTATTTCCCCTTTCTGCTTATATATCAAGTTCTTTAATGATCTTTAATGTTCACCTCAATCAAACATGGCTTTCCAAAGCTATACTCAAACGGGCTTTTATCAAAAATAAAACACCTTAATCCAGGTGTTCATTTCAACGGCTTCATATGCTTGTTAAAGAGGTTATAAAATTATGAAATTGGGCGGGCCTAACGGAGAATTGGCCGCTTCTTTGCGCTATCTGAGCCAACGGTTTTCCATGCCCACCAAGGAAACCAAGGCGATATTGAATGATATCGGAACCGAGGAGCTTGCCCATCTTGAGATGATAGGCTCAATGGTTCACCAACTGATGGATAAGGTCTCACCGGAAGAATTGGAAAAGCTTCATCTTGATACCATGTATGCCATCCATGGCAGAGCTGTTTACCCCTCCGATTCCAATGGCGTTCCTTTCACCGCCGCCTATATTGAGTCCATGGAGGATCCTATTGCCAACCTGAATGAAGATCTGGCTGCAGAGCAAAAGGCCCGGGCAACCTATGAGTACCTCATCCATATGGCCGATGATCCCGATGTCATTGATCCCTTACGTTTCTTAAGAGAGCGGGAGGTTGTGCATTATCAAAGATTTGGTGAAGCCCTGAGAATTGTTCAAGAAACTATGGGAAAGAAAAAGTACTTCTAAGCCCTCCGTCAATGGCCTTCACGATAGCATTCACCTAAGAATGCTGCCAGCGGTTACCTTTCACCATAGGACACGGCCCACCCAATAAAGAAGAAGCTTGGATGACCTGCCAGCTCATAAACATCCAAACTTCTTCTTTCTTCTGGTTCTCTTTGGAGGATCATTTTCTTTTAGCACATCATTCCTTCAAAATCCGCTTAAAATAGGTATAACTCGAGACCCCCCTAGGGCGGTTATTGCGCTTTAATCCAAACAGGCAATTCTCATCCCTCGTGATATAGTTAACCCCTCCATAGGAAGTCAGCGTGGCCTTAAAGCCCATATTCTTAAGGATATTCACCGATTCCTTGCTGATGGCACCATAGGGGTAAGTGAAGGTATTGGGAAGATATCCTGTTTTTTCTTCAATTAATTTCTGGAAGTTCCCTATATCTTTAGTCAAAACCTCTTCATAATGAGTCAGTGACTCCCCCTTCTTCATCTTGGTTCCCACTCGTCCCTTGTTGGTGGTATGGAGGGCATAGGTATGGTTTTGAATTTCAAAATAGCCTGAGGCAATCAGCTCATTGACTTGGTCCCAGCTTGTATGGGAATAAAAAAGGTTCTCATCCTTTACCTTAGTAAAGATATCCGTAGAATCTCCTATGATGGATAAAACCGCCTTCATCTCATATTTTTTCAGCAAAGGATAGGCGTAGTGATAGGTATTCAGGTAACCGTCATCAAAGGAAAGGACAATGGGCTTTTCCGGAAGCAGGGCGCCATTATACACATACTCAACCAGATCATTCATGGTAACGGTGGTGTACCCATTGCTCTGAATATATTTAAGATCATTCTCAAACTCATTAGGCCTTATGGTATAGCTGTCGATAATCTTGTTCCCCTCTAGTATACTATGATATAAAAGGATGGGAACGGCCACCTTTTCTCTTTCTTCAAACTTACCCTGGCCATCCACATAAAGATTGACTGTATCAGCCCCAAGAAATTTATAGGTCAAGGCACCTATCTGGATAACAAGAACCCCTATTAAGATCCAAAAAAGAGTATTATGCTTGTTTTTGATCATCTTATTTTTGCCTGTCTCTCACACTATCCAGTTTCAACTATATGCGTGAGAAAAAAATACAGAAGCCCAAAAAGTAGCAATTCTTCATTCAGCTTATAGCACAGATGGCAAGTGGTAAAGAAGTCATCATTGAGGTAACTGAATGGACTTTTACAGCACCTTATGTATAAAGCGCCTACTTGCTCCAAACAATATTTTGGATATTGACTTAAAGAGGTGTTGGCGTTTTGAATGAAGGTCTGGTGGTATTCGTTCGCTCAATCATTGGCTTTTTCTCACTTCTTATATTCACTCGGATCATAGGGAAGGAACAACTTAGCCAATTAACCTTTTTTGATTATGTACTGGGCATCACCATCGGTTCAATTGCTGCTTCTTTGACCACCGATTTATCCAGTAGAGCCTGGCCCCATTGGGTTGGTTTGCTCACGTGGGCAGGCTTGGGTTATCTCATGGAGCTCATCACCATGAAATGGCACTATGCAGCTAAATTCCTGGAAGGTGAACCGGTCATTGTTATCATGAACGGAAAGATTATGGAAAAGGTCTTGAAGAAGGCCAAGTATAGAGCCTCCGATATCCTGGGCCTTTTAAGGAACCAAGGCGTCTTCGATCCCAATCAGGTTGAATTTGCTATAATTGAGCCCAACGGTCAGTTATCCATTCTTAAAAAACCCGAATTTCAGCCCGTGACCCCTAAGGATATGAATATTACGGTTCAGGATTCAGGTATCAGCACTGAACTGGTCTATGATGGTATTCTGGTGGAAGAAAACCTCCGACAGCTTGGTAAGGATAAAGCCTGGTTAATGAATGAATTGAAGCTACAGGGCATTTATAACCTCTCAGAGGTTTTTTTAGTGACTCTCAATCCAGGCGGCAATCTTTATATTGATAAATATGAGGATCATCTATCCAAGCCAATCGATATCGGTGATTTTAAGGGACCTTACTAAGAACGGAGGGTTATCGACATGAGAAAGCTTATGGTTGCAGCAGTTCCCATTGTAAGCTTAGTCCTATTCGTCTGCGTTATGCTAAGTGGTGATTTATTAAAAAGACCCTTAGGCCATAAGGATAATATTCCTCTACTTATTCAAAGCATTTCAGAGGATATCCTGACGGATCAATGGGAAGAGGTTCAAAAGAAAACGAAGGAACTTGAACATGCGTGGAAGACTATCGTTCAACGTGTTCAGTTCAGTTCTGAACGAGATGAAATCAATTCTTTCGATACCAACGTGGCACGCTTGAAAGGAGCGATTAAGACCAAGGATAAAAGCAACGCTTTGATGGAGGTCAGTGAAGCCCTGGAACATTGGAAAGACCTGGGGCGTTAAGACCAAGACTCTAGCTTCTAATCAATTTTCTGATAGCTAAACTATTTTTATTTTTCCTACTACTTAATAGTATTTGTTCATGCAAATTTAACCTAGCATTTCACATATTGAGAAGCCCTACTTTCTATTCATATTGTAATCCGGATCTCTCGTTTATTGTCCACTTGCGAAAAAGCTTCTCAGTCTATCAGATATCCTCTTGATTATAGATTAGTTTCTTAGGCCTTGTTCATAGAACAGTCTCTTATAAAATTGTCATAACACGCTATTTTAAAGAGTGTTCACCTATAGGATATCAACATTTAATTTTTACCTCTAGTTAATTTTACCTTATTCAAACCAAAAGAGCCCAAAATCTATAAAATGACGTAAAAAAGGATGCCAGCCTATTGCCAGCATCCTTTTAAATTCAATCCTTAATATGCGATCCATTTCATGGGTTAATGGTTATGCACTTTAAGCTATCCGCTTTAAAGTGGCAATGTTTCCTTTGCCTTCTTTTTTAAGGCCAAGGAAAATACCCACAGCTCCTGCTCCACCAAACAATAAGCCTTTTAGCAGGTTTCCTAAAATTACTCCTCTGTACTCAGAATCTTCTTGAATCATGGTAATATGAAAATCCACTACATCAGAGTATACGAAATCCGTGAAGCCTTCATCTTTTAAATAATTACTCAGCTCAATGGTGTCCCCAATAAAATGGGATCCAAAGACGACTACAATAACAATAAGAAGGACTATCCATGCTTTAGCCTTACCAGGCTTGCCACCCATAAGCTCATAGCCTTTTTGAGAAGCAAAACCAATAAGAACGCCTAAAATCGCAACGACATATCCAACGAGGTAGACAATCAACCATGGAATAGCCCCTACAATACCACCAATGAGCGCTCCAATAAACCCGCGGCCATAATTCTTCTTTTCACTGTGGAACTCTTGAGAGGCCTGCTCGATTTTCTGGCTAAAGCTTTCAATGCAGCCATTATGCATGGAAACAACAGCTTCATTTACCTGAACCTTTTCTGTTCCACCTGTGAGGTTACAATACCAGCATACCTCACTTCCTGGGATGCCCAGCTCCCGAATCAACCTAATTGCATCATTCATAAGTCTTGTCAGAGTTTCGTCAAAAGCTTTTATATTCTGAACCGAGATGCTCACATGGGAGGGGTGAATAGAGTATTCCACTATTCCGTACTCTTTTTTGTTTTTTTCGATGAATTCCACAATTTGATTCGTACGTGGATCATCTCCTGGGAGCGCTATCCCGATCATGAGATTTTTTTGTTCGTTGCTATCACTTAAGGTGATGCTGTAGCCTTGATAATCACCAAAAAAGCGATTGTTCTTGTTCTCGAAACCTAGCGAAGCTGCTAAATCTTTCAAGTTCTTACCTGCCATAAACGATTTTCTCCTTTAATTAAGTTAATATCAATGGAGCTAGAACTATGAAGTAGCCGAGACGTCGAAAAAATAATAATTTTGGAAAAAAAGACCGCATACATATATTGTACGCGGTCTTGGATTAACGGTCAATTACTTATTTTTCAGATTAAACCAGGCAGCCAGTCCGGGATATTCAGCCACCTCACCCAGCTCTTCTTCAATTCTGAGAAGCTGGTTGTACTTGGCGACACGGTCGGTTCTTGAAGGCGCACCGGTCTTGATCTGTCCGGAGTTGGTGGCTACTGCGATATCAGCAATGGTAGCATCCTCAGTCTCACCGGATCTGTGAGAGGTAACAGCGGTATAACCGGCACGGTTGGCCATTTCAATAGCCTCAAGAGTCTCGGTGAGAGAACCGATCTGGTTAACCTTGATGAGGATGGAGTTGGCAACACCCATATCGATACCTCTCTTGAGGCGCTCGGTGTTGGTTACAAAGAGGTCGTCACCAACAAGCTGAACCTTCTTACCGAGCTTATCGGTAAGGAGCTTCCATGCTTCCCAGTCTTCCTCGGAAACACCGTCTTCAATGGAGATGATAGGATACTTGTTGCACATATCTTCCCAGAAACCAACCATTTCTTCCTTGGTCATCCACTTGTCGGTTTTCCACCAGTAGTACATACCTTCCTTGCCATGAGCCTTTGCTTCTTCATACATTTCAGTAGCAGCGGCGTCAATAGCAATGCGGAACTGTTCGCCGGGCTTAAAGCCAGCCTTGATAACGGCTTCAAGGATTACCTGAATAGCCTCTTCGTCGGACTTAAGGTTAGGAGCAAAACCACCTTCGTCACCTACAGCGGTGGAATAGCCCTTGCTCTTTAATACGCTCTTTAAGTTATGGAATATTTCTGCACACCATTGGAGGGCTTGCTTGAAGCTTTCAGCGCCTACAGGCATGATCATGAATTCCTGAACAGTTACAGAGTTGTCAGCGTGCTTGCCGCCATTGATGATGTTCATCATAGGAACAGGCAGAGTCTTAGAATTGGTTCCTCCAATGTACTGATAAAGAGAAAGGCCCAAAGACTCAGCCGCTGCTTTTGCCGTTGCCAAAGAAACACCCAGAATAGCGTTGGCACCAAGCTTACTCTTGTTGGGTGTTCCATCAAGAGCGATCATGGTTTTGTCAATAAGAATCTGGTCGAAAACATTCATACCTACGATTTCGGGGGCAATGACATCATTGACATTGTCAACAGCCTTTTGTACGCCCTTGCCAAGGTAACGACCCTTATCGCCATCACGCAATTCGACAGCCTCAAAAGCACCGGTTGATGCTCCGGAAGGGACAGCCGCACGGCCAATAAAGCCGCCTTCAACAATGACTTCAACTTCAACTGTGGGGTTTCCGCGGGAGTCAAGAATTTCTCTTGCAAATACACTTTCAATTTCGAGATATTGTTTCATATAATAAACTCCTTTCTATTGTTTGTTAAATTAATAACCACATATTAGCATACATGAAGCGGGCTAAAATGTAAAGGTGGTATATGGCACAATCCTTGGTATCACATATTTTTTACATTGAAAGAGATATCTATACCCTTCTAAGGGAGACATAATAATTCTTGCCAAAATAAAAAAGGAGAGGGATTACGCTGGATCCCTCCCCCCTATAAACTCTTAGTCTTTTATGACCTTACGAATCGTCTTGTAGGTTAAAAATACAATCAGAGCATTCGTTCCGGATTTAATAAGATTAAATGGAATGAGTATGGGAATAATACTGGCCTTAACGGACTCAAGGCTCAAGCCCCAGAAATTAACGGATATAATGAGATTGGTAGGAATCATGATCGCAGTCATTGAGAGGCAGCCGAGGAGCAAGGCAATAAAAGCGCCTTTATGGGTTTTGTGATATTTATAATAGACGGAGGATACTGTCACCAAGGTTCCTGTGGCAATGACATGCATTATAAAACCAATCACTCCAGAGGATGCACTCACTGTCAAGGCTTGAATCAAAGCTGCAATAAGGGTGATAATAATCCCGGCGGCAGGGCCATAGATGAATCCTCCTATTAGAATAGGGATATTGGCCGGCTCGTATTCAAGCCATGGGGCTGCGGGGAAAATCGGAAAGCGGATAAGCAGCATAAGAACCAAGGATAATGCGGCTAGAACAGCCATGGTACACATTTTTCTGACCCCGATCTTCATAAAAACAAACACTCCTTTAAATTTGTTTTTACAATACAACCTGAGACTAGATGCTTAAAAAATGCATAAAAAATTCCCCAAAGCAATCTCAGGGGAACGAAAATAGTCCTAACGTTATCATCTTCTTTCATCCAGACTTTACTGTCGGCTCCGGAATCTCACCAGATCTGCTTTCGCTCGCGGGCTAATGGACTTAACCACATTACCGCCGGTAGGGAATCGCACCCTGCCCTGAAGATTGTATTGTATTCAATTAATGCTATTATACATCTGCTAAGGTAATTGTCAAGAGGAGACTTTTAGTAAACCTTAAGTGCAAAGACGGGACATGAGCTTGCACAATAGCCGCACAAGACACACCTGTCCGCTTTGATGACCAGCTTTCCTTCTTTTAAAACCAGGGCTTGCTGTTTACAGCGCTCCTGACATTTACCGCAGCCCTCACACCAGAAATCCACATGAAGAGCCTTTTTGTTTTCGGGTTGATAATCCCCCACAAGCTCTCCGGCATGCTGCAAATCATTAAACAAAGCGACATTCATCCGAACCTCCTCCAGGCTCTGCATGCCCACGGCGATGGAGTGGAGAAATGGAATGGAGGCGACATACTCCAGACACTCTTTAAAGGAATGAAGCAGATTTCCGCCTCCAAAGGGCTTCATCCCATAAATAGCCTTTCCTTTATGGTACGCTTGCTCCAGAGCCAAAAGCATCTGTTCCATACTTCCGTCACATATCCCCAGCCCGGCTTTGTTGGTAATCGGGTGAATGACTTCAATTTCAGGCATATTCAGTGAGGCCTGGACAGCGGCAATATGATGGGTTGAGAGCCCCACCGCCTTAAGAACACCCTGCTGCTTAAGCTCAAGATAGTATTCCAAGGCTTCCCAGTGACCACGAAGGGTATGCTCACTTTCCTGCTCATGCATGAGAAAGAGGTCCAAGCTGTCCAGCTTAAGTGATGTCAGGGCCTTATCCACCGTTCTTTTTGCATCTTCCCGGGAATAGGCGTAGGACTTTGAAGCAATGACGGGGCGAAGGCCTGTCAGTTCCATGGCACGTCGAATAGGGCCGTAGGTTTCATAAAGATCGGCAGTATCTATAAAGTTAACACCTAGGCGAAGTGCTTCAGCAATAATCTCTGCCCCTTCTTCCACACTCAGATTCTTCTGAAGCGGGCCAATAACCAGACCACCGAAGCATAGCCTTGACACCATAATACCCGTGCGTCCGAGCTCCCTGTATTCCATCTTGCTCCCTTTCCCTAATTATCAAAAGATAAGTCTCTTAAATTTATCCTTTAAAGGTAAGCTTTATATCCAAAACGCAAATAAGGTCTGCCAGATAAACTCAGTCATAAGAAAACCCGCTTGTTTAGCGGGTTTTATAAGACTTACATTTTCTTAGTTTTCACTTAAATAAAATTTGACGAGCTCTTCTAAAATCTCATCCCGCTCCAACCTTCTGATCAGGCTTCTGGCATTATTATGACTGGTGATGTAGGTAGGATCGCCTGACATAATATAGCCAACAATTTGGCTAATCGGGTTATAGCCCTTTTCGTTCAGCGCCTCGTACACCTTTTGGATGATTTCCCGGGTTTGGTTGGTCTTGTCATTATTAAAGTCAAATTTCATTGTCCCAGAATACATTAACAATCACCAGCTTCCTCTATCCGACTTAATCCTATAATACTTTTTGTTTATCATTATATTAATATATAAAGGGCATTAAATCAAGTTATGACACAAAACAGAAACCACATTGTAAGATTAGACCACGCTTCCCCTCATTCGTTCCCCTTCAACAGACATAAGCCTGATGTCTATTATTTCCCCGGAATTTCGGTTTTCAACCTCTACAGCCACTGGAATATAATTGGCAGTAAGCCCCTCCATGTCATTCTGGCTGTCTTTAATGGGTTGTTCAAGCAGGATGGGCATTTCCTGCCCTAAGAATTGGCTGAATATCTTTTTGCGTTGCTTTTCGGCTAGAGAGATCATTTGTCTACTTCTTTGTTCCTTAACCGTAGCATCCACCTGATCAGGATAGCGAGCCGCCGGAGTGCCCTTTCGAGGGGAGTACTTAAATACATGAGCCCATAGGAAATTCATTTCCTCACAGAACCTATAGGATTCCATGAAATCCTCTTGGGTTTCACCCGGGAAGCCCACCATGATGTCGGTGGTAAGGGTCACATCGGAAAGGTGCTCTCTCAAGGCCTTGGCGATGTTTCGGTAATCCTCCGGCGTATATTTTCGGTTCATTCTTTTTAAGGTCTTTTCACAACCACTTTGGAGAGAAATATGAAAATGGGGACAAAGCTTCGGAAGGCTCTTTATGCCCTGTATAAAATCCATAGTCAGGAAGAGGGGCTCCAATGAGCCCAGGCGAATTCTTTCAATACCTTCTATGGCATGAATCTCTCGTATAAGGTGAGCCAGCCCGGTTCCCTTATGATCATCCCCATAGGAGGTTAAATGAATTCCGGTAAGAACCACTTCCTTGTATCCTCTTTGGGCAAAGCCCCTGGCCTCATGGAGCACATCCCCCAAGTTCCGGCTTCTCACCGGACCCCGAGCATAGGGTATGATACAGTAGGAGCAAAACTGGTCACAACCGTCCTGAATTTTTAAAAACGCACGTGTGTGGCCTTCAAAGGTTTCTACAGGTAGCTCTTCAAATTCCGATAGGCTTTTCCTTTCATTGACCAGCCTGACGGGTTCGTTATCCTGCACATTTTCTACAAGCTCGACAATCTGATGCTTTCTATTGTTTCCAACCACAAGATTAACACCTTCAATTTTGGCGGCTTCATCCGGGGAAACCTGTGCAAAGCATCCCACCGCTGCGATGATGGCCTGGGGATTCATGCTGTGGGCACGACGGAGCATCTGCCGCGACTTTTTGTCACTCATACTGGTAACCGTACAGGTATTGATTATATAGGCATCGGCGTATTCACTTTCGGAAACAATTTCATAGCCCGCCTTTTGAAACAACCTCTTCATTCCTTCTGTTTCCGCCGCATTAACTTTACAGCCGAGGGTGATAAACGCTACCTTCCTTTTTTCTGCCATTCTGTCTCACTTCCCTAAAAATGTTACATACCCTACATAAAGTCTTAACACTTTAACCATTGACTATGGGGTTCCATGGTAATAAACTATTAATTGTGTTGATTGCATTATAAACACTGAAAGGCGGTGTAAAAAGCCAATGAAAACATTCAACATTTTACTAAAATCCATTAATGATGTGAAGGATTTTGTTAACATCGTAAACAAGTATGATTTCGATGTTGATCTCACATCCGGTCGGTATATTGTTGACGCTAAATCCATTATGGGGATTTTTAGCCTGGATCTTTCAAAACCTATCAAGGTGGAAGTTCACAACGATAATGCCGACGACTTTGTCAATGAGATTAAGGGAATCATCATCGATTAACCCTTCTTCTCCTCTTTTTAGCGAAAGTATAAGCCTTGGCTAAAGCCTGGGCTTTTTTGTTTTCCTTAAAGGATAATCAGGCCCAGCACCGCTGACAACAAAATAATCAGGATGGTATCCATTTTAACTACTACTGCCGCTATGATGGACAGGACAAAGACAGCGAATGCTCCTGGATTGATAAAAAGAGGAAGCTCTAGATTTACAAAGGATTCATAGGCAAAGAAAATTGCCGCTGAGGCTATAAAAGCTACCGTTACAGGTCGTATCCCCTTCATACAGGATTCAACCAACCGGCTTTCTTTAAATTTCAGGATAAAATGGGCCACAATAACCACCAGAATCAAGGAGGGTAATGAAACCCCAAGGGTAGCCGTTACTGAGCCCCAGAAGCCACCCACACGGTAACCTACATAGGTTGCAGCGTTTACTGCAATAGGCCCGGGGGTCATTTGTGAGATGGCCGCCATATTGCCGAATTCTTCTGCGGTAATCCACCCAAGGCTTAAAAGCTCCTTCTGAATCATGGTCAAAATAGCATAGCCACCGCCAAAACCAATCAAACCCACCTTAAAAAATACCAGAAATAGATTAATTAATATCATTCTTTACTCTCCTTATCCCATAGTAAAGATAACCCAACAGGGCTCCGGCCAGAACAATGTATACAATTCCTATGTCAAATATCGCCGCCAGAACAAAAGCCACAACCGCAAGAATGATACCGAAGGCATCCTTCAAGGCTTTCCTTGCCAGATTGACCACCGATACGGCAATGACACCGGCAACGCCGGCCTTAACCCCAGTCAATGCTTTATTGACCCAAACATTCCCGCTTACGGTGGGAAAGAGTATGGCAATAAATAAAATGGTGATGAAAGAGGGGAGAATGACTCCAAACGCGGTAAAGATTGAACCCACCAGCCCCGCAACGCGGTATCCTACATATATGGCTGAATTGATGGCTATTACCCCTGGTAGAGACTGGGAGATAGCAAAAGCATCAATGATTTCCTCTTTATTAATATAGCCTTTTTTATCTACTATCTCCCGCTCTATGACCGGAAGCATGGCAAGTCCGCCTCCGATGGTAAAAGCACCTATCTTAAAGAAAGTTATAAATAGATCCAGAAGTATTTTGAACTTGTTCTTTTCGCTCTTCTTATTTGCCACGTTGATGCACTCCTCATTTCTGCTGAACCAGAGGTATTATAGCATACTTCTATCATTCCTCCAAATGGTGATTTTTTATGATTTGCTCCATTTCATTGACGCGCTTTTTATAAATCATCAGCCTGGAGTAGATGCTCCATACGGTAAAGACAAGGAGAATACCGAATAAAGAGCCCATAATATCCAGCTTTACATCAAACCACTGAGGGGTCCGTCCTGAAATAAAGATTTGTCGGTATTCGTCTAAAAGGGCCATCAGACAGCATAGTCCCAAAGATAATAAGGCGGAAACCCATTTCTTACGTAGGATCAAAATAAAAAATGCCCCCATCGTTAAGCCTAAAAATGCAAACTCTAGAAAATGCCCCAGCTTACGCAGGATTGCGTTTAAGGTACTTCTCCAGAAGACATCTTCTCTCCTTATTGTGAAATGGCTGCCAACAAAGTTCTCAATCTTTTTAGCCACCCAGCGGCTTAATTCGTTGGACTCTTCCCCCGTTTTCCCGGTAAACAAGACAATTATAAGAACGGAGGCTATTAAAAAAATCAGGGTCATTATTTTAAAGATAAGTTTTTGCCTTTTATCCATTTACAATTTACTCACCCATCTAAGGAATATTAGCATCCCCCTATTTTATCACACATTATTGGCCATCCCTTTTGATTGACCCAAAATTTCACCTATGTTATGATAGATGCAATTATAACATTTTTTACCTACATTGACCAATCTTATAAATTTCAATAAATTAAGGTGCGCCATGAAGAAATTATGTGTTTGGGGTCTCATTCTCACCCTCTCCATTTCCCCACTTTTCAAAGGGCTTTTCTTTCCTCTTGAAGCTTCCCTCTTCTTAGCGGTGATTGCTTTATTCGCGGTTCTCTATTTTCTGGCCAAGCTATCCTTAAAGGAGCACCTTTATTTTAATCCTTGGCTTACTATCCCCGCTGCGTTACTGATTGTAGCCTATGGATTGAGTTTTATCAGTGCCGTTAATATGCGCGAGAATATCGAGGCCATCATTCAATATACTGAGTATTTTGTTGTATTCGTCATCCTTTATGATTATTTCCGAGATAAGAAAGAATCCCTTGGAGCCGTTCTCATGGTTCCAACAATTCTTTCAGGATTTACAGCCGCAGTCATTGGTCTTGAAGCTTTAACCAAGGCCTTCCCCCTATTAAACGACACCTTGCATGAGGACCGAGTGGGATCAACCTTTCAATACTATAACGCCTCAGTCATCTATTTTATTATTTGCCTTATCTTCACGCTCACATTAATGAATACCCTCAAGAGCAGAATCCTCATCCTATTTCTTTCAGGGGCTGCCAACACATTGCTGTTGGCCACGCTTCTCACGGGGTCAAAAGGGGGATATCTGGTTGGAGGGGCTGCATTGATCCTAGTGTTCATACTTCAACCTAAGGGCCATAGAATAAGAACCTTCGGTTATTTGCTGGCCGCAGGCCTACCTGCCGTTCTTTGTATGTCCAAAGTACAAAAATTGACCGGATCCCTGGATTATGTTTCACTCACCCGGTGGGTGGTCATTTCTTTTGTCATGACTCTCCTTTTGGCTTTTGTTTTTGAATGCCTCCGTAGAGCCCTGGCAGGAAAGAAGATCAGGCCGCTCTTGGTCATTATGCTTGCTGTTCTGGCCATCATCCTTGCTCTCCTTAGCTTGTTTGTGTTCAGAGATAAGATCTTAAGCCTGATACCACAAAACATTCTGGAGCGCTGGGAAAATTTCAATTTTGACAATACCAGTTTTCGCTATCGTTTAGACTTCGACAAGGATGCCCTGAAGCTCATCCAAAATTATGGCTTGTTGGGCCTCGGCGGAGGGGGATGGACAGCTCTTTATCAGAGTGTCCAAACCTGGTTTTATACGGCAAAAGCAGTGCACAATCACTACTTTCAGGTTTTTGTGGAAGCAGGGATACTCGGGTTTATCTCATTTTTTACCCTGGTATCCATTGGTATTTGGTTCTTGATAAGGTCCCGTTATAAGACCAATGTTACCTGGAACAAGGTACAAATCACAGGCGTTTTATGTGCCTTTCTAGCCCTTTCCACCCATTCAGTCATGGATTTTGAGTTATCCTACCCGTCCATTGCCTTGATTTTCTGGGCCATGCTCTCCTATGCTGCCATTCAACACACTAGCGGTAAAGAAGAGAAGCAGCCTGCAAGAGCTGAACCACCGAAAGCAAGGCACAGCCTATCCGTCCTGAGCCTTGTGCTTGTTTGTTCATGTCTCTTTTCAGTAAATACCCTCTACAGCATGGCAGCATACCATGCTCACCAGGGCCAAAGTGCCTTGGAAAATAAAAGGTATGAAAATGCGCGAGTTTACTACGAAGAAGCGTTACGACTTGACCCTATCAATTCAGGCTATACCTTCCAATTGACAAAGCTCTATAACTTCTTTGCAGAAAACCATAGCAATCAAGAGACCTCCGCCCAATGGCGAAGGGGAGCGCTTGAGCTGGCTAAACGTAGTGTTAACTTGAACCCTTACTATCCCACCTACCATGAGATCCTGACTAAAACCTATTTTAATTCTGGTATGCCCATCGAAGCCTTGAAAAGCGCCCAAGATCTCATTACCTATCAGCCCTGCAACAGCATAAATTATGAGTTGCTGTCAAAGGCCTATCTTGAGTCGGGGAAATACTATCTGAGCCAAAACAGTATTGATGAAGGAAAAGCTCACCTAAGAGATTGTGCCCATGTGGAGAGCATGCCTTATGCCAGCAAGCATAGACTAACAAACTATACAAAAGAAGCACTTTCGCTAATGGCTGAAGTCGAATAATATTTTTGTGAATGTTGCAATATTATTACAAATAAATTATAATAAATGGTAAACAAGGAGGTAATGTTCATGAAGAAAACAATTGCTGTTTTAATGACCTGCATATTCATTTTAAGCAGCTTATGTATTGCAACTGCCGAAACAGTTGTTTCATATACCTATGACGAAGAGATCACAGAAATAAAGGATAGTGATACGCCCGAATCGGCCCCCATGGAGATCGTGTCAGATGATGTAATTCCTCAGGCCGCTCCTGAAATTCTGCCCCAGACCGGCGGCATCCCTATAGAAGCGTTTTATGGACTGGGAATCGTTTTTATTCTAGCTGCAATTGTGATTTCAAGGCGGAAGGCCCCTAAAGCAGAATTTTAATAACGACCGATATTCGTTAACGCAAAAGGATAAGTATTATTTTTGCTACTGACTTCACATCAGTAGTTACTCTTCTTGATGAGCTTTCATATGAAGGTTTTTTGGTGATGCTTGTTGACGTATAGAATTATAGCTTCATACTTAATTGTATAATATTATTTTAACTCCTAATATAGTATTAGAATTGTCAATTGGAGGTTTCTATTAATGAGTATTAAAGCAAGAATCACTAATTTTGTTTTGCTTAAATTGTTTGGACGCATTAGCTTTGATGTTTTAATTCAGAGACGTGGATTAAGAATAGGTAAAAACTTCAAAATACTTCAGGACTGTATTATTGATGATTCCCACTGCTCATTAATAAAAATAGGAGACAATGTAACGCTTGCTCCAAGAGTTCACATTCTTGCACATGATGCAAGCACAAAGCTTTATTTAGGTTATACCAAAATAGGAAAAGTCAACATTGGTAATAACGTATTTATTGGAGCAGGAAGCATAATACTTCCTAATGTGAATATTGGGAATGACGTGATTATTGGAGCAGGCAGCGTTGTTACAAAGGACATTCCCGACAATACTGTGGCTGTGGGTAATCCATGTAAAGTCATTTCCACGATGGAAGAATACATTAAAACTCAAGAGAAACTATTTGAAGTGAGTCCAAAATTTGATGAATCTTATACATTGCGCTCTAAATATTATTCTGTAGAAAAAGCAAAAGAGATGAATAATAAAATAGGTAATGGGTTCGGTTATATAGTTTAGTAACATATAGAATTAAACAATTACTAATAACTATCTCAACTAACTTGGATTTTAATGTTAGTATTTTTATAGTCGAAAGAATACTAGATGTTTAGCTTATTTAAGAAATCGTCCCCCACTTTATCGTCAAGCAAGCCTAAATTTCCTGATTACTCGAATTTTCTTGTTTATATGTGTAATGATTCTTGTTGTATTAGGTAAAAGCATATCAATTTTAAAACCAAAAATGTTATACTGAGATTTTAGTGCAATGGCCCAAAGTAAAGGCTGTAATAGAACCTGATTTTTAAATATGATTCGGTACCTCGTAAGAATATTTAAGTAACCTGATATATATGGGACATTCTCTGTACAATAGTAATCCAGAAAATCCTCCATAAATTTCTTCTGCCTTTCATCCTTAATACTGAAAATCATTTCGGGTACATTGACTTCAAAATATTTTCTACACGTTGAAAATATGAGATTTCCGAAGTCATAGAAGTTTAGCTTCTTAAGTGTATCATATACATATCTCCAATCAATTTCCTTATTAAATGACTCAATAATTAGGGAAATTTCGAATAAATGTTTTAACCTTACCCCATAAAAAACAAAATGGGTTGCGAAATGAACGACTTGGTTTATTAACTCATCTTCAGGTGCAAGTGAAAAAAGTTGAGTTTCTTCTACATTTATTAGCCTTTTATTTTTCCATATATTTTGATACCACTCATCAACATCATGTTCGCCTAGATACCCTGTATGTACTAAGCTATTGTGTAGTTCGACGGGTATTCCACCTACCTTGGTATATTTTATATGCATTGGGTGGTAATCATCATCATTAACTTGACTATATCCATGTTTTGAGAGAAGTTTCTTTGATCTATTCCACTCATCAGGATGTATAAGTAAATCCAAATCCTCCATAAACCTGTTTTCAGGGTTCTTATACAAACGTGCAATAGATAGTCCCTTGATAATGACAGGTGTTATTCTTACTTCTTGAAATAACCCAAATATATATTTTGATTGCTGAATAAATAAAAGATTGGACATGACGTTACGTTTGATATAATGTGTCCAATCTTCATGTATTTTTTTTTGGTTTTCGTCTTCTATAACATCCTTCAAGGGTGAAGGATATAAAATTCCTCGAAGCCCATATATTGATATATCTCTATAGAAGTCTTTATTTAGCGAATTCAGTAAGCAGGTCTGATAGAGTTCCTTTTTAATTTCCTTTTTTAATAAAGATATCAAAAACATTTGGTTTTCTTTCATACCAACCTCTTTACTCAAAAGTATTTATCTTAGAAACTTTCCTGTATAAATCATCAAAACTCAATGAGACATCATTTCCACTAAAAGTGTTGTTTAATGAATTTGCGGATATGGTTATGGGTTTCCTATTTTTATCTATTTGTTTATCATTAATGACAACAATTGTATTATTGTTTACATTTGAAAATGTCAATCCGCTTAATGTCATCGCAAATCCATCGTATGTTAATGATGAAATGTCCATATTGGTCAACACGTTTTTGCTAATTGTGCTACTATCTGCATTCTTTGTTAATATACCAAATGAACCTGCATTCTCAATTTTGTTATTCAATACCTTGGAGTTATTTAAGCCTTCTATTAATATTCCTTCGCAAATCGAATTAGTTATGGTGTTATTTTCAACTATAGCATCAAAAACTCCATACTTTGTACCTTTGTACTCCGAGGTTGATAAAAATATGCCCGTACAGCAGTTATCTATTGCATTATCACTAATCAAGACTGTTTTAGCTGCTCTTACAAGTATTCCACTCCCTTTGGTATGGTTTTTGATTATATTACTTGTTATAGTTATATTCTCATGATATCCTTCCTTTAAGCCAAAAATAGATATTGGCTCAGAAAATTCTGCTCCATCAAAATAATTATTACTAATTGTTAGATTACTGGAGGGATATGATGTTGTTATAACCCCACAATCTAAATTAAGAAATTTATTATTATAAATGTTTACGGTGTCTGAACTTTTTATACATATACCCAAGTAATTGTTGTTCTGGAATGTGCAATCGTTAATTTGAACATTTTTACTGTAATTAACCCAGATATTAACGGTGCCTTTTTGTGTATCACCGGGGACAATAGGCTTATTTCCATCAAAGGTTAGGTTTTTGATCTCTGCAGAATTAAGTTTTTCACAATACAAAATTCCATCCCATGTTTTACAGCTCGGATCCGCCTTTAGTATGCTTCTTTCACCCTCACCCATGAGTGTGACGTTTTCTTTTAGCTTCAGATTCCTCACGGAATAAATTCCTTCTGGTATTGTGACTAAGTTCCCACCATTTTTTGATGCGAAATCTATTGCCGCCTGAATGGCTTTCGTATCATTGCTCTTTCCGTCGCCTTTAGCGCCGAACATCTGTGGTGTAACACCAAATGAACCTGACATGGCAATTTCCTCATCCTGTATAATAAAGAGTTCTTCTTTATTATATGATTGTACTAGGACAAGTGCCATCGACGATATTAACAGTATAGCCACATATTCCCGCAGGAGCTGAGATTTCTTGATAATAATCCCTCACTTACTGATTAAACCTTTATATACCTCATGAGTACTAATAGTTATATCTTCCCAGTTATAATTATCACAAACATATTTTTGTATATTTTCCTTCATTTTATATACTGTTGCATGGTTATTAAGGAGTCTTTCTAGACCTCTATACAAATCCTCAACATCACCTTTTCTAAAGGTCATCCCCATACCTTTTACAACAGCCTGGTTTTCCGGAATATCACTGGTCAGGCAGCAGTTTCCGAAGCTCATAGCCTCTAGCAAACTGATGGGTAATCCCTCAATATCTGATGGCAAAACATATAAATAGGCATTGCTATACAGTTCCTCCAATAAAGTTCCAGATACAAAGCCGGTAAAGATGATATTGGGGTTATTATCTGCCAAGAGATGGAGCGATTTTTCATAATGCGTACTATGGCTTGCCCCTCCTGCTATAACAAGTTTCTTATCCGTGTTTAGCTTTTTATACGCAGCTATAAGGTAGTGTGCACCTTTCTCAGGAACCAGCCTGGCTAAAAAAAGAATGTAGCCGTCTTTCTCTAGGCCATAAGACGGCCCTATCCTTTCCGGTTCAACTCTGTCGTGTTTTTCCACTCCATTTGGAATGAATACTGTATCAACCCCGTATTTTTCATAATAGTATTTTACAAGATTATCTGAAACATTTATTGTAATGTTGGGGAACTTAGCAGTGGCAAACTCTCCAAATTTAAGATATCTTGAAGCAAACCCTCCCCATTTTCCACGTTGCCAGTCAAGTCCATGGACTGTACAAACAACCTTTTTCCCAAAGATACGAGGTATAAAAGAAAGAGTAGCCGGCCCCAAAGCGTGGTAATGAAAGATATCGCAACCGGAGAATAAAGCTTTAACAGTAGAGGTAAAGGTATGGGTTATAGCATCTAAATGTTTCGAATGTATATAGGGTGCATATTTTAAATTAATTCCGTTATGATGCCATTCCTCTATATTGCTACAATAACCACGACGACAATAGACGTCTACTTCACAATTCCTCTTAGCAAGCCTTTTTGAAATCTCCTCAACATGTATCTCTATTCCACCAGATCTTGAAGGAATACCTTTTTGGCCGATCATTGCTATTTTCATATAGCCCTCTTGTGAATGTACTTATTTTCCTTTAATGAGTAACCACCTTTAATCTTATGTTTTATGACCCACCATGCGGGAATCCAAATTCTTTGATGCATAGCCGGAGAAACACTCCCTATCATCCAGCAGTTCTTAGGACAGTTCTTTACCATTTTCCTTACTGCTTGTGCACGTGTGGAGTTCCAAATTTCTTCCCAGGTTTGATCGTTTAGGTTACCCATAGACATTTTCTCTGTGCTTCCATTGCATGGAAGCACGTGGCCAAAGGGGTCTACAAAAAATCCATTTGAACCCATATCACAAGGCAAATATCTTTTATTTCCATAGATATAGTTTATTAAACCATGATTGAAATAGGCTCTAAACCACTTTTTGGGAGACTTTGATTTGAGCAGTTCATTGATGAGCGCCTCAAAGGCTTGAGCTACTTTTTCTTTATCATTAATCTCGTTGTCTATCTTTCTGAAATAAAAGGAGTTATGGAGAGTTGCAGTGGCAAACTCCATACCCATTTCGTCAGACATTTTATAAAGTGGGACGAGATCATGCGCATTCATTTCTTGGACAGTACAGCCAAATCCAATATCCTTGTGCCCTTTTTCTACTAATTTTTTAAGCGTGGTATAGCCCCTGTTGAATCCCTCAGGGATACCTCTTATCCTATCATTAGCTTCCTGAAGTCCTTCAATACTTATGCGTATTCCGATTTCAGGGAACTCATCACACAAAGAGACTATTCTATCTGTAAAAAAACCATTTGTAGAGATTACGATCCTATTAGTTTTTTTATAGAGTTCTCTAACAATCTCAATAATATCCTTGCGTATAAAGGGCTCGCCTCCCGTAATATTAGTAAAAGCCATTTCCGGAAGTTTCTTTATTACATCTATTGTTATCTCTTCTTCAGGGCGAGTAGGATCTTTGAAGCAATCGCACATATTACAGCGGGCGTTGCACCTGTAAGTAATAATTATGGAACCATAAAGCTTTCTTTTCGACATTCTACTGAACCTCACAATTTAAATTTTTATTGATTGCTTGTTTATATATTTTTATAAGTTGATCATAGTATCCATTTACTAAATATTTTTCTGCCTTATTGGCACATTTTTTACTAAAATCCAACAACAAGGACCTGTTATAATATAGCATCCTAATCTTTTCAATTAATCCATTAATGTCTCCGGGTTCAAAAAGTACGCCATCAACACCATCATCAATTAGTTCAGGAATTCCTCCTATCCTGGCACCAATAACAGGCGTTCCATACATTTGGGATTCGAGAACAGACATAGGACAATTTTCATACCATTCGGAAGGATAAATTGTAAATAAAGCATTACTAATTAACGATTTCAGTAAATCACCTGATTGAAAACCTAAAAACTCAATATTACCGCCTTTTATTTCATCCTGCAATTCACCAGCACCAGCTATTTTAAACTTGATCTCAGGTAACATTTCTGCCGCGTTAAGTAAAGTTTTAATCCCCTTCTGAGGTGATAATCTACCAAAATACAAAACATAATTATCTTTTAAGCCTTCGTCTAACCCCTTAGGTTTACCAATAAAATTAGGAAGGACACTTATTCTTTCTCCACTTTCGCCAAATTCGATGAGCTTATTCTTTAGAAAGATTGTCGGTGATATATAAGCATCGATGTACTTCTCATATGTTCTTAACTTAAAATAAATCCACCCTTCAAACGCTGCCAGAATGCTTTTAATTCTTGAGTTATGCAGGCATTTGTTTTTAATGCAGCTAATATAATTCCTCCCTTTACATGCTTCGCAAATTTGTCTCTTATGATCCAGGTAGAGCATATGATTAGGACAGACGAGCTGATAATCGTGTAAAGTCATAACTATGGGTATATTATACTTTTTAATCTCGTATAATATGGAAGGCGTAATTTGAAAATTATAATTATTTAGATGAACGATATCAGGTTTAAAATAATTAATTAACTCTTTAATTTTCCGTCGTGCTTCTGCAGAGTAAATTATTTTAAATGGATATACTATTTTGCTAAAAGATATCTTTTTAAATTCAGTATTCGCAACACCTAAGTTTAGATCGTTGTGTACTATATTCTTACTGTGATCCATGCCAAAGAATTGTACTTTATGACCCTTGTATTTAAGAAATTGAGCAAGATTGAAGCAATATGTTTCACTACCACCATTCGGGTAGAGGAACTTATTTATAAATAATATCTTCATTATATTATCCAACTTCCCTATCATAAAATAGATCGAGTATGATTTTATGAATTTCTTCAATTTTTATTTTTGCTCTATCATTCAGGCCATTAACTTTTTCTGAACATAAAAACACACCATCCCGTCTATGGCCTCCAGAAATTCTCGAAAAGAAATGATTTTTCCCAAAAACTTTACCAGTATAGAAGCTTCTGTTTATACCGTAATTATCATTCAGCTTAAATACTATATCTGGAAATTGATTGACAAACCTTCCTTTATACAGGTTTTCACGTCTTTCAATCCACTCAATGATTTTTACTCCACCATCGGTTATACTTCCTAGCTTATCCATTAATTCAACTATGACGTTCTCATTTACGTTTTCCTTATTAATACAAATCCCACCATAGGGGTTCATACCAGCAAATTTGGGAACATAAAAATCTGATTTAGAATTATTTATATACTCACTATTCTTTAGTTTTCGCACATTTGGAATAAATTTACTGATTTTAAGTGCTAAGTCAATATGACCAAGATTACTCAACATTGAGAGAATGATATTTTTTGTTACTTCAACTATTGTTTTTACCCCAAATCTTGTTTGAATATATCCTTTTCTGCGCAACCATTCATTTAGGCAAAATGATTTTACAACTCGCCTCTGGTGCCCATGATCGCTTATGAGTAAAATATTTGTTTCTCCCTGGAATACATTCTTTATCTTTCCGAGGAGATTATCTACTTCCCGATATACATTTAATACTGAACGAGATAAGAACTCACTTCTACTTTTTTTATTGTTCTCGGTAAATTTCCAATAGAAATGTTTTATCCTATCTACTATAAGATTTCCATAGAAGAAAAATGATGTATTCTCATTTTTGAATAAATTTAAGGCTAATTCGTTTTGCTCCTTCATCAAGCTTAAACTTTTCTGCAAGAATTCTTCATATGACTTTTCGCAAGGGTAATCGACTATACCACCCAAAGGAGGTATATTATATTTTTCAATAACCTCCTTAACGTTGCATGAAACATTGCCGGACTCAAAAACAGGACCTGATAGCATATATCCATTAACATCCCAGCTTGGATAGGCTATAAATGGATTCACAATACCCACAGTGTCGCCGTTATTAGAAATAGCATCCCAAAATGTCTTACCCTTAAAAACACTATTATCCATAGAGAAATCTTGATTTTTTATTTTTAGATAATCTATAGATTCAAAAATACCATGCTCACCTGGGTTAACACCGGTGTATATTGTTGCCCACGCTGGTATGGAATCTGGAGGTATGACAGATTCAAGCTTTTTGAAAGTACCTTTCTCAACGAGTTCTTTAAGATTTGGCAAACTCTCAATATGTTTTTGGAGCACCTCGGGATCCAGTCCATCAATTAATATTACAGCTAACTTTTTCATGATAAAGACTCCACAATGCTTAATATTTTCTGATTAATTTCTTCCTTTGGCAATGTAGCATTTATAATATCCCAATTCAATTCCTTAGCGATCACATTATATAACTCATATCTGGTATTAAGATAATGTAAATTAGGAATATCATGTTTCCTTTTTAATGCTTCATCAGGCGGTATATCCAAAAGGATAGTCTTATCGGGTACCCTAAATAATTTACTAAGTTTTTTGATTTCAGAAAAATACTTTTTTTTATCCCACCCAAAATTAAGCCCCTGATCTATCAAAAAATCAAAGAAATATCTATCCAGTACAACTAGCTTATTATTCCTTTTTGCAATAGATAATTTCAGCTTGCTCACAAGTATATAGTCCATTAAGGCTATACTGTACCAAATTCTTGAAATAATACCGCTTTTAAAAAGCTTTTTCTTCATCATGCTATTGCTTTCATATTGCTGTTCTAAACTTTTTATTGCGCCTTTACTCATTCTTATAGTCTTTACGATATATAAAGGCTTTAATAAGAAAGGTTTGTATCTTAACCAGCAGTATCCTACACTCACATTACTTTTCACCATATTTACTTGCGTACTTTTTCCGCATCCATCAATACCTTCTAAACAGATAAGCTTAACCATCGTTGGAACTCATAACCTTTCTAATGACATTATTAATGACTAAATTCCAATTGTAATTTTCCAGTGTTTCTGCTGAAATTCTTTTTCTTTGCTCCATTGTTGGTTTTTTGTAGTTACTTAAATATTTAACAATATCTTCAATAGTACTTAAGTACTGTATACCTTTATCAATTTTATCAAATCTGTTTTTAAGTATAAAATCGTATGTTATGATTTGATTACCACACACCAGAGCCTCGAGAACTGATAAAGGCTGACAAATAAAATTGTCATCTTGCTTAACAAGAAAAAGGTATGCATCTGCAAGGTTATATAATTCGGAGATGTTCTTAATATAACGGTCTATAACGATAATCCCCTTTTCCACTAAACGTTTCTTTTCTATTGGATCACTTTCTGTGCTGCTACTACTAACCAAAACAATTTGCCCATCTTCTACTCTCTCCTGGAGGGTTATTAGATCATCAATATTCCTACCGTTCTTTATATGTCCAACATGAAGGAAGATATTCTTATTTATGGGTATGGAATATTTATTTTTAATTCTGAAAATTTCATCACTATCATCAATAACATTAAACTTATTAGCGTCGACACCGCTGTTCATGCTGATTACGTTATTGAATAACTTAGTGTTTTTAAACCCATTCAATAATAAATAAGTTATACATTTTATTCTTTTTATTAGTATTTGTTGAACTTTAGTATGCTTTCTTTCTTGTAGACCAACTAAAAATATCTGTCTTTTAGTTACTTTTGAAATAATAACTGCTCTTATAATACTGTTAAAGGTTATTGATGCCAAAGGTAGATATACGATTTTTGTATATTTACTAACTTTTTTTAGAAAATGATAGTCCAAGAATGAATGATTTACTTTATAAAATGATGTGCTTTCGCTTTCCTCTAAATGGTCATTGTTGTTTAACACAATTGTATCAAAGATTCCTGATAAGTTATTGTAAAAATAAAAAGCAAACTTTCTGAACCCTTCGTCATACGGATATTGCAAGGCATCTGTTATATATACAAATTTTCTCATAGACCCCCCTATATAATACTTTCTAATTTTTTCTTTAAAACATCGTTCACTATTTTTCTCCAATTATATTGTTCACTGTGCTTCATAATATCTTTAGAATCATATTTATCTATATTGGCATATATTTCTTCCAACCCCCTACGGAACGCCTCAGGCCCATCACTAATTAAGACACCATTAGCTGAATTAATAACTTTAGAATTCTCAAAGGTCTCCGTTGCAAGACAAATCAACCCGTTTTGTATGTATTCGTAAGTCTTTGTTGGTGGCTGGTGCTGAAAGTAGTCCCTTAAAGGAATATAAGATACCCCTATGTTGTGACATTCAAAGTATTGCTTTAATTCGTTATGATTCTTTCGTCCAACATACCTTACTATGTTTTGAAGGTTACTAGCCTCAATAGTTTTGATAACGCTCTCTTCATATTCTTTTCTATAAGAGTAGCCGATAATAGTATATTGGCATGGAATTATATTTTTATATTTATAATAAAATAATGCAAATCCGTTAATAGTATCCTCAATATTCCTTTGATCGAATATTCCTACATACAATAGGTTCATGCATTTCTTTACATCCTTCTGCTTACTGATTAACTTATCTGCACCTAATGGCAAGACAAAACATTTTTCTCTATCAAGCTTCAATGTCTCGATGAGCCCTGAAGAAATGACTGAAATATGTTTGAATTGATTAACCTCTAAAGACAAAACCTTATCTTTAATCCGACGTATCCGGGGGTTGACATCGATTGTTGCAGTCCTAATATCAACGATTAGCCCTTTAATATTACTTAGCATTTTGATTAAACTGCAAGATGCAAAATATTTTACAAAAACATAATCAGGCTTAATTTGCCTAATAAATGAAATGCTCTTAAATACAAGCTTTAGACGCCCCAGCATTCCCGATTTTGGCCGGTTAATATATGTAATACTAACTTTACTATTTTCAGTTTTTGGCATACTCGAAAAAATCGATAAGTAAAAAACATCATAATCATCCGAAAGATAATCGCTGTATTTATATAAGTCTGTATTGTAGCCATATTGATTAACTGATATAAATAATATTTTTTTCATTTATTACCCTATACTCTTTTAATTCTTAGTTTTAGATAGCCCATTAATTTGAAGATAGCTTCTTTATTAAAATAGAAACCAATTAATAAGGCAAGAATAAACATAGTTATATCTATGGCCATATTATTGATATAATATGCAAAAATATAGACAAGCGATATGAAAACAAAAAACAATACCATCCTAAAATTAGTTTTAATATTAAAATACTTTTTTGTTCCATAAGCTCTGACAAGCCAAAGGATGGCATAACTAACCGCACTGGCAATAGCGACAGCATGTAAACCAAGGAACTTAATCGTTAGAACAAGGATCAATATATTGCTAACAGCAGACAGTGCCGTGGTCGTAAAGGCACCCTTTGTCTCTTTTGAACTTAAGTACCCAGTCCCGTAAAAAAGAGAGAAGGCTTGGAATATAGTGCCTAGCATAAGAAAAGGGATATAATCTAGCGCAGTAATATATGAAATATTCAGCATGAATTTAAATAAATACTTAATGACTGGAAGAATAATAAACAGCACAGTAAACTGCAGCTTAATAAGCTGATTAAACACTTTTGTATAATAATCATCCTTACCATTTGATTCATACTCTTCAATGGCGCTTTCTGTCCATGCCATATTAAACAAAGAATTAAATGTCATAAACAAAGAAGGAAACTTTGTTGATACAGCATATATTCCATTTGCCTCTACACCTAGAAAGTACTTTATGATAAATCGATTGGCGCTTTGAATTAACCACCAGGTTACATCATTAGGTATTAGTGGAACAGAATATTTCAACATTTCCAGAATAGTATTCTTATTAATGAGTTTAAACTTAATTCTATGACGTATTTTAAGCTTGTATTCCATAAAAATGAATGATGCTAATGGTGCCAAAGCATAGGACAAGAGTATCCCCTTTATGCCTAATCTAAAACCTATAATAAAGGTAATTGCCGCAATCCCTGTAATAAAAGTTTGAATGACTCCAGACAATACATAACAAAAATTATTCTTAGTTGCCCGGGCCACATATTTCCATGTGTTATCTAGCATCATACATATTAATAATATGATGATTAGGCTAAAATAATTGATTTGAACAAATGCTGCAAATATACAAAAAGGAATTAATGATATGGCTGTACCCAAGAAAGTAATGAACAATCCATTGGTTAATATCTTATCGGTATAGGCATTATCGTCTATGATAAACCTAAAAATAGAAGTAACCGAACTAAATGTAATAAGCGGAATAATCAGTGTAATAGCGTTTAAAATTAAATCAAAAGTTCCCATTTCCGATGTGTTCAAATAGTGGGTATAAAGTGGTACTAGTAGAAAGGCGATAATTTTTGAAGTGATATTGCCCACCATATATAAAGCGGTATTCTTAATCAGTTTTTTCTCTTTTTCCATTGAAGACCTTCCTGATTTTTTTTATTAACTTATTTGCCAGTATAATAGTAGAATATTTTTTATAAATGAGAGGTAGGAAGCGATTATGCCTTAATTCCTCCAGTAATTTGTAATAATAATTTGGAAACTTCGGATGATCAAATCCTTGCCCCAATTTAATACACTCTTCTGTCTCTTCATTAGAAATGATTCTATCATTTATTCTTTCATATATTTCTTCACCCGCCGGACTATTAATACAAACCATGCTACGACCTTCAAATGAATTTTGATATTTAGGCCCCCAAAAATCACCTAAACGAATATCTGCGGAAGTTCTCTTTTTGAATGGGCATCTGTAACAGGATAAATTAAGACACATTGGCTCTTCACAAAACATTTTATAAAACAGGTCTTTTCTTTCTTCTTCTTTATAATTATCACCAATGCTAATTTGGCGTTTCTTCCACCCTAACTCATTTGTCCTAAAAATAACATGCGAGTTTTTATTTAAATGATATTTTTTTTCAATATAATCCAGATAACAATTCCAGAGGTGGTAGGATGGGACACCATAACAAAAAAAATCAATAAAAAGATTCTGACTTTTATGATTTTTTATTTGGAGAGCTTTCCTCATACCATAGATCTGGCAGGGCGTTCCTATAATTACCGAGTCCAATTCATTAATGATATGACCAAAAGCATCCTGACTATTACTTTGTATGTATTTAGAACCTCTTAATTCCTGAAGCTTATCCGTCTGGAAAGACTTTACGATAACATTCTTGGATTCCTTTTTTTCATTATCATATACAACGCCGCATACGCCATATCCAAGTTCATTATATGTTTTCATTATTTCATAGGCCACTCCGCCAGACGAGGACCTAGAATTCTTCTCCATGGAATAAGCCATATATACACCTTTTTGCGCAATTGAGAAGGTATCCATGGTCATATCTGTATTCTTGTTTATACATACTCTATCACACAGGTGACATCCCGTGCATTTTTCATTATTAATAGAAGGACTATAAAATCCACTCTTATTTATCCCCATGGTTATTGCCTTTTTCGGGCAGACCACACTGCATGCCGCACATCCTGTGCAATTCTCTTGGCAAATCACTAGTTATCCTGTACTCCTTTTATAGAATCTTCCAAATACCCAAGGGAATCGGCTCTCTTTTCCTTAAGTATCTGCTCAACTTCAGCGTAGTTTATCTCTGTACACACTTGGTTTATTAACTCTGTAGCATTGTGAATTAATCGAGACTGTAAATTAAAAGTGTCCAGTATATTGAATACTCTGGAATTCTGAGATATCTCATCCTTATCATTGAATCTTAAAAACGAAAGGAATTGTTTCTGAAAATTTATCGAAAAAGCAATTCCATGAAACGAGTCTGTACAGACCATTGAAGCATGATACACAAGCGTGAGAAAGTGCTGTGGAGAAACTACTGTAATGCAATTGCTTTTATATCTCCAATCCGAGATTTTGTTAGCAATGATAACAATTTTGTACCTCAACTTTTTTTGTACTTTTTTTATGTATTTATATACGGATGTAATATCACCTAAAACATAGCATAGAATATACGGGCCCATTTCTACTTTTTTTTCTATTAGCGTGTACCAAAATGAAGCATCTAGTAGCAACGTAGGGTCAAGCACAATCTTTGCGTCTCTCCCTGTGAGATATTTAATAATTTCTGCCCCCCTTTTTTCCCGTATAGACAGATAATTAATTTCCTTAATTAGTCTAGCATAATCTGCTTTTTGGTGACTGTAGATATCATTTCTACCTATACTGGGCGCATAAGCAATGGTTTTTCTCTTATCTTTAACAAAGTCAAAAAAATAAAAAGTATCAAACCCAGCAGGTGACCAGATTTGATCACTTCCACAAACAAAAAGATCATACCGCGACTCATATTCATCCAATTTTAATGGTTCACTTTGGGAGATATATGCTTTTATAAAGCCACGAAACAAGCGACTTCGTTCAGCATCTTTCAATTCGAATTCTTTTTCAAACCTATGTTCAAATATTTTAAGCTGCTTCTTTATTTTGCTAAAAATCTTATACCCTAGCTCATTGAATGATAATTTTCTTCTATGTACTGTTTTTGCCTCGTCATATGGAATGATATCACATGTATGACCTAGCTGTTTGACAACATTTTGTAATGCGAATGCCTGCAACACTGTTCCATAGTTTTCATATTTATACCAAGTTACCAGACCGATCTTCATCTTATGCTCCTTAATAATTTCCGCATTAACAAATAATAGCTTCGATTTCTTCCATGACTCTTTCAATATCAAATATCCTAGTTCGTTCATGGGACTTCTGAGAATAATGCTCCTGAAGTTTTTTATCTTCTATCAGTTTTTTCATGCTTTCCTTTAGACTTCGTACATCTCCAGGCTCAGCAAGCAATCCATATTCATTATTAAGGATTTCTGCAGGACCTACGCATTTTGTCGCTACCACGGGTTTCCCTAAGACCATGGCTTCAACAAGAGACAATGAAAAGCCTTCAAAGATGGAAGGCAGAACATAAATATCCGCTGCTTTGATATAGGGGTAGGGATTTGCTTTATAACCTAATAATACAAAAGTATCTTGTAGGTTTAACTTTTGGATATCTTTTTTAAGTTCCTCTTCAAGCTTTCCTTCTCCAAGTACGAAAACTTGATGGTGGACTCCTTCACTAATAAGCTCGCGATGGGCCTGAATTAAAACACTATATCCTTTCTCTTTCACCAAACGACCAACACAAATTATTGTGATGTCATTTTTGTTAAATAATAAATACTCCTGAGCTTGTCTAAGGATTTGATCTTTATCAATAGGGTTATAAATAACCCGTAGTTTATTTCCAAGTTGAGGATAAAGGGTTAATACTGACGTTTCTGTCCCTTTTGATACGCAAACAATTTTATCCATTTGAGATAGTGATTTGAACTCTTTTGAATAATCCATTGTTCGCCTTTTGATTAGGTCCGTATGTATCCAAGAAATCCTTTTTGCCCGTCTGTTCTTACTGTTTGCAACAAAGTAGCAGGTATCCCCCTCAATAAAGGAGATCTCGATATCATACTTGTCTTTTAATAGAAAATCATATATTGGATGGCCTTTGAGCATTCTGACATAGCCTAGAACTATTTTTATATAAATCTTATAGATTAACCTTAAAAATGGGTTCCATGTTTTTATAGTATTATAGCCTTTAAGCAAATACTTTATTGTAACCTGATATGGAACTGAAGATAAATAGACTCCCTCTCCAAAAATCAAGAAGACAGTCACCTTATATTGTGTATAGTCTATTCTTTTTAGGATATTAATTAAGACCCTTTCAGCTCCGCCCCCGTTGAGCGAATCAATCATAACTAAGATATTTTTCATTATTACACCTATCTATATATTAATTTCTCTTTTTAGACTGTCAAAGCTTTTTTCATCAAAGACCTTTCTACAAAATAACGGCTTTGCCTTAACTATTTCTTTGATATCATCCTCATTAAGATACGATGCATTGGAGCCATTATTTTGATAGCGTAAATACCTATAGTTTGTATTTATGACAGTGTTTTTTAAGTATGAATTCATAAGAATGGTTTGGAAAATCATCTCGTCTGGAATGTAAGAAAACTTAAAAAAATTGTAATACTCCTTATACCTATATAGAATATAGACAGCAGTATCATAATTAATATTAATCCATTGACTTCCCCCATAGAGTGTAAACTCTTTATTTGTAATCTTCCTTTCGATCTTTAAAAGTTTTTGTGCTTTTACGGATAATTTATTTAATACTCCTTTGGCTGACCCGAAGGGGTAATAATATTTTACTCGCTCCATACCTCCTAAGAACCAGTTCGATTTTGGCAATTTCTCATACTCGATATAATTTTTACTAATATCTATATAATTATCATACTGATTAGGCTGTATAACTGGTAAGTCTTCTCCGCTGATAAAAACTATATAATTAGAGTTTTTATTGGCTACAACGTTCTTAATAAGATTAATCATGGCGGTAATCATTGAACGACCACCCCATTCAACCTTAACACGTTGTTTGATAAATATTACATTTTTAATATTTGAGAAATCTGCTATATCACATCTTGCGTCCAGATGAACAAATATCTGCACATTCTCATTTATTATTGTTTCAGTAATCTTTTGTAGCAAGCATGGCTTGTGATGAGCCAAGATACATATCGAATATTTATTCATTTAGTATTACTTCTTTCTTACGATGACTAGATTTTAGATGGGTATTTAAAAATAAAATCAATATGTACATTATTTGATATGTATAAAAAATATTTTGGTAGGCCAATGTTGCCAAAAGAATAACTATTGTATTTATAACAACCATTCTTTCAATAGACTCACCCATAGAACGAAGAGTGTTCACAAAATAAAATATAATAATTAAGACTATTAACACCGATCCTACTAATCCAAAATCAATTAATGAGAGAAAGAGCTGCGGCCTTGTGCCTCCAAACATTTCTGCAGAGTAATGATTTCTTAATATAAATCCCTGCAATCCACTGGATGCCCCATAATATGAGGCACCTAAACCATATCCAAAAAGTATGTTCTCATTCTTAATTATTTCATATGCATAAGTAATCTTTGCAAATCTTCCTGCGTCGCCTTCCCATTGTGTTGAATACAGATAATCGTTCATTTGGTCGCTTAAAAAAAAGTCTAAAATGCTATTAGCATAAGTCTTTTCATAAAAATAAGCCCACCCAAGAAGCAATCCTATGACTCCAAGAAGTAATACGAAAGATTTAACAGATTTGAGCTTTTTAGTAATAAACAACATTGTAATTAGCAAAAATGGAAATAAAATAAACGTAATTTTAGTTTCATTTAAAGCAGTGGGTATCAAGTAAATAAAATACGAACCTAAAACGTTTTTATTCTTTTGCAGCCGATCCCCTAGTTCTGAGAAAAACAAAATTAATAAAAACAAAGTCAGGGTTCCGCTTGCTCCATACCCCAAAATTCCTGTGATTCTATCACCCTCAGACCGATAAATGAACCATTGGACTATAGACACCGGTACACTCGTTGCCGCGATGAGCTTTAAAGTCGTCCAAACAGGCTTAAAATAGTTTATATCCCTGTATGGTATTAGTATGATAGGAATAAGCAAATATTTGAATTCTCTGAATTGTAGCACGACAAGAGACAAACCATTATAGTAAATGCCTATGACAGCAAATAAAGTTAAAAGTATTGTGAGTACCAGTCCTGTTTTACTTATTCTTACTTTTATTCTGCCCTGGTTGAGCATCATCTGTACGGAATAAAGCAGCAACAGCATGTAGGTGGCATCTTCCAGTAGCTTAACGTAATTATTTCCGGTTAATTGCATGACTAAAGGAGTAAGAAAAACCACTAGGGTCAATATGACAAAGAGGTTAAGCCTTATTGGTATTTTGGGAAGAATTCCCCTATTTATATTCATAATACCCGATCTTTTTCTTGTCTTTAACTTTCGTCATGACGACTCCAAGAATATTGGCATTAACTTTCCTCAAAGCCTCAACACTGGTCTGAGCGTGGTTAATTCTCGTTTTCCCTGCTGCAATCGTTAAAATTACACCATCAGCTTCCCTTGACAGGATGATACCATCAGAGACATATCCCACAGGAGGGGTATCAATGATCACCATATCGAATCTCTGTTTCAACTCTGAAATTAGGTCCTTGTACTTCTTACTTGATACCAACTCAGAGGGATTAGGAGGTATCGTCCCGCAGGTTAATATTTTTAACCCCGGTATGTCCCTCATGCCTTTCAATGCATCATTCAGAGATGTTTCACCTATGAGAACATCCGTCAGACCCCTAGCGCTAGATATCTTAAATTGTTTATGGACTGTTGGTTTTCTGAGATCAGAATCAACAAGCACAACCTGATTTCCCGAATTGGCAATGCTAATGGCTAGGTTCGAAGCGGTTACCGTCTTACCGTCTTGGATGGTGGGGCTGGTAATAACGATAGATTTGATCTTTTTATCAACTGAGGAATACTGTATGTTTGTGCGAAGAATCCTATAGGCTTCGGCTGCGGGTGAAGTTGGGTTGATATGCGTAACTAGATTATTTGAAACCATAAACTGTTTAAAATCCATCGGTCTTAACTCTTTCATTTAGTTTTTTCCCTCTTCTCCCCTTTGATATAGGGTATTGTTCCTAAAACAGTTAATCCCAACACTCTTTCTATATCCCGGGGCTTTTTAAAAGTGCGATCTAGGAACTCAATACTAAAAATAAAAATTATACCCAAAACTGCACCAGCAAGGGCTGCAATCATTATATTCTTATTTCTATTGGGGCCTATAGGATATTGGGGGACCAAAGCTGTATCGACAACTTGTGCATTATCCACCCCAAATATCTCTTTTGCTTTCTCGATGACCACATCACAGGTTGTATTGACTATGTCGGCAGCCTGTACGGGATCGGCACTCTGATAGGATATGGTGAACATTCTTGTTAAAACTTTAGCATCTGAATTGTTGGAATATGCATTAATAGCATATTGAATAGCTTGGCCTGGAATCTTTAAGTCCAGCCGTTCTACCACAGTATCAGCAACTAACCTAGAGTTAATAAGGCTCATATAGTCACTCATCAATTGATTGTTAAGAGAGATTGTGCCTAAGTCTATGGTTCCTTCGGTTGCTTCCTTTCCTAAAAAAATAGTCGCATTGGCACTATAATAATCCGTTAAGCGAGTATATGAATAGTATCCTGACGCACCTGCTGCAATTATCACACACAGAATAATGATCCAGCATTTTTTTAAAAGCAACCCAAAGAGTTCTCTTATATCAATTTCCAGATAGCCTTGATTTTGGCTCATACCTGCCTCCCACTTATGTCAACTAAAATAATTTCATCGTATTTTCTCATACAATGCATCAACCGCCCCTTTATCGGGCCTGCACCTAAGCAGATAAACAGGTTTAAGCTGAAGTATCCTCTCAATGGTGTTCATGGCCAATTCCATCATATGTTGATCGTTGTATGGTAAAAAGAAGCGAGGCATTATTTTCATCAAAGCTTCCTCTGAACTCAACTGCCTGACAGAATTCTCAGGTGCCTGCTCCAATAATACAAGCGCAGCCAAAGGAGCTCTTTTATTGATGTAATCTTTTGATGACCCACTCCAGGGCGTCCCGTAAATGAATACTTCCTTATCAATTGTTTTTATAGCAGGCCTGTCCCCATTGAGCACAACAGCGTTCATATGCTGCTTCCAAAGATTGGATTGTGTTGTTTTACCTGTGCCAGCTGGAGCTGTAAAAACAATAGCTTTCCCCTGCCATTCGATGGCAGAAGCATGTAGAACTATGCCCTCATTAAAGATTAAATTGTTTCTGAAAAGAATTTCAAATAACGAGTTAGTCCTTTTCCATTCCCATTCATTACCATTATCCAAATACTGAAGGGTCGCATCTCTCCACGTATCGTTGACGTCCATGGAGGTTATAACCTCATTACCTGGACAAACCGTAATATTTAAACAACTATGCTCTTTATCAACCATCCATATAATATTATCATTGAGAATTGGTTCTCCACATGTCTTATGTATGACCCTCGATCTCTTTACGATGACTGATATGTCCACGGAATCAGGCTCCTCTGATGCGAAAACACTATAATTCTGTATCAGGCCTTCATCTTCGGCTTCAATGGACATGGTTAACTCGCATATCTTGAAATACTTCATTTTTATCTCCAAACACCTTTAAAAATTCTCATAAAAATACTTAGATAACCAGGATTTTTACCCGATTATCTAAGTAATCATTATCGTGGCGATATTAGCTAAGGGTCCAACCGTCAGCGATACCATTCTCATTTGCATCCAGAAGAACACCATTAATATAAACAAAACCATCACAAGCACCATTATTATCGCAAACAGCTGCTGCTAATCTTTCTTCTGCCCTAATTTCCACACAGTAAATAGCTGGCTTTGTGTATTTTTTCATAAACTCACCCCTTTCGTTCTTAATCTTGAAGCTTAATTCTTTCATTAGCTGATTCCAAACTGTGGTTCCATCCAGCCCTCTGCTACACAGGAGCCCGGATCAACACAAGCTGCTGCCAATCTTTCTTCTGGCCTGATCTCAATATAGTCTAACCTAGGTGTAACATACTTCTTCATTTTTATCACCTCCCTGACTATTCTTGAATACTCACATGAATAAGGTGAGACAGTTGTCTTAAATATTCTGAGCACTGTGTAAAGGTGCCTGTCTCCAATTTCAACTTCGCGGGGCATTTAACACAGAAAACTCTGCTTTCGCAGCTTTCACAAACCGTCGCCTTTGGGATAACGTCGCATTTTTCTTTCAGTTCTTCCCACGCCGTAACAAACTCCTTGTGGAAGACATCGACAATCGGCTCCATCATCATTCCACAGGGGGTCATGCGCCCATCCCAGGTAACCCAAAAAGCACAATGTCCAGCGGAGCAAGCAAATGCACTATTCTGATGCATTTCATCTGTTTTTTCAACAATGTTGTCTATATCCACTTTCATGATATCATGCTTATGTAAGGCTCTCTCTTCTGCATTAACCAGGCTTTCCTTTGCTGTTACAGAATTGATATAAGTTCTGATATCCCGGTTGTATTCCACTGCCTCCTCTGGAGTAAGTCTTTCCGATAGGGGGTCTGTAAAATTGTCCTCGCGCCTTGGAGATATATATTGCCCTATGCCAAATTTTATGCCTTTTTGATTTGCAATATCAAATATGCCCCTTGAATCACTTTTATTTCCCTTAACTGTTGTTGTTCTTATGGAAACCAATATATTCTCATCTTTAAGTAATTCAATGCCTTGAATAGCTCTATTAAAAGCAGAAGAACTCCCTGTAATACTCTTATAGGTTTCCTGGGATGCCCCATACAAAGTAACACTAACTTTAGCTGGTGGTCTTTTGCCCAGCCATTTTGCTAATTCGGGTGTTATGAGGGTACCATTGGTATAGATCTGAACGCTGAAACCCATTTCAGAAATGGCTTCATAAATTTCTCTAAAGTCATCTCTGATAAATACTTCTCCACCTGTTAGAAGTACATAAAGGACCCCTGCATCTCTCGCTTGCTTTGCAAGATCTATCCATTCATCCGCTGTTTTCTCCCTCTTTATCACTTCCTTTGCATTGGCTTTATTGCAAACATAGCACATCTTACATTGCAAGTTGCATCGGGAAGTGAGCTCAAGTTGAGCAACTAAGGGAACTCTTTTTTGTTTGGCATTACCTATTATGGCGTTTCCGAATTGGCTCCATGAAATACTCATGCGATAAACAACCCTTTTTCTATCCCACAATTAATAAACTCATCCATATCTTTTCGAGCAGTTTCTTCATCAATATCATACTCTGACAAAACTCTTTTTAGGATTTCGTCCGTAGAATGACCTTGCTCCAAAAGCCTCCAGATAAATGCACTTGTTTCTGTCAAGGAAATAAGCCCGTTGAACTCCACAACCCGAGCTCCAAGTGGAACAACCACCCACGACCCTGCGATTTCCCTTAACATAAACCCCTCTTTAACTTTCATTTTTACCTCCTCTATGACCACTTAACTGGCAGCTTCCTTAAGCAAGCCATTTTCAAGTCTTAATACCCTGTCACTTAAAGCATAAACGCCCGGTCGATGCGTGATAAATATACATGTAGGTTTGGTTGGCCTATTTTTGATGGCATTTAAAACATTCATTTCAGTGATTTCGTCCAGCGCCGATGTGGCTTCATCAAAAATCAGTATAGGTACCTTTCTCAACAATGCTCTCGCGATAGCCAATCTCTGTGCCTGCCCTTCTGATAAGCCAAGACCCCGCTCACCGATGACCGTATGGAGATTATCTTTTAAATCGTAAACAAACTCATAGGCACTGGCATCCTTCAGCGCTTGATTAACCTCTTCTATTGTCGCACCAGGAAGGCCCATTCTGATATTTTCCAGTATTGTTCCCGAAAAAAGGGTATTCCCCTGAGGTACATAAGAAATTATCTTTCTGAAAGATGCATCCATCGTATATTGATTATTGCCGTCAGTCACCAAAATATTCCCTTTTTGCTTATTTAAAAGCGATAACAGTAACCTGATAATTGTGGTTTTTCCTTCACCAGAGGGCCCTACAATTGAAACAATTTCTCCGGGCTTAATGTTTGTTGTTGCATCAATGATGATTGGCTTATTTTCTTTATATTCAAATTCTACATTCTGTAGAATTAATCCCGCTTTCTCCACCCCTATCGTATTTTGAGAGCATTCCTCACGAGTCAAGTTCTCCAATTCTATAAGACGTAACGCAGAGCCTTCGGTCGCTATCAATTGAGGAATTGACCTAGCTATGGATATAAAAGGTGCTTGAACTTGATTAACCAATTGAAAAAAAGCAGTTAATGTACCGAAACTAATACGGCTTTGAGCCAGCCTTAAGGCCCCCCATCCGAAAGACAGCATATAGCCAGTATTATATCCCAGGGAAAGAATCGAACTTGCTTTTACATTCAATTGATTTCTTGTTAATACCCATTTGGTTCTGTCATTTTGCAGTTCGCTAACTTTGTCGCTGCTTTTTTCTTCTAATGAGAATACCTTTACTATGCCAATATTCTGAAGACACTCATGTAAATAGGCTCTATAAATAGATTCTGATTCCTGAATCCTTAAATGTAAATCTTTCAGTCTCTTCTTAAATAGTTTATAAAAGAGTATCGTTATTGGACCTATCAAAACAGCTAATATAGCCAGCACTCGATCAAAGTAAAACAATGTGACAAATGAAAACGTAAGCTGTATTCCCAAAGTGATGATACCAGGCAAGACATTCACCATGCCATCGGCTATGACTTGTATATCACTGGTCATCCTTGTAAGCATATCATCGCTGTGATAGTTTATAACTTCATTCCAATTAGCCCTTACTACATTGTCATATAAAGTGGATCTTAACTTGTTACAAAAGTACTCCTGTGTCTTGGTGGCTTTTGTAGACAAATACGCTCTTAAAAAAATTTGTCCAATAGCTATGGCAAAGAAAATCCCGGCAATGATTATAGCGTTTTTAATATCCTTGCTCACCGCATAATCGATCATTTTTTTAGAGGCTAGTGCTGCACCCACACCCATCAGGGATAATACTGCACCGAGCAGGATTATAAACACAATCGAGGGGATAAATGGCCGAGATTGCCTATAAAGCCACTTTATCACCTTTCTATAATTCATTGAGCTTTAACCCCTCTCGATAGTCTTAGTTTAATCTTCTTCAGAAAGCTATAGAACCGGAACATAAAGCCTCTATAGGCTCTGAGCCTCAACCAAAGGAGCGCGGGTATTTTCCATAGAAGGCTCTCACATTCAATTTCCTTACCCTTACGCCAAACCTTTGTGACCTTTGCAATGAGCTGTTCGGGTTTAAGTGGCCCTTCAATCCATTGCTGGGCGTCTCCCACCATAAAGAAACAATCCTTCTTTTTCTTTAGAACCCGATGCAGAACATAAGCTCCCGTAAGCCTTCTAATCAGGACGATGTCGCCTCTCTTGATGTGATCAAACTGTGTACCGGCAAGCTCCACTGAATCCCTGATCTCTTTGAGGAAAGGACTCATGCTGTTTCCTGTTACCGTTATTCTTGCTTTCTGTCCGTTGCTCAAGCATTCTATGACGAAAGGAAACAGAATATCTGATTTCACTTGGCTTATATTTTGCATTTTAAGGTTCCTCTTGAATATTCTAATCTATTTCCTGGCTTAGTCTATTATTTTCCGAAAGTATGGTTTCTTGGGCCCTAATCCGTAGAAGACTTTCAACATACCCGTCACTAAGCTTATGTAATTTCTTTAAACAATGACTGATAACATCGGGAGGCCTTTGTACATAGGAATGGGCGTCAGAGGCAATAAAGTCTGCCAGACCCTCCCCAAGAATTCTTTGTGCGTACTTCTTTGCCAAACCTCCGTAATCCCCCAGAAGCGATGCTGCATTAATCTGAATGAGGCAGCCCAAGCTTTTAAGCTCAACAAGGCTCTCGTATCCGGACTGAATAAACGCATTCCGTTCCGGGTGAGCAATGATGGGCCGGTAACCCTGGCTCATGAGCTCATAGACAATACTGCCATAGTTACAGGGAACCTGATAAAAGGGGTATTCTGCAAGGACATACTCGGAATCGGCCAGAGTCATGGCCTGTTGATTCCTCAAAGACGCTATGACATTCTGATCAATGCTCAACTCATTTCCCAGATAGATTTTTATGGGGATTTGCGCCCGTTCTACCTCCTGCCGGAGCCGCTCATAGGCCCTTTCAACAACGGCTTTTTTATAGCTCCTATCGTTGGAAAAGTAATGGGGCGTCAGCACCATATGCTCAATACCGGTGTCAGAGGCTAAACGGAGGGCGCTCAATGCCTCCTCCTGGCTTTCCGGCCCGTCCTGAACAGGCAGGAGGTGGGCATGGATATCCACATACCCCTTGGTTATATACGATTGTTTACTCATTTCTCACGCTCTTTGCACCCATTTGGGTAAGCTTCGCCGCAAGAGCCCCTTTGTGACTCCTATGCAAGGATTACCCCTATGACCTCATTGCTCGGTTTTACGGGCCGAAACACCGTAAATGAGCGCTGATTAATTGATTTTATCAAGCTGTCTTGATAACTCTGAGGCTTAAGTCCACTGTTCTTTCATCACCAAGAAGACTGAGCTTTACTCTGGCGCGGCCTTTTCTTTGGTCAACTGCAATTATCAGGCCCTCCTTGCCGAGAAGCGGGCCCTCCACAATGATGATTTTATCATCCTGCTGATAAGCGGTTGAAATACCAATAAGGTCCCCATTGCACATCAGATGATTGATGACTTCAATTTCTTCAGGACAAATGGTATAGAAGTCTTTGTTATCCTTAAGAAACCTTATGATGCCGGGAACTGATTTAAGCAGGTAGTACTCGGGGGTAGCGATGGCTCCCTGTAACAATATGTAACCTGGAAACAGGGGCTTGATCTTTTCATGCCACCTGCCATCCTTCCTTTCCATGATGCATCGTTTTGGGACAACGGCTTTTATTGTGGTATCCTGGAGGGCGTATTCTATTTTCTCCTTGATATTATCCTCATGTCCTGTCAACACAAAAACGGCTTGCCATCTTTCAGTGACATTCCGTTCTTTGCACCCTATTCTTTGCTTGAGCTCTTCACGCCAATCCATCAATAAGCACCTTTTCTTTGGAAGACAACAAAGAGTGTCTTTAATAGGATTTTGATATCCAGCCAGATTGACCAGTTATCAATATACTCGGTATCCAACCTGACCACCTCATCAAAATCGTTAACAGCACTTCTGCCATTAATCTGCCACATACCGGTGATACCCGGCTTGATACTGATCCTTCTTTTATGGTTGTTTTCGTATTTGTTGACTTCATCCAGTGTGGGTGGGCGCGTGCCCACCAGGCTCATATCCCCGCGAAATACGTTAAAGAACTGTGGCAGCTCATCCAAGCTGGTTTTTCTCAAAAACTTACCGACTTTTGTAATTCGGGGATCATCCTTTACCTTAAACATTAGACCGTCTTTTACCTGGTTGAACTTCTCGAGCTCTTTTTTTCGATCTTCTGCATCAATGTACATGGAGCGGAATTTATAGCATTTAAACACTCTTCCCCTCAACCCTACCCGGCTTTGGGAAAATATAACGGGACCTTTAGATTCCAACCTGATGGCCAGGGCAATAAAAGGCCCTAGGATGCACGTAAAGAATAAGCCTATCAGGGAACCCATAACATCAATGATGCGCTTCACCCAGAGCTGAGGTTCATTCAAGGTGGTGGTATGGAAGGTTATCATGGGTATGGTACCTACAGCACTTACATGAATCTTGGCTACCTTGAGGTCATAAAGATCCAGAAGCATTCTCACCGTTATACCCATTTCCTCAAAGAAGTGGACATACCTTTCCAGCTTGCAAACATTGTCCCGAGGAAGTGCGAAGATAACTTCATCCACAATATTCTGGCGTAGGAAGGTTCTTAGCTCTTCATCCTGTACAAGATTGGCCTGAGCATCGATAACGCACTGCTCATTCATACCTATAAAGCCAATGATGTTCATATTAATGGAGGTTTTCTTGACATAATAGTTAAAGCGTTCATAAAGCTCCTTGGTACCGATAACCAAAACATTATTACCGTTAGAGCCTCTCTTTCGCTTAAACATATAGGAATACACAAGCCGCTGGAAAACCACCAGAACAATGGTAGTTATCGTGAAGATGCCAAAAAACAGTCTACTCAGCATGGTTTCCTTAATGGAGAACATCATGGCGGTAATGAGAAGTGCGGAGAATACCGAAGACTTGGCTACCGACTTAATCACCCGGTCATAATACATGAAGGTCGTTTCATGATACATGCGGCAAACATACATGGTCAAAACCCATAGCGGTGTGAATATGAGAAGAAGCCATCCGTATCTTTCAATGGGAAAAAGGTAAGTAAGCTCGCCAGCGAAAATATATGAAAAAATATAAGTCAGTAAAATGGTTATCACATCAAGTATGATTTGATCAACGTTCAAGAAAGCCAGTCTATTATGCTTATGCATAGGTTCACCTTCTTTTCAGAGACTTAAATATGGTTTTTCTGCTGTATCTGAAAGAAGCATATTAAGTGCTGTCATGGACGCGTGTTACATATTATACTAAAGTTTGGTTTATTTTTCTATATTAAGTATTACCTATTTTAGTAAAAATATTTACTATTTTTTCATAATTTATTTGTACATTATCATTATTGCTAGTTTTTTGATTTGTTAAAACCGCCTATTGATCTGTATTATAGGCAAAGCTGGAGGGAAATAAAGGAAATAGTAATGTTTTTCTTCTGATATCTTTAAATTCATATTTTGTTAAAATTAAGTAAAAAACCGCAAATCCCAACGGATTGCGGTTTTTTAAATTGGAGCCACCAAAGGGACTTGAACCCTTGACCCGCGCATTACGAATGCGCTGCTCTACCATCTGAGCCATGGTGGCAAATCTTCAAGCTTATAAGTCAAACAGGGACATACCGCCAGCCATGACATTCATGCCGCGGAATGTCCCCGAATTACTATTTTACAATCAGAATCATCTTCTTGTCAACCAGTCCGGTTATCTGAAGCCTTTGCGCTTAAGGAAGGTCGGAATTTCGGGCCCCTCGGAATCCTCTTCTGCCAGTACAGGCTTCTTAGCGGGCTCGGTAACCACAGCGGCCTTCTTGCTGTTTATGTCAAAGATATGCCCGGGCCGTTTGAGATCGGCCACCTTGTCAAATCCTGTGGCTATAACGGTTATAATTAACTCATCCTTAAGATTGTCATCAATAACAGCACCAAAGATAATGTTGGCTTCAGGATCGGCTGAGGCCTGAATGAGCTCGGCGGCCAAATTGACCTCCTGTAAACCCAGATCAGCTCCGCCGGTAATGTTCAGAAGGACACCTCTGGCACCTTCAATGGAGGTTTCAAGAAGCGGACTGGAAATGGCCTGCTTAGCGGCTTCCTCAGCCTTGTTCTCCCCAGTTCCTCGACCAATACCCATATGGGCAAGACCGGTATCCAGCATAATGGTTTTCACGTCGGCAAAGTCCAAGTTAATAAGGCCGGGAACAGCAATCAGATCTGAAATACCCTGAACACCCTGCCTGAGTATGTCATCTGCCAGATTGAAGGCCTTTACCAAGGGCATTTTTTTATCGGCGAGCTGGAGAAGCCTGTCATTGGGGATGGTCACCAGTGTATCAACTACGCTCTTGAGGGCTTCAACCCCTCCCTCAGCATGCAGCATACGCTTCTTCCCTTCAAATAAGAAGGGCTTTGTCACAACACCCACTGTGAGAATACCCATTTCTTTGGCGATCTGTGCAATAACAGGAGCAGCTCCGGTTCCTGTACCGCCTCCCATGCCTGCGGTTACAAAAACCATATCGGCGTCCTTAATGGCCATGGCAATTTCGTCACGGCTCTCATTGGCAGCCTTTTCACCGATCTCAGGATTGGCTCCCGCCCCAAGACCCTTGGTGAGCTTATCCCCTATTTGAATTTTAGTATTGGCTTGTGAAAGAAAAAGAGCTTGTTTATCAGTATTAACAGAAATGAACTCAACACCACGAAGACCTGCAGCAATCATTCGGTTTACGGCATTATTTCCGCCACCGCCTACACCAATGACCTTAATGCGGGCGAAGCTATCCATATCAATGTCAAACTCCAACACTTTTGTATCCTCCTTATGAGTCATCCTACGTAATCATCAAAGCATAGAACAAACCTATCATCATTATTATATAACAAACATAAACAAAAGCAATCACTTATTTGAAAAATACGCTCAAGCTATTTCAATATATTGAGGTTTTATGAGGTATATTTTACATTTCAACCACACATATAGTGTTACTTGATATCATTTGCCTTGATCAGTTTGCGCCTGATATTGCCGAAATTTAGGAAAATCCGGTTACCAAAGGCAAAGATAGCAGCCAGATGAATCTGAATGCCCAGCTTGTCCCCAATGTAGGCCAGAAGGGCTGCCAACAGTGAATTGGAGAAAAAGCCTGTTAAAAATACCTTGATATTAAATTTACCTTCCAGTGATGCGGATAATCCGCCCAGAACCGAATCCAGGGCCGCCAGTATGGCAACGGCGGCATAATTGGAATAAGCCTGTGGAATATGAAAGGGAACAAAAATACCGATGATTAATCCGGCGATAAGTCCTAATAAAGGTATCATGGGTGCCTCCTCGTGCTTTCGGGTTTTATTGTGGGCTGAAGCTCGGGCTTTGGTCTCCTGAGAATTCCAGCCTACCCGTTGCGGTGGTATTGATCTTTTTAAAGAAAATCTCCTTGGTAAAATCAATGGTATATTGAAGCTTGTCCTCGGGGTTGAATCGGACAATGATCCTGTTATCCAGAGAGAGTAGGACATTGTTCCTATCAACCATATCAATCCAGTCAAGGATATCATAGAGCTTGAATTCCGTATTCCTGTCAGAGGTTTTAATAGCCTCCATGATGTTTACACCGGTTTTGATCAATTGAATGTCCGAAGCCTCCAGTTGCCCTCCCAGGGTATATTTGGTAAATTCAATTCCCCGAAATTCTGCAAGACCTACATTAGGCATTTGAGCACTGGACTCCAAAACATATCCTTCACCATCCACGGTAAGATAACTGTCCAGATGCCTGATGTGCGCTACAGGTTGGCGTTCTGAAACCTCGATTTTAACCTTATTGGGAAAAACCAGGCTTACCCTGCAATCCTTGATATAAGAAAGGGACTCCACCTTTTTTTCACTATCTATAAGTCTCAGCTCCAAAGCTTCAGGAGTAAATTTCAGCTTTCTAAATCCATTCTCTCCCAGCACGAGGCCGGATATCTGCCTTATCTGTTCGGGCTCGTAGCGCGTGACTCCAGTAACATCAATAGCAGTGATGTTAAATATGGGCGCATAGAGAAGAACCAATAGGATTAATGCTAATCCTACAATAAATAGCATCACCTTGAGTCTTCTTTTTGCACGTCGCTTTCTTTTTATCATTGGTATCTCCAAGCCTTAGAATCATAATCATTATACCAACTCCCTCATCAGTCTTCAACTCTTCTGATTTGGGCACCAACCTTTGACAGAACCTGCTCCACCTTTTCATAGCCCCGGTCAATATATCCCACACCGGAAATACGAGTTTCTCCTTGGGCAGCCAAACCGGCAATAATGAGCGCTGCGCCACCCCTTAAGTCCCTTGCCTCTAAATCAGCACCCATCAGCGTATCCACCCCACGGATAATGGCGGTTCTTCCTTGTACGCTCACATCCGCGCCAAGCTTCATAAGCTGCTCTGTATAGCGGAAACGGTTTTCAAAGACGGTCTCAACAACGACGCTTGTTCCGGCACACCGGGTTAAAAGGGCAACTATCTGAGGCTGCATATCGGTGGGAAATCCAGGATAGGGGGAGGTTCTCACAAGATCCAGGGGGCTCAGCCTTCCCTCTGATTCAAGGGTCACCACACCGCCTTGGTAGTTCTTGATCTTACATCCACAGCGCTTTAGGCAGTATAATATGGATCCGATATGGTCGTAGTCCACTCCGGTCACAACCAGACTGCCTCCCGTTGCGGCGGCAGCCGCAAGATAGGTTCCTGCCACAATACGATCAGGTATAATTCTATGATTGATTTGACTTTTTATTTCTGAAACGCCTTTAATTCTGATAACTCCGCTACCGGCCCCGGTAACCATAACCCCTGTTTTGTTAAGGAAATCCTGCAGATCCTCAATCTCTGGTTCTTTGGCCGCATTACGGATCAGAGTTTCTCCCTCGGCAAAGCAGGCAGCCAGCATAATATTCTCAGTAGCCCCCACACTTGGGTAATCCAGTAAAATTTCACAGCCCTGAAGTTTATCCACCCTGACTCGGAGCATCCCGTGATTGAGGCCGTCCACTTCAGCACCCATCTGCTCAAGGGCACGTAAGTGCATATCAATAGGCCTCATACCTATTTCGCAACCACCCGGATAGCTCACATGGACTTCACCACAGCGCGCTAACACGGCCCCAAGAATGATGATGGATGACCTCATTCGTCTAGCAAGCAGCTCCGGAATTGACGAGCTTGTTAACTGAGATGCATCAACCTCAATGCGGGACCCTTTTCTTTTGATCTTGCACCCTAAGGCCGATAGTATTTCAATCATCGTTAAGACATCGTCCAACTCCGGGCAATTCTCAAGTATGCTGGTACCATTATTCAAGAGCGTGGCGGCCAGTACCGGTAAAACTGCATTTTTAGCCCCTGGTACCTCTATGATGCCGCTCAGTCTTGAACCTCCGGCAATTATGAGATTGCTCACGCAAAACACCCCCGGAAGCAATATTGAACACATTTCATAATATGCTTCCGGGAAAAACCTGTTACAAAGGGGCTTGTTTACCCATTTTGGCTATTTCTGCATAACGCTCTTCAAAAGAGAGTAAAGGGCCTCAGAAGAGTTTTTTATGCTGATCTTCTTGGCATCAGATGACATCTTAACGCGAAGATCCTTATTGGAAATGAGTTTTTGAATCTGACCATAAAGAATTTCCGATGTTAATTGGCTTTGCAGAATAACCACCGCAGCCCCTTTATGCTCCAGGGCCCGGGCATTGTGTTCCTGATGGTTTTCAGCGACATAGGGCGAGGGAACAAGAATGGAAGGGACGCCCAGAGCTGAAAGCTCACTGATGGTAATAGCCCCTCCCCGGCAAACAGCCAGGTCAGCGGCCGCCAAGACTTCACCCATATTAAAAAGGTAGGGCTCAACCCTGATATGGGCGGGCAGAGGGACCTTTATTTCGCTCATCACATGATCATAATGCTTCATCCCTGTGGCGAGAATCAGGTGAAAATTAATCTCACTGGAATGAGAATTAATCATATCCCTAACACACTGATTCAAGTGCTCGGCGCCAAGGCTACCGCCAAATACGACCACCAGGGGGATATCCTGAGGTATCCCCAGCCTGCTCCGGGCTTCGGCCCTGTCCTGCCGAAACAGCTCGGCACGCACGGGGTTACCCGTCATGGTGATTTTTGCCTTGCCCTTAAACCTGTGACGTGCTTCCTCAAAGCTGATAGCAACGGCATCCACATAGCGGGATAAAATCTTGTTTGTAACACCCGGAAAGGCATTCTGCTCGTGGATCAGGGTGGGAATTTTCCTTAAGGCGGCGCTGAACACCACGGGCCCACAGACATAGCCCCCCGTTCCAATGACGGCATCGGGATTGAATTCCTTGAGAATCCGTCTTATAGCTCCAAAGCTCTTAACGAGCCTTGTAACTGTTCTGAGGGTATCAAAGGATAGCTTTCTTTTAAAACCACTGACCTCAATATACCGAATGTTGAAGCCCTCCCGAGGAACCAATTTGTCCTCAAGGCCATTTTTTGTACCCACAAAAAGAATTTCTGCATCCGGTTCATTCTTCATGATTTCCTTGGCTATGGCCAATCCCGGATTAATGTGGCCCCCTGTTCCACCACCTGATATTAAATATCTCATTTAAAAATCACCAACTTTTCGATTTGTACGAACCCGGTTTAGGCCGGAATCTTCCTTAACGCTTTTGTTCAGCGTAACAATTGAGGTCTGAGACCCCTTTGAGATATTGAGCAGCATCCCCACCGACGCCATCAGGAAAACCAAGGATGATCCTCCGGCACTGAAAAAAGGAAGGGGCATGCCGGTAGCGGGTACTGTTGAGGTAACCACTGCAATATTAATGATGGTCTGTAAGGCGATCAGTGAGGTGATCCCTCCGGCAATCAGGCTTCCCATCATATCCGGGGCGTTCATAGCCACTTTCATCCCCCGCCAAATGAACAGCAGAAAGAGGAGGATAACGGTGAGCGACCCTACAAAGCCCAACTCCTCGGCCAATATAGAAAATATGAAGTCGTTATGGGGTTCAGGAAGATAGAGATATTTTTGAAGACTCTTACCCAAGCCCCGGCCAAAAACAGATCCGGAGGCAATCGCGTAGAGAGAGTTAACCACTTGGAAGCCGCTTCCCTGTTTATATTGAAAGGGGTCTGTAAAGGATAACAATCGCTCTATTCGATAGGGATCACTCATAATAAGGCGCCAGCCCAGGGCAATCACCGGTGCGGCGAGAAGCAGGAAATGAGATATTCTCGCTCCGGCCAAAAAGAGAATAATAACAGCCACAGAGGTAATGAGAATGATGGCGCTCATATGGGGTTCCAAGTATAAAAGCCCATCAATGACACCAATGACCAGAAGGTAGGGTAAAAGTCCTGTAAAAAAGCGCTTCAGCCGATCGGCATTTTTTGAAAGACTAAAGGCCAAAAATAAAATCAGGGCTATTTTCGTCAGTTCCGAGGGTTGAAAGGACATGAACCCAAAATTAAACCAACGATAGGCCCCATTTACATTACTACCTATCCCCGGAATACGCACCAGAATCAAAAGGACAATACTTATCACCATAAGAATGGGTGAACTTGCAGCAATTCTCCGATAATCAATCTTCGAGAAGACAAGCATACCTGCAACACCCAGGACACTCCATATCAATTGACGGATGAAAAAGTAAAATTTGTTGTTATGATAATAAAGCGCATTATAGGAGCTGGCACTAAACACCATCACTGTTCCCATTCCCAGTAATACCAGTACGGTAAATAGAAGCCAAAAGTCGTACTCCCTTTTCCTCATCCCATCACCTCAATAGCAAGAAAGCTATAACACTACCTATAATCGTTACAAGTGTAAATAGTGTTACCACCTTGGTTTCACTCCATCCTTTATGTTCAAAATGATGATGGAGGGGGGCCATTTTAAAGACACGCTTGCCCGTCTTCTTAAAATAATAAACCTGTATCATTACAGATAATGTTTCCACCACATAGATTATACCTGCCAATCCCAAAAAAATGGGGGTGCCTGTGAGAATAGCCACCGCGGCCAGAGCGCCACCTAAGGCCAAAGAACCCGTATCACCCATAAAAACCTTTGCCGGATGAAGGTTAAAGACCAGAAACCCAAGAATGCCTCCGGCCAGAATAGAGCAAAACAGACGAATGTAGTCCCATTCGCCGCTCAACATCGTAACGACGGTAAAGAAAAGCAATACTACCGTGGTGACTGACCCAGCCAAGCCATCAACACCATCGGTCAGGTTTACCGCATTTGTAAAGCTGACCAGTACAAACAAATTAAAGGGAATCATCACAAAGAGGGGCAGATACACCGGAGCATTAAAGCCAATAAAGGGAATAATCAAAGAGTTTCCGCCCGCGGTATAGGTCACTGCATACCATGTGAACACACCCGATACCAACAGTAAGCCAAGCATTTTCTGTCGGGGTGATAGGCCCTCATTTTTCTTTTTGACAATCTTCAGGTAGTCATCCAAAAAACCGATGACTGCGAAACCAAAGGTCACTAGAACAAGTGACAGAACGCGTATATCCGTAAAGCTAAAGTAGATGCCGAGGACCAGTAACGACAAAAGGAAGATCACTCCTCCCATGGTGGGCGTCCCTGTCTTAGCCTTATGGCTTTGGGGGCCTTCCTCCCTGATGACCTGGCCAAACTTCAACCTTCTTAATAAGGGGATAAGAAGCTTCCCTGCTGCCAAGGAAATGATAAAACTTAAGAAATATACGATCACCTGCTGTGGAATGGCCTTAAAAAATTCCAGCATGTCCTATGCCCTCCCTAGATAAGCTCCTGAATCAACAGATCCAGCTTCATTTTTCGCGACCCTTTGAAAAGGAGAGCATCCCCCTTTTGCATTAGGGTCTCTATATAGGGTTTTGCCTGTTCTGTGGTTTCAAAGAGCTTCGTGATGGTTCTCATGGGATGTCCTTCTTCAGCCCCCTGAATATACCATTTGGCATAGGAGCCAATTCCCACCAGGTAATCTATGCCCAAAGAAGAAACATACTTCCCAATATCCCGATGCGCTTCCTCGGTCCAATCCCCCAGCTCCATCATGTCGCCCAGCACAGCCCACTTCCGCATGTCTCTGCCGATATCGCACAGGACATCCAAAGCTGCTTTAATAGAGCTAGGCGCAGCATTATAGGAATCGTTGATAAATTTGATCCCCGCCTTATCCACAATGCTTAAGCGCATCCGCTCCCCCGAAAAGCTCAGAAGTCCCGTTTCAATCTCCTGTTCACTCATACCCAGAACCTGGGCAGCAGCTATACCCGCCAATGCATTATGAACATTGTGCATACCCGGCGCAGGAACAAAAAGGCTCATTTCGTTTTTAGGCGTCCTCACCCCAAAGGAAACCCCCTGTTCACCCTTGGACATCAGATCATAGGCCCATATATCCTGTTCCTCATTAATACCATAGAACAAGGTCTTCTGGGGGAGCAGCCCCCTCAAGCCAGACAAAAGCTCATCGTCACCATTTAAAACAACCGTGCCGTGCTTACTCATTCCATCCAGAATTTCAAGCTTGGCTTTCAGAATATTCTGTCGGGTGCCCAGTCTCTCAATATGGGAGATACCGATATTGGTGATAATGGCAATATCCGGCTTGACTATGCGAGATAACAGGCTTATTTCATGAAAGCCTCTCATTCCCATCTCATAGACCGCAACCTGATGATCCTCCTCCATTTCCAGCACCGAAAGGGGGAGGCCTATCTCATTATTGAAATTGCCTTTGGTTTTATGAACCTTGAATTTGGACGAGAGGATGGAGGCAACCATTTCCTTGGTGCTGGTCTTCCCAACACTGCCTGTAACAGCGATTACAGGAATGTTAAAGAGCGCCCGGTATTCAGCCGCCAATCTACCCAGGGCCCCTAGAGTGTTTTCCACAAATATGGCCGGGATATGCTCAGGAACAGCCTTCCCTTCCTCGACCAAAACCAGGGCCGCTCCGTAGTCCATGGCCTGGACGATAAAATCATGCCCATCAAACCGCTCCCCTGTAATAGCAACAAAAAGGGCACCCGACTGAAGGGTTCTTGTATCGATGGAAACCTGATTGACAACAATATCCGAGGGGGCTCTCAGCCTCCCCTTAACCATTTTGGCTACTAATCCCGCATTAAAAGCTTTCAAGGATGTTATTCGCCCTCCTTGAGTATATTTTCAACAATTTCCCGTTCATCATAGTGAATGGTTTTGTCCTTGAATATCTGATAGGTTTCATGGCCCTTACCGGATAGAACGATGATATCTTGAGCCTGAGCATGATCCATGGCATAACGAATGGCCTGTGTTCTATCCTCTATCACCTTATACTGACCCTGAGTTTGCTTTATACCTTCTTCTATGTCTGCCAGAATCCTTGCGGGCTCTTCCGTTCTTGGATTATCCGAGGTGATAATGGTAAAGTCCGCGATTCTTCCCGATATTTGTCCCATCACCGGGCGCTTGGAGCGATCCCTGTCCCCACCGCAGCCAAAGACGCTGATGAGGCGGCCTTTTACAAAGCCCTTCACAGTAGTCAGGATATTTTCCAGACTATCAGGGGTATGAGCATAGTCAATCATGACGGTATAGGGCTTTCCCGGTGTAGGAACAATCTCGGCCCTACCGGGTACCTGTACATTAAGCAAACCCTCCTTGATGGTTGCCGCATCCACACCCTTAAGGCCACAAACGGAGATGGCAGCCAGGGCATTGTAGATACTAAACAGCCCTGGCACAGACACCGTCATATGATCCTTGAACCAAGGGGTCTCCACGTCAAACTCCACCGAATCGGAGTGAGTGACAATATTCAGGGCTCTGACATCCGCCTCATTTTCAATGCCATAAGTTAACACAGGACAGGGTGCTTCCTGAATGAGCTGCTCGGCATGGGAGGAATCACTATTGATAACACCCTGTCTTGAAAGGGTAAACAATTTCTGCTTGGATCTGAAGTAATCCTCCATGTCGGGATGTTCAAATCCTCCGATATGATCCTTCGAGAAATTGGTAAAGACACCGATATCAAACACGCAGCCTGAAACCCGGTGGAGCTTGAGCCCCTGGGAAGATACCTCCATAACGATGGACTCCGCTCCCTTATCCTTCATCTTTTCAAACATTTCCTGAAGATCATAGGATTCGGGAGTGGTTCGACGGGCCGGTATCTTTTCATTTCCGATACAGTTGGCCACAGTTCCGATAAGGCCCACGATTTTTCCCTGCTTCTCTAAAATGGACCTCAGCATATAGGTGGTGGTTGTTTTACCCTTCGTCCCAGTGATACCAATAAGGTCGAGGGCTTTGGAGGGGTGTCCGAACCATTGGGCGGAAATCTCGGCCAGGGCCTCACGGGTGTTTTCCACCTTAACCATGGTCACTTCTCCCACAAGAGAGACATTCTTCTCTACAATGAGGGCTGTGGCTCCGTTGTCCACCGCCTGTTGCGCATACTGATGCCCATCGGTGGCAAAGCCATCAATACAAATAAAGAGGTATCCGGGAAGAGCCTTTCTGGAATCATAGGTCACCCCACGTACTTCTATATTAAGGTTTCCCTTAGATTCAATGATATTGAGTTTTCCCAATAAGTCATACAATTGCATTGAAAATTCCTCCAAGGTTTTTATCGATTAGATTATATCCCTATATGCATCAGCTTACAACATTCCCGACACGGCTTTAGTCACCAATCATTTCAACGAAGCTGATTTCCACTACATCGCCCTTTTTAAGCTGGGTTCCTGCGGGATATTCCTGGGCCGTGGCCATACCGCTACCTCTGATGCGAATGTTGAGACCCAGTTGCTTCAATGCGGTAGTAGCCTCATCCACCGTCTTGCTATGAAGGTTTGGCATAGTAACCGTCACCTCTGCCCGGTCTGAATCGGTATACAGAATAACGGTTGCCGACTGGGGCACTGAGAAATCGGCTTTGGGCGTCTGACTAAAGACCACCTGATTTTCGTCGCTTGAGCTACCCTCAATGGTATACTTTAATCCAAAGGCCTTCAGCTTTTCTTCCGCTTCCTTAAGGGTAAGTCCTGTCACATTAGGAACATAGACCTCCTGGGTCATATTCTTTTTGTCTTTCTCGGTGTAGACTCTTTCAACCTGCAGATATTCCAGTATTTCCTCAGCCAGCTTACCGGCTACGGGGGCTGCAAGAACACCACCGGTTCTTCGATTCATTTCCACCTGAGGATGATCAAGAACTACGAGAACACAGATCTGTGGCTTATCGGCAGGTGCGAAGGCCATAAAGGAAACAATATAGCGGCCATCTGTTTTAGTGGTCAAGGTTTCTGAGGTACCGGTTTTACCGGCAATGCGATAACCACTGACATAGGCATTTTTACCTGTCCCTTCGGCGACAACACCCTCCAGAATGCCTCTGAGCGTCGTTGAGGTTTCTTCTGATATCACCTTGCGAACCACCTGGGGCTCAAACTTTTTAATAATATTTCCCTCGCTGTCGCTGATCTGCTTGATAATGGTGGGTTTCATGAGATTACCACCATTGGCGATGGCTGCGTAGGCCGTAATCATCTGAATGGGGCTGATCTGGAAGCGCTGTCCGAAAGAGGACACCGCAAGGTCTATCTCCTTGGGATTGGTGTGCTGATTTTTTCGGTATTCCTCATTGGAGGGTTCTCCCTGAAGCTCAATGCCTGTTTTCTCCTGGAAGCCAAACATTTTAAAATAGCTGTAAAACTTCTCAATGCCTAGCTCCAGACCTGTTTTAACAAAGACAGGGTTACAGGAATTGTAAACGGCATGTAAAAAGTCCTCGGAACCGTGTCCGCCTTTTCTCCAACAGTCGATGGTATGGCCGGAAAGGGATATGGGCTTACAGTATTCGGGGGTGTTTGTAGTAACGACATTTTCCTCTATGGCGGCTGCCGCAGTAACCGCTTTGAAAACAGAGCCCGGCTCATAGGTATCCATAATGGCTTTATTTCTAAAAACCGTCTGCCACAGGTATTGACTATCCTCAGTATCAGAAAAGCCACCCCAGTCCGTCCCCTCAAAGTAGTCGGGCAGAGCATCCGGATCATTCGGATCAAAGTCGGGTTTGGAAACCAAGGCCAGAACCTCACCCGTGTTGGGGTTCATGACAATGGCCGTGCCTCCGCGCTTGAGATTATAATCCAGCATGGCCTGATCAATGGCCTTTTCGGCATAGTGCTGGATGGTCTCATCAATGGTAAGAAAAACATCATACCCGTCAATGGCATCAATATGGCGTTCATTGGAAAAGCTAATCTGGCGTCCGAGTACATCCACCTCATTCATGATTTTTCCCGGCACCCCCTTAAGGGTGCTATCCAAAACATACTCGATGCCGCTAAGTCCTTGATCGTCCACGCCTGTAAAGCCAAGGATATGAGAAGCCAATTTCCCATTGGGATAATAGCGTTTTGAATCCTCATCAACATAGATATTCTGAATTTTAGCCTTAGAAAGATAGGTTCTGATCTGGTTCCCCACATCTCGCTCAATTTTTCTTTTTAAATACTCGTAACGGGAATTCATTTTAAATTTTTTCAACAGGGTTTCAGCATCCATTTCCAGGTAACCTGCCAGATTATTGGCGATATCCTGAAGCTTGGTTTCATCCCCTTCAACTGCGTCACGAAGGCCTATGGGATTAACTGAGACGGTATCCACAGAGGCACTGATGGCAAGGCCCTTGCCATTCCGATCATAGATAGTGCCTCGTTTGGGGTTGATCTGTCTTTTCTGCGTTTGACTCAGGTAGGCCATCTTTTGATATTCTTCACCCTTGACAAACTGTATATAACCAATACGATAAATCATGAACAGGAGGAGCGCTGAAAAAAGCAGCAGCGTGATAAACTCTCTTTTCTTGAGCTTGATGGAGCTGGGTTTATCCAAGGCCTCTCTCTTGTTTTTATCCGATATACTTCGTGTGCTGCCAGCGCTTTTAGGTGCAGTTTTTTTCTTGATGCTTTTCCTTTCGGTGTGATTACTGCCTTTCATGTTCATACTCCTGCAAAAAAAGGACAATAGACTGATTTTTCAGGTATTGAACCAACTATCAATCCATAGTCCTACTCTTTTCTAGTGTAATATATATTAACAAACACGCGCTTTCTTGTCTCGTCATAGTAAAATTCCGTTCTAAACTTTTCATCACGGAAAAATTGACTTGATTGCGCCAAGGAGGCTTTCCACAAGAGAAGCATTTTTGGTGGTCTCATTGATATACGCCTGATCTACTACAACGCTGTAGTTGTTTTTAGGAACATTGACCAAAACAATTTGATAGAGTTCCGGCTTATGCATTCCCAGTTTTGTTTCGGCTATTTCCTTCACTCGGTTGAGGTTAATGCTTGTCTCAATTTCAACCTCAAGTTTGCGGTTATCATCCCTTAGTTGATTGTACTGATCGTTGAGGATACCCATTTGGTAGTTGAGCTCTGCAATGGCGGAAAATCGGTAAATAATGACGAAGGCTAAAGCGACAACGAACAGGACACCCAAAATCATTTTTGCTTTGGGAATAATCCTTTCATTGGGTATGGGCTTCAATACCTGCTGTTGCTGTACTCTCTTCTTCTCGATTGGTCTTTCAACCCTCTCGGGAAGCTTGGGAGCCAAACTGCCATAGACATAGGCATTCCTTTTCTCCACGACCTTCCGCCTCCTTCTTTCGTACTTTGATCATTTTGAGCCAGATAACATTTTGGGGTCTTTTAAAAGACCCCTGTTAATTAAGGATGTATGAAATTTGAGTCCGTGCTTTGTTCGTGCAAATCTCTTATCTTTTGTAAGGTTTTGCTGGTTCTTTACTTTTGTATCTTAGGTCTTTTGTCTTTAGTAAAGTAAAATCTTTTGTACATTAAGGTTTTTTCTTTCGTATAGGGTTATCACTTTTGTAAATTGATTTTTAATCCTGGCAGTATTTCATAAATCTTTTGTACTCTTGGTTTCTTTTCTTTTGTTCTTTTGGTTATTTATCTTTTGTAATTTGAGTCCTTTGTCTTTCGTATTCTTCTACTCTTTCGTACAGCTATCAACATTTTTACATAAGCAGGTTATAGAGTCATCACTGGATATACTACAATCTTTCGGCGACCCGGAGCTTTGCGCTGCGCGCCCTGGGGTTGTCCGATAATTCCTTCTCCGACGAAGTCACAGGCTTGCGGGTAATGATTCTGAGTCTGGGCTTTATTCCACAGACACATTGAGGAAAGTCCTTGGGGCAAACGCAACCCTGGGCTTGCTCTTGGAAAGCTTTTTTAACGATCCGGTCCTCCAGAGAATGGAAGGTAATGATGGCCAGCCTTCCGCCAGGGCTTAGCAGGTTGACAACCTCCTTCAGAAGGTTCTCCAAAACCTCTAGCTCCCGATTAACAGCAATTCTGATAGCCTGGAAGGTTCGTTTTGCGGGATGTGGCCCTTCCCTTCTTGCTGCCGCCGGAATAGCGGCCTTAATGATGTTCACCAATTCTCCGGTGGTGTTTATCTTTTGTGTTTCACGTTCCTTGACAATGAACTCGGCTATCCGGGCGGCCCATTTTTCTTCACCATAATCTCTGATGATTCGTGTAAGTGCCTCACGGCTCCACGTATTTACCAGAGTTTGGGCATCCAGAGGATGGCTTCTATCCATTCTCATGTCGAGGGGTGCATCATGCTGGTAGGAAAAACCTCTTTCCCCTTCATCCAACTGATGGGAGGAAACACCCAGATCCAAGAGCACACCATCGACGGAATCTCTTTGGTACTTTTCAATGACTTCTCTTATGTTTTCAAAGTTCGTGTGCTCAATAACAAACTGACCCTGAGTGTCTATACTTAATAGTTTTTGATGAGCTGCTTGAATCGCATTTTCGTCCTGGTCTATTCCTATTAAAAGGCCCTTGGGCCCAAGACGCTTTAAGATTTCGGAGGAATGTCCTGCCCCGCCCAATGTTCCATCAATGTAGGTTCCGTCCTGGCGGATATTCAGGAATTCTATGCACTCCTCCAGCATAATGGGCTTGTGTTCGAACTCCATGACAATTTCCTCTTCCCCTTTAAAAATCAATATCCAGGGATTCCAGTAAGGCTCCGATATCTTCCACTTCCGTATCCTTCACATTTTCCCCGCTCCACAGCTCAATGCGGTTTACCGTTCCGATAAATACGACCTCTTTTTGGAGTTCTGCTTTATCTCGTAATTCCTGGGGAATTAAAATGCGTCCCTGACTGTCCATATCGCAATTGGTTGCATTGGAACAAAAGTGACGGATGATGTTTCGGCTATCCTTCTTTGATGTGGGCAGTTGCTGAAGCTTTTCAACAAACTTCTTCCACTCATCCATGGGATAAATGTAAAGGCTTTTGTCTTCAGAGCCTCGGGTGAGAACAAAGCGGTCGCCTAAATCTCCACGGAATGCTGCGGGTACGAACACACGACCTTTCGGGTCAAGCGCGTTAGTGTACTTGCCTATCAGCATCCCTTTCACCTCCACCACTTTGCTCCACTTGTCACCACTTCACTAGTATTTTACTCCTAGTATCGACACCCGTCAACCCATTCCTTAGTCCTATGGACATAAAAAAAGGAAGGCTTTTATGCTAAAAAACCTTCCTTAACCTCGTCTTTATTTTAATAGACACAACATATTGTATTAGAAATCTCCGTCATCTACAAAATGTATATTTTGAAACTTTTCCCAGCTTTTCTATCTCTCTGGAATCGATCATTTTGTAACACAATTGTAATATTTCATTCACGCCTCAAACAACGGCTTCTGTCGCCGCATGGAAATACTCATAATCACACCAATGGCAATATAGTTCACCATAAGGGAGGTGCCGCCTGAGCTGATAAACGGTAAAGGTATGCCCGTGACAGGAAGCATACCCAAATTCATACCCACATTCTCTAAAAAGTGGAAGAAGAACATGGCCATCAAACCGATAACCACATAGGACCCGTATTTGTCCTTGGCGAAGCGCGAAATATAGAGACACCGCAACAGAAGGATAAGAAAGAGCACCACAATCAGTGCCGAACCCACAAAGCCCCATTCTTCGCCAATGACGGCAAAAATGGAGTCAGTGGCTGCAGCGGGGACATTTTTGGCCGCCTTTTGTGCTCCAGGTTCCACACCGGTCAAGGTTCCCGACCCGATATAGCGAATGGACATTAGTACCTGATAAGCTCCAGTCCTAGCAAAGGCCTCAGGGTTTAAAAACGAGAGAATACGCTGCATTTGGAAAGGCATAAGTACCTTTTCAATCACACTGAACCACAGCACGGGCAGGGCTACAATCAATGAACCCAGCATAATCAGTATGGTTCGGTAACGGATGCCTGCAACAAAAATGACACAGGCCAGCATGAAAAGATAGACCACCGAGGTGCCAAAATCCGGTTGGAGAAGCACCAGACCAATCAGCAGACCTGAGGAGGCAATGAGCCAAACATAATTCATACCGCCATCGCCCTGCTTAATCCGTTCAAAGTACACCGCTGAAACAATCGCCAGGGTTACCTTTCCGAGTTCCGATGGCTGCAGGGCGAAAGGACCCAAATCAATCCATCCGCGCGTACCGGTCTCCTCGCGGCCAACTCCAAAGATCAGAACGATCAGCAAAAGAAGAACCGTTCCTATGTAGGCCGGAATGCTCAATATCTTGAAATCCTTGTAATCCAGCAGCATAACCAGCACCATGCAGGCAATGCCTATGAAGGAGGCCAGCAGTTGCTTTGAAAACAGGGAGGGCTGCTTTAGATGTCCAGCCACACTCTTAACAGCCACAAGACCGCACACGTTTAACAGGAGTACGGTGATGAGCAGTATCCAGTCAATGTTTTTTATAAGGGACGGGCCTTTGTTTTTTTCAATGGTAACCATATTATATCCTTACTATTATTCACCGGTTTAAAAGAGGCGGACCCTAACACTTATCCACCTCTTTTACCAACCCTTAAAATCAATGCTATTCGCTATCCTTAAAGGTCTCCGGGGGGGGCGCCGGCTCACCCTCAGAGGGCGCCGGTTCAAAATCAGTATTCTCAATAGCTTCAGTTTCTACCTTCTTTTCTGTCTCAGAAGCTTCGTCTCCTTCTTTCAGAGATGCAAGGACTGCTCCATAGGGGCTTGGCGCAAGGGGCTCGTCCACTTTGTCCTCCTTCTGTGACCGCCTGAAAAGATAAATCAGCCAAACCAGGGAGGCAACAAATACCGCAGCCGCAAAAACCTGATTGTAACGGATAGACCCCACACCAAACGCATCGGTTCTTAAAAATTCAGTGAGGAAGCGAACTAGGCTGTAGAACATCAGGTATGATGCCAAAACACTTCCCCTGACCTTCCGATTTTTACGGATTCTTAAAAGAATAATGAAAACCACTATGTTCATGAGGGACTCATAAAGGAAGGTGGGATGAACCAGTAAATCCCCATTGACACCGGGATCCGGGAAGGCTTGAATCCTATTTCCCGTCATACCCCAGGGCAGGTCGGTATTGGTTCCATAGAGCTCCTGGTTAAAGAAATTGCCCCAGCGGCCGATGGCCTGGGCCAAGGGCAGATAAACAACTGCAAAATCGCAAAGATCCAGGGTGTTAATCTTTCTTGCCCGCGAGAAGAAGTATACCGAAAGGATGGCACCGATAATCGCGCCGTAAATGGCAAGGCCACCCTCCCATATTCTAAAGATTCCGAGAAAATCGTTTTTGTATGACTCCCAGGTGAACACCACAAAGAATAGTCTGGCAAAAATAATTGAGACAGGCAAAGCCACTAGGAACATATCAATCAGATCATCTTCTTTGATACTGAAACGCTTGGATTGTCTCATGGCCAGGGTCAGTGCAATCATTATGCCCACGGCAATAATGATACCGTACCATCTGACCTGGATGTTCCCCAGGGTAAAGGCTACCGGACTGACATCTAGGTGTATACCCAATTTGGGAAATTCAATAAAATCGGCCCCCATGCTTCAAACCTCCAATAAATTTCTACTCAGCATTCTTATTCTACCATAAATAGTAGTGAGGGAAAAACTGATTTTCATCACCCATAAGGACTAAGCCAAAGGCTATTGCGGCAGGATGACTGATAAGGCCCAGGGATTCCCCAGCACCTCATGAAGAACTTTATTAATATCGTCCAAGCTTAACTCTTCATAAATTTTACCAGCCTCCAGGTAGCATGTGGAATTAAAGAAGGAGTCCATGATTTCGCGGGCAATATTGTCCACCGAGTTGAGACTTCTGATGAACATTCCCTGATGGGCCCTCTTAATCCGTTGGTAGGACTCTTCACTCATCCCCCTGGCGATATACCCCTTAAGGGCTTCAGCGATGATCTCGGCTGTTTTCTTAGGCTCAGGGGATTGTCCGCCCCAGGCTAAAAATCCATATTCCTGATCCAAGGAAGCTTCAAAGCGGAAGGAATCATTGATGAGACCTTCATCATAAAGCCGGGTGTACAGATCAGAGGTTCTGCCCATGGCCTCGGTAAGTATTATTCCCAGGGCGATACGCCGTTTGATGAGATCATTGCCCGACACCCTCACATTATCCTTGATCCCCATATAGAACAGCGGCATGGAAACAGCCAGTCGCTGCTCCTTGTAATCCTTATTGAGTTGAGGGGGCTCCTCTGGGTATTTTTTCTCCACCAGGCCCTTGTCTTGAAAGTGAATTTTTTCATCCACCATGGCAAAAACCTGTTGGGGCTCTAGGTCTCCCACCACCACAACCACCATGTTGGAAGGGGAGTAAAAGGTGTGGTAGCAATCATAAAGAAGCTCTTTGGTAATTTTAGAGATACTTTCAAGAGAACCCGCAATTTCAAGCTTCACAGGATGATTGACATAGAGACAATCCAGCAGATTAAAGAAAACACGCCAATCGGCATTGTCCTCATACATGCGTATTTCCTGTCCGATGATGCCCTTTTCCTTTTCAACATTCTCATCGGTAAGCCAGGGCTTTTGAACATAGTCCATAAGCAGCTTAAAGTTCTCGTCAAACAGGTCGGTGCATGAGAAATAATACACCGTCTGATTAAAGGAGGTAAAGGCATTGGGTGAGGAGCCCAGACGCGAGAATTTATCCAGCATATTGCCATCCTCCTGTTCAAAGAGCTTGTGCTCCAAGAAATGGGCTATGCCATCGAGAACCTCTATCTCTTTATCACTCCCCTGAACCTTAAAGATATTGTCAATGGAGCCGTAATGGGTACCAAACATGGCGGATTTCTTATTATAGCCCGGCTTCTTGATGAAAAAGCACTTTAGCCCGCTGTTGTGTTGATACACGTAGAGGGTTTCCCCCAGGTTTTCATACTTTATCGTCGAATAATTCATTTGGCTCCCTCCCCGCTGTCCTTTCCGTTGGGTTTCAGAAAGTAAACCGTATCCAATTGTATATTCTGGGCAACACGCACCACATCATCAAGGGTCACACTTCTAAATTTCTCAATCATAGAATCAAAGTCCTCGCCGCTTTCAGTCAAGTGCTGGCTCATGAAGAAGTCCACAATGGAGCCCTGGCTATCCTGCATGGATTTCATACCCGTCGTCAGGGCATTTAAGGTCGCCCCTATCTCTTCCTGGGATATCCTCCCTTTTTTCATGTCCTCCACCTGCTTTAGGATGATCTCCTCGGCCTTGTTCCGATTGTCTGCTTCAATACCGCTCATGATCACCATGAGGCCCTTATATTTTTCAATGACCGACTGGGCATAATAAGCGAGGCTTTCTTTTTCCCTGACATTCTGAAAGAGCTTGGAGTGAGGATCTCCCCCTAATATCCCGTTAAACACAACCATTGGAAAGTAATCGGGCGAAGAGGGTTCAATATGCGTCCGAAACCCTAGGCAGAGCTTCCCTTGGCTGATCTCCATGCTCTCCTCCACATACTTGACATCCTTGACCTCTTTTTGAACGCAGGCAGGTGACACCTTCTTGACATCACCCCGTCCGAGATCAGGGAAACTGTCCATGAAGCGCTGTATACTGGAATCATCCACCTGGCCCGATATATAAACATAGGCAGGATAGGTCTTCATCATTTCCTCATAGAGGGTATAAGTGTTTTGGGGTGTAAGAAGCAGTGCATCCTCTTCAGTGCCGTCCTCAGGTATGGCATAGGGCTCACCCGCACACATTTCTTCAACACAGCGAGAGAAAGAGAACCTCATCTTGTCGTTAACACGGCTGCGGATATAGGCCACCATATTATCCCGCTCCTTCATGAAAAGTGATTTCTTGAAGCCGTCGCCTTCTATCAAAGGCTTTTCAAGCGTGCACAGCAGAAGCTTGCTGCATTCCTCAAAAAGCCTTTCATTCCCAAGAGTGTATCGATCATTGATATGGGACATATGAAACCCGATGAACTGCATTTCACCTTTTTTAATAATGCCTCCGTCCAGATCCGCCCCATAGAGCTTCTCCAGCTCGGTTTCTAATGCTTTAACGCTGGGATGGCTTACACAGCCTCGTTTCATCATTGCAGGCAAAAGCGCATTACCGCTGGCTCTCTCCTTTTGAAGACGGTCTACAAAGAAAAGATCCACACGCGTAGTTTTAAATTTATCAGAGTTGATACGGTAAAAAGTGACCCCATTCTTCACCGCAAGCTTCTCAGCCGTTGTTTTTCCGGCAGGTGATCCCATGACTATCCCTCCCTTGTCATTTACAAGGTATTTTTTCTTTTTACTGCTATCTTATACCTTTATGCGTAGAAGTCAACTTCTTACCTATCCTTAAGATCAAAGGTACCGTGCTCCAGTCCCTTCTCAATAGCCTCTCCTTATGGTAAGATAATGAAATAGCTTATGTGTAAATTTAGTACAAGCTGCTAGTAGAATAAATGATATAAGGGGGCTCCCCTATGCTTTTTTTAAGTTTGGAATATCAGCTTATACTCATCGTTGCGCTTGTCTTCTCATCCTATCTTTTTATTAATGCTTTGTTTATGCGCCATCAGTCCATAGGCCTGAAGGCTTTTGGCCTAACCTTTATACTTCCCCTCATGCTCACCCTTGCAGCTTTTTTAACAGCCACCTACCATAAGTCTAGCGCGTCGGCCTTTCTGATTCTAGGTCACCTTTTCCTGGCTTTGTTGTGTACTCTTGTTGTATTGTTCCCCGAAAATACAAAGACGGTTAAGCTTTTCTATATTCTTCCCTTTATTCTTCTCATAACAGCTTTTTTTATCGGAAGATCCCCCTTATATGACGCCTTGTTTAACGGATTCTGCTTCATTGATCTGGGTTTGGTTCTGGTTAACCTTGCCCTCATCATCCATTGCGTCATTCAAGGGGAAAAACAAAAGATTCTTGTCTACATCGGGCTTTTTATGATGTCCACAGGCCAGGGTATCTGGATGCTTGCACGGGAGCTGACCATTGAAGCTCTGGTGATCATGTCGTTGAGCTATGGCCTATGCGCCCTTTATGTCCATAAAAACTCCTTGGGAACCTTCTTCAAGGACTATCATGATACTAAAGAAGCATTAGGCCGCATGAACGCCTCTATTCACGCAGAGGTCATCCGTAGGGTTGAGGAGATTGAACGATCCAACAGAAAGCTCCTGGAAATATCTAAAACCGACAGTATGACTGGGCTTTATGTCAAGTCCGCTGTTTTAAAGACTTTGGATTCCATGCTGGAACGGACACCCCACGGAAACCTTTCCATTCTCATGTTTGACATCGACAAATTTAAGCAGATTAACGATAACCTGGGACATCAGATTGGTGACCGTTGCATTAAAACCATTGCGAGCCTGGCTAAAACCTCCTTCAGAAATGATGATATTCTCGGTCGATATGGCGGTGACGAGTTCATTGTGCTCCTACCGGGCACCGCTCCGGTTAAGGCCTATATTATAGCCGATCGGTTCAGGCAATTGATACAGAGTAAAACCTCCCCTCAGATCACGATATCTGTTGGCATAGCCAGCTTTCCTGAGGACGCCAATTCATCGGAGCTGCTCATAGAAGCAGCCGACAAGGCTCTTTACATTTCAAAACAAAAGGGGCGTAACCAGGTTACCCTCTACTCCTCCCAGAAAGCAAAGGAATAAACACCCCCAATTAGAAATGCATTAGAGCTGCATTAAACTATGCCGTAGCCTCTTGTAGGTGCGGTTTGGGTTTGATATAGTCTAGTGAGCTTACAAAATTGACTAGGCGGTGTTTATGAACAAGACACAATTCCTAATGACCTTTTATGATGCTTTGGAGGGCCTTACAGGCAGCGTAAAGGCTGATATCATGACTGAATACCAAGAAATTTTTCGTTCTGGAATGGAACAAGGCCAAACGGAAGAGGAAATTGCCGCATCTTTAGGAGATCCCATTACCCTGGCCTATGCCGTTAAAAGTAGGCATGGTGGTATGAACAATGGGCCTCGAAAAGTGGGCTTCATACGCTTCTTATTTAAGGGCTTTGCTCTGATATTATTCAATCTAATTTTTGTGTTGGGCCCCAGTGTGGGAGCCCTCGGTGCATTGATCGGATTCTGGGCCGCATCCTTCGGTTTAAGTATCAGCGGGTTAGTTCTATTGGGGGGTACCTTCTTCTCCTTTTTGGGTGCCTTTAATTTTCTTGCACAAATCCAGTTGTCCCTCCTGACAATTATATCCGCCTCGGTGTTTGTTACCTCGTTGGGGCTTCTACTGGGGTCGGGTTGCCTGTCCATCACCCGCTGGAGTATCAAGATCCTGAGCCGTTATATTCGGTGGAATTTCAAAGTCCTTTTAGGGAGGTAGATTTATGAGAATGAAGAGAATTTCATTGTGGCTGTTTATCGCTATCATCATGTCCGGTATCATGCTGAGCTTCGGATTTATATCCGATATGAAGAAGGCGGGAGGTCTCAACAACATGAGCTTTGGATTGGGAACTCCCTATGACATTGACCTTTTTAAAGATATGGACTTAAATACTGCGAAAAAAATTGAAATCCATACGCTCTCCAGTGACACTCATTTGAAGAAAGGCAATTCGGAGAAGGTCAGCGCTTCCTTGACGGGAAGGGTTTTTACCACTGATCCTGGGGCTGTTCCAACCCTAGAGGTTAATCGATCCGGAGATATCCTTTATATCACTGAAAAACGAACAGATGATAAAAATTTCTCCCTTACGACCTGGAGCTTTTCAGCCCATAACCTTAAGCTGGAGATCACCCTCCCCGATAGCTTCAAGGGAGAAGTTACCTATAATGGTTCCTCGGGTGGCTTTACCACCTCTGACATGTCCTTTGAAAGGCTGGACCTTAACATCACCTCCGGGGATGTGCACCTTGCCAATCTGACCCTCAAAGAGGACCTTAAGGTATCCTCTTCCTCAGGTTTGATTGAGGTCCGTGGAATAACTGCTAAAACTGCTCAGTTTAAGGCCACTTCCGGCGATAAGGTTTTCGAAAACCTGACCCTTGAGGGAACTATGCAGGTGGATTCCAGTTCGGGGATTACTAAAATGAAGGATATCCGTTGCAGCCAGATTACGTTGGACAGCACCTCAGGGGATGTCATTGTTGAAAGAATCCAAGTCAGCCAATTCCAGGCCGATAGCAGCTCCGGTAGAGTAGACGTCAAGGAATTGGACGGCGGTGCCCGAATTAAAGCTACCTCCGGTGATATTGACGTCACTGTATCACGTTCCCAGGATGCCTATTCTCTATCCGCCAGCAGCGGAAATATCACCCTCACCCTTCCCTCGGAAACAGGCTTCGGGTTAGATGCTAAGGTAAGCTCAGGGAATATACGATGCGCCTTTGATCTGGCCAATGAAGAAAAAAAGGAAAATCGCCTTGCGGGAACATGGGGAAATGGGGAGATTCCGATCCATGCGGATACCACCTCGGGGAATATTACTATTAACAAAAGATAAAAACATGCCCTACACTCATGGGGATAGGGTTATAAAAGAAGATTAGGGGTGCTGTTTAACAGCACCCCTTAATTGCATTATTCCATTGTTATTAATTACAATTGCCAGCTTCCCAGGTATTTTTTCTGTTCCTCTGTGAGGGTGTCAATATGGACCCCAAGACTTTCAAGCTTTCTCAGGGCAATGATTTGATCAATGCTTTCAGGGATATTAAAGACCTTTGGGGCCAGTTTCCCTTTGTTTTCGAGGATATAAAGCGCACTCATGGCCTGAACGGCAAAGCTCATATCCATAATTTCGGCAGGGTGGCCATCTCCGCAGGCCAGGTTTACCAAACGTCCCTCTCCTAACAAATAGAGGGTACGCCCGTCAGCCAGGGTATATCCCATAATATTCTTTCGGTATTCCTGAATGTGTGTTGCAAGACTCTCCATGCCCGGAATGTCAATTTCCACATTGAAATGTCCTGCATTGCACAGAATGGCTCCATCCTTCATCTTTTTGAAGTGGTCGCTTGTAATGACTTTTTCACAGCCTGTCACGGTAATGAAGAAATCTCCATGGGAAGCCGCATCCTCCATTGTCATCACCTGAAACCCATCCATAACGGCTTCGATGGCCTTTACTGGATCGATCTCAGTGACTATAACCTTTGCTCCAAGTCCCTTGGCCCGCATGGCCACACCCTTGCCGCACCAACCATAGCCTGCTACCACAACCGTCTTTCCGGCAACATTGAGATTGGTCGTGCGTGTGATACCATCCCATACTGATTGCCCGGTGCCGTAACGATTGTCAAAAAGGTGCTTGCACTGGGCATCATTGACAGCCATCATAGGTACCTTAAGGGCGCCGTCTCTTTCCATGGCTTTTAACCGAATAATACCGGTGGTGGTTTCTTCACAGCCCCCCCATACCTCGGGAAGAAGATGTCCGAGCTTGGTGTGAAGCATGGAAATCAAATCCCCGCCGTCGTCAATGATGATATTGGGGCCCTGCGCCAAGGTCATTTCTATGTGCTTCTCATACTCTTCCGGTGTGGAGTTGTACCATGCAAATACCTCCAGCCCATCAGCGACCAAACCGGCAGCAACATCATCCTGTGTGGAAAGAGGGTTACTGCCTGTCACCGACATTCTGGCACCCCCTGATGCAAATACTTTTGAAAGGTAGGCGGTCTTTGCTTCAAGATGTACAGAGAGGGATATTTTTACTCCCTCAAAGGGCCGTGTTCTTTTAAATTCTTCCTCCAAACCAGAGAGAATGGGCATATTGCGCTTTACCCAATTAATCTTTTGCCGCCCGGATTCTGCAAGGGAAAGATCGCGGATCGAGTATCTCATTGTTAACCTCCGTGTATTAGCCAATCGTTATAGCCTACTATGACACTATCATTATACCCGTTGATTTAGATTTCGTCATCCTCCTCTTCCGAAGGGGTATATTCCAGGATATCCCCGGGCTGGCAGTCAAGGCTTTTACATATGCGGCTGAGGGTTGAAAAACGGATCGCCTTGACCTTACCTGTTTTTAAATTAGAGAGATTCACTATGGATATCCCTACTTCTGCCGCCAATTCTGAGAGCTGCTTCTTACGATCGGCAAGCATCCTATCTAAACGTATGATAATCGCCATATTTCCTCCTCTTGATTACACCGTTGCGTCATATTCCGATTTGAGGAATCGGCCATAATTAAAGATTCCGGCCAATAGAATAACGAGAATACCGGCCAAGAGATAAGGGACGTTTGCAGAATAATTCATAGTGATATTCCTGATAGAAAGAAGGTTCAGCAAATGATTGAACAATACATTCTCAGCCAGACTCACCACAAAAGCAGCCAGAATAAGATCTAAGCCAATAATGGAAAGGCTTTTTACATTCGCTTCGCAAAAAGGATTTCCTTCCTTAACACTTTTAAGTATCAGCCTCATGTGCTTCAATCCCACCACCAGCATAAACATCAGGGGAATGGCAAAGAACGAAAATGTCTGTAGAAAACCTTGGATATTTATAGACTCTGCTAAATCGGACTGAAAATAAATGGTATTATCAAATGAAAAATTAAAGTCCTTAGCGCTTATCTGAAAAAGCGTTTTAGGAAGAATAAACTGGACCAGGAAACCAAGAGAGACAACGACCAGCAGAACAATACTGAGCCAATAAAACACGGTAAAGACAATATACAAGACATTTGCAGTTTTCTGAGCTCTTTCATGACTGAAAATCATTATATCACCCATCCTTTCTTATCACTACTCCTATTATAGCAGCTAATTCATGATTGTCAAATAATATTTAATGTTTTTCATTAAATATATAATGTTTTAGTTAAAACGAAGGGGTGTTTTCTCTCATTTTCACATTGAAGTATTTTGCTTTATTGTGTAACATTTTGCACTATGGTTAAGTTATTACAATAGGCTTCCGAAACACAATGTGAATAAAATAACGGAGGGAATACCCATGATCAATAACGGTTTTATCCTTAAGCAGATCAAAACGTTCAATCGGCGGCTCTTAATCTATGCTCTAGCACTTCTTGTCGCTTTGGCTCTGCTGGTAAGCAGTTTCTTTTCATACTGGAGCAATCTCGCCAATGGTCCTTTCGAATTAGAGCTGGATGAACTCAATTATCTTGAAGATGTTGATGGCCTGGACGAGTATTACGTCACCATTGAGGGCTATGATGTCTATTCCCTTATTCAAGAGGATGGTTATCTTCTTTTGGATACGTATGACGGCCTGTTCATCATAAAGGGGGATGCCGATGATTCAGAGCTCAGATTTACCGGCGAGCTCAAAAATCTCTCCGACGACGAGTTTGAAAAGATTTATGATGCCCTTTCAAGTAAAGTGGATGATATGAGTGTCTTTGACGGCTCCATATATCCCGTTTATCTTGATACCGCGGACTTTAGTACCAGTCGCACCTGGCAATACGTTATTGGCGTCATTATGATTATACTGATTATCAGAAATATTCTCCTATTCTTTAAACGCAATGCCCAACCTGATACCCACCCCTTATGCAAAGAATTGTCGCGCCTTGGGGATTTGGAGAAAATAGCTGACCAAATAGATACTGAGGTCGGAAAACTCCAGAATCCAAAGAAAAATGTTCTGTTAACCGATTCATGGATAATCTTAAAAAGGTTTTACAAGCTAGATATTATACCCTACTCCGATGTGGTGTGGGTATACCAGAAGGTAACCACACAAAAAGTGAATGCCATTCCTACCAATAAGACTTACGAGATTGTCATCCATACCAAGATTCCCGCAAAGCATGAAATACAAGTCAAAAAGAAAGACTGTCAAGCGCTCATCAGTGAGATATATGATAAAGCCCCCTGGATTTGTGCTGGCTATTCAGAGGTATTGGAGAAGCACTGGAAGAAGAACCAGGCTGATTTTATAAAGGGTGTTCAGGACAAATATAATCAGATGCATCATGGTGGTGCAGCATCCTGAAGCTGATACTCATTACATAATGCAAGATGATAAAAGGGGCTTTAAAAGCCCCTTTTTGTTTGACAGCATATCTCTACCAGTTTCCAACAATGTCGCTTACCAGGCTGGAGAACTTCTGCTCTACCTGCTTTCCTGTAGCAATGACCTCTTCATGATTCAGGGGTTGATCTAGGATTCCTGCGGCCATATTGGTAATACAGGAGATACCCAGAATTCTCATCCCCATATGACGTGCCGTAATGACCTCCGGGACAGTGGACATTCCCACAGCATCCGCTCCTAAACCTCTGAGCGCCCGAATCTCTGCGGGAGATTCAAAGGAAGGGCCCTTGCAGTAGGAATAAATACCGGTTTTGAGATCAATACCGAGCCTTTGGGCTGAATCCAAGGCCGTTTTTTGGAGGGCCTTGTCATAGGCCGCAGACATGTCCGGAAACCGGGGGCCTAAGGCATCCAGGTTCTCACCTCTTAAGGGGTTTTCACAAAACAGGCTGAGCTGGTCGGTGATAAGCATTAGATCACCGGGTGTAAAACTCAGATTGACGCCTCCGGCAGCATTGGTTACAATGAGATTCTCTATACCCAGGTGTTTGAATACGCGGATAGGGTAAACCACAACCTCCATATCATTTCCTTCATAGTAATGGAAACGACCTTTCATAGCCAGAACCCTACGTCCTCCGAGGGTCCCCACGATCAGCTTTCCCTCATGCCCCACCACTGTGGTCTGTGGAAAATGGGGAATGTCTTCATAAGGAAACTCCTGCTTCCCTTCAATAAAATCGGCAAGCCGCCCCAGACCCGAGCCCAGGATGATGGCGATCTCGGGAATTTGATCAAGCTTGCTCCTAAGATAATCCACCGTCTTGTCCAGTCTTTTCATCATATCCTTCATACGCTGGTTACTCTCCTTGCTCACTTTTTAATAATCAAAGTTTATCTAGACCTTGACCCTTCTATACCAAGCCCGGCATGAAAGGCTACTTACCGTGTTGTTTACATTCCAAAAAGCGACATCTGGCTGCTTTGATCTAGACCGACCAGACAGCCGTGATTCTCAAGGATCTCAATAACCGCTTTTGAAATACCTGATTTCATTTTCAGGTCCTCAATTGAAATAAACTCTTCCCCTTGGTTTCTGGCCTCAACAATATTGCGGGCCGCCGCGGCGCCCAAACCCTGAAGGGCTGTAAAGGGCGGTAGAATACCCTCTTTGGTAATAATAAACCTGGTGGATTCCGACTGATACAGGTCCACAGGCAGGCACCGGATACCTCTTACATACATCTCCTGTGCTACCTCCAATACCGTTTGAAGATCCTTATCCTTGTTGGTGGCCGTATTACCCTTTCGCTCAATCTCCTCTATGGTTCTTTTTATTGTATCCAGACCCTTGGAAACAATATTGGCATCAAAGCTGTCCGCGCGCACCGAGAAATAGGTGGCATAAAAGGCCTCGGGATAATAAACCTTAAACCAGGCTATGCGGAAGGCCATCATAACGTAGGCTGCAGCATGAGCCTTTGGGAACATATACTTGATCTTCTTACAGGATTCAATATACCATTCGGGTACGTTCTTTTCCCGCATCAGTTCCTCGTATTCAGGGGTTAGCCCCTTGCCCTTACGAACGTTCTCCATAATTTTAAAGGCCGTCAGGGGAGGAAGATCATTCTGGATCAGGTAGATCATAATATCATCCCGGGTGGAAATAACATTGGGCAATGTGGTAATTCCTTCCCGGACTAATTCCTGGGCGTTATTAAGCCAAACGTCGGTTCCGTGTGACAGGCCTGAGATACGGATTAACTCGGCAAAAGTGGTGGGCATGGTATCCACCAGCATCTGACGCACAAACTTGGTGCCAAACTCAGGCACACCAAAGGTTCCTACCTTACTGTTGATGGCTTCGGGGGTTACACCCAAGGGTTCAGTGCTTGAGAATATCCCCATGGTTCTCTTCTCTCCGATGGGAATACTCTTGGCATCTATGCCTGTGAGGTCCTCCAGCATACGAATAACCGTTGGGTCGTCATGGCCCAGAATATCAAGCTTCAGAATACGTCCGCTGATGGAATGATAGTCAAAATGGGTGGTGATAATGGACGAATCCGTATCATCAGCAGGCCTCTGAATGGGCGTAAAATCATAAATATCCTTATGGTGCGGGCAGACCATAACCCCACCCGGATGCTGACCCGTTGTGCGCTTGATTCCCGTACATCCCCCGGCGAGTCTCTCAATTTCAGCCCTAGTCCCCACCACATTCTTCTCGTCCAAGTACTTTTTTACAAAACCATAGGCGGTTTTATCGGCAATGGTGGCAATGGTTCCCGCACGGAAAACATAGCCCTCGCCAAAAAGCTCCTCAGTGTATTTATGGGCCCGGGGCTGGTAATCCCCCGAGAAGTTCAAGTCAATATCCGGCTCTTTGTCGCCATCAAATCCAAGAAAGGTTTCAAAGGGGATATCATAGCCGTCCTTGATCAGGGGTTTGCCGCAATGAGGACAATTCTTTTCAGGCAGGTCAAATCCACAGGCAATGTTCTTATCCTTTTCAAAGAATTCCGAGTATTTACAGTCCCCACAGCGATAATGGGAGGGGAGGGAGTTCACCTCGGTGATTCCGATGAGATAAGCCACAAAGCTTGAGCCAACCGAGCCTCTGGAACCCACCAGATAGCCGTCGTCCAGTGACTTTTTTACAAGCTTTTGAGCAATCATGTACATCACCGAGAAGCCATTTTTGATAATGGAGTTAAGCTCCCGGTCGACCCGAGCGCGTACAAGTGCCGGTAGTGGGCTGCCATACAGCTCTGCCACCTTGTCCTCACTCATGCGTTTTATATCCTCTTCGGCGCCGTCAATATGGGGCGGGAAGGTTCCGCTGGGGATGGGCTGAACCTTGTCGATACTGTCTGCAATCTGATTGGTGTTGGTCACCACCACTTCATAAGCCTTATCCTCACCCAGATAAGCGAATTCAGCCAGCATCTCCTCCGTGGTTCTGAAATAGATGGGGGCTTGATGGGAGGCATCCTTGTAGCCCTGCCCCGCTTGGAGAATTTCCCGGTAGATGGCATCCTCCGGATCAAGGAAGTGAACGTCGCAAGTCGCCACCACGGGTTTATTAAGACGCTCTCCCAGGCTTACGATCCTTCTGTTTAAGTTCATTAAAGCCTCTTCATCAGGCACCATGCCCTCGCGGATCATAAAGTGATTGTTACCGATGGGCTGAATCTCCAGATAGTCGTAATACCCCGCGATCCTGTCGAGCTCCTCTTCCGGGGCATTTTTTATAAGGGCCTGGAACAGTTCCCCAGCTTCACAGGCACTCCCAATAATCAAACCCTCACGGTATTGATCAAAAAGGGATTTAGGAACCCTCGGCTTTTTGTAGAAATACTTCAAATGGCTTTCTGAAACAATACGGTACAGGTTTTTAAGGCCCGTCTGGTTTTTGACCAGAATAACGGCATGGTAAGTGTCGCTGTGACGGAAATCTATCTCGCCCTTGGCGTTGAGCTTCTCATTGGCAATAAAATAGCTCTCCATGCCATAGAGAATTTTGATCTCTTTATCCTGTTTCTTTTTCAAGGTATAGGCCGTATCCTGGGCATCAGGATAGGCTTGAACCACCCCATGGTCGGTTATGGCGACAGAGGAATGGCCCCAATTGGCTGCACGCTTGATCAAATCCTTGGCACCTGAAATGGCATCCAACTGACTCATCTGAGTATGTAAATGAAGCTCCACACGCTTGACGGGAGCTTTGTCTGTTCGGATCTCCCTCTTAACAGGCACAAGAAGAATATCTCGGGCTAAAACCACCAATTCCTTAGCGAACATATCGTACTGGGCCTCGCCGCTCAAACGAATGTTCTGGCCCTTGACCAGCTTTTCCTTAAGAACACCCAACTCTTCTTCCTTGGGAAAGAGCTTGCAGGTCAGCGAGGACGTAAAATCCGTAATGTCAAAGGTAAACAATGTTCTACCTGATTTAAGCTCCCGTTGATCCGTCTTGAGAACCTGGCCTTCAACAGTGACCATCCCTGAATTGGTGTCTACCTGGTCCATTTTGATGACCTGACCCTTGACACCCCGACCAAAAATGAGATTAAGGTCTTCTGCTCCCTTTTCCTTGGAAGCTCCCGTTTTCTGGGCTTTGTATTTGACATAGCCATTGTCGTTTGGAGTAAAGGAGGGCTTGGAAGTCTGAACCTGGGGCCTGTTGGGCTGAGGTTCGGGCAAGGCAGCCATCATTTCAGCAACCATCCGAGCCTCGGCCTCCTGCTTTTCTGCCATGTAGTCCACCGGGGTATGTAGCACGGGAGCATCGATGAAGCTTAACTTAACCTCTCGCATAAAGAGGGTTTCCATGGCTTCCTCCAAGCATCGTCCTACCCCTGCCGAGGACAGAATGGCAGAAGACTGGTTGGCTAGATGAACCTTCATCAACCTACCGGTTAGGCTATAATCAGCCCCCTCAAGAAAATGGATCATATGGGGCTTTTTATCTTTTATATAGCATAAAATCAGCTCGATTTGCCATTCCTGTAGTTCTTCCCGGATATCGCACTTAAACCCTGGCTGAATATTTACCCGGATTTTGAAGTGCTCAGAGATGGCTCTCTCCAATTTGTTAAGCTGGTCAGGATTGACACAATCATGGCATTCTATGGACAGATCGATTTTTTTTTCGGTTTTGTGGTAGCACAATTGAGTGATAAAGGATTTGGCAAATGCATCCTGGAGCTTTTCCTTCTCCATGACACCCTTAAACGCCTCGCAAAGCGAAGACTTTTTGAGAACGTCTTTATCCATGAGGTACTCCCTTTCATCTTGAGTTCTTTTTGCATTTTCCTAAGAGAAGCTGTCACCTTTTCTTTAAAGGAATCTCTTCTTATTTTAACATAGGGCTGGAGTAGAAAACAGTTGCGGGAGGATTTCTTTAAAAAGAACATATCTTCGTTTTTTGTTGATATACGGATATCCCTGTGATATAGTCAGATCAACCACTATTTCCATCCTATAAGGAGGCATATGATGTCCAGTAATTATTCTCTTCCTCGTTCTACCCCCGAGGAGCAGGGTGTTTCTTCTGAAGGAATTCTGTCCTTTCTAGAGGCCCTAAAGGAGTATTCCATTGAGCTCCACAGCTTTATGATGGTCAGAAACAATACGGTTATTTCTGAAGGCTGGTGGGCACCTCATCATAAGGATCTCCCCCATATGCTCTTCTCATTGAGCAAGAGCTTTACCTCCACAGCCATTGGCTTTGCAGTAACAGAGGGGCTTTTGAATGTGGAAAATTCGGTCATCGGCTATTGCCGTCCAGAGCTGACTCAGGGCCTTGATGATAAATTTCACCGGCTTAAAATTAAGCATCTTCTAACCATGAGCACTGGGCAAGCCCAGGAGCCTGACGTAACCAAAAGGCCTGATGGTGATTGGGAAAAGGGCTTCCTGGAAGAACCCATAATCCATGAGCCCGGCACACAATTTCATTACAACAGCATGGCCACTTATATGCTCTCGGTTATCCTCACCCGGGTGACGGGCCAAACGGTCCGTGATTATTTGATGCCTCGGCTTTTCGAGCCCCTGGGTATAGAAAACCCCGTATGGGATTTATGTCCCCGTGGTTATAGCATAGGTGGATGGGGGCTCAATCTTATAACAGAGGATATCGCAAAATTCGGAATACTCTATTTGAATAAAGGCCTCTATAACGGAAAACATGTTCTCTCACCCACTTGGATTGATGAGGCAACAAGCCTTAAGATCGCCAATGGAGACAACTCACTGAGTGACTGGGCGCAAGGCTATGGGTACCAATTCTGGCGGTGTCGTCATAACGCTTACCGTGGCGATGGTGCTTTTGGCCAATACTGTGTGGTCTTTCCCGATAAAAAGGCTATCATCGCTATAACAAGTGCCGTTCCAGATATGCAAAGCGTTCTGAACCTGATCTACGAGCATTTACTGCCGGCCATGGCCCATGAGAACACGTTACCCTCATCTCCTGACTATTTAAAGCTTCAGAAGGTACAAAAGGGCCTTGCCCTTGATCCGCCCAAATCAATCAACCGCTCCGACAGGGAGCCGCACTTGATGGGTCTAGGCTTTACTTTTACAATGCATCCCATGGGTATCAAAAGCATAAGTTTATCCTTTGAGGGGGATACCCTCACCATTTCCCTGGAGAACGACCAAGGCACCTCAGCCTTCCTGTCGGGCCGGGAGCAATGGGTTTACTTTACCACTCCGCCTCTTGAATTTACAGGGTCCACAGAGAAACTCTTCCATGCAGCAGGGAGCTTTACCTGGGAGTCAGAGAACATCCTGGTGGTCACCACAAGGTTATTTGAAACCCCCTATATCATCACCGACCGATATACTTTCAGCCCCAAAGGCTTTACCCTCTTAAGCTGTTTAAATGTCAGTTTTGAGGCTGACCCCTCCTTCAAGGCCGAGGGGATTTTGGTTTGATCTCGCCAGAGTTGCATCGCCAGGAATCACTAAATTAATACAAAAAGCCCCCCTCACAAGCCTAATGCTGTAGAGAGGGGCTATATCTCTTTTAAAGGTTGATTAGTATACATTCCTTAATTAACAGGGCCTGCTTCACTGAATGGGAAAATCCTAATCCAGCACCTTCCGATGACCCGTTCCTTATTCACGGCTCCAAAGGTTCTACTGTCCTTACTCTTGTCGGGGAGACGGTTGTCCCCAAGAATGTATAGGCATCCTTCAGGAACAATCATATCACTGTATAACGAACCCTCGGCCAAGGTGCTGTCGGTATTAATATACGCTTCATCTAATTCGACACCGTCCACAAATACCTTGCCGTCAGCTATTTTAACATGCTGGTTTTCAAAGGCGATAATGCGCTTGATGGCATATTTCTGGTGCCCGTCCAGAAGCTCGGGAACTTTGAGAACGACAATATCCCCCTGCTTCAAACTTCCGAAGCGCTGGGTGATACTCTCGATAATGACAATGTCCTCATTTTGAAGCGTCGGGTTCATGGAATTCCCATCAACGATTGTCAGGCGACCCAAATAAACGATGATGATGACACCCAGTGCAACTGCCAAAAGAATATGCAGGGCCCAGTCCCCTACTTCCTTTAAAACCTTCTTGCTCACTTTTGTTCCACCGTCTTGATGTAAAGCTCATTGAGCTGTTTGTCATCCACATAGTCAGGAGCATTGGTCATAAGGTCCGAGGCATTCTGTACCTTGGGGAATGCAATGACATCACGGATATTATTTGTTTTTGCAAGGAGCATTACCAATCTGTCCAAGCCAAAGGCGAGGCCACCATGAGGCGGAGTCCCAAACTTAAAGGCTTCCAGCAGGAAGCCGAAACGTTCCTTGGCCTGCTCGTCGGTAAATCCGATAAGGTTGAACATCTTGGCCTGAAGCTCCTGATTATGGATTCGAATACTGCCTCCGCCGATCTCATAGCCATTTAAAACAATGTCATAGGCCTTGGCTCTGACCTTGGACGGATCAGTGTCCAAAAGCTCCAAATCCTCATCCATGGGAGAGGTAAAGGGGTGATGCTTGGCTACCCAGCGATTTTCCTCCTCATCCCGCTCCAACAGAGGGAACTCGGTGACCCACAGCACATCGTAACGGTTAGGGTCTATAAGGTTGAGCTTTTCGCCCAGCTCCAGTCGCAGGTGGCCCAAGGCATCGCAAACAATCTCGTCCTTGTCGGCAACAAACAATAAAAGGTCACCCTTTTCTGCCGACAAACGCTCCAGAAGAGATTTTGTTTCATTCTCTGAAAGGAATTTAGAAATGGGTGATTTAAGCCCGTTTTCCTCCACCACAATCCAGGCGAGGCCCTTGGCTTTGTAGGTTTTAACCACTTCTCCCAGGGCATCAATTTCTTTTCTTGAGAAGGCTGCCCCCGCGCCCTTGGCATTTAAGGCACGCACACTGCCGCCATTGGCTACCGCATCCTGGAAGACCTTGAAGCCGGAAGCTCGGACCAAATCGGAAACATCGGTAAGCTCCATATCAAAGCGCGTATCCGGCTTGTCAGATCCATACCGGGACATGGCCTCAAAATAGGACAGGCGTTTAAAGGGAACAGGTATCTCTACGCCAAGCGTATCCCTAAACACTCTTTGAATAAAGCCCTCGTTAACCTTAATGACATCTTCCACATCGACAAAGCTCATTTCCAAGTCGATCTGTGTGAACTCGGGCTGGCGGTCGGCTCTTAAATCCTCATCTCTGAAGCATTTGGTAATCTGCATATAGCGATCATAGCCAGAAACCATCAAAAGCTGCTTAAAAAGCTGAGGGGATTGGGGCAGGGCGAAGAATTTCCCCGGATGAACACGGCTGGGCACCAGATAATCTCGGGCGCCTTCAGGGGTGCTCTTGGTCAGAACGGGGGTTTCTATTTCCAAAAAGCCGTTTTGGTCATAGTAATCACGGGCAATTTTAGCTACCCGGTGACGAAGCATCAGTTTTCTTTGCAGATCCGGCCTTCTCAAATCCAGGTAGCGGTGTTTGAGCCGCAAGACCTCATTGGCCCCCGAATCCTCTTCGATATGGAAGGGCGGAGTTTCACTTCTGCTGAGGATGCGAAGCTCTGTGGCCAATACTTCCAGCTCTCCTGTGGGCATATTTTTATTGACTGCCTCCGGGCTTCTGAGCTCTAAGGTTCCGCGAACAGCCAAAACATACTCGCTCCTTACCTGAATGGCTTTATCATGAAGCTCGGGATTGGTCTCACTATTAAATACCACTTGAATAATACCGCTTCTATCACGCAGGGTGACAAAGACCAGAGCACCTAGGTCTCTTCTCTTCTGAACCCAACCCATCAAGACAACTTCCTTGCCGGCATCGCTTGCTGCAAGCTCGGCGCAGCGATGCGTCCTTTTCATTCCCTTTATATTTTCCATCCGCATTTCCTCCAGAAAGCCTTCGTTTCAGCCTTTATTCTTAACCAGTCTATCAATAAGGGTATCCAGTCTGATATCCTTACTCTCACCCGTCTTCATATCCTTGAGCTGAGCCTTGTTATTTTCAATTTCATTGTCTCCTAAAATCAGGGCATAGTGAGCCCCTAGCTTATCTGCATATTTCATCTGAGCTTTGACGCTGCGGTTCATGATATCTTTGACGCAGAATATTTTGTTTTTCCTAAGCTCCCAGGCAAGCTTTTCACACATCAGCGCAGCTTTCTCGCCTATAGCCCCCATATAAATTTGGGGAGCCTCAGGTTTAGGCATTTCTATACCCTGACTCTGCATTTCCAATAGCAGCCGCTCAACACCCAAGGCAAAGCCTATTCCCGGTGTGGGTGCGCCTCCACAGGCTTCCACGAGTCCGTCATAACGGCCGCCCCCGCAGACCGTTCCTTGTGTGCCGATGTTCTTAGAGACAAATTCGAAGACCGTTTTTGTATAATAATCCAAACCCCGTACAATACCCTTGTCAATACTGAAGGGTATTCCTATGGCTTCCAGTCTGCCTGTCACCTTGTTAAAGTGGTCTCGGCATTCATCGCAGATATGGTCAAGAAGAGCGGGGGCATCCTTGATACGTACCTTGCAGGAGTCCTCCTTGCAGTCCAGAATACGCATGGGGTTACGGTCGTAACGCTCCTTACAGGTTTCACACATGCTCCCTATATGATCCTTAAGGTAATCCTTCAGCTTTTCGTTATAGGCGCTTCTGCATGTGGGACAACCAATACTGTTCAGATTGAGAATAAGATTCTTGATCCCCAACTGTTCAAAGTATAACGCTAAAATAGAGATGACCTCCGCATCGGCAGAAGGGTCGGCAGCGCCCAAAAGTTCCACCCCAAATTGGTGGAACTCTCGGTATCGACCTTTTTGTACATTCTCATAGCGGTAAGCCGTAATCTGATAAAAGAGCTTGACAGGTTGGGGTAAGGACCCCATCCCATGCTCGATAAAGCTTCTGACAATACCTGCGGTGCCCTCAGGTCTCAGGGTGATGCTACGCTCCCCTTTATCCTTAAAGGTATACATTTCCTTCTGGACAATATCGGTGGTATCACCTACCCCGCGCTGAAAGAGCTCTGTATGCTCAAAGACAGGAATACGAATCTCCTTGTATCCAAATCTCTTACACAGTTCTGAAAACTGATGCTCAACATAATTCCATTGGGTAATATCTTCGGGCAATATATCCCTGGTCCCTTTGGGTGCCTGTGTCAGCATATCACCATCACTCCTGTCGGATACTTCATTTCATGAGGATAGGCGTTTAGAGCCTAAGCTACAGAAGTTATTGTATCCATTCGGTGATTTGTTGTCAATAAAACCATACACAGGTGCACTTGTAAGACTCAGCTCTGCTCGAGAGCCTCTTCCTCCCAATGGATGGGGAAGGTGATCCTCACCCTGAACAGGTCACCATCCACCTTGATTTTAAGGCTTCCACCCATGGCCTCAACATAGCTCTTGGCTATAGCCAGCCCTAAACCGGAGCCTTCGGTGGTTCTGGCCCTATCCCCTCTGACAAAGCGCTCGGTCACCTCTGACTCAAGAAAATTCATCTCATAATTAGCAATATTCTTAAGGGTAACCGTTACCTCCCGGGTATCATGGAAGACATCAATATAGACCCTTGACCCTTCAAGAGAATACTTAAAGATATTTGTCAAAAGATTTTGAAAAACACGATAGAGCTTGCTGCCATCCCCTAGGATATGAATAGGGATCTCCGGATATCTGGCTTTAAAGGATAGGCCCGTTTTCTCCATCTCTTCCTCCATGTCGGCCAGGGTTTGACGGATTAGTTTGGAGAGGTCCAGCCTCTCCTTTTCCAAGACAAGTGCACCGCTGGTAGCCTTGGAAAGATCAAAGATATCCTGGATAAGGGTTTTTAATTTTTCTGATTTCTGGTTCAAAATGTCAATATAATCTCTGGCCTTTTCGGATAGATTTTCCTCGGAGCCAAGGAGCTCCACATAACTAATGATGGAGGTTAAGGGGGTCTTTAAATCATGTGAGACGTTGGTGATCAATTCCACCTTCATGCGTTCACTTTTTAACCGCTCCTCGGTTGCACGGGTTATTCCCTCCTGAATGAAGTTTAGATTCTGCGAAACATTATAAAAATCGGAATCGATAGGGAGAAGAAGCTCCGCATGTAAGTCTCCCTTCCTCATTTTTTCCGTATGATCCATAATCCGACCCATTTCATCCAAGGTTCTGGCATATCTTTTTAAGTAACGATAAGCCAGATAGACTCCCAGGGCAACAATCAGGAAGAATATAAGGAGTGCCATGCGGGGAGTCCTTCTTAGGGTCTGGGGAAGAATAACAGCCAACACGATAAGGGCACTCTCAACCAACAACAGGGTATAGGCCCGCATCAAAAGCGCTTTTTTAAAAGGTTTACCCTTTTCCAGCAAACGATACTGCTGTAAGAACCAGTTGATTAAATTATGGGTGAAAACCTGCCTCCGGTTATAGTAAAGATCAATCACCAGTAGATACAGCCACCACAGACCCCCTAGAGCTATAACGGCACCGATTAGTCTATCAGAAAACCTATGACTGATCGATCTCAAAAGAGTAAGCATAAAAAAGCCTGAAAAAAGAGTCAGCAGCACCTTACCCTCTAACCAGATACGGGACAAGGCTTCAGCCATCTTCCTATCGAAGGCGCGCTTGGAATTCCATTTGATAACAGCAACGGTCAATAAACCTAAGCTTAGCATCGCCAAGCCTAAAATGCCGTAAATCACCCATCGTATGACCAGGAATTCCTTATAGCTCTCATAAAGCATGCTGTTTCCATTGGGGATGGGTTGGATATCATCCTTGACGATCAAGAGTATCTGAACATGGGATAGAGGCATTTTATCAGCCGTGTTTCCAAATAAACCCATACCTTTGACCAGTTCCGCATCATTAAAGAATTCCTCTGGGATGAAGCTCCTATAGCCATCCTGATAATCATATACATCAAGTACCTGATTATCTAAAACAGCCTTAAGCTTTTCTCCGTCAAAGAAAAGGTAATAGTCATATCCCTCAGGAAGAACATAATTGTCGCCATCAAAAACAGGGTCTTTGCTCAAATTGGAGAGCTTGCTTTTTGTTACCTTGTTATACGCCCAATAGTTCAGGTTATCCCCTTCGCTAATAAGGCTTTCTACCTGGGATTGAAAACTAGAATTCTCATAAAGATTATACGTGAACATATACTGGGTTATTGCTTGAACCTGGTCTGCCACCCTCTGCTTAAAATGCATGGACTCCTTATAATCTCCGCTTATAAATACCTGGATATCATGACCGTTATCATAAAGCTTTTCAAAATTTAGGGCTCCAAAGAGCGCTAAAACCAGAAAAAGATTAAAACCCAGAAAAAAACACATCCACGCAAGAAAAGGCCTAGATTTTTTCGATTTTGTATCCAATTCCCCACACCACCTTTAAATATTTAGGCTCTTTGGGATTGATTTCGATTTTTTCACGAATTCTACGGATATGCACCATGACAGTATTCTCCGCACTAAAAGCCGGAGTTTCCCAAACCCGCTCATAGATTTCCTCGGCGGGAAAAATACGGTTGGGGTTCTTGATCAAAAGCTCAATGATTTTGGTTTCGGTTGCTGTTAGCTTTACGGGCTCACCAAACAGTTTGAGAATACGCGTCTCAGAATCGAAACAAAGGTCACCGGTTCTGTAGTGGGTACCCTTCTCAGAACGGTTCATGTCTCCTAACATCATATAACGCCGGAGTTGAGCCTTGACCCTAGCCACCAATTCCATGGGATTAAAGGGCTTGGTGATGTAATCATCCGCACCCATAGATAATCCCAATATCTTGTCACTGTCCTCCGATTTCGCTGAGAGAAGAATGATGGGGATATTTTTTTCCTGTCTTATCTTCATGGTAGCCGACAAACCATCCAGCTTTGGCATCATAATATCCAAAAGAATAAGCTGGACACTTTTTGTCATGAGGCAGTCCAATGCCGCCAGACCATCATAGGCCTTGAGGACACTAAAGCCCTCTTTCTCAAGCAGGATGGCCAGCGCACCGACAATTTCTTTATCATCATCCACCACTAAAATACAAGGCTCACCCACAGTTCAGTTCTTCTCCTTCCCAGTTTCCGCTCATTCGTGAAAAAAGAAATTCCCTTGCCCTACTATTTAGGTTAAGGGACAATTATTGCAAAGAAGTGGACGTTTTCCTTAAGAATTTCTTACATTAGCACGGGCAGGCCTTGCCCTCCTGACGTCTGGCTATTCTGGTATTACGGCGTTCACAAGCCCGTTGGAATTCAGCCTTCTCTTCCTCGGTTTCAAGAATAAGGTCCGGTACCGGATGGGGTTTTCCCTCCGAATCCAGCGCTACAAAAGTGAGGTAGGCCTTATTGGTGAACTTTACTTCACCGGAGAGATAATTTTCTGAGCAGGCTTCTACCAGAACCTCCATGGACGTTTTACCCACCCAGGTCAGTCTGGCCTTGAGCACAATCATCTCCCCTGCCTTTACGGGATGGCTAAAGTCTACGCTGTCAATGGCGGCAGTGGCCACAATGGACTGGGCATGCCGGGATGCGGCCATGGCTCCAGCAATGTCCACCCAGTGAAGTAGTCTTCCCCCCAGGAGGTTTCCCAACAGGTTGGTGTCATTAGGGAGCACCAGCTCTCTCATCTCTATTTTTGAATCTGCAATCCTTTTGCCTTCCATTTCTATCACCTTTTCTTAAAAGTATCATTTCCATTATACCATTACATGAGTAACCACGTCTGAAAACTCTGACCCCATTACACCCGTGGGTTTATTGTGCTATATGAAATACCCAACCCCAAAGCCTAGGTTTCTTTCATGCCACCACTCATTAGCCACTTCATGGTATAATAGGTTTATCTGCTTTTTCCTGACAACATAAAAACTCCTGATTACATAAAAGGTTCTCCCGTTTGCTGTCATTGGACTCCTTGTCATTTACTGCTTGAAGACAGTGAACCTATTTGGCGCTCCCTATGGACTCCCCGAAGCCATCGCCATCCTATGCGTGGTTCTCCTCCATCTGTGGAAGAAGAACACGCTCTTGAGTATCGGTGCAGGAACGCTGGTTTATATAGTTCTGGTCCAGAGAGTCTTTTAAATAAGTCGGACAACATACGGAGAAGTATTTATGAATTTTAACAACGAAGCTTCAAGCTGGGATAATGAAAGAAGAGTAAAACGAGCAAAGATTATTGCAGAAAAAATGAGTAAAGCCGTTCCAATAGAAAGTCACTATAATGCCTTGGAGTTTGGCTGTGGGACAGGTCTTATCAGCTTTAACCTTTATGATAAGTTTGAGAACATTACCCTTGTTGACACGTCTATGGGAATGATTGATATTTTGAATCAGAAAATTAAAAACAGCGGTGTGAAAAACATGACAGCTCTTCATGTCGATATAAATAAGCACACGCCTACAATAGGTAAGTTTGATGTCATTTACACATCAATGGCTCTTCACCATATAAAAGATACCGAAACAACCTTGAGAAACCTGTTTGCACTGCTTAATAATGGTGGATATCTCATAATCGTTGAGCTCACAGAGGATGATGGGACCTTTCATAAGCTGGAAAAGGACTTTGATGGGCATAATGGGTTTAACCAAGATTACTTAAGGAATTTATTAAGTAATATCGGCATCCAGGATGTTGTGAGCAATGTATTCTATAATGGAGAGAATGTGATTGATGGAGAAATGATTAAATACTCGTTGTTCTTGATGGTTGGAAAAAAGCCTTAAGAATATGTATTATTTTTTAACTCCTATAAACCATTAATCTCATAAAAAACAAGAACCCCACTAGGGCGATCACAGATTGCTGGGGAGGCCCGGGAACCTTTTTGTTTTGACAATAGAGCAAAAAACCGTCTAGAATGTTAATTCTAAACGGTTTTTTGTGGTGATCCACCGGAGACTCGAACTCCGGACACCTTGATTAAAAATCATAATTCAAAGATTCTCCATAATGATGATAAATACTACTTCTCATGCTACTATTCCAAGTCTTTCACAACTATGTTTCACAACTTTCAATAGTAATGGTTATCTTTTAATAAGCTTCAAAAACATCGCTTTAATGGCCTCAAGTTAGTATCCTCAGCACTTGGTTGATGTTCCATAATATGTATTATATAATTTTTCATAACAAACATTAATAATAAAATGAGGAAATCCCATGATTGATTATTTGATATGTTTCTATAATTCTGAATTTAGTTTTTTACAAGTCTGGAGAAGCCTAAAATCATTTATGAAAGTTCTTCTCATTTTAAGTTTCGTGTTCTATGTTGTGATTAATATCTTCACCGCTAAACACGCAAGAGGATACCTATTTTTTAGTTTATCCTTAAGCATATTGCTTTCTATTCTTCATATGTATTATTTGCTAAAAAAATATTATAAAAAGAAATTTGGTTGTAAAACAAAAATTGAGATAAGAAAGGCCCGGTCATTTAATATTATCTTACACATTGAAAAATTGGGAATAGAAGCAACTGCCGATAAAGTTGATAGTGTAATTAAGCTTCTTGATGACACAATTAAGGAAGCAAAGCCATTAGAATATACAAAAAGCGGGATTGTCGCATTATTATTAACGCCACTGTGGTTAGGCTTCATAAGTCGGGGATATGCTTTATCTAATAGCCTTATTGATGCATTTCAATTTTTTTATAGTTGGGTTATAATACTTATCCTAGTATATATTATATTTTTCAAACCGATAAAGACCATTTATAGAGAAATTGCATATTCAAAATATAACAAGCTAATAGTCTTGCGAGAACTACTTGTTGATTACCAATTCTTTAGGGATTCTAAAAGATTAAACATCATGTAATACATTGGATCGTTGCTACATAAATCATGCAAGAAAAGCGGTTCTAAGCCGCTTTTTTAAATATCCTGAATGCACCTTTTACATATGCTTTTCCCCATTTTTGGTACCGTCAAGAGTTTTTCGCAAAATCATTTTCCGCTTGGTAGCCGGTGGCCTAACCGACGGTTACTTGGGGATCATCAAGGCCTAACTCCTCAAGATGCTTCATGTTCATGTAACGCTTGATTCCCCAGGCCTTTGTCGCAACATGACGCAATCTTGCGCAAACTAGCATTAGTGCTGAGTTTCCATCGGGGAAGGTGCCTACAACCCTTGTCCTGCGTCGAATTTCCCTATTAAGCCGTTCAATCACAATCCGCGGGCCATCTGGCCAGAATACACTATCTCCGTCCGTTTGGGGACGGGGTAAAATTCTTTCTATTTGCGCACAATAAAGAAATCATTACCGGTTTTTGAAAAATCTTTTTGCCTTTTTGTCTGTAAAATATGGTAAAATGACAAGAACAGAAAGGGGGGCAAGCTCATGAATCAGGCCACGCTTTTGCTCATTGAGGATGAGACCGATGTGCTTGAAATCAACCGGGAATATTTTGAGGGCAAGGGGTACCGGGCCGTTTGTGCGTCCACGCTTTCACAGGCACGCTTTCTGATGGAAGAACACGCCCCCGACCTGATTTTACTGGATGTGATGATGCCGGACGGTAGCGGGTTCGACTTCTGCACCGAGCTTCGGCAAAAAACAAACGCCCCCATCATCTTCCTGACCTGTAGGAATGAAAATGAGAGCGTTGTAAAAGGACTATTAAAGGGCGGTGACGATTATGTCACCAAGCCCTATGATCTGGATATTTTGAATGCGCGGGTTACGGCGCAGCTTCGCCGCAGAGGAAATACAGCGGCTGGGATTTTGGAGCTACCCCCGCTAACGGTGGATTTTCTGGCGGGTGAAGCCGTTTTGGACGGTGCTCACACCGCCCTGACCCTAAAAGAGCTGCAGCTTTTGGGCTGCTTTGTCCTCTATGCCGGACAGCGGCTCACCTTTGAAGAAATCTACCGCCGTGCATGGGGAGAACCCTCATCTGGCGCACCCGACACCATCAAGGCCCATATATCCAATCTGCGCAGGAAGATGAAGTTCGATGAAAACGGCTGGTTCGAGCTTTCCAGCCCCCGAAAAAACGAGTACATACTAAGCAAAGTGCGGTATTAGTCAATGCCGGGCAGGGTAAAGAAAACGGAGGTTCCATGCCCTTCTTCGCTTTCAACCCAAATGACACCGCCATGCTGTTCGATGATATGCTTACAGATGTATAATCCTAGGCCGGTGCCGGTATCCTGACCACCATCGGTTTTTTTCTTTTTGTTATAGCGTTCAAAAATCCGGGGCAACCGCTCTGCTTCGATGCCACAGCCGGTATCCGACACACAGACGAGAACACCGCCGTCCTTTCTTTTGGCGGAAACGGTGATCTCTCCGTCGGCCGTAAAGCGCACCGCGTTGGAAATCAGGTTGACGATCACCTGAGATATTCTTGCAGGGTCGGCATATACGGCAGGCAGGCCGCTTTCGATGCGGATGTCCAGCCGGTTGCGGTTTTTGTTAAGAATGGGGTAATGAGTTCTCACGGCAGAATGAATGATCTCCTCCACATAACAACGCACCTGCTCCATAACCATGCGTCCTTCTTCCATACGGGTGACGTCCAGGATTTGTCCCACCATCAGCGAAAGCCGCTCAGCTTCAGAGGAAATCAGTGTCATGCGGCGGGAAACCTCCGGGCCGTCCAGCGACTCTTCCTTTTCCGAAATCTTCTTCACCAACTGTGCATAGCCAGAGATGACGGTCAGGGGCGTTTTCATCTCGTGGGAGGCATTGCCCAAAAATTCGGTTTTCAGCTTGTCCAACTGCTCCAGCATGGCCTTTTCTTCCTCGGCTATGCGGAGAAGCTTACGCTGATGGTCCTGTTCACGTTCCACCGGATTGACCACCGCAAGGGCCAGCTTGTTCGATGCTAGGGGTAGTATAAGCAGCAGAGCCACAATCGCCAGTAGAAGACCCAAAACTGACTGCCATGCAGCAGCTTCCATTTTTTCAAGAGTAAGGCCGGTTTCATGCCCCATAAGTTCCTGAAGTCCGAGAGACATTTGGAGAGCGCCGGTGTTTGGCACAAACATACCGATACGGTATTGATCCTCTCCAAAGGAGTACCATGCCAACAGCATTCCGTCCTCCCCTTTGATATAGGCTGCATTTGCTTCCGATGCATGCAAATCGCTCATAAGGCCACCGTCCACAGTGTAGCCCTGTTCTTCCATCCGCTTATAAAAATTGTCGGCCATCTCCATAAATGTCTGCGGATCAGTCCCACGGACATATAGGCTCTCACCGTCCCATATGAAGACCGCTGCCCCTTCGGTATCTAAATTCCCGGAGCCGTCGTACCCCTCGATCTTCTCATAAATCATGTCGTCGATGAGTTCATACGCTTCCATTAAAAGCACATCCCAATCAGGTGCGCTCCCCTCTGCGGCAAGCTCGGACAGCCGACGGTCAAGCAGCTTGGCCTGTGCCACGGTATAGACTTCACGAATATGGGTTTCCTGTTGATAAAAGGCCATCTCAACCATTCTATGCACATTGCTTGAGAGGGTTTGGGCATGCTCCTGTGAAAGGGTCAACATACGGTAATATGTAATGCCAAAGCTCAAGGCGCAAATCAGAACCGCCGCAAGTGCAACGGTCAGCATCATGACAAGCAACCGTCCTCGCAGCCTGAGCCTTTTCCAAAGGCGGGGCCTAGTCTGTTTTTTTTGCACCATATTCTCCCTCCTATAATTTCGGATATGCGCCACTGTAAATGCCTGTAAATAATTAATTCACCACGTGTAATATTATCCAGAAATTTCACAAGTTTTTCAAGTTGTTCAAGCTAAGAAGCTTTCTATGTAATATTTGTGATTGCAATATTGTAATCCTGAGAGCAGGAGAAAAAACGCCTGTAATCATTAATCTCACAGAGAAACAAAAAAATCCTTGGAAACGCAATGTTTTCAAGGATTTTTGGTGATCCACCGGAGACTCGAACTCCGGACACCTTGATTAAAAGTCAAGTGCTCTACCGCCTGAGCTAGTGGATCATATTGGCTGGGATGGCAGGACTCGAACCTACGAATACCAGAGTCAAAGTCTGGTGCCTTACCAACTTGGCGACATCCCACCATTAAAAGGGGCATCCACAATTATAATGAGGAAGAGTCCCTTTGTCAAGCAATACCCACAAAAAAACAATTCCAGGTCTTGCTCTCAGGTTCATTTGTCGCCATTAAGTAACATGAACCTTGTCCTTTACAATAAGAAAAGCCAGTTTTCGAAGTTGGAAACCGGTTCTTCCCACAGTTTCCAACCTCTATTCATCTGACTTTAAATGGGGTGAATAATGGGAATTGAACCCATGACCTCCAGGGCCACAACCTGGCGCTCTAACCAACTGAGCTATACCCACCATATCTCACGTCTCAATTAAAGACAAACTATATTCTAAGGACTCTGGCCGGGTTTGTCAAGCATAAATTTTGTCTTTGAGCGGTTCAGTCCCGCTTCACAAACGGAATCTCTTCATTAATCAACGTTATGGGGTTGATAAAAACACCGTTAACCGATGCCGAAAAATGTAAATGGGGGCTGGTTGAAAAACCCGTGGACCCAACCTTTCCAATGACATCACCCTGTAAAACCCAATCCCCCGTCTTGACCAATAGCTCATTCATGTGATAGTACCACGTTTTTAGGCCAAGGCCGTGCTCGATGACGATGGTGTTGCCCGTTTCTATGAGCGAATCGGCGATGAGCACACGGCCATCATTGGAGGCCATTACAGGTGCCCCCGTATCCTGGCCAATATCAAGGCCGTTGTGCCTATACGAAGTAGCAGCTTTATTCACAAATCGCCTCTTCCCAAAATCCGCCTCATTCACCCGGCCTCCCTGGACCGGAAGTATGAATTTGCCGGCCCAATAGGGTTCGGGGTCGGCTACGGGCTTAAGGGGATCAATTTTCTCGTCAATCTCCTTGGCGCTCTTTTCATTTCGGGTGGCGGCTGCCACCTTGGTGTCAATCGTCAGGTTTTGGGTGATGAACTCCTTATCCTTAACCCTTATGGCATAAGAAAGCAGTTCATTCCCCATAGCCACCTTAATCTGATAAATCTTGCCCGGCTCATTATAATAGCTCACCGGAAAAAGAGCGATCCGCTTATTGCCAAGCTGAAATGTGCCCGGTTTAAAATCCAGGTCGGTCTCAATATCCAGTCTTTCTTCAGGATTCAGGTTATGGGCACAGAGAACCATGAGCTCACCCGGATCAATCTCTGATGCCGAAAGCACCAGCTCGGGCGGAAAGTCCATATTAAGTCCAAAGGAGTAAAATAAACTCTCCTCCTTCCCGGTATTCCAGTCAGCCTCGCATACCCCGAGATACTCCCCATCTCCGGGAAGATCCTGTGCATGAATCTCTGTGGATTGGGTCTTAAAAGCAACCTTATCGTCTCTATAAAGGGTGATGTCAACAGTCTCTGGCATTTTTGAGAAAAGCAATTTAAGATTTGAGTGCTGATTCATGGATAACCTCAGCAGGGAGGGTTCCGGGGTCTCCGATTCATTGGATAGGTCCGAAACGGGTTCCAGTACATAGCTTTCTCCGTCTAGTTGAAGAGAAAGGGTTCTACTCCCTCCATTCGAATTAGTTAAAGGAGCTTCTCCCGAAGTCTTTTGATAGATATATTCCTGCATGAAGGCACTTATCTTGTCCTTATACAATATGAAGACCATGACTCCAGAGAGTATGAGGATGGCCGCAATCTTGATAGCCACCAGATAATCGTGCGCTTTATGGGAGGAGGACCGGTTTCCATATGGTTTCATTCCAAAAACCCACACTTGTTCGTCTGTTATATTTTATAAGGCCAACCCCAGCTTTTAGAAGTAAAACCTTAGGAAACAACGGGTAAACATTTACAAATCAATCCAATTTGTTTAACATTGACTATAGATGTATAGAGAGGGAGGTATATATGTTTACTTATCAAAAGGGCTTTTACACCGATGTACGAATTGAGGACGTTTACGAAACCACCATATCTTATACCTTGGGACAATTGGATGAATCAAAGATCAGAAAATATAAGGCAGCGTTCATCAGGGTTTTTGATGGCTCACTCTGGTATTACTCTGCCACTTCAGATATTGACAGGATTCAGAATGAAATCGATCAGCTCTATCTCTCAGCCCGCCCCAATCCTCTGGTGGAAGACCATCCAGTGGTGAGGGCCTTTGAGGTGCATCACGAAACCATGCAGCATTATGTTGAAGCAGGGGTTGACCGGGTTCCAAAGGCTGATAAAGAGAAGCTTTTACAGGACTTCTTCCCTCTTCTTGGCACCCACGAGACACTAAAGATGTGGAAGGCTATCTACATAGACGCCAAAAAGATCATTACCCTGTATACCAGTAAAGGGACAGAGCTTACTTTTGATATGCAGCGGGCCGGATACGCCCTGCGCATGACCTTTTCAGAGGGTGAGAAAAAGCTTAGTGAAAGTTATCAACAGGCTTCCGATACCTTTGAAGGGTTGCTCAAGGAAACCGGCCCCCTAGGGGAACACATCCATAAATGTGAAGACTTCCTGCGTCATGCCGTACCCATTACCCCCGGAAAATATACCGTTATACTCTCTCCTCTGGCCGCTGGGATCTTTGCTCATGAAAGCTTTGGCCACAAGAGCGAGTCCGACTTCATGGTGGGAGATGAGACCATGAAGAAGGAGTGGGCCATCGGGAAAAAGGTTGGCTCAGATATCCTTTCCATTGTGGACTGCGGCTCCATTCCAGGTTCAGGCTACGTTCCCTTTGATGATGAAGGCACACAAGCCCGTGAAAACTATCTCATTAAAGACGGAATACTGACGGGAAGACTGCACAGTACCTCAACCGCTGCCCAACTCAACGAAGGTTTGACGGGTAACGCCCGCGCCATGAACTTTGAATATGAGCCCATTGTGCGCATGACCACCACCTATATCAAGCCTGGCAGCCAAACCAAGGAACAGCTTATTGAAGGCGTAAAAAATGGGTTCCTGATTGAAACCGTTAATCACGGATCGGGATTATCCACCTTCACCATGGCCCCTTCTCTGGCCTATCGAATTGAAAATGGTAAGGTCGTGGAGCCTGTTAATATTTCAGTCATCAGCGGAACTGTTTTTGAAACCCTCTCCATGATTGACGGCCTATCCGACGAGCTAAAATTACTCTCCTTTGTGACAGGAGGCTGCGGCAAGATGGAGCAGTACCCCTTACCCGTAGGCTTTGGTGGTCCCTATGTAAGGGTTCTCAACATGATGGTTCAATAGATGAAAGGAAAAGCCAGATCTGGTTTTTAGGAGGTATTTGTTTTGATTAAGGAATACTACCGCTCAACGGTTATGGATACTACGCTCAATGTCATTAATTCTCACATTGAGTCGGTACGGAACAAGAATATTACAAGAACAAGCCTCAGGGTGTATAAGGATCATCAGATTGGTGTGGCTGGGGCTATTGGCTCTTTCATAGATGAGGAGCTTTTAAAGGATGCCACGGAGGCATTGAGCCGGGGTATAGACTATCCTATTGCCCCTTCCTCCCTTTTAGAGATGTCCCATGATCTTAGAAAGCCCATCATCGCCCCACAGGACCTAATCGACGAGTTTGGACTTCTTCTGGAGAATTTACGAGAACGCCAACCCAACTATATTTTTTCTAATAAAATGGCCTTGTCTGAGAAAAGAGCTACCCTTTACAACGATGTAGGCCTCAAGCTGGATTATGCCGACAGAACCATCTCAGCCGGCCTCATATTCAAAGAAAAATCCTCGACCAGCGTATTTGATGGCGCTATTGGCTTCCGGGACCGGAAATATGACAGAAGGCTCATTTTGGATGAGTTTGACCTTATTCTGGACGCTTACAGAGAAAAGGTACCCCTTCCTCAGAATGGCCGTTATCCTGTCATTTTCCTTTCTGAGGAGGCACCGGTGGATAAGCTTGTTACCGACCTTAAAGCCGATGTCCTTGCCAAGGGCGGTTCTCTGTTCTCGGACAAAATAGGCCAGCGACTTTTCAATGAAGCCTTTACCTTCGGGCAAAACCTTAATCCCGAAGAAACCTATCTTTCGCCATTCTTTGATGCTGAGGGCATTGTTAATAACCATTTTAATTTCAACCTTATTGAGGAGGGCGTCGTAAAGGCCCCCTATTGCGATAAAAAGACAGCCCACAAATATGGATACACACCTTCTGGCAGCGCCGGAGCTCCTTACGACGGGGTTCCTCAAACCAGCTTACTGAATTTCCATATTAAGAAGACAAACCAAAGCCTAAAAGACCTTTTAGGCGGTCAAATAGGAATATTTGTGATGATGGCTGCCGGAGGAGATTTTACTCCCCAAGGAGAGTATGCCACTCCGGTTCAATTGGCTTTGCTCACCGATGGGGAGCGTCTCCTGGGAAGACTTCCCGAGTTCAACCTATCCTCCCATGTGTACGATATGTTCGGCCAAGGCTTCCGCGGCGTAACCTCCAGAACCTTCTTCCCCTTCAGCTCAGATAGTATGACCGTCCTTGAGATGAATATAGCCGCGACTTAAAGAGTAGCAACTACTTCTACTGGCGTATCTGCTTAATGCGGTACGCCATTTTTTATCCCTTGAAAAAAAGTGTTACTTTTTACGGTAGAATAGAGTATAAGAGGTAAAATATCATCTTGCAGGATGTGAAAGCGTGACCAAAGACAAACTTCTTGAAGAGGCTCAAAACGGCAATGTCGAGGCCTTTACAAGCCTGGTGGAGGCTTGCCAGTCAAGGCTTTTTGCCTTTGCTCTGAAAATGGTCCACTCTAGGGAAGAAGCAGAGGAAATCGTTCAGGAGACCTTGATACGGGCTTACAAAAACCTTTGGCGATACGATGGTCGGGCAGGCTTTATAACCTGGCTTTATTCCATTGCGCTAAATCTTTGCAAAAGCGTTATGAAGCGGCAAAAGCGGGCACATATCAGCCTGGATAGTCTTTTACCCCATGACCACACTCCCCTATACGCCTCTAGGGAGGATCCCTCCGAGGAACTCATGCTTCTGGAGTACAGGAGAGAAGCCCGTCGGCTGATGGCCTTTCTCAAGCCCGACCAGAGAGCCGCTTTGATTCTGAAATACATGGACGGGCTAAGCTATGGACAAATCAGCCATGTCCTCCATATCAGCGAGGAAGCAGCTAAAATGAAGGTCTACCGAGCCAAAAAAGAAATTTTAAAGCGCTACCCAGGAGGTGTCGAGCATGTCCTGTAAAACCAAGGAACATCTTATTATCCGCTATACCGAGGGACAATTGTCTCCGGAGGAGCAGAAGACTTTTCATCGTCACTTAACCAGTTGTGAGGCTTGCCTCAAAAAAGTGCAAATACTTGAGGCATTGTCAAAAGAGGCTTCCACCTTTCCTCAGGAAAAGGCCAATGTGCTTCCTTCCGTGAAGGTGCGGCTTTCCTCTTTACCACATAGCAAAGGTTCATATAGGCTCAAAAAGCTTATATACCCCCTAAGGAGAGCTAAAATACTCAAGCCAGCCCTTATGATCGTTTGCTTTGTCTTGGTGTGCTCTCTTTTGTGGCCCCTTATTTCAAAATCAGTGGTTTCACTATTCAATGAGCGCTTTAGAGAGAGCCCCAGCCAGCAACAAATGGCCGGGGATACAACTCCTATCCCTCCCATGCCCACACCTGAGTCCAAGCCTGCCATTACGCCATCGCCGGCAGAGAGACCCACCTTCACGCTGGGCTTCTACCGTTCCACATTGTCCTACGAGGAGATTCTTAGCCTAAGTCAGGAGACCTCCAATGCACATTATGAAAGCATTCCCATGGAGGAGATCGAGCTTAAGGAAGAACCCTTCCTCACAGACTTATCCATTGAGGGCTATATCTCCAATTCCCAAGGCCTTAGAGTGTCCCAGGAAGCCTTTGATGAGCTTTCTATGGATCTCTTAAGCGCCGGACCCATCCCCTTTGTGGTCACTCTTTCTGGAGAACGACTTTTTTGGGGAGTCTTTATCCACCCCATCTCCTCGGTTGCCGCTCCTGAGCTCCCCCTTCTCACTATTAGCCTTGAGTCCGAGGGGAGGAAACTGACTCTCAACCATCTGGAGATCTCGGGGATAAACACTGAAAAGGCCCTGATTCAATTCTTCGAGAGCCGTCATAAGCTGGAACAGCAAATTATTTATGAAACCCTTCCCCATCAGAAATAAGATACCTTCTATCCTTACGTGGAGCAAATCCTGGGGCTGTCTTGATCAGACGGCCCTTTCGGCTCTCAATCCCATTTCGTGCCGGAATACCAAGGGAACGGTTCTCGTAACAAGGGCCTCAGCATCCCTCTGGGGCAGAGGCTTACTAAAGAAAAATCCCTGAGCCTTCAAGCATTGATTGCGTATAAGATAATCAATCTGGCTCTTGGTCTCAACACCCTCCGCAAGAACCGTCAGCCCCATTTTACATCCTATTTGAATAATCAAGTCAACAATGGACTGCTCCGGCCCTGATTCCAAAAGACTGTCAATAAACAGCTTGTCAATTTTAAGCGTGTTTATGGGAAGCTGGTTGAGTCCGCTCAGCGAGGAATAGCCCTTTCCGAAATCATCCATGGCAATGCGTACCCCGTGCTGACGAAGTAGCTCCAGCTTCCGCCGAATACTTTCGTAGGAATCGATGAGGATGGTCTCGGTTATCTCAAGCTCCAAGCGGCAGGGATTAAGTCCTGTTTCCTTAAGGGTATCCAGAACCGTTTGAACGAAGCCCTCCTGCAGGAGCTGAACGATGGATACGTTGACCGAAACATCCAGAGAATCGTGGCCTTCCTTGTGTAGCCGGTGGATAAATCTGCAGGCCTTTTTCAATACCCATTCACCGATAGGAATAATCAACTGGGTTTCTTCGGCAATAGCAATAAAGCGGTTGGGAGAAACAAAACCTAACTCGGGACTGTTCCACCGGATCAAGGCCTCGAACCCCGATATTTTCCCTGATTGGACCATTAACTGTGGCTGATAGTAAACCTCAAACTCTTGATTTTCCAATGCCTGATGAAGATATTTTTCAATGAGACGTCTATCCTTAACCGCCTCATCCATTTTTTTATCATACAGGGCATAGCGATTTCGTCCTGATTTCTTTGCCTGGTTAAGGGCCATGTCCGCATGCTTGAGCACCTCTTCCAGGCTGTCTCCATCCTCTGGGTAAAAGGCCACACCCATGCTCAGACTCACATGGATTTTACAATTGCCGATGAAAAAGGTCTTTTTAAAGCTTTCCTGAAGCGCCTCCAAGTACGCGGCTATTTGCTGCATATTGTTGAGGGTGAGAAATGCGGCAAACTCATCACCCCCCAGCCGGTAAGCTTTACCTTGAGCAATGGGCTCCCTGAATCTGTGCCCGGCGGCTTTGAGGAGTTGATCTCCAAAGCCATGGCCCATGCTGTCATTGATTAGTCTGAAGTGATCAATATCCACAAGGACGACAGCCATACGCTGATTTCTGGTCATCCTTTTTAAATCCCTCATGAGCTGGACTCTATCCAGCAAACCTGTTAATTTGTCATGTCCATAAAAATAATGTGTTGTCTTCTCTTTTATCTGATGGAACCAATTAATCAAATCTGACATTTCTTCACCCTTACTTCCAGGAACCTAGCGGCTCTTGTCAATGGTATCGACTTACATCTTACATCATTACCATTTTCAAGGGGATGAAAAATATGGGTGGTTAACCCCGAAAAATGTCAGACTATGGGTTTTTCTCTTCTAAACTCATGGGGAGTAATTCCGGTCACCTTTTTGAATATCTTGCTGAAATACTCATGATCCTTAAAGCCTAAACGATCAGCCACCTCATAGTTCTTAAGGGGGGTTGAGATCAATAGGTACTTGGCCCGCTCAACCTTTATCCTGGTGATGTACTCCAAAAGAGAGATGCCTGTGGACTGTTTAAAAAGCTCACTGAGATACGCTTTACTGATAAAGAGCTTTTCTGCTATAAGCTTAACGGAAATATCCTCCTCAATATGGTTCAGCACCTCAAGGCAGGCAGTTTTTACAGAACCTCCACCGGGTTTCCAGATAATAAATTTTTTCATGTAAACAAGAAATTCTCTAAAGGATCTCACTAAATCGGCCTTAAAAGTTTGCCACCCCATATCCTGGAGTATATCTAGTTGCTTGTATGGCGTGGGATCAATATAATGAACCATCCAACCATGGGTTTCCATAACCTGTGAAAATATGGTCTCAATAGTGTTTTTAATAATAATGACAGCTCTGCCCACATCTTCATTCAAGGCTGAGCCCACCAGGGTAATAAGGTTGACGAAGGCCTCAAAGGCCTCATTCTGGCCATTACATAAAAGGGTGACCACTTTTTCAATATCTTGGGACGGCGAAAAGGCTTCTTCCGCTAAGCCTTGAAGCTGTCTGATTTTTTCTTTTTCAGCCTTTTTTTCATCAAGAAATTTGCCCACCCGCTTGAGTAGTTCGGTAAGGCTTTGATGGTTCACAGGCTTTCCCAGGTAATCAAAAGCGCCATGCAGCAACCCTTCACGTGCATATGTATATTCGGTAAAATCACTTAAAAGCACAACACAAGTATTAAGCCTTTCAGAGGAAACAGCCTTTAATAATTCAAGCCCATCCATTACAGGCATGCGGATGTCTGTTATCACAAGGTCGAAGGGCGCGCTCCTCAGCAATTTCAGTGCCTCCAGCCCGTTTTCAGCCTCTGCCTTGATGATAAAGCCCGTCGCCTCTCCCCATATTTTCATTCTTTTCAAATCATAGCGTAAAACCTCATGGTCATCCACTATTAAAACAGTATACAAAGGTTCACCCCTTTATGTATTGAGAAGAATATGGAACGTCGTTTCACCCGGTTGTGATTGGACAGTAATTTCTCCTCCTATTTCATCCACAATTCTCTTGGCAATATCCAGGCCTAATCCGGTGCCTTCTCCAAGCTTTTTTGTTGTAAAGAACGGCTCAAAAATCTTATCGATAATGGCTTGGGGAATACCCGGACCATTATCGGTAATGGACACCCTGACCTTATCTAAAACCTTGACTACTGAGATGCTGAGTTTTCCCTTATTGTTCATAGCCTGCAGGGCATTATTAATAATATTTACCCACACCTGATGGAGCTTGTCAGGGAAGCAGATTACCGGAGGCACCTCTTCATAATTCTTCTGGATTTCAACAGCATACTTAATCTGGTTATAGTACAGCGTCAGGACAACCTCAATATCCTTAATGACATCGTAGGAAACAAGCTGCCGGTTGGCATCATTATGAGAGTATATTTTGAGAGCCATGATCACCTTGGAGGCCTTTTCTGCTGACACTCTCACCATTTCGGCTGTTCTTTGAAGTACAGTGATGGTATAAGCAGCCCGGATGGCCCCGAGTGCACCGGAAGTATTCAATAAATCGGCAAATTGTTGGGGTTCACCGTCATAGCCAATTTCCACCAAGCGCTCAACTATTTCGTCGGGAATCTCAAGCCGGTGCTCCTCCAGGGTAGTATAATATCTCTTTTTTATTCTTCTTTTCAAAGGCAGGTCCTTATAATCGGTATCGGACAGACCCCTTTTCACAAGCTCTCCATAGACCCTTAGGGCCGTATCCGGAGCCGAAGCACAAAAATCGATAACACTTTGAATATCTTCCCTGATGACTTTTTCCAGAATCCCCCCCGCCGAGTTGATGACGCCCAGGGGTGTATTGAGTTCGTGAGCGATACCTGAAACAAGCTGGCCTAAAATAGCCATTTTTTCATGGTTGATAAGCTGAGATTGAGCGGTTTTGAGATCCTCTATAGTGGATTCCAGTTCGCAGTTGGCTTCCTCCAATTCGTTGGTTCGCGCTGCAACCTTGGCTTCCAATTCATCATTGAGCTTTATGATTTCTTGCTCGGCCAATTTTCTGGCGGTGATGTCCTGGATGACCATGATCTGAGCAGAGGGCTTTTCACCCTCTGACCAAAGGGGTGAAACGGTTACCTCCGTCCAAACCAATCTCCCCTCCTTGCTGACAAAACGCTTTTCAAAAGTGAGGCTTTGCTTGTTTCCATAGATGAATTCCTTCATCTTTTCATATTGAAGAGGAATATCCTCCTTAAAGGTGATATCCATACAGGTCATGTCTTTCAACTCTTCTTCACTGAATCCCACGATATCGCAAAAGCATTGGTTAACTAAAAGGTAACGGCCATCATCATAATTGATTTGGGCAACACCCACTCCGGCCTGCAGGAAAATAGCCCTGAAAAGTGTTTCGCTGGCCTTAATTTTCTCATAGGCAGAATCGATTTCCTGGAACATATGCTCCAAGTCCGCGGCCATGTTACGGATTTCGGTAAAGGATTTATCAAAGCTGGTTTCCAATAATTTTTTCCGAGCCGTGTTATGGGACGTTTGTCCTCCCTCAATCATGCTTTTCCGTATGGACTCCAGGGGCTGCACCAATTTAATATAGGTCGAAAAATTCACAGCCAGTGCGATCATCAGGAGGATGATGCCCGTATTCAGAACCATCGAACCAATATCGCCAATCAACTGATTCCGGCTCTCCCTATGGTCAAACCAAACGGTAGCATAGGCAATCACCTGATCTCTTTCATCAAACCGTGTGATGGGAACAATCCGCTTATCAATATAGGGACCGGTGGGCTCCTGAACCTCATTCATTATGTGCCCACCCTTGGCGGTCAGCCAAATGAGTGTTCTTTCCCCCGAGCTTATTTTAAGAGAGGCCAGATTTCTGTCCCTTAATTCTACAGTGATCAGCTTTTTGAGGGTATCAATATCATAATTCCAAACAGCGGGTTCAAAGGAAGCCTGGATGCGTATCTCAAGAGATTGCTTGTATTGCTCCAGATTCTTTTTTACCTGGTTCAAATTGCTTAGGGCCCCCAAAAAAATGATGGGGATATACACCAAAAGAACCGTCATAGCCACAAGCCCAGATAGCTTCCAGGCAAGACTCGGTTTTTTTAATTCATGGCCCTTTTCCTTGGCTCTCCAAGCCATCAAAAATCACACATCCTTTGAGCTTCTTCCTCACTCAGATAACGTAGAAATATGTTATGAAGCGTGCCATCATTTCTCATCTCATTAATGATCCGGGTAAAACGCTCCACATCCTCTTGGTCAAAGTACTTCTTGCTTAAGGACAGACATCTTATAAGGGGGGCCTCCCCGGGGGCCCAGTCCAATGCGCTGATATTCTCAATGTCCATGGTCTTAAAGTAGTAACGGTAGCTGGAGGCAATATTAAAGGTTACCTGAATCCAGTTTTCCTTTAGCATCTGGTAAAGGGCTTCAGTGTCCTTGGCCTCCACCACCCTGTTTTTAGCCTTTAGTTTTTCTATGAGCGCCATATAATGCTCTCCATAGTAATATCCCCTAATTATTCCCACCCTGATGTCCCTCCGATGAAGCAGACCCTCTTCATTGATGATGCCGGCCTCGCTTCGGATTAACACATCATTTTTTTGCGCAAAATAGGGGACATACCAGGCGTATCGTGCCCGTTCCGGGGTCTCTACCGCAGAGACACTCATATGAAGGGTTCCTTCCTTGAGCATATTGTCGATTCTGGCCCGGGGCATAACGTATAGCTCCAGATTCATACCCATCCTTCGGGCCAATTCTTCTAAAACATCCTTGTTGATTCCTTCATCAATGCCCTCATGATAGAGATAACCGCTGTTATAAAGTGCGGCCAATATCTTCCCTTCCTCTCCGGGCGTGGCCTGGGGAGGCTGTTTAGTTTGTCCCGGAGCTTCGAGCTCCTCAATAATAACCGTTGGCTTTATTTTGAATTGTTCGTCGATATAGAGTATAAAAGAGAAAATCATCCCCAGAAGGAGGATGGCACCCAGTAAAATATGTGAAACAGGCTTGTTCATCCGGCTGTCTCCCTTCTTAAGGGAACGGTAGTGTAAAACTCACATGAGTTCCCCGTCCCTCTTCGCTGTGAATACTGACTGTCCCCCCGTGTTTCTCAACAATCTTTTTTACCGTTGCCAATCCTATACCCGATCCCTCAAACCGATCACGGGAATGCATTCGTTGAAATAGCCCAAATATTTTTCCGGCATAGTCCATATTAAAGCCAACACCATTATCTGAGACAGAAAAACTAAAGCCCTCAGAAACGGGGGTGCAACCCACATGAATGACAGGCCTTTCCTGATGTCGGGTGAATTTCACTGCATTGGATAGAAGGTTGTACACAACCTGCTTTAATAGAATGGGATCGCCCTTGACCTCAGCCAATGGCGTATCATAAATGAATTCAACATTCCGTCCTTTTTCCGCCGTCATGATCTCTGAGAAGGTTTGACTAAAAAGCGCCTCCATAGAAACCAAAGTATATTCCGGCTCAGCTTTCGTGGTAATGGCATACTGAAGTAGCTTGTCAATCATGTCAAACATTCCGTTACAAACTACACGGATATTTCTGAGCATGTTAACGACATCTGCATTCAAGCTTTGCTCATAGTCTTCAAGAATGAATTTGGCATAATAGTCAATGGTTCTCAAGGGGGATTTAAGGTCATGGGAGACCGTATAAGAAAAGGACTCCAGCTCTCTGATGGCGCCACTTAACTGATGGGTTCTTAGCTCCACAGTCTTTTCCAGTTCCTCATTCATTCTGATAATTTGCCTTGTGCTCTCTTCAAGCTGTATCTGAGTGCGATACTTGTCAAGGGCCCCTCGAACAGTGAGAAGCAGGTCTTCCCTATCCCAGGGTTTTTGTATATATCGATATAATTCTGCGTGGTTGATTGCATATTGAACGGCTTCGATATCTGTATAGCCTGTGAGTAAAATCTTGAGGGCCTTTGGAACCATGCTGTCGAGCTTCTGAAGGAGGATCTCACCGGTCATTCCAGGCATACGCTGATCTGAGATGACCAGTACAATCTGTTCACCCCTGTCCAGGGACTCCCTCACAATTTCCAGAGCCTCTTCCCCACTTTGGGCCGTCTCAATAATACAGCTTGTCGAGAGCCCCTGCATCAGCTCTATTTTAAGAGCATTTACAACCATGGCTTCATCGTCAACACATAAAATAATTTCTCTGCCCATTCAATACACCTGTTCTTGCCAGACTTCCGTCCAGTTATAACGCTCCGAATCAATGAGATGATGACTAGTCCTTATATTCCCATTTTTTATGGGATACTAACATCGAGATGTCATTTAAAGGATGCCAACACAATGGGGAAAAAGTCTGCATGGGGTACCCATATTAGGTTTTAATGGAGAAATAAAAGTAAAAAAATGAGGGAACTCTGTTCCCCCATAAATATTATTGATTTAAATAATTCAAGAACATTAATAAGCTCTACCCCAGTAAAGCATGTGCTTGGCATCCTTTCCACAACAGACGCAATGGTCACTGATCTTTTCCTGCTCGAAGGGAATGCACCGAGCGGTAGCCGCCATCCTCTCCTTTACTTCCTTTTCGCAGGTTTCCTCCCCGCACCACATGGCCTTGATAAAGCCCTGGTTGGTATTTAAGAGGGATTCCATTTCGTCCAGAGTGGTCGCCTTAAAGGTCTTGGCCTCACGCAAAGCCAATGCCTTGTTATAAAGGGAGGTCTGGATTTCATCCAACAGCTCAGGGATGCGGGTTTCCAGCTCATCCATTGAAACAAAGAGCTTCTCACGATTTTCGCGCTTGACCAATACGACCTGATTCTTTTGAATATCCTTAGGCCCCACTTCAAGGCGGAGGGGAACACCCCGCATCTCATATTCGGAGAATTTCCATCCGGGCATCTTGTCTGAGTCGTCCACTTTCACGCGGCAAATACCCGAGAGCCGCTCTTTAAGCTCATAGGCCTTATCCAAAACGCCCTCCACATGCTGGGAGACAGGAACGATGACCACTTGGATGGGTGCCACCCTCGGAGGCAGAACCAGTCCTGAATCGTCCCCGTGGACCATGATAATGGCACCAATCAAACGGGTGCTCACACCCCACGAGGTCTGATGGGCATATTTAAGGGTATTCTCCTTGTCCAGGAACTGAATGCCGAAAGCACGGGCAAAACCGTCACCAAAGTTATGAGAGGTGCCGGACTGAAGCGCCTTTCCATCATGCATCAAGCTTTCAATGGTATAGGTGGCCTTGGCTCCTGCAAATTTCTCTTTCTCTGTCTTTTGGCCCTTGATAACGGGAATGGCCAGAAAATCTTCGCAGAAGGAGGCATAGGTATTGAGCATGCGTAGGGTTTCTTCTTGGGCCTCCTCAGCCGAGGCATGAACCGTATGACCTTCCTGCCAGAGGAACTCCACCGAGCGTAGGAAGGGACGGGTGGTCTTTTCCCAGCGCACTACCGAACACCATTGGTTGTACAGCTTGGGCAGATCCCTGTAGGATTGGACAATATCCTTGTAATGATCACAGAAGAGGGTTTCCGAGGTGGGACGGACACAAAGCCTCTCCGCCAGCTTCTCGCTTCCTCCGTGGGTTACCCAGGCCACTTCGGGGGCAAACCCTTCCACATGCTCCTTTTCTTTTTGGAGCAGGCTTTCAGGAATGAACATGGGCATATACACATTTTCGTGGCCGGTTTCCTTGAACCGCCTATCCAACTCCTTCTGAATAAGCTCCCAGATGGCGTACCCATAGGGCCGAACAATCATACAGCCCTTGACACTTGCATACTCGACAAGGTCAGCCTTCTTGACAATATCGGTATACCATTGGGCAAAGTCCTCGTTCATGGATGTAATCGCTTCTACAAATTTCTTATCCTGTGCCATATAATAACCTCCGTTTAATCAATGGCCTTTATTTCGGCCTTAATCTTTTCAATAGCTTCTTGAACCGTCAACTCAATGGCTTGATGACTATCCCGGAATTTAAACTCCACCAACCCCTCAGAAGCCTTCTTGCCGATAGTGACCCGGATGGGTAGTCCGATAAGGTCGGCATCCTTGAATTTGACGCCGGGCCTTTCATTCCGGTCATCCAGTACGACCTCCACATGGGACTTTTGAAGTTCCCCATAAATGCTTTCAGCCGTTTTAATCACCGTCTCATCCAGCACATTGACAAGGACAATCATGACATGATAGGGGGCTACAGCCATAGGCCACTTTATACCATTCCCATCGTTATTCTGCTCTATAATAGCCGCCATGGAGCGGTTCAGGCCTATTCCATAGCAGCCCATGACCATGGGCTTTTCCTTACCTTCCTCGTCAAGATAGTTGCAGCCAAGGGCCTTTGTATACTTGGTTCCGAGCTTAAAGATATGCCCTACCTCTATGCCTCTGGTCAAGGATATTTCTCCCCCACAGTGAGGGCAAGGATCCTCTTGGGTAATGCTTCGAATATCATGTACCTCGGCCTTAAAATCACGTCCCATGGTGACATTTTTCAAATGATAGTCGGTTTCATTGGCTCCAACAATAAGGTTAACCGATGAAGCCACCTCATAATCAGCTATAATTCTTAAGCTTAATCCTACAGGCCCGGCAAAGCCCACCTCGGCACAAGTCACCTGCCGAACACTCTCGGCATCGGCCATTTCAAGCTCCGAGCATTTGAGAACGTTGATGAGCTTAGTTTCATTTAATTCACGATCCCCCCGAACCATGGCAGCTACCAGGGTATCATCCGCTCTAAAAATAAGGGTTTTGGCAAAGCTCTTGGGTGAGGTGCCTAAAAAGCCCGTAAGCTCCTCAATGGTTTTCACATGGGGCGTAAAGACCTTTTCGAGAGGTTTTGCCTCTTCAGTACTGGGTTTGGGTTCAAGGCATACGGCCTTTTCTTCATTGGCAGCATAGCCACAGGCCTCACAATAGGCGATAACGGCTTCTCCCACCTCTGAGGTCACCATAAACTCCTGGGAGCCTGAGCCGCCCATGGCGCCCGAATCGGCTTCTACCACCTTGTATTTGAGCTTCAGCCTGTCAAAGATACGGCGATAAGCCTCAGCCATCTTTTGATAGGAGTCATCCAAGCCTTGCTCATCCCGATCAAAGCTATAGGCGTCCTTCATAATGAACTCCCTGGAACGCATCACCCCAAACCGCGGGCGCCTCTCATCCCTGTATTTGGTCTGAATCTGATAGAGGATGGTGGGCAGACCCCGATAGGAACGGACGCTCTTCATGGTTTCGGTAAAGATCTCTTCATGGGTGGGGCCAAGACAGAAATCCCGATGATTGCGATCCTTCAGCCTGAACATTTCGGGGCCAAAAACCTCCCACCGGCCCGATTCCCGGTAGCTCTCAGCAGGGAGCAGGGCCGACATTAAAAGCTCCTGTGCTCCGGCTCTATCCATTTCCTCCCTTACGATCTTTTCTATCTTTTTAAGGGTGCGAAAGCCTAAGGGAAGAAATGAGTATATTCCCGAGGCCTGCTTTCTCATCAGGCCGGCTCTTAACATCAACTGGTGGCTGGCAATTTCGGCCTCAGCGGGAACCTCCCGCAAAGTGGGAAGGAACATTTTTGAAAACCGCATGGGTTCACCTCTTTCTTCATAAAAATCAGGGTCTAGGCAATAAAAAACCGCCCCAATAAACTGGGACGGATTAAATTCCGCGGTACCACCCTCATTGGCTCAACTATTCATTGGGCCCGGCTTGAAAGTCTTTAACGGGACAAGCGTAAACCTTATCGGTTTTAGGTCTCAGGGGTGGGACGAAACAAAACTTTAGCATGAAAACCTCTCACCCTGCGGCTTTCTCTCTTTAGCGCCTATTTTGAATCATATTCCCGTCATCGACAGGTATTCAATTGTTACCTCACATTATATTACACCCGTTTTTAAAATGTCAACGTGCTGGTCTTGTGAGGCTACTGATACAATCATTTTAACCCAAAACTGGTGGTGCATACAGTCTTTCCTGTCATCAAGAATCAACCTGCTCTGGTCGAAGCAGAATATCCTATTACTTAACGCAGTTATTACAATAATAACCGCTTTAATTACATCACTTTACACTTTTCCCTATTACTATGCTACCATCTTTTTGGGGCACAAATAGTAAGCGAGGCAGGCATGGGCGGCATACTCCCATGCCTGCCTGAATGTACTTTATCTTGGGAGAGTTACCGATGAAATTAAGAAAAAGGGCATCCGATGTGGTCATAGGGCTTGTCTATTTTCTGGCGTCACTGGCCATAAGCATGGTGTCATTCTCAACAGGTGAGCTTGAACTGGTTCATAGAATCAGTAATTCATATTTTACTGACTATGCCATGATAGTTGATGGTAGCGACATAACTTTAATCGATTATTCAGAAGACCTGTTAAGGGGCAATGCCTTGTTTTATAAAGAAGAGTACGGTATTTATTCCATTTTTTTCTCAGGACATTTTTATATGCCTATAACTTTCGGACGCTTTTTTAGCCCAAGGGATTTTGAAGAGGGCTTACCCAAAGCCGTTGTGGGCAGAGACATTCAAACCAACAAGGCCAATGACGGGAAAACATACTATACTTATGGGAACATCAATTATGAGGTTATAGGGATTGCGGGCATTAAAAAAGTCAGTTGGCTGGATAACAGCGTTTACTTATGTATGCCCCATCATTCTATTAACAGTAAAAAAGGGCTTTTTATCATTGATGGAACAAAGGTCGAGGAAAATATAAGACTACTTAGGGATAAACATAATCTATCCTCAAGTAAACTAGAAAATGCGGGTATTCAAAGAATTTTTGAGAGCAAGGGCTCCAGCTTTCAAGGCTTATTTAAGTCCATTGGTCTGGTCTTCTTAACCTCCATTCTTGCCATTACAAGCTACTGGTTTCTCCAAAAGCATAAGCTGGTTTTAATCCTTAAAATATGTGGTATTCCCCGGTTGAAAATCATGGGTATCTTATGCATGGAATATGTGCGGTATGCCCTGTTGAGCTTTTTTATCGGAACAGCATTCTCATTATTATTCATCAAACCCCTTTTCTCATACCCATTCAATATAACTAGTCTTTTGGCCTATCTCTCAGCAGGCATAGTGTTCTGCCTTATACCGGCCCTTGTTCTGAACCTCAGATGGGCCAATCAATCCATGGGGAGGTATCAGCGATGATTCTCCGAGAGGCCATAAGAAGCATAAAAAATTCCAAAATTCTGACAACTGTCATTATTCTTCAGCTCATTGGCACTTCTTTTGTATGCAACCTTGTCATCGATAAGATGTCTTCAATGCATCGGAGTCATGAAAAACTTGAGAACTCCTCCCAAAAAAGCTACTTCTGGATTACCGAAAATTTGTTTGACAATGATTTGGAACGACGGTTCTGGAAAAGCGAAAACAGTTATCAGCGGATCAGAGGCTATTATCAAGAAATGGAAAAATCGGATGAATACAATTACCTGGAATTTTGCAAACAGGATATTAGCATAAAGGCCTTAAATTCAGAGTTCATTGATAAACCCAATAGAAGTGTAAACCTTGAATGTCTGGAGGAGTTTGGGATTAATGCAATGGAGGGGCGTCTATTTGCCGAGGATGAAATGGAAATCGATTTTACAACACAAACCATCCCCATACTTTTGGGCTTCAATTTAAGAGATCAACACCAAATTGGAGATGTCCTTGAGGGTAAATATATGTTGGCAGACTTTAATTTCAAAGTCATCGGGATTTTAGAGCCCAACAGCTATATCATCAGAACCAATATTGAGGAAGACGATGCAGGCGATTTTTATTATGAGTATCTGGATGGTACTTATGTCACCCCCTTGGTCAACTGTATGGATACCCCGAAAAATGATGATGAAGGATTCTTCATACGAATACTGTACATGTTCAAGCTCAATGGCATCATTGCGGCACCTGCGGGCTATAATGCCGGTGAGATACAAGCCAAAATGGATAATCTTGCTGACAAATATGATATGTATGACTTTAATGTAATCTGGATATCCAATGAAAAACTGAACATGCTGAAGTTGGTATCTAAAGACAGCATAGACATTATGGCTGTGCTGGCTGCGATTCTTTTTATCTTTTCACTCATCAGCCTATTTGCCATCATGTCTGTAAAAATCGGTAAGAACATCGGTCACTATGCCATTCATCTCATGGTGGGCGCAAGCAGGCAACGTATTATCTTATATATTCTCACAGAGCTCCTCATCATTCTATTGATAGCTCACAGTTTTTCGTATTTGATAACTATAAGAATTTTCAGCACACGGGTACATTACACCCTAGCATGGACAATAGCAAGCTTGTTGGCCTTTGTTGCTGCCACCATACCTTCGATCCATCAGATCATGAAGAAAGAACTAGATACGCTATTATTGGGGGATTCCTATGAGTAAGTTAAGGTTAGAAAATATTAATAAGTACTACAAGAGTGGATCAGAGTCAGTCCATGCATTGAAGGATGTCACAATGGAAATTGATGAAGGGGAGCTGCTGGCCGTCATGGGCAGAAGTGGCTCAGGAAAATCAACCCTATTAAAGGTTTTGGGCGGATTAACCGGAGTTGATTCGGGGAGCTATTATTACAACAATAAGCTTCTTACCAATAGGGAAAAGCATATGAGTAAGTTTCGAAATCAGCATATCGGGTTTATTGTGCAAAGCTATGCCCTTCTTTACGACAGAACAGTTTTCGAGAATATTGAGCTACCTTTGAAATACTCCGGAATGCACAAAAAACACAGAGAAGACCGGGTGATGGAAGTACTCCAACAGGTGGGTCTTGAGGACTATGATCACCGTTTTCCCCATGCGCTCTCAGGCGGAGAATGCCAGAGAGTCGCCATTGCACGTGCCATAATCAACAATCCGGGGGTTATCCTTGCAGACGAACCCACAGGTGCTCTGGACGAGGAAACAGAAGAGGTCATCATGGATATCTTCAGAAAGCTCAATGAGGACGGGAAAACGATTATTGTTGTCACTCATGACCCATCGATTGCGAAAAAGCTTCACCGTGTTGTTTACCTGAGAAATGGAATGATCTGCGAGTAGCATTCCTTTCCATACCTCCATATACTATAGGATGATGTATTGTGTGGAGAGTTGCCATGAAAACTCTTCGAATGAATCAGACCGTCTATGAGGCTACACAACAGTACCCCGAGCTCATAGATATTATCGCCGGGTGGGGATTTCCACAAATCAGGAATGCTTCCCTAAGGCGCACCATAGGAAGAAGATTCACTATCAACCAGGCCATAGCCCAGCTAGGTCTTAATCGGAATAAAATTATGGAATCCTTAAGGAGCCATGGATTTCAAATTGTTCCCTGACATCCCCCATTAATAGTCATGGGTGGTCCCCCTTGTCCTGTAGCTGAGGGTAAAGTATAATCAGTCCTAGTAATGTCAAAGGAGCATTCTATGACTGATTTTAAACACCTTTCCTGCCCAGTGTGCCATAACCCCCTTATCCGGCATGAACGGGCTTTAAGCTGTGCCCAGGGCCATAGCTTTGATATTGCAAGCAAGGGTTATGTCCATTTGCTCTTAAGTCAGGATAAACACAGCAAGGATCCGGGCGACAACAAAGAGATGGCCCAAGCTCGAAAGCATTTCCTGGACAAGGGTTATTATGAGCCTTTAGCCCAAGCCCTTTGTCACGAGATCAAGCAAATACTTTCTGAGGGCACGCAGGAAAGTTCTTTGGTCGTGGATGCAGGCTGCGGAGACGGCTATTATACTCATGCCCTTCATCGTTCCTTAACGGAAAGCCGACTGGATGTCCAACTCTACGGTATGGACATTTCAAAGGAGGCCATTCGCCTTGCCGCCGGGCGCAGTAAGGACATCGGTTTTATCGTCGCTTCTCTATTCAAGCTTCCCTTTTTAAGCCAGTCAACCGATATTCTTATCAATACCTTCGCCCCTGCCTGTGACAGTGAATTTGCCCGGATTCTTAAGAAACGGGGACATCTGGTGACCGTTATTCCCGGCAAACACCACCTTTTTGAGCTAAAGTCTGTTCTTTATGAGAAGCCCTATGAAAACGATGAAAAAGAACCTGATCTTCCTTCTTTTTCGAGGGAAAAACAGGTTCGGGTTCAGCATATGATTGATATTCCATCCCAAGAGGATCTAAACGACCTGGTCCTAATGACCCCCTACTATTGGAAAACACCCAAAGAAGGCCTTGAACGCTTAAGCAGGCTTTCTGGTTTGAGAACCACCATCGACTTTATCATCAGCATTCATTCTCGCAAGTGAGCCGTTATTGACCCTCCAGGCTATCCAGCCAGAGCCTGACCGAGGCATCACTGGGCATTCTCCAGTCGCCCCGCGGAGACAGACTCACCGTACCTACCTTGGGGCCATCGGGTAAGCAGGAACGCTTAAATTGCTGGGAGAAAAATCGCTTGTAGAAAACAATCAGCCATTTTTTAAGCTGATCCTGACCATATTCCTGGCCGAAAGCCCTGGAGGCCAAAAACAGCAGCTTCTCAGGCCCGGTTCCGCAGCGGAGCATATGGTAGAGGAAGAAATCATGGACCTCATAGGGCCCCAGAATGTCCTCGGTTTTTTGCAGTATTTCCCCTGTTTTTGAAGGCGGCAGAAGCTCGGGGCTGATGGGTGTATCGATAATATCATAAAGGATTCCCCGGATGACTTCATTGGCCTCATGATCGGCATACCATTGGATAATGTAACGGACAAGGGTCTTTGGGACACTACCATTGACACCATACATGGACATATGGTCCCCATTGTAGGTACACCAGCCTAAGGCAAGCTCGGACAGGTCTCCGGTTCCAATGACCAATCCCCCCAGCTTATTGGCCACATCCATCAAAATCTGAGTTCTTTCCCTGGCCTGGACATTTTCGTAGGTAACATCGTGAATCTCCCTGTCATGACCGATGTCTTCAAAATGCTGCAAGCAGGCGGCCTTGATATCTACCACCCGCAAGGAGGCCCCCAGATTGTTTATGAGGTTGACAGCATTGTCATAGGTTCTTCCCGTTGTGCCAAACCCCGGCATAGTCATCGCCACAACATTCTCCGGAGGCAGACCCAGCTTTTCCATGGCACGTACGGTGACAATAAAGGCAAGGGTTGAGTCCAGACCACCGGAGATACCAATAACGGCCTTTTTAAGCCCTGTATGGCGGAAGCGCCTGACAAGCCCTGAGGTTTGTATGGAAAGAATCTCGTAGCAACGGTCATTTCTGGCCTGGCTGTTTCCGGGAACAAAGGGGTGCTTGTCCACAGCCCTTCTCAGTTCACCTTCAAAGACTTGGGCTTTGGGGGCCATAAAGGAGATGGCACGATAATTCATAGCTCCCGTTCCCCCTCTGAAGGTGCCCATGATCAACCGGTTATAGTTGAGCCGCTCCAAATCCACATCGGCGGAGATCCATCGGTTTTCAAAATAGAACCGGTCGGACTCCTTCAGAATATGTCCATTCTCCGCAATCATCAGGTGTCCCCCATAAACCACATCGGTGGAGGATTCTCCGCAATTGGCCGAGGCATAGACATAACCGCCTACACACCGGGCTGATTGATTTTCTATAAGACTTCTTCGGTAATCAGCCTTGCCTACCAGTTCATTGCTGGCGGAGAGATTAAACAATAGTTGGGCTCCTGCCTGCGCAAGATAAGAGCTCGGCGGAATAGGCACCCAAGCATCCTCACAGATTTCTACGCCAAAGGAGAGCTGCTCATTCCCCTCAGCAACAAAGATAAGATCCCTGCCCACAGGAACAAGGGCCTCACCCAGCCTCAAGTCTTTCACCTCAAGATGTTGGGCCTCGGTAAACCAGCGTGCCTCGTAAAATTCATTATAGCTGGGAAGGTTGGTTTTAGGAACAATACCCAGTATAGCCCCATTTTGTATAACAGCGGCACAATTAAACAGCCTCCCCTTTATGGACAGGGGCAGACCTACCATCACCACAAGGGCGAGGTCGCGGGTTTCTTCCACAATGGCATAAAGAGCAGCCTTTGCTCCCTCCAAAAGGGTCTCCTGTCTGAAGAGATCTCCGCAGGAATAGCCCGTGATGCAGAGCTCGGGAAAAACCAAAAACTCAACAGATTGGGCCGCAGCCTCCTTTATACATTCAATAATTTTCATTTGATTAAAGGTACAGTCGGCCACCCTTAACTCAGGTGAGGCTGCTGCAACCCGTGCATAGCCATATTTCACAGTATCACCAGCCAATCAGGATTATTCATGTTATGGATAATCATATCATACCATGCTTGGCCCAGGGAATTCATTACATACTAAATTCCTTGAAAATGCTTAATACTGATTTTTATGCCCCAAGCGGCATCTCTTTTGTGGCATTCCTTTGTTTAGTCTATTATACACGCTGATGCAGCTTTTACCAAATATAACTTATTCTTAGTGCTTAAAAGCACATGAAAAAACCATCTCCCGATAGTATATCCTATCAGTCGATGGTTTTGTGTGGAGCGGGTGAAGGGAATCGAACCCTCACGACCAGCTTGGAAGGCTGGAGTTCTACCACTGAACTACACCCGCATATTCTTGCGCTCGCCTTAGCTGCATTGTTTATTATACAGACACCTACCTGGCTTGTCAAGCCGGATTTCCTAACCGGAAAAATTGTTGGTAGATGGATTGGTGGCATAGACCCCGGTTTGGAGGCTTCGCCAAGTATAAAAAGCTGTGAAGCATGGCGCCTCACAGCTTACCAGACTATGTAAATCTATTTTGAGCTCTCTTTGGTTGCTTTTGAAGCTCTTTTAGTCTTAGGCTTCTTTATGTCATCGGTGGCGGAAGCGGCAGCTTCCTCAAAGGCTTTGCTAGACCGGCTCTTTTTTGGGGCTTTTTCTGCTTTGGACTTTTCAGGAGCAACAGCTTCCTTCTTCTTTCTAGAGGTCTTTTTACCTTCAGTCTCCTTGACTGACTCAGAAACTTTTTCTGCCTTGGGCGCCGACACCTTAAAGCTATAATTCGCTCCTGAATTGTTGTCCCAGTTACCAACGGGATCAACAAAGGCGCAATGCAATGTCCCCGCCTTCTTTAAAAGAATTGGAACAATAAAACCATCCTCTGTACGAGCCATTTCCAATGTCTCCGAGCATTCCCAGTCTCCGTTATAGCCCAGGTGAACCTTAACATCGCTGGCCCCGGCGTTTTTCAGCAGTCCATTGTACTTAAGCTCAACTGCCTCACCAGCTTTGACCAATACCTTGGACAGTGTGACCCCGTTTTCAACATAGGTGTTTTTCTTCATTATTGAGTCGCTCCTTACGTTTCAATTTGTATTCCTTGTTTTTTTAGATAAATTATATGGGGAATTACTTTTATCTGTAAAGAGCTCCAAAATAAATTCAGCGAGGTAGTCAAAGGCCCTTTGATTAATGATTTAATCTTTATGCATATTAACAGTCTGCTTGATGAGCATAGGCTCTGTTTCGAGCTTCTTCGCCATTTCTCTACAGGTATCATATTTCCCTTGATGGAAATCCCCCGTCAGCAGAGAACGAATGAGCAGGTTTTTGGGGGTATCCAGAGGAGAAACATATTCCACAGCCGAAACCGTATATCCAAAGGCTTCAAGAACCATACACCGAAGCCCGTCCGTCAGCACGTCAGCCAGACGTGCTTTGAAAACACCATGCTTCAGGATCTCTCTGAAGGGCTCATAGCTATACTGGTTTAAGAGCTCACTGTGACAGCAAGGGACGCAAACGATGCCCCGGGCCCGGTTCCTTATCCCGTAGGCCAAGGCATAATCGGTGGCCACATCACAAGCATGCAGACTGATGACCAGGTCGGGCTGGATGGCGGTTCCCGTCTCATCCTGGTAAAGAAGGGTGCGGATATCCCCATGAATGAACTGCATGTTTCGGTAATTGAGCCCCTTGGCAATTTCCCTGGAGGAGGCGATGACACCCTCGGAGATATCGATACCCGTAAAACGGCAGTTGATTTTCATAACTTCCCTGAGATAATAATTTAGCACAAAGGAGAGATAGGATTTGCCGCAGGCGCAGTCTACAATCCTCAGCTCATTTCTACCTTTAGCCAAATCTTTGAGCATGGGCTCTAAAAGCTCAACAAAATGGTCTATTTGGTTATATTTACGGATCATATCATTCTTGATTTTACCATTCTCGGCCATGATGCCAATAGCCTTTAAGAGTGCATCGGCTTTACCAGGCTTTATAAGATATTCCCGTGCCGACACTGTCCCGGCCTCAGCATGACCCTTAAAAAGCTGATCCTTGTCTTCCTCAAGGCGCTTGGTCTTCATGGTCACATTCTTGTTGTCGGCCTCAAGGGTGAGCGCTTCTCCCCTTGTTCTGTAAGTCAAATTCACCTTCTCAAAGCGGCTTGCAAATTCGGTTATCACCTCTGGAAGCTCTTCAAGGCTGGCGGTGACGGTTCTGGCCTCAAATCGAACCTTGAAACGGTCACCCTCAAGATCACAAACCAAGGGAAAGGATTTTGTTCCGGATTTGAATTCCCCGGTTAAATCCTCAAAAAAATCTAATTCCTCAGCCATACGGCTGGCGATTCCCTGCATCATCAGCTTTAGTTTCTGCAAAGCCTTATTGTCCATGTAAACCCCTTCTTTCAATTCCCCTGTATCGTCATCTTTCCTTAATGTGTCTTGCCACCCAATGCACTAATTTCTTCAGTCGTCAGCTCCCGAAACTCTCCGGGATTCAGCCGGGGGTCCAGCCAGACCGAACCCATGCGCAGGCGCTTCAGGGCTGTGACGGTAGCCCCTACTCCTTTGAACATGCGCTTAACCTGATGAAACTTCCCCTCAACAACCTCCACCCTGGCTATCACCCGCGGTGAAATAGAGATATACTCCAGATCGGCCGGGAGGGCCTGATAACCGTCTCCCAGAACAACACCCTTTTTAAAGGCCTTTATGGCCCGATCCCCGGGAAACACATCCAACTCTGCTTCATACAGCTTCTTAACTTGCTTTTTGGGTGAGAGGAGATCATGGGCGAAAACCCCATCATTGGTGATGATAAGGAGTCCTTCTGTATCCTTATCCAGCCGCCCCACCGGAAAGACCTCCCGCCTTCTGAGCTGCTCGGGTAAAAGATCGAGTACCGTCTCCTGCTTTTCATCTTCGGTTGCGGTTATTACCCCTTTGGGCTTGTTAAGCATGTAATAGATAAATTCCCGGTACAAAAGGGGCTTCCCATTGAAATAAACCTGATCCCGTTCAGTATCCACATGGGTTCCCGGATCTTTCTCAACCCTATCATTAATCCTGACCCATCCTTTTTTAATCCATTCCTTGATCTCACTTCGGGACGCCAGCCCTTGATCCTTCAGGAATTTATCCAGTCTTAGCTTGGGCATTACATCATCCTCCAACCCTTGGGATAGAGATTTTTTAGGGTGCCTGAATCCTGTTTGGCCCAGCCCAAGGGATATTCCTCCATGCAAATCGCTGTATACCCCTTCTCGCCTTCGATAAACAGGGTTTCACCCTTCAGATACCGCAGAAGCCTTTGATCCTCCCTCTCAAAGGAAACCACCCTTTTAAAATCACCTGGTTTGGAGGCCATGATTAAGGACTGGGAGGGCTCGAACCGGCCCTTTTGATATTCGCCCAGGTAAAGTCCGGCCTTATCCCATCTGACAGCCGGCACTTCTTTCATTAAGGGAGGAAGCCTGTACAAGCTGGTTCCCCTCAGGTGATAAACCCCTTCCTTTAAGGAGTTCATGTTCTCTAGGCTGAATTTTTCAAAGGCTTTATAAGCTTGTTCAGCCTCCTTGGAGGTAAAATCGGTATAAGCTTCCTGCTCCTCAACACTGGGGCGGGTTCCCCCCTTGATCAGGCGACAAACAAAGTGACCCTCTCCCCTTGCCCTATGGGGCCATAGACGTAGCCCCCCCGACAGGCTTTCCACCTTAGAATGGGTCCATTGGCTTCTTGAGGGCTCAAAACCACCCACGGGTTCAAGCTTGTCCACATCAAGGTCATATTGATTGATAAAATACTCGATATTGCGCTCGTTTTCATCGGGGTTGAAGGTACAGGTTGAATAAACCAGTGTCCCTCCCGGTTTGAGCATGGCATAGGCCGATTTAACAATCTCCCGCTGAAGGGTGACACACTCCTCAGTCTTAAAGTGTGTATAGCTTTGAACGGCTTCCCGATCCTTTCTGAACATTCCCTCCCCTGAACAGGGCACATCCAATAGAATGCGGTCAAAATATTCTGGGTAGAACCCTTGAAGCCTTTCAGGGGATTCATTGACCACAAAGGCATTGGTAAGACCCATCAGTTCCACATTCTTCACCAAAGCCTTCACCCTTTTGGGGCTGATATCATTGGTCACCAGAAGGCCCCTGTTTTGCATTTGGCTTCCAAGGTGGGTTGTTTTTCCACCGGGAGCTGCGCACAAATCCAGCACCCTCTCTCCAGGGTTCGGGGCGAGGGCTTGAGCGGGCATCATGGCACTGGGCTCCTGAATGTAGTATAACCCCGCGTGGTAGGCGGGATGCTTACCGTAGGACTCCCCTTCACTATAGAAAAAACCCTGGGGCACCCAGGGAATTGGTTCCAAAGTCTTATCCATCAACCGCAAGAACTTCTCCGGGCTCAGCTTTAGGGTGTTCACCCTTAAGCCGTAATGGCGCCTCTGGTCAAAGGATGCTTTAAAGTCTATATATTCGTCCTCTGTCATCAAGTTCTGAAAATTCTGTTCAAAAAAATGAGGCAAATTCATTCTTTTTTCTCCTGCAAATAGTATATAATAGAATCATACCATTCTATGCTGTTTATGCAACGGAGCATAAGGGGTTTATGGAGCTTAACAAATTTAGCGTAACGGCTCAGCTTGAATATATACCCCAGAGTATTGATTCCTTCATTTCCCTCTGTGAAGGGCTTATTGCCTGCGTCACCAGCGATTCCAGTCTCCGCTTCTTCCTTAAGAATGCCATTGACGAATTCACCGTTAACGCCATGGAGCATGGCTACCTAAAATCACCGGGTCCGGTTACGGTCAATGTGCAAAGCTTTGAAGATCATATCACCCTAGAATTTCGGGATAACGGCGTCGGTATGGATTTATCCAAGGTACGATTTGACCGGGAGGCACGGACGGATGATGATTTAACCTCCAGGGGCTGGGCTTTTTCCATCCTAAGCCATATTGCAAGCGACATAGCCATTGAACCCAACCATCCCTCAGGCTCCATCATTTCCTTGAATATTCCCGTTCCTCTAAGAATCTGATTCAGCACTTTTAAATTGCATTTTCCCATGCTAGAAAGGATATTCTCTAGGCTTGGAGATTATATGTCAAAAAACGACTTAACGTGGTAAAAATCACTTTCCACCAGCAATTTGGCGCGTTCGGAGGTTTTCCCCCCTTCTTCAAGGGCTTCCTTGAGGAAGGCCGGGTGGGCCTTGAGAAAATCCTCCATTGATCCTTCCGGGTCCTCCATATAATCCAGAACCAGCTTCAACTGGGCAGAATCTATATAACCTTCCTGGCAGGCCTTAGTAAAAACCTCCCTGTTGATGGTCACAAGCGCATGGGATTCCACCTGAAGCTGCTTTAAAACCTCGCCACCACCTTGCAGTCTATCCACCACCACAAGGCTCCATACCATCACACCGTTGAGCTGCCGTATGGCAGGCACCCAGGCTCTCTCATAGCTGGAGGCGGTGGTAATCAGGTCGGCCACATGCAGAACCCTTGCCCCCTCAAGATTTTCGGCCGCTCTTGATTGGCCGTTCTCGTAGATTACCGCTGAAAGGTCTTTGAACAGTGTAATATGGGGCTTTTTCAGAATTCCCGCAATCACTAGAGAGAAGAACCAATCCCTTCTCTCCCCTCCTGAGATATAGTCTATTGCGTCAGGATTAAGCCGGGTTCGGATATAGGCCACAAGGGCATCAATGGTTCCTTTAAAAACGGAATCGCCTTCATAATTGGCCCAGGCAAATCGGTAAAAGGCGTCGGAGCAGCCCTTCTGATCCTCTTTGAGGCGATCAATATCTTCAAGAAAGGCATTGGCCTTTTCCTCACTGCCATAAAGAAAGTGTGTGTTCACATAGTAGGGGCCTATCTTCCCCGAGGTATACCAGAAGGGCTTGTCATTGGGGCAAACCCGGATGGCTTTAGTTTGAAACAGATAACCAATTAATGCCTGATTCATAGTAACTCCTTTTTATGACCCGAATTTATTCTCAGTAGAAGATGCGCATCAAACAATCAGACCACCGATAAGCTCATGGACTGTCTTTACGCCCTGCTGGGACATATAGGCTTCAATACCCTCAAGGGTCTCCACCCAGACCATGGGATTGACAAAGCCTGCCGTACCGATCATAATGGCCGAAGCTCCTGCGAGAAGAAATTCCACCGCGTCCGTCCCGTTGGAGATACCCCCCATGCCGATAATGGGAATCTTGACGGCCTTTGAAACCTGGTAGACCATTCTTAAGGCTACGGGCTTCACCGCAGGGCCCGAAAGACCTCCGGTGATATTAGCAAGAACAGGCCTGCGGGAACGGGCATCTATCGCCATCCCCAAAAGCGTATTGATTAATGAAACCGCATCCGCACCCGCATCTTCGGCTGCCCTGGCAATCTCGGTAATATCAGTGACATTGGGCGTCAGTTTAACAATGAGAGGTTTTTTTGCCCGGGGCCTGACCCTAGAAACCACCTGGCTCACCCCCTGTGCCGTGCTGCCAAAGGCCATACATCCCTCCTTCACATTAGGACAGGACAAATTGAGCTCTATGGCATCGATGTCAGCCGCAGAAAGCGTTTCCACAATACTTTCATACTCCTCAAGGGTGTTGCCCGATGCGTTGGCTATAATGGCGGTATCATATTGCCGGATAAAGGGGATCTCCTTTTCAATAAAGGCATGAACGCCCGGATTTTGAAGTCCCACACTATTGAGAACCCCCGCAGGGGCCTCGGCAATTCGTGGGGGAGGGTTTCCTTTCCGGGGCAGAGGGGTGAGCCCCTTGACGGCTATGCCTCCCAGGCGATTCAAATCAAAATAGCGGCTGTATTCCCTTCCAAAGCCAAAGGCTCCTGATGCCGCAATGACCGGGTTATTCAATTTCAAACCTGCCACATTCACCGACAGATTCATAGGATTACTCATGGAATTCTCCTTATGCTCCTTAAGTTTTATTCTTCAAAAACGATCTCCTCGCCCCTGAATACGGGCCCATCCTTGCAAACATGGGAGTAATCCCAATCCTCGCCCTTACGGGTTTTGCAGGCACAAACCAGACAGGCACCCACACCACAGCCCATACGCTGCTCCATGGATACCTCGCAGGGAATGGCGTATTTATTGACTATATCGACTCCCCGCTTCATCATAACAGAAGGGCCGCAGAAATAGACCATATCCACAGGCTCCTCGGATAGCTTCTCTTCCAAAAGGGAGGTGACAAAGCCTTTTTTTCCGTAGCTCCCATCATCGGTTGCAATGAGAAGCTCATGGCACTGCTTCCTGAAATTCTCCTCCAGAACCACAAAATCCTTGGACCTGAAGCCCAGTATGGCAGTTTTCTTTTCAGCAGGGTGATCCTTGAGAAGCTGAAGAAGCGGGAAGGTACCTATACCACCGCCTACCACCACAATGTGCTTATGTTCGGGGTTCAAGGTGAAGCCTCGGCCCAAGGGGCCCAAAACATCCACTTGATCCCCGCATTCGAAACCGCAGAGCAAGCGCGTTCCTTTTCCTCGGATCTGGTAGACGATATCAAAGGTATTATTTTCGCGGTGAATGGAGCAAATACTGATGGGGCGCCTTAAATAAGCATCCAGACCATCACAGCACTTAATGTTGACAAACTGCCCGGCCACAGCACTTTTGGAAATTTCCTCCGACTCTATCCGAATCAGAAAGGTATCCTCATTCAGTTTTTCGATTTTTTTGATTTTCTCAATAAGGTGCATGAAGTCCTCCATGGCATTAAAACCAAAACATTAAACAAATTATAACAATGCTTGCCCCTAAGAGCAATAACCAAACCCAAGCCCTTAATGAATGAGTCGCTATTATCAGAATCCTTCCAAAACATATATCTGATATAAAGGATTGCTAAGCAGTTGTTTTTGCTCGTGGTAGGTTCTATATTCATCGTTTGGAAAACTTGTTTCCATAAGGTCATAAATTTTATCAAAATCAATCATCAAAAGTTTTTCTATCATTTTGCTCTCCAGTATATGATGCTAGTCCTTCATTACTCCAGGTTCAGGATCTCCTCATTGCTGCCATGATCCCGCGCTGTGAATTCGGGACAGGGATATTATGTGAGGCTCCATCCACTCAAGAACCCTTTGAGCAGAAAACCGGTATTATCATACTCAAAAAGAAGCGTGTTCCTATAAATCATAGGATGCCCTAGATATGGGATGGGAGAGGTATTGTAGCAAGGCGCTGATGGTTTTATCAGGGAGGTCGAGACAAACCTCCTGTTCTAGAATATCCCAAAGAAAATGGGCGTCGGAGGATCGCAAAAAAGGGTATTGCTTAAGATCGGGATGCTCCCCTAAGAATTCGTTCAGTTTGCAGCTTTTGGAGCATTCCAGGTGATGAAAGCCATACTCGGAGGGGATGGCACCCAAGGTATTAAGCATGGAAAAGGATTCCCGGTTGACATGGGCCGGTAGAACCACCCCGCCAAGCTCTCGTATGAGCCTGATGGCAGTTTCCGAATCCATACCGCAGGCTCCCGACAGAAGCCGATCCTCACGACCGATCTCTTGGTCGTCGGCATCCATTCTGATCTGGGAACCAAAAATGTCCTCCCGGTTTTTGAGGGGTGAAAGCAATTGGTACACTTCCTCCTGAAAAGCCAGTGCTCCACTGAGGTCGGGAAACAGACATATGAGATGAAATTCTTCTGAAACACATAGCTCCATGCCGGGCACAACAATTAAGCCTGCCCTGCGACCCGCTTCCATGGCGGCTGACACATTCCCCGCCGAGTTGTGATCGGTGACGGCAATCATGTCCAACCCTTTCAAAAGAGCCATGTTGACGATGTTGTTGGGGGTCATGTCCTCCTCTGCGCAAGGGGAAAGACAGGAGTGAATATGGAGATCGATCCAGGTTTTCATGACACCGTTCCGATCATTGAGAGCACCTCATGGCACACCTGGGCTGCGGCTGAACTGCTGGAAAGAATAACAACCCCTTTCTCAATAGCTCTCTCGATCGTCAGGGGCTCAACGGTGATATTTTCAGGTACCAGCACACAGGCGGCATCGGTCAGGGAAGCTACGGCTACCACATTCAGGTTGGTATGTACGGTAATCCATAGATCCCCACTGGTTACCTTGGCCATGGCATGGCTTAAAAGATCGCAAGCATAAACTCCCGTGACACAGGCAGATAAGTCTTCGGTATCCCCCGCAACAATTTTATAGCCCCTGTCCCGGGCTAATGCTTCAATGGTCATAGTGTCTCTCCCCTCCTTATGGTATGTCAATGCGATAATAGTTTCTCATGGGTACTATAGATCCTCTATCTGGTGCAGTTGATTGGCAATATCGTTGACCCTTTCCCTCAGCTTGAAGATACAATCGGTTTCCTTGGCATTTTCCCTGACAATATCCTCCGCAAGGGCTCTACAGCTAGGAGCGCCGCAAGCACCGCAATCCAATCCTGGAAGTCCATCAGTCAGCTCATCAATCATCTGCATTTTTTCCAGGGCCCTCATCATATCATCATCCAGCTTCATAATAGGTCGGTATTCCACCGTTGATTTCCAGACAAATTCGTCTACATTCTCGATTTTTTTAATCTTATGGGCGTCACTGTTCTTGATTTTTTCTATTTCGTTTTTGAGATTAACCTTTGCTATAAAGGGATTCTCAACTGCAAGCGGCCCTCCGAGGCAACCCTCCGGGCAGGCCAATGCCTCAATAAAATCAATGGCATCAAGACTTCCCTGCACCGCCTGTTCAAGAATATCGTTGATGTTTTTTATACCATGAACAGCAATCCTCCGGCCTTTATCTATGGCCTCGCTTTCTCCGCCCGTACCAGCCCATGCAACACCAATGGCACTGGAAAGAGAAAAAGTCTCTGGAGTAATATCCTTTTGCTTTTTCATTATCTCAAGGAGGGGAAGATAAATGTCCTTAATGGCCAGAACCCCGTCCACCTGAGATTTCTTATTTTCAAAGGGCGCCTTAACACTGGTCACCTTGGCTGCACAGGGCGATAAGAAGAAGGCTCCCATGTCGTCGTAAGGGATACCATATTTTTCGTGAACCTCCTGCTTGGCCAGTGCCGCGGCAACCTCCATGGGAGATTCAATTTTCAAAAGGTTTTCAATGAGATTAGGAAAGCGTACCTGTATCAGCCGTACAACGGCAGGGCAGGCTGAGGAAATCACGGGTTTCTTGATATCCTCCGCTTTAAGAAAGAGCTCGGAGGCATGGGTGACAATCTCAGCGGCTCGCGCCACCTCAAAAACATAATCGAAGCCCAACTGCTTCAAACCACTGACGATGCGTTCACGGGAATAAGGCGGCCCGAATTGTCCATAAAGGCTCGGTGCGGGCAAGGCAATTTTGTACCGGTAGTTCTTAATGATGTCCGGGGAATCAGTCACGGCTTTTTTGGCATGATAGGGACAGACGCGGATACATTCCCCGCAGTCAATACATCGCTCCCGAATAATAACAGCTTTGTTATTGCGGACACGGATGGCCTCGGTCGGGCAGTGCTTGATACAATTGGTACATCCCTTGCATTTTTCTTTATCTAAGGTGACAGAATGAAAATATGCCTGCTCCATCGCAACACCCCCTAGAGTGAATACTGGGATACAAAAGGACTAAATGGCATTAAAGAACACGGTAATATTCACCGTTGTTCCCTTGTTCACTTCAGTGTCTATCTTTAAAATGTCCGAGTGCTTTTTAATATTGGATAGCCCCATACCTGCACCAAAGCCCATTTCACGGATACTGTCGGGAGCGGTGGAATACCCTTCCTGCATGGCCAGTTCCAGATCGGGAATGCCCGGCCCCTCATCAGAAATACGTATATACACCTTGCTTCCGTCTATCTCTACATGGGCTTTGCCCCCATGGCCATGGATTACCGCATTGATCTCGGCCTCGTACATGGCAATGGAAGTTCGCTTCACTACATAAGGTGCTACACCTAACTGAGCCATAATTTTGCGTACGCTGCTTGAGGCTTCTCCCGCAACGGTAAAGTCGTTGGCGGGTATATCATAGTCTCTCACAATTACATTATTCATGCTTATTCTCCGCGCCCGTGAACTCCATTGACATAGAGTTTACCGCTGGCAACAAAAAGGGGATAATCAGTGGACAAAAGGACAATCCCTTTCTCCTCAGCCAATTCAATCATAGGCTGCTGGGGCTTTTTCCCACGGACAAAAACCACCACCTTGATATCCATCATCTCGGCTGTTCTTACCACCTGAGGGTTGACAAGCCCGGTTAACAGCATGGCATTTTCCTTTGAAAAGGCCATCACATCGCTCATCAGGTCCGCGCTGCAGGCAGACAGAATATCAAGCTCCTGATTGGGGGTTTCGGTACAAACTTCAGCTTTGAGAAGGTCAGCAATCTCTGCTATTCTCATAATTCACCTCATACAAAATGCGACTAAAAGTTTCCTAGGCTTATTATATTATACAATATCCCGCTAAAAAAATGAACCGCCCTTGGGACGGTTCAACAAAATCTATACATTTCTTTTATTTATTGGGCATCAAAAAAATTATTGAGATCATTAACCAGCAAATTCACATCAATACCGTGTACGGCGCAAGCATCTTCAATGCTCTCTCCAGAAGATGAGGGGCATCCCAGGCAATGCATGCCATGCTTTATGAAAATAGGGGCAGTTGCCCTATCCATCATCAAGACGTCCATAATAATTGTATCTTTAGTGATCTTTCCCATTTTTCAACCCTCCCTGCTTATGTTACAAGCTTGTCCTTTAATAGACATTATAACAAAATACGAAAAATGCGCAATATATATAAGGTCGGGATTTATTCAGCGGGATTGACTTATTGTCCTCAATTGTGGTATTTTTAACGGGATATCATAAATCATAAATGGTATACGGAGGTGCGATTATTATGTCATTATTTTCCAGAATTTTTGGATCTGATAAATCTCAAAACACCCATAGCCAAAGGGAGAATGCATCCAAGGTAGAGAGTGCAGCGGCACTTCAGGACAAGGTTCAGGACACTACCGATGACGGAGAATTAGTTGCAGTTATCATGGCTGCCCTTATGAATATGCTGTCGGCCAATGCTGTGAGCGATCTTAAAATTAAGTCCATTCGCAGAGTAGGCAGAAACTCACCTGTATGGAATGTTGCCGGACGTGAAGAGTATATTTCTGCCAAGCTTTAATGGGCTGATTTTAAAGATCTATAAGTTAAACTTCCTTGCCTCATGCCGGGCTTACATCTTAAAATTGGCACCAATAATTAAAGCTGCTTTGAATAAAGGCAGCTTTTACTTAAGGGGGAAGAACAATGAAATATATCCTCGTCCTGGGAGATGGCATGGCTGATTGGCCCTTGGATGCCCTGGGAGGAAAAACCCCTCTCCAGACGGCCCAAAAGCCCCTCCTGGATGAATTAAGCAAAAAATCTACTATTGGAACGGTTCACACTGTCCCTCAAGGGATGCCTGCCGGAAGCGATGTAGCCAATCTGTCAGTTTTCGGATTTGATCCGAGACGCTATTATACCGGTCGCTCTCCCCTTGAAGCCGTCAGTATGGGCCTTAATCTCAGCCAGGAGGATACGGCTCTCCGATGCAATCTGGTCACCCTGAGCCCTGAGGAAGACTATACTCAAAAAGAAATGCTGGACTATAGCTCGGGTGAAATTACCACGGAGGAATCCACAGAGCTCATGCTGGCAGTAGCCCAGGCCCTGAACAGTGAAGGCATCGCCTTCTATCCTGGAATCAGCTATCGCCATTGCCTCGTTTGGAGGAATGGGCCACTGGACATTCAGCTTACCCCTCCTCACGATATCTCGGGCAAAAAAATAGCTTCGTTTCTTCCTAAAGGGCCGGGAGCGGAAACCGCTCTCAATCTGATGTTGCGTAGCTGCGAAATCCTAAAAAACCATCCCGTCAATAAAAAACGGGTGGAGCGGGGACTGAACCCGGCTACCTCCCTATGGCTTTGGGGCCAAGGTAAAAAGCCCTCCATACCTCTTTTTGTAGAAAAATATGGGCTGTGCGGTTCGGTCATTTCGGCTGTTGACCTGATTAAAGGCATCGGTATTGTGTCAGGGATGAAGTCCGTTGATGTTGAAGGAGCTACCGGAAATATTCACACCAATTTTAAAGGAAAGGCTGAAGCCGCACTAAATGAGCTTCGCCAAGGACGGGATTTTGTCTATATTCATATTGAGGCTCCCGACGAATGTGGCCATCAGGGCCAGCTTAAAGAAAAGATCCGCTCCATCGAACTGATTGATTCCCTAGTTCTTGACACCCTCATTAAGGGTATGGAAGGCTGGGATGATTACAGGCTGATGGTTCTTCCGGACCACCCTACTCCCATCGCCACACGAACTCATTGTGCCGATCCGGTGCCTTTTATGATCTATGATAGCCGTCGTCAGGATGCCATTGATTCACAGGCGGTTTATACAGAGGCCTATGCCCATTCCACCGGGTTCTGTGTAAAAGAAGGGCACACTTTGATGGATTTGTTTTTGCAGATATAACTGGATAAAGCACTCACAACAAGAAAAGAGGGGTTGATATCCCTCTTTTCTTGTTGCTCTTTGTAAGCTTTCAAGTGCAGGTAAGTTTATTCAGGATAAAGGGAGGCTACTTCTTCCATTTTCCATGCTTCTTGTCGGCCAGTTTGTGGGTTTTGTCGCTATCCTTTATGGCCTTCTCAATGTCGTTCCAGTTTTTCTTCAGCTCCTTAAGCTCTTCCTTGATAATTTTTAAATCTTTGACATCAACAACCCCATCTCCGTTGATATCAAGGAAATCCTTAAACTTCCACCTGGCTCCCATGGCCCGGGTGAACATGATATAATCTTTAATATTCACACGTCCGTCATCGTTTACATCCATATCCATCTGGGGAGGCGTTACCGGGTTGGGTGTAGCAGGGGTAGCCTTTTTGACAAGCTGAAGGTGGATATCGGAACGATTTCCGCCACTGACATCTACCTTTGTGGCAATGGAGGCATTAGTGACCGTTCCTGAGGATGAATACCAGCCTTTATTTTCATAGTCTGTACCACTTACTTCATACATGACCACATAGCCTGCCGATGAAGCAGTTGTAGGCACCTTCAGGCTGTAGGCAGAGGCTCCATTGGTCAAGGTAACTTTGGTTTTTGCTTCATAATCATCCTGGGTTCCGTTGGAAGCACCGGTTGTTTTGGCAGTGACTGTCACATCCATGGCTGACTGAGTCGATGAGTATACTGACAGCCCTACATAACCGGAAATATTGGAGGCTCTTAAAGGAGTGATGACAAGACCGGAAACCGAGCCTTCCGGGAAAGTGGTCTGCCCCTCCTTGTGGTATTGCATGCCGCTTAAGGTATAATAGCCTTTATCCCAATAGGGTGATGCTGTTGAGAGGAAATAGCCCAGAGTGAATCTCGGATTTTTATCAGCAGTGTTTGAAAAGGGAATGTCAAGGGAAAAGGAGGCTTCACGGCTACCCTTCATGAGAACGATCAGGGCCGAAGTGGTATAATCATCGCTCTGATTGGAGGTGCCCCTGTCAGAACGGTATTCCAGAGTAACCAATAAATTACCCTCCGGTGCCACATCATTTCCTGGGAGGACGACCTTTCCATCAATCTTGAAGGTTGGGGTGGAAGCCAGGGCCGGCACTGAAATCACCGAAACCAGCATGGCAATTGCAACGAGTAAGGATAATGCTTTCTTTTTCATGAGATATAATCCCCTTTCCTAGCAGTGATACTTGTGCGCTATTGGACACCTATAGGTTATCATAAGATTTCCATTTTTGGTGTTTCAGTTCCTTGTCAAGATTGTGAAAAAAATAAGGGAAACATTTCAAATAAAAGTTTTCACAAAAAAAGTACCGCTGGATAACCAACGGTACTTCTGAATGTTTATTCTATTTATTGTTCCATCAAGACTTCCTTGGAAGGAATCTTGATAATCTGATCCACCTTGATCTTGTTGGGATCGGTAATGTTGTTGTATTTACAGAGCTTGTCCATTAATGTGGTATCCCCGTAATATTTTCGTGTAATGGAATTGATGCTCTCCCCCGACTTCACCTTATGTTCAACGATCTCAGGTGCAGGTGTGGGGGTGGCCTCCGGGGTTGGCGTGGGCTCTACCGAAGGCTCTTCAGAGGCAATCGGGGTAGCGGTAGGCGTCGCTGTTGCCGTCGTGGTTGGGGATGAGGGATAATTGTTTTTGCCCGAATTCATAAGAGAGCTAATAATCAAATAGATAACTCCCATAAGAACGGCAACCGTCAAGACTACAAGGGTTACAAAAACAATGCCCTGATACTTGTTACTGTTGCGCTTGTTATATTTATAGGTAACGGCAGGGGCCTTTTTAAGCTTATCCACCCTGTCCTTCATGTTCTGCTGGGTTTGCACGCGGGCAGGGGCTCTTCTGGGAGCGGGTCCGTCTACTATTTTCTCAATCTGAACCACGAGGGCTGTCAGATCGCCGGTATGCTTCCTTTTCATCGCCTCATCCACCAGACGATAGGCAATAAAGGCACTGTCGCTACGTAGCGCCAGCAAATCCTCGATTTTCTCCTCACCCAGCGCTTCAATCAGACCATCATTGATCAATATAAAGGAATCCCCTTCCATGAGGTCATACAGATCTGAAACAATCACGCTTCCGTTCTTTTCCTCACCGGGCAGCTCGATTTCATCAAATTCGCTACTGGGTTTTGCATCAATTGCGCGCTTGGCTCTTGTAGATTCCGAGGCCAGAGGCTTAAACATACCCTCTCGCATCATGTATGCACGACCACTTCCTCCAGTAAAGGCCACAAACTGCCCCTCTGATAAGAGTAGCGCTGAAAAACCGAGATTCCAACGCGTATCGGTCATAGGTACCCTGTTCATCTCTAGAAAGCTTGAAAGCAAGCGTTCTGCATCGTTTACACGGGATTCCAATTCCTTGGTTTTGTAATGGATATCCCCACCGCTTACCGACATCTTCTCATGGAATCTACCCACTTCTTTTAAAATGGAAACCTGGGTATCCTGGTCATTTTCACTATCCATATTATCAGCAACAGCAAAAAGATACTCCGATCCCCTATTTTCCATAGACGCCTGAGCATTTTCGATGTGGTGCTCGGATGTAAATTTTCCGTTCATATAAAAGGAACTCGTGTTGCTGGTTCTACCGTATCCGATACGGGAATAAACGCTTGCATTTACCTTGATCACGCTACTCATTGGATTCTCCTCTTTTCGACATGATTTATGCCATAACCAAATTACTGCATATTATGGCACAATGATACCATAGTCCACTACTTCTTTCAACAATTTCGCGAAATAACCTGGGTGAATTGACAAAGGTGCGGAAGGATTGTATACTCACACTATAAGCTGAATTTGAGTGCATTATACGACTGGCGGATAGGGAAAACCCTGGGGGAGTATAATGTTGAAAAAAGTCGACCGCCTGGGCAGCCTACATTGGATGTGATGCCCAGGCTTTTTTATATGCATTTTTAACTAAAGGTGAAATCCGACAAAGCTATTTGTGACGGAAGAAACCTTAAGGAGGGATAACCATGACTCAAAAATCCTTTGAAGCCTTTCATCCAGGCATCTGGCAGGAGTCCGTCGATGTCAGGGATTTCATTGCCAGAAATTATACCCCCTATGACGGGGATGCAGGATTTCTCGCGGGGCCTTCCGAAAAAACCCTGAAGCTGTGGAATCAATGCCAACAGCTTTTGAAGGAGGAACTGTCCAATAATGGCGTTCTTTGTATTGACACCGAAACGGTATCCGGTATCTTAAGCTTCAACCCCGGGGTTATTGACCCGGAGAATGAGGTCATCCTGGGGCTTCAGACCGATGAGCCCCTAAAGCGGATGGTCAATCCCTATGGGGGCATCCGACTTGCCAAAAAAGCCTGTGCGTCTTATGGCTACAGCTTGTCTCCCTCCATCGAGGATATCTTTACCCGTTTTAGAAGGACCCACAATGATGGTGTCTTTGATGCCTATACTCCCGAGATGAAAAACGCCCGCCGTTGCGGCGTGATCACAGGCCTTCCCGATGCCTATGGCAGAGGAAGGATTATCGGGGACTATAGAAGAGTCGCACTTTATGGGATAACCCGCTTGATCTCAGAAAAGGAAAAGGATCTTGAAAATCTTTTGGAGCGGGAGATGTCCGAAGAAACCATCCGTCTTCGTGAGGAGGTCAAATCGCAGATTCAGTCCCTAAATGAACTGGCACTACTGGGCGATGCTTATGGCTTTAACCTCAGGGAATCGGCCAAAAATGCCTTTGAGGCTGTCCAATGGGTTTATCTTGCGTTTCTGGGCGCGGTTAAGGAGACCAATGGCGCAGCCAACTCCATCGGCCGCTTAAACACCTTCTTAGATATTTATCTGGAAAAAGACCTGGCGTCCGGCCAGTTAACCGAAGAAGGTGCCCAGGAGCTCATCGACCAGTTCGTCATTAAGCTTCGGCTTATCCGCCATTTGAGAACACCGGACTACAATGAGCTCTTTGCAGGGGACCCGGTTTGGATCACCGAAGCCCTGGGAGGCATGGGCGAAGATGGGCGGCACAAGGTGACCAAAACCTCCTATCGCTTTCTGCAAACCCTGATTAATCTCGGCCCTGCTCCGGAGCCCAACCTGACAATATTATGGTCCCCCCGCCTTCCCCAGACCTTCAAGGCCTTCTGCGGGCAGATTTCCATGAAAACCAGTGCCATACAATATGAAAACGATGAGCTTATGCGACCTCTCTTCGGGGACGACTACGGAATTTCCTGCTGTGTTTCAGCCATGAGCCTGGGAAAGGATATGCAGTTTTTCGGAGCCCGGTGCAATCTTCCAAAGCTGCTCCTTTTAGCCCTTAACGGCGGACGGGATGAGCTCTCCGGAGAGCTGGTCGCTCCCCAAATGGACCCCTACCCCGAGGAGTATCTGGACTACAACAAAGTACTCACCCGGTTCAAGACCTACCAGAAATGGCTCACCGGGCTTTATGTCAACACCATGAACATTATTCACTGCATGCATGACAAGTATGCCTATGAGCGGCTCATGATGGCCCTTCATGATACCTCCGTCCATAGGTATATGGCCTTCGGCATCGCAGGACTAAGCGTGGTGGCCGATTCCTTGAGCGCCATTCGCTATACCTATGTAAAAACCAGAAGAAACGAGAAGGGCCTTATTGTGGGATTTGATATTGAGGGTGAGTATCCCCAATTCGGCAATGATGACGACCGCGTGGACTTCATTGCCACCGACCTTGCCAAGAGCTTCATCACCGACCTTAAAAAGCACTCCACCTACAGAGATGCGGAGCATACCCTCTCGGTTCTTACCATCACCTCCAATGTGGTCTATGGTAAAAAAACAGGCGCCACCCCCGACGGAAGAAAAGCTGGGGAGCCCTTTGCCCCTGGTGCCAACCCCATGCACGGGCGTGATATTATGGGCGCGCTGGCAGTATTAAACTCTGTGGCTAAAATTCCTTATTCGGCCTGTAAGGACGGTGTCTCCCTCACCCTCTCCCTCACACCCCATGCCCTGGGCAAGGAGGAGACCTATAGTCTTAAAAATTTCATAGCCATGCTGGATGGCTATTTCATTAAAGGGGGACATCACATCAATATCAATGTGCTGACAAGAGAAACCCTGACGGAGGCCATGGAGGACCCATCCCGTTATCCTCAGCTCACCGTGAGGGTTTCGGGCTATGCCGTGAACTTTAATCGTTTGACCCAAAAGCAGCAGCAGGAGGTTATCTCCCGGACCTTCCACAGGGCTATTTAACCCTATATTCCTTTAATACGCAAAGGAGGCAGCCTCCATGAAAAATAAGAGCCTTACAGGCAGGATTCATTCCTTTGAATCACTGGGAGCCCATGACGGCCCAGGGTTGCGTTCGGTGATCTTTCTCCAGGGCTGCCGATTTCGCTGTCTCTACTGCCATAACCCCGATACCTGGCAGGAGGACGGCGGTTCTGTTATGGAGGCCGACGCCCTCTATGAGCGAGTTCTCCGCTTTAAACCCTATTTTGACTCCTCGGGAGGAGGGGTCACGGTTTCGGGTGGCGAGCCGCTCCTACAGGCAGCCTTTGTCGCCGAGCTTTTTTCTCGGCTAAAGGATGCGGGTGTACATACCTGTCTGGACACCACCGGGGATTTCCCGGATGCCCTGGAAGATCCCGTTTTAGACAGACTCATTGATTTAACGGACTTAGTGCTTCTGGATATTAAGCAGACACAAAAGGAAAAACACAGGCTCCTAACAGGACGAGGCGATATCCCGTCTCTAAAATTTGCCGAGTATCTCGAAAAAAAGCGTGTCCCCGTATGGTTGCGATATGTTATTGTCCCGGGATATACCGATGGTCAACAGGATATCGAGGCCTTTAAGGATTTGGCCTCCCACCTTTCCAATGTGGAAAAAACAGAGTATCTGCCCTTTCATAAAATGGGCGAATACAAATGGAAAGCTTTAAACCTTCCCTATGCGTTATCCCATGTGGAACCCCCTTCCGCTCATTTTATGGGACAGCTCTCCCGCCACAAATGACCTGGACCCCATCGATATGACAAGCCCTATTATTTTGTCTTGTTGTCACCGCCCCTGCTATCAAGTATAATTATTTCGTTAACGACCTTTTGCTTACAAATTTCACCATGAACGGGAGTTGAATAGAGTGGGAATGCCACGAAAGCTTTATGATGTAAGAAAGATAACCGATTTGAAGGATATGGTTCAACAAAGCGCAGATATTTACGGGGACTTGGACTGTTTTCTTCTCAAAAATGCCGCAGGGCAGCTTAGGAATGTTTCCTTCAGACAGTTTCAGACAGAAATTAACTATCTGGGAACTGCCCTCCACCATTTAGGGCTAAAGGGCCAAAAAATTGCCATCGTTAGCGAAAACCGGTATGAATGGTGTCTTTCTTACCTCGCTGTGGTAAACGGCACGGGCGTAGTGGTTCCGATGGACAAGGAGCTGCCGGAGCATGAGCTTTTTTCTCTGCTTGAGAGGAGCGACTGTTCGGCGGTGCTCTGTTCTAGAGATTATGCTGAGAGCCTTCTTGCTAAAAAATCAAGCCTCCCCATGCTCAAGGAGATTATTTCCTTTGACCATGAGAGGAGTGAAGGAGGCCTTGTCTCGTTCGTTGAGCTATTACAAAAAGGCAAAACCCTTTTAAATCAAGGCATCGATCAGTTTACTGAGTCCCAGATCGACAGTAACGCTATGAACATGCTGATCTTCACCTCGGGAACCACCGACCAAAGCAAAGGTGTCATGCTGAGTCACAATAATATTTCCAGTGATATCATGGCGGTTTCCAGCCTGATCTATGCTGACAATAACGACCTGATCATGTCCATCCTTCCCCTGCATCATACCTATGAATGCACCGCGGGCTTTCTCACAATGATTTATCTGGGTGTCACCATCTGCTTCTGTGAGGGCCTACGTCACATCAACAAGAACCTGCAGGAATACAAACCCTCCATCATCATGAGTGTTCCTCTCATTATGGAAAATGTCTATACAAAGGTCATCAAAAAGGCGCAGAAGGAAAACCGTCTGGGTGCGGTTAAATTCGGCCTGTTTGTCTCCAGGACGCTCATGAAAATGAAAATCGATGTGCGCCGCCAACTTTTTAAAGAGGTTCTGGACAATCTGGGCGGAAATCTACGGTTGATCATCTCCGGTGCTGCCGCCCTGAATCCCAAGGTGGCCAAGGCCTTAAGGGCCATGGGGCTGAACATTATGCAGGGCTATGGGCTGACGGAGTGCTCCCCCATTGTTTCAGTCAATCGACTCGACCACTATAGGGATGCCTCTGCTGGCTTACCGGTTGCCGGTATCGAAATCGCTATTGATCAGCCTGGACCAGATGGTATAGGTGAGATCAAGGTAAGAGGCCCCATTGTCATGCTGGGCTACTATAAGAATCCCGAGGCCACAGAGCAGATTCTTCATGACGGCTGGTTGTATACCGGGGATAATGGCTATATTGACAAGCAGGGCTTCCTCTATATCTCAGGCAGAAAGAAAAATATCATTGTCACCAAGAACGGAAAAAACATCTTCCCCGAGGATGTGGAGCTCTATCTGAACAAGAGCGAGTATATTAAGGAATCCCTGGTTTATGGCGTGGACAGCGACAATGAGGAGGATACCCTAGTTTGTGCCAAGATCGTCCCCAATATGGAGGTCATTGTGGAGAAGTTCGGCCAGGTGCCTGTTCATGACGAGCTTTACAGGCTCATCAAGCAGGAGGTTCTAAAGGCTAACAAGAAGCTCTCCTCCTACAAGAAGATCCGGCATTTTGAAATCCGTGAGGGCGAGTTTGAGAAAACCACCACTAAAAAGATTAAGCGTCAAGTGGAATTGGTTTCCCTGAAAACCATTGGTGATATGTTCAAGGTTTTCAACAAGAAGAAATAAGCGTCCCAAGGGATAAGGAGTTAAGATGTTTAAGAGCACCTTTCACGCCCATAGCCGATTCGACGACGGTCAGGAAGAACTTGAAGCCTATATTAATGAGGCCCTTGCCCGGGGCTTCAAGGCTTTTGGTTTTTCTGCCCATGCCCCTGTGCTTTTTGACAGCCAATGGAACATGAAGTCCTCTGACCTTGATGAATATCTATCGGTCTCAAAAGCCTTAAAGGACAAATATAAGGCTTCCATTGAAATTTATACGGGCCTGGAAACAGATTTTTATCCCAATTGCACTGATTTTAGAACCACCAAGGGAATTGACTATACCATCGGCTCTGTGCATTTCCTTAAAAATGAGACAACAGGGGCATTGATGTCCGTGGACGGAAACCGTAAGGCTTTTGAGGACACCCTGAACACTAGCTTTGGGGGAGATATCAAGGCATTTGTCCGGGCCTATTATGAACAAATCCGTCAAATGCTTTTAAGGATGCCTCCCTCTATTGTCGGACATCTGGATGTTATTAGAAAGAACAATACGGACAATACTTACTTTAATGAAAAGGATGCATGGTACCGGGATGAGGTGATGAAAACCCTGGAGGTGGTCTCACTGGCAGAAGTCATTGTTGAGGTGAATACCGGGGGGATAGCCCGGGGATATGTCACCGACCCCTATCCCAGCCCATGGATACTTGAAGCATGCCATGGAATGGAAATACCCATCATGATTAACTCGGACACCCATCGGCCTGATACCATAGACTGCTATTACGAAGAAGCCTATGGGCTTTTAAAAAGCATCGGCTTTCGTCACCAACGTATCCTTTTTGGAGATGAATGGTGTGATATCAATCTGTAGCCCCTTGAAAGGAAGACCGCTATGAAAGTGATACACCTTATCGGAGGTGGAGATGAGGGCGGAGCCAAGAGTCATGTTCTTCAACTCATCAAAGAACTCGGAAAGACCATTGACGTTACCCTTGTAAGTTATAGAAAAGGCCCCTTCCACAATGATGCGGTGGCTATGGGCATAGACGCCCGGATTATCCGGACCGGTAATATTATTTTGGATTTGAAAAGAACCCTGGATCTTGTGAGATCAGGTCAATACGATATTATCCATTCCCATGGGGCCAAGGCCAATATGATGGCGTCCATGATCAAGCGCATGACCGGTATTCCCGTGGTCACTACAGTACACAGTGACTACCGCCTGGACTATATGCATAGCCTGCTCAAACGTTTTTCCTTCGGTATCATCAACACCATTGCCCTGAGGCGTATTGAGTACCATGTCAGCGTCTCCAACAACTTTAAGGAAATGCTCATAAGCAGGGGCTTCAATCCCCAGCGCATCTATTCGGTATACAATGGCATTCCTTTTGATAACCACATCCCCCCCTACACCCGCAAGGAGTTTTTTGAGCGCTTCAAAGTACCCTTCCCGTTGGATTGTGTGCTTATCGGTATTATGGCGAGGCTCCACCCTGTCAAGGATCACGAAACCTTTCTTAAAGCCGCTAGTGAAGTGGTGAAGGTTAATCCCGCGGCACGATTTCTCATCAGCGGGCCGGGCGATGAGCTTATGCTCCACTTAAAGCAATTTGCAGAGAAGCTTGGGCTTTCTTCCTATGTCTATTTTACGGGTATGGTGGACCGACCCTTTGACTTTTTTCAAACCATTGACATTAATGTATTAACCTCTATCAGCGAAAGCTTCCCCTATGTCATCCTGGAGGGAGCCCGCTTTGCAAGGGCAACCGTCAGCACCCATGTGGGCGGATTAGGAGATCTCATTGAATCAGGGGTCAATGGCTACCTGGTACAGCCTAGGGATTGGAAGCTTCTGGGCCGATACCTGGGTGAGCTTTCTTTGGATGAGGAAAAGCGTAAGCTCATGGGTGCAAGGTTAAGGGAAAAAGCTGAGCGGGAGTTCTCCATAAGAAATATGTGTGAAACCCAGCTCTCCATTTACGAAAAAATTCTACACTCAGAGAAAATGGTTAAAAAGGACGACAAGACCTACGATATTGCTATTTTGGGATATTACGGCTATAAGAACAGCGGTGATGAAGCCATTTTAAGTTCCACCCTCAATACCTTCAGAAAGCTTAACCCGGATCTGAGCTATCTGGTGCTTTCCAAAAATCCCAGAGAAACCATGAGAAATTATCAGGTGGCTTCCATTAATCGTTTTAATCTTCTTAAGGTCTCCCGTCACCTTAAGAGAACACGCTTGTTTTTAGCCGGGGGAGGCAGCCTGATCCAGGATAATACCAGCACCCGGTCCATTCTCTACTACCTGACCCTGTTGAAGCTGGCTAAAAGATCCGGGGCAAAGACCATGCTCTTTGCCAACGGCATCGGCCCCATCAAGCGCTCCTTCAATCGCGGTTGTGCCGCCAGGGTTCTCAACCAGCTCCATGCCATCAGCCTACGGGACTCGGAGTCCTTTAATGAGATCAAGGCTTTGGGCATTCATAAGCCAGAGATTTACGTCACCTCTGACCCTGCCATTCTTTTGGATGTGGCCTGCGACGAAGAGATTGACCGCTTGATCACCCAGGAGGCCATCCCTCTGGACAAGCCTCTGATAGGGTTTTCAATAAGAAAATGGGCCAATACAGACTATTTGGAAAAGATAGCTGGCTTGGCCGATTATTGTGTGGAGCATCTGGGTGCTCATCCGGTGTTCATGCCCATGCAATATCCTGCTGATTTTGAGATTTCCAAGCTGATTAAGGGTTTCATGAAGCATCCTGCCACCGTGATACATCAGCTTTACCGGCCCGAGGTCATGCTGGGCTTTACGGGACGCCTGGACCTGATGGTGGGCATGCGGCTACACTCCCTTATTTATGCGGCAAGCCAATGCGTTCCCCTTCTAGGGCTGGTCTATGAGCCCAAAGTAGGGTCCTTTCTCAAGGAGATTAACCAACCCTCAGCCGGCAGTCTGGATAATCTGGATCATCATAAAATATGTGCGCTTATGGAAAAAATCTGGTCCGATAGAGGAAGGATACGCCAAGATCTAGAAGTATCCCTCGACCGCCTTAAAATTATGGCTCACAGTAATATTCTGTCTGCCTACCAGCTGCTGGAAGATACCCAGTAAATCCGTCTTTTCAAACGCCGGGGGTTCTTGTATAATCATTATGTTTCACTGAAGAACCCATGAAAATTTCTGGATGAGCAACAAAAAAGGCTTTCACAGGAGGGCTAGGATATGCCTGAGAAGATTGACATACATGGTGTCAGGCTTGATAATGTCACCATGGACGAGGCGTTGGATCAAGTCCTTGAGATGCTGAACGGGAGCACCGCCCAAAAGATATTTACTCCCAATGCGGAGATCATTATGCAGGCTCAGCGGGATGACGGACTCAAGGAGCTTTTAAATAAGGCTGATCTACTGGTCGCTGATGGAGCCGGTGTGGTACTGGCTTCCAAAATTCTTGGACGAAGACTAAAAGAAAAGGTTTCAGGTGTTGATTTGGTCAAAAGGATTCTCATCAATACCGATCGACGTATCACCAGCTTCTATATCTTCGGAGGAAAGCCGGGGGTTTCCGAACAGGCTTCAATCAATATTCTTTCTGAATTCCCCCGAGCCAATATCGTCGGTTTCCGCAACGGATATTTCAGCGAGGAGGAAAGCCCCGAAATCATTCACCAGATTAATGCCTCCAAGGCCGAAATCCTTCTTGTGGGTCTAGGCGTCCCTAAACAGGAGAAATGGATTAATGAGCATATCCATGAGCTGAAGTGTAAGGTGGTCATGGGTGTAGGGGGCACCATTGATGTGCTGGCAGGAACCGCTTCCCTGGCACCTGAGTTCATGCGTAAGGCTGGTTTGGAGTGGCTTTTCAGGCTTATTAAGGAACCACACCGCTATAAACGCATGATGGATTTGCCACGGTTTATGATCCTCACCTATAAAACTAAAATGAGAAAAAAGAAAACCACATAAAAAAGGCGCTGTCTTGAAGCTGTAGATAGGCCGTGATGTTCAAATCTTCTTACTGTCCTCAACAACAGGAAGATTTGAACATCCTGGCCTATCATAAATCGAGTTCTTTAGACAGCGCATTATTCATTTCGCATCTTTAAGATGATTTACGGTTTCAACAGCCAGGCCAAATACCATGTCCAGGGTAACAGGATCGTTGGCATTCATGCGGTCTACTAAATCCTCAGGCAGAGTCTTGCTGCCCTTGAGGGTTTCTAAGGCCTTCCCCTTGTCATAGGGAACAGATAGGGTCTCAAGGACAATCACCGCTGCCATTTCTCCCGTCAGCTCCCGCTTTTCTTCAAAACCCTTAATGCTGATTTCTATTTGTCTGTTGAGTGCCTCCGGGGCAATCTTAAGAAGGGCGTTCCTCATCAAAACCGTAAACAGCTCCTGGCTGGCCTTGTAGTCCAGCTTGAAGTCATTGTCGGTATTACCTGCAATAATCCCGTATTCGGCCAAAGTCCTGATATAGGGATAAGCCCAGTGATCCATAAGCCTTTGTTCGGTTTTCGGAATCAGAAGACTTTCATTAAAGTCCTCAATAATAACCCCTCCCCGCTTGATAAAGCTCACCATGGCCTTGATGGCCTTTTCATCCTCTTTCAATAATTGTCCAGGAGTGGTTTGATTCATAAAGCTGTAAGCCGCAATCAGTCCAGCAGACTCCCCCACGGTCAAGCGTGTGGGCAGACTTGAGGCACTTGTAGCGGCCAAGGAGGTAAACGAGGCCTTTGATCCGGTCATGAGCACATTATCCAGGTTGGACGGGACGATGCATCCTAAGGGGATGGTGTAAACATTAGGCTTGGTAACAATATACTCCACGTTCTGGTCCACAAATTTTCCCGCATCCACGGCAGCGGAGCATAGGGCAACCTTATCAGGAAAATCCTTGTTTTCCAGAATATCCGATACCTTGAGGGTATACCGGCCTTCAAAATGCCTGAATTCGGGCATGAACAGCTCCTGCGGACCTTCCTTATAGGTGCACTCCTTAAAGGCAACCAGCACATTTTTTAGATACGCGGTTAAAAGAAGCGCTTCCTCCTCTGCCTCCCGGTAAGCGGCCTTGACATCCTCTTCATCCTCAATATCCACCCCAAAAACCTTTAATCCCGTTATGACCAGTTCATTTTCATTCTGATTAATGAATGAAGGCGAAACAATCTTAATTCTTGGGTTCGCTTTTCTATAAACCAGTATGGCTTGCTGAAATAATGAAAAATCACTGGTTTTCTGACTTTTCTTCAGTCCCTCCATATCCACACCCGAGATTTTGAAGTTGAATTCAAGGGGCGCATAGATGTCGGGCATACCCAAATCCGCTGAGCCTGTATATGAAGGGGTATTACACAGGAGCAGAAGATCTCCCCTTTGGCTGGCATCTATGAATTGGTGGGCCTTAAAGTATTGTTTACCGTTCGATCCTTCTACAACAATCCCCTTAAGCACCTGACCTTCCAGGTCGACCTCGATGACCGTGCCATTATAAAGGATCTCAAGGCTTTTTTCCTTCTCCAAAAGCTTTCTGACTGATTGTTCGTAATCCATTCCATTAAAGCCGATATTGTATTTCCCGAAAAGCTCCTGATAGATGCCGCTGTTGAGTAGCACCTTTTTTTTCTCAATGATACCCTGCTGGGGATCCATCTTTGAAATCATGGTGCGGGTTATGTAGCTGCCCAGATCATTGTCCTGGGTAATCAACAGTGTTTTAAGCCCCGTTCTAGCGCAGGACAGGGCCGAGGCCAAACCCTCGGGCTCCGAACCAATAATAATGGCCCCATACTCATTCTCCGCAAAGTTCAGATCCTGCCGGTCAATCTTGGTGTAGTCTTTATAGGATGAACCCATAAGAAGAGGCTTGATACCAAACCAAAGGGTAATAAAAACAAGTGCACCGGCCACAAACCCATTAAAAAAACGCTTAGCTTTCATAATGATCCTTTATCACTTTAATTGATGTTTATATAATGTATATCGTATCAAAAGATGAAAATTGAAAGGGTGTATCCAAACTTTTTGAATACACCCTTGATTTAACTCCTCGGGAATCTCCCTACAATAGGGCTGGGCCCCCTCCAGGTTACTGGATGGTATAGGCTCCACGAACAAGCACATAGCATTGGGACTTGGCTAAAAGGCCTCTCCCATCATTCCTTGATGCAATAAGAATATGCTGTAGTGGAATGGCTGTTCCCTCAACTAAATCTTTGCCGGCACTGGCATCAATCAGAAGATCGCCGTTTATGCCTTTAAGCGCCGTGGCGGACCCGTTCCTCAAGATGGCTTCGCTGCCTCCTGAAAGCAAGAGCTTCTGTCCGGCTTTTAGCTCAACCACTGCAAACCCGGCTTCCAGGCTGCTAACCTTCGCCCGAAGGGTCTCTATCTCTGTCAGGGCATCAATAATAAACTTGGTAAGATCCCCCACATCGGTTTGGAGCTGGGCAATAGTGCCTGTATCCACCGTACCTGTACCGGAGCCGGAGCTTCCTATCTGGGAGGACAAGCGGGCTATTTGCTGATCCACATAACTCTTGGTCACCAGGGGATCTGTATCACTTCCCGGCTGTCCTGCTCCTGCAGCGTAAGAGACAATGAGGGTAACACAACTCAATAGAACAAAGACCATTAACACTGCTTTGCTTTTTCTTTTGAATCTCATCTTCTTCCTCCTTGAGAGACGTTTCGTAGGAAGCCTTCACTGCACGTATGTAACGCTCAGGCCAAAGCTTGTACGAAGTGCGTGATCGACTCGCCTCATTAAGTAGTCATCCAGATGTCCGGCCTTTTCACGAAGTCTTCTTTTGTCAATGGTTCTTACCTGTTCCAAAAGGACTATCGAGTTTTTGTTCAGGCCATAATGCTCCCCGGAGATTTCAATATGTGTTGGGAGCCGAGCTTTTTCCATTTGTGAGGTGATAGCCGAGACAATAATGGTTGGGCTGAATTTATTGCCAATATCATTCTGAATCACCAGAACCGGTCTTATACCACCTTGTTCAGAGCCCACAACGGGACTTAAGTCTGCATAATAGATGTCGCCTCTTTTTACCAGCAAAACAATCACTCCTGTAAAAAGTATTGACCACCCATCATGACCCCTTTATCCATGCTCTTGCCTTTCATTATAAGGAAAGGGGTTCAAGAGCGTCAAATTAAGATTAGGTTACGCATCCATCACTATTGTTACACATTTCCTGAAGGCCTATACATGGTCGATTTTTTCAGACCAGATAGTTCATGATATTGACAACTTTTCCATTTTTATAATAAACCCGTGGCACACGCTTACCGATGATGCAGACAATCTCATAAGGTATGGTCCCCATAAGGCGGGCAATCTCATCGGCGGTCACTTCACCCTCCCCTTGGCGGCCCAACAGCACCACTTCATCGCCTACGGAAACCTCCCCGGCAATATCGGTGACATCAACCATGCACTGGTCCATACAGATGGAACCGATGATGGGAGCATATTGGCCGTTGACCAAAACACGGCCCTTACCGGTCAGCAGCCGGGAATAGCCATCGGCATATCCCACGGGCAAAGTGGCAATTCTGGTTTTCCGTGTGGTGGTAAACTTCCTCCCATAGCTGACGGGAGTATTTTCATCAACCCATTTAACCAATGTGATGGTGGCCTTGAAGGTCATGGCCGGTTCAAGGTGGATGACCGAGGGGTCCACCTCCTGGGAGGGATAAATCCCATAGAGGATGATTCCCGCCCGAACAAGGTCCAAAATCGTTTCCGGATACTGAAGAATGGCCGCACTGTTGGCAATGTGGCGGATGGGTATAAGGATGCCAATTCGGTGAAGCTCTCCCACAATGCTCTCAAAAAGCTCCATCTGGTGTAGGGTATAGCTTCGGTTCCGTTCGTCCGCGGTGGCAAAGTGAGAAAAGATGCCCTCAATAATGATCCCCGGAAGCTTCTGGATTTCAACAACATCCTTGACGGCACTATAGCCGGGAAGGAAGCCCACCCGACTCATGCCCGTATCAATTTTGATATGAATCCGAGCCTTGGTTCCCTGTCTGACCGCTTCTTCTGACAGGGCGGCAGCAAACTCATGGCTGTAGACCGTCTGGGTGATATGATATTGAAGAATTTCATCAGCCCGCATAGGGCTGGTATAGCTTAAGACTAAAATAGGGATATCTATGCCGATCTTTCGCAGCTGTATCGCCTCATCCAGCATGGAGACGGCTATTCGAGTCACGCCGTTTTCTATCATAGTCTGAACGGTTTCAAGAACCCCATGACCATAGGCATCGGCTTTAACGACTGCCATGAGCTCAGTTCGTTTTCCCACCAATCTTCTGATTTCACGTACATTATGGGCAATATGGTCCAGGTTGATTTCAGCCCATGCCCTGGTCAATTTATAATCCATTTTCTCACCTCATTATAGGGATTGTTACAGTGCCACCTACTCACTTAAGGGCGGCTGGAATATACGCCAGAATATCAGTGGCCATAAGGCTAGCGGAGCCCTTCTCACCGGCGGCAAGGTCCCCGGCAAGGCCATGATAAAAGACACCTACCTGAGCCGCATCGAAGGGAAGTAAGCCCTGACCCAGCAGAGAGACCACCTGCCCGGCCAGAACATCACCCGAGCCTGCGGTGGCCATACCCTCGTTGCCTGTGGAATTGACCGCTATCCTGCCATCATTGGCGGCAATGACCGTACCTGCACCCTTAAGCACCACCGTGAGCCCGTATTCATCGGCAAATCGCCGGGCAACTCCAATCCTGTCGGCCTGCACCTCTCCCGTGGTTATACCCGCCAAACGGGCCATTTCTGCGGGGTGGGGAGTAATAATGGCTTCACAGCGAAGATTGTCCAGAAGCTCTCTGTCCCCAGCCAGAATATTCAAGGCATCCGCATCAAATACTATAGGTTTTTCACAGCCCTCCACGACGTTTTTCACCAGGGCATGGGTATCCTCGTTGCAGGATAGTCCGGGCCCTATCAGAAGCGCATCGGCCTCATCCATAAGGCGTCTTAGCAGCTCTTTGTCGACGGGGGCACTATGTCCGTCATTTTCAGGAAGTCCCATCAATACAGCCTCTGGGATGAGCTGAGCAAGGGTGTTCAGGCACCCCTGGGGTACTGCCAGCCGGACAAGCCCCGAGCCCGTTCTGTAGGCGGAAGCCGCGCATAGAAAGGCTGCACCGGTCATCCCAGCAGAGCCGGCAATGATAAGAATTCTTCCAAAGGTGCCCTTATGACCATCCCGGGGCCTTTGGGGGAGCAGTGCCGCCATCTCCTCCCGCTCCAATAGCACAGGGGTATCCAGGCTTTCGGCCAGGGCATAGGGAATTCCGATATCGGCAACAGTCAACTGGCCCATGCATGCAGCACCAGGGTACTGAACCATACCCAGCTTGGGAAGATAAAAGGTGACGGTGGCGTCAGCCCGGACACAGTTTCCCATAATCCTTCCGGTAAGACCATCCACCCCCGAGGGAATATCAATGGACAACACAAGGGGTGCGTTTTCATTGATGATATCCATAACCCTGGACCATAAGCCCTGTACCTCCCGGTTAAGGCCCGTACCCAAAAGGCCGTCAATCACAAGGTCACTCTGTCTTAAGGATTGGCTCAGGCGTTCCATTACGCCGTCTTCGGAAACAACGGGTACATCCAGGCCCAGATTTTTAAGTATCAAACCGTTGGTATAGGCATCCCCCGAGTATTGATCCAAAGGAACCATTCCATAGCATGAAACCGAATGCCCCAAAGAAAGCAGGTGTCGTGTTACGGCAAAGGCATCTCCTCCGTTATTTCCAATCCCGGCTATGACAGTGACATGGGCTTCCTTGCCTTTAATCAGGCTTATGGCCTTGGCTACCACCTGAAGGGCCGCATTCTCCATGAGAACAATCCCCGGCAGGCCAATCCTCTCAATAGCGGTCTGGTCAATGGACTTCATCTGTAGGGGTGTCAGCAGCTTCATTCTCCAATTCCTCCAACCCGAATACTCCCTCCAGCCTTTTGACCTGATCGGTTCCAATGAGCTCGGTCAGGTCGGTGGCATACTGAGTCCAGTCCACCGAAAGGGTTTCAAGCTCTTCTCTTAAAGCCTTCTCCCTCTGTTCCAGAGCCATGAGCTCCGTCTGGATTTCTACCGACCTATCCTTATAGGCCTTAAGGGTGGAAAATATGTATGTGGTAGACTCCTCCAGAAGCTTATGGTTTGCCTCCTTCAGCGTATCCTCCAGCTTTTCGATATCCTCCAGAATGTCGTTCATCCGGGAGTTGATCTTCTCAATTTCCTTTTTACAGACCTTCAACCTTTCCTTTGCCTCTGCATTGTCATCTTCAAAGGCTTCCTTGGTCAGATTCATGATCTCCGTCATACACTTGCGTTTGGATGGCTCCAGGTTGTCCTGCTCATTCTTAAGCATGGCCTCTTTTTTGATGAGCTCATTCATCTCTTTTTCAGCCTGTTCAAGCTCTGGACTCCTTTTAATGGTGACGAACAATTTGGTCCAGCGCTCGTCAATGGACAGCCGGGTGATATTGTTCTGCCTTAAAATAGACGGATCAAAGCTCACAGAAGGCTTACCTTCGGTTTTATGGCCCTGCTCCGGCGCTTCAACCTGGGTTTTACGTTTGAAAAGCCACATGGAAACTCCTCCTTCTAAAAGGCTATCTTTCAAGAGCCTTGACATACTCGGCGATGGGGTGAGTCGTCAAATAACGGAAATGTCCCCAATCGTACCATTCAGGCTCAAGATGTAGCAGGCCCGCAGCTAGGCTGCAAAGCTCCTTTCCATCCGCCTCTAGAACCTCGGAGACCTCTTGGTCAGTGGCATCCTTTAGGAGGTTGCCACCGGTTTCCTTTAGATGAAAAAAGAATGAATAAAAGTAGAGGGCTTCGTCTCCATAGGTCATTCGGATCTGGTTAATGCCCAGAAAACGATGGATGGATGCCTTAAGCCCAAGCTCCTCACCGACCTCCCGGGTCACAGCCTCAAGGATATCTTCCCTATGTCCCACACCTCCGGTGGGTACCCGGAAGACACCTCGGGGATAATCCTTGCTTCTGACACAAATGAACCGTCCATTGGGGCGTTCAACAGCAAAGACCACCTCTCCCATTCGATCGTACTTGATAATATCCTTGGTTTTATAGAAAAAGCGCTTTTGCTTAAAAGAGAAATCAATTTCATCGAGCCAGGCCTCCGGGCCCAGCCGCTTTAAAAGCGCATGGGTGTCAATCTGATTCAATATTTCCATTAAATTCACCTTCTAAAACAATTACTTCTTTAGTATATCATAATGGTGGTCTGGTAAAAACTCCAAGGTCCACTTGTTGTCAACGATTTTTAAACCTGCGATAATAGTGTCAAGCACATTACTTGTGAAGGGATATGCCATGGATACAGGCCAGCTCCATAAAATGCCCAACTCCACCCCAAAACCTCTTGCCGGGAAGCTCAGGCTTGCCCTATTTCTCCTATTATTCTTAGCCGGTGGGTTCTTAATCCTAGCCCTTGTTTTTACGAGCATGGTAATCAATAGCACTTCCATCTACAAGGGCATTCTTGTGGATGGCAAGGATATGGGTGGCCTTACCCAAGAGGAGCTTTCCCACTATCTTGAGGAGCACTATTCCGATGCCTTTCAGGAGGCTTCTCTAACTCTGATCTCCGATCATTTTGAGAGAAATATCACCTTCTCCGAACTAGGTATTCGCATTGACATCGGCGCTATGAGTGCCAGGGCATTTGAAAAGGGTCGTACGGGAACCCTCTTGGAGCGGATTTCTCAAATCGCTTGTCTCAGGGCCAATCCCCAGCCTCTTGAGCTTACGGTTGATTTCGGAACCAAGGCCTTCAACAGTTTTCTCGATGATATCTGCAAGCAGGTTTACAAGGAGGTTGTCCCTACCAATATTGTAATATACGAAGACAGGGCTATGCTGCTTACCGGGATACCGGGTCAGGAGGCTGACCGAGACAGGCTAAAGAACGACATCATTCAAGCCGTTTTGGGTACAGGTCCTGTAAGCATTAAGGTTTGGGTCAATCAAAAGCCTCCGGCACCTATTGATTTTGAAACCACTCTGAAGACCCTTAACCAGGAACCTATTAATGCGGAATTTATCAAGACCTCCAGAACCACCTATGAGATAAAACCCCACCAGAATGGCCGTAGAATCGGCAGGGCTCAGCTTCTTGAAGTAGTCAACTACCTGGAAAACAGAGGGACCAGTGATTACGAAGAAATTCTTCTTCCTGTGGAGTTCACCTCTCCGCCGGTCACCGACGAGCAACTCAAGGAGCAGGTTTTTAGAGATACCTTGGCCGCCTACACTACATACTTTAATACAGACACCGAAAATAATAAAAATCGGGGAATCAATATCGGGCTTGCTGCAAAGAGTATAGACGGAACCATTCTCCTGCCCGGCGAGGAGTTCTCCTTTAACAAGGTTGTTGGCCCACGCACGGTGGATAAGGGCTACAAGATCGCCCATATCTATGTTGCAGGAGAAATCCGTGATGGAACGGGGGGCGGCATCTGTCAGGTATCCACCACCTTGTATAATGCTGTGCTCCGGGCAAATTTAACGGTATCGGAGCGCCATAACCACATGTTTACGGTAGGATATGTCCCCTTGGGCACTGATGCTGCCGTGTCCTACGGCTATGCGGATCTGGTTTTTCAAAACTCCACCCCCTATCCCATAATCATCAGCGCCAAAGTGATTGGGAACCAAGTGAGCATGAGCATACGCTCCACCAATGACTACCCGGAAATGAAGGTAAAGATCGCTACCAAAACCCTCAAAAAAATACCTGTCAAGGAGCAGGTGTTCAATGATTCCTCCCTGCCCCCAGGAACGGTACAGGTCGCTGAAAAGGGAATGGACGGCTATGAAGTTGAAACCTATATCAGGGTATTTATGGGCGAGGTTCTGATCCGTGAGGAAAAGCTTCATAAAAGTAATTATCAGATGCTTCCGAGAAAAATCATCCGTGGTACGGCATCTGTCATGGATATGATAGAATAATGCCTTGAGGTGAATCATGAGACAATACAGGGTTACATTAAAACACCATGGTCAAAGGGTGGACAGCTTTCTATTTGAGAATCTGCCAGGCGTCCCTGCCTCGGTTCTTTTTAAGGCCTTCCGAAAACGGAGTATCAAGGTCAACGGTCAGCGGGTTAAAGAATCCTATCCCTTGAGCTCGGGACAGGAGGTAGAGGTCTATATCCCCGAGGCGTACCTTCCTGAGGGGCAGGACAAGGATTCTACACAAGAGAACCTTATCCCCATTGTCTATGAGGATGATTACCTTCTCATTGTTTCCAAGCCTCAGGGCCTGCCCGTTCATCAGGATAAAAACCAGGAGGACCAGGTTTTGGACCGGATGCTTCAGGCCCTTTTGCGAAAACGAGACAAACTCCCCTACAAAGAGGGTTTTCCGGCACTTTGCCACCGAATTGACAGAAATACCGGCGGCCTGGTGATGTTAGCCAAGGATCCCCACACCCTTGAAATCATGCTGGATAAATTCAAGCAGCATGAGCTTAAAAAGGTTTATCACTGCCTGGTGGTAGGTACTCCCCCTGACACAGACAAAGAGCTCATAGGTTATTTGCGGAAGGACAACAGTAAAAGCCAGGTTTTGGTATCGGATACCCCATTTAAGGGCGCCGATCGCATTATCACCCGTTATCGGGTGCTTCAGAGACTGGGGGACTTTTCTCTTTTAGAGGTTGAATTGGTGACAGGAAAGACCCATCAGATACGGGCGCACTTAGCTTTTGAAGGATATCCTCTGGTAGGCGACGGCAAGTACGGTAAGAATGCGGTGAACAAGGCTATGAGAGCCAAATGGCAGGCTCTATGGGCAGTTAGGCTGACCTTCAACTTTATCACCGATTCGGGACATCTGGGTTATCTCCAGGGTCTGACCGTCACCCTGCCTCAAATACCCTGGGAGGAGAGTCTAAAGCCTCTCATGGCACAGACTTAAGATGTGATTATTTGATTGAAGAGTGAAGGGGTATCCCTTATAATAAAGGTAAGTATACGGTTATTGAGTAGCCAAGGAGGATGTATCATATGAAGCTATTATTTGCCATTGTCAGTGATGAAGACAGCAATTTCCTTGCCGACAATCTTAACCGCGAAGGTTTTGGTACAACAAAGCTCTGCTCCAGCGGCGGTTTTCTGAAAAGCGGAAACACAACTTTCCTGATTGCCACCGATGACGACAAGGTTGAGCAGGCCCTTTCCATCATAAGGGACACCTGTAAATCCAGGCGTCGCATGATTGCTCCTGAGAAGCTTCCAGGCAGTTTTGGGGCATTTAATATGGCCATGCCCATAGAGGTTAATGTGGGCGGAGCCACAGTTTTTACCATTAATATCGATCAGTTTCTTAAGCTCTAGACAAAAGAGAGCAGTGTGAGCTGACATGAGGTTACCGACATGCCTTTACAACAAAAATACGTTTCAGAGAAGGACCTTGAAAAAAATCGTTTTCTCGGAATACTGGAGGGCGCAACTGCCAGAACGATTTTTAATCTGACCAGTGGCGCTTTTCTAGTTGGATTGCTTAAGGCTATGGGTGCCAGTGACGCAGTATGCGGATATATTCTTGCCATACCTGTTCTTGCTGCGGTCATTCAGTTTTTATCCCCCATCATCCTGGAGAGCCTTCCCTATAGAAAGAGAATCATACTTATAGGCTCTTCACTGCATCGTTTTCTTCTTTCTGCTCTAATCCTCATCCCCTTCCTGCCCCTGGACAGAGACGTGAAGCTTTGGCTGACGGGAATTATCTTTTTTTTCTCCTATGTGGGGGTTAGCTTTGTGACCCCAGCCATCTCCAACCTGTACGTCAGCTTTGTGCCCCAGAACATGCGGGGGAAATATTTCGGTAATCGGGAATCCTACATACTTTTGACAGCCACAGCCGTCACCCTGATCCTGGGCAAGATTCTGGATAGCTATACCGAAGCCGACAAGGAGCTGGTTGGGTATATTATCGTCTATGGAGTTATTTTTGTTCTCGCGCTGATTAACTTCACTTCCTATATGAAGATAAAGGAGGTTCCTTTGCTCCATAGCAAGGAACGTATCCGTATCGTTGAGATTTTCACCCTTCCATTTAAGGACAAGGTGTTTATCAATTATTTTATTATGTCCATTCTTTGGAATATCGCCACTCAGATTGGGGGCGCCTTTTTTGGTGTTTATCTCAAATCTGACCTTGGCCTTAATTACACCACCATTACGATTCTCTCCATGATCAACTCACTCTTCTATGTGCTCAGTGCAAGGGCATGGGGAAAATATGCCGACAAAAAAGGCTGGACCCATACCACCAAGCTGACCATCGGTATATTGGCCGTCTGTCATGGCCTTTGGTTTTTAGCCGCAAAGGGCAGCCCCATTCTTCTTGTCCTTTTAGCCGTCACCCATATGATCGGGGGCACCGCATGGTCGGGCATCAATGTGGCTCTTTTCAATATGCAATTTGACTTTACTCCCGACGAGAAACGGACGGTTTACTTGGGCTTTAATGCAGCGAGCAGCGGCATCATCGGCTATCTTGCGGCCATAGTGGGCTCCCAGTTGGTCAACCGCTATGGTAAGGAAAGCATTATTCTGTTGGGAACCGCCTTTGATATCAAACAAATCCTGTTTTTAATCTCGTCGATACTATTAATGCTCTGTGCGGTGTACATAAGTATTTTCATGAGACCCCGAAAGAAAACTCATTAAAACAAAAAAAATAATTCTTCATTCGTTCCTAATAAACGGAGGTAGGGAATATGCTGAGAAAACACTCAGATATGGTTTCTGAAATCAGAGAGAATATGCGGGGCGGCCAGGGTGCCGTCACAATAGAAAATATCTTTGCACCTCATGAGTTCAAAGGCAGATGCCGCATGTTTAGCAAGATAATCCTTGAGCCAGGCTGTTCCATCGGGAGGCACGAGCACGACCAGGAAGAGGAAATCTACTATGTTTTAAGCGGAAGAGGACTGGTGGAGGACAATGGGCAAACCTGCGAGATAGGCCCCGGAGATGCTTTAAAAACCGGGGGCGGCCAATGCCATTCCATCGCGAATAATGGTGATGAGCCTCTTGTGTTCATAGCTGCTGTGCTCTTGTTCAACTAAAAAAGGGGCTTTCTCAAGCCCCTTTAAGATCCTTTTTACTTTAAAAATTATGCTTAGCCCTTCACACCGCTCCCCATTTTATCTAAAGGCTTCTTAAACGAAAGCATCCTTTGAAGACTTTATTGGGTAAGCTTTTTGACTATATCAAGTACCACCAACCTTTTCTGTTGGTTTTTCCAGGTTTTTCAGAAGGCGAAGATTGGTTAACGGTGCTCTGTAAACATTCTTTGAATCATAAGACCCAAGTCAGGAAGGTTTCCCTTTGAAACAAAGGCGGTTAAGCCCTGTGTATAGGCATAGTTGATCTCATCCGCCAACATATGCTCGGTTACGATAATAAATGGTGTTTTCAGGCCCAAGCGATTCCTGACGCCCAACGCCCCTAACGCGGTAAAGGCCGGCATACAGTTATCACTGAGAATAAGATCCCAGGCTTGCTCCTTCAAGGCAGACTCCATAGTGGTTTCTTCTGAAGCCATATGATACTCCACCTCAAATCCGCTTTTCTTAATCTGGCGGATATTTACGTCCGCCGCAAAGCGAGAATCTTCAACTACAAGCACCCGAATTTGTCTCATGCTCAATCACCTTGACCCCATGTGTTAAATCTACACTCAGATTAAGTATAATTGTAAAAATTAAACATGTAAATATTCAGGATTTTACCATGAAAAAGAATGGATTATTATTCACTTGCCTGGATATCCTCCACCACTTATATCCTGCTGCTGATCATGCCCATCCAAATTCTTCAAAGCCCGTTCAAGATTGAGAAAGGCCTTTTCCAAAACGGACCGGGGACAGGCAATATTCATCCGTTGAAAGCCTTCTCCCTCTTGTCCAAACATGGTGCCGCTATCCAGCCAAAGCTGCGCCCCATGAATGATCAAATCATCCAGTTCAGGCTGTGGAAGCCCGAGTTGTCGAAAATCCAGCCAGACAAGATAGGTGCCCTGAGGCTCCACCAGCTTCACTTGGGGAAGCCTTAAAGCAATAAACTCTCTGACAAATCGAAGATTTTCATTCAAATACTGTTTAAGCTCCTCCAGCCAGGACGCACCGTAGGTATAGGCAGCCTGACAGGCCACAAGGCCGTAGGTGTTGAGCTGACTGTAGCCGGTGCGAACAATTTCCTTTTTAACCCTTCTTTTTATCTCCTTATTTGCAATAAAAATGTTGGACACCTGAAGGCCTGCAAGATTGAAGGTTTTACTTGGCGCTGTGCAAAGGATGGTGATATCAAGAAATTCGGGCTTCAGGGAGGGAAACAGGAAATGGTTAAATCCAGGATACACAAAATCTGCATGAATTTCATCGGAGACAATGATCACACCATATTTGAGGCAGATGTCCCCCATGTGGATCAATTCTTCCTGTGACCATACCCTTCCCACCGGATTATGGGGGCTGCACAGAATGAAGAGCTTGACCTTATGGGTGGCAATTTTCTCTTCAAAATCCTCAAAATCAATACGGTAGCTCCCCTCCTCATAAACCAGAGCATTATTGATAAGCTTCCGCTCATTGGACTCAATAACCTCCTGGAAGGGGTAATATACGGGCTGCTGAATCATAACAGCATCACCCTTCTCGGTTAACGCCCGGAGAGCCGCCGCGATGGCAAAAACCACTCCCGGAGTTTTAATAAGCCAACCTCGGTTGATCTTCCAGCCAAATCGTGACAAAAACCAATGATACAATGCTTCAAAATACTCTTCCTTGCTTTCGGAATATCCGAAGATACCGTGCCTTGAAACCCTTACAAGGGCCTCAATGACCTCGGGAGGGGTGCTGAAATCCATATCAGCCACCCATAGGGGGATTAAATCCTCGGGTTTCCCCCGTTCAGCGGCAAAATCATATTTTAAGGAAAGGGTACCCTTCCTGTCTATCATTTCATCAAAACGCTTCATTCTATAGTCGCCTCCCTTTCAGGATAACCTCCTAATCAGACAGAGCCTTGTCCAGATCGGCAATCAGGTCATCAAGGCTTTCAATGCCCACTGAGAGCCTCAAAAGCCTCTCATTGATGCCCTTGGCCTCCCTTACCTCCTGAGGAACATCGGCGTGGGTTTGAAGCATGGGATAGGTGATGAGGGTTTCCACACCTCCCAGACTCTCTGCATACATGGCCAATTCTACCCGCTGCAGTAACTGCTTAGCCGTAGCTTCGCTGTCCACCTGGAAAGAAATCATGGCGCCAAATCCCCTGGCCTGCCTTTGGCTGATCTCATAGGATGGATGGGTGGGAAGCCCCACATAATAAACCGATTGAATTTTAGGGTGGGTGAGCAGCCACCGAGCCAGCGCCATGGCATTTTCCTGTTGCTTCTCCATCCTGATGGCCAGGGTTTTGATCCCTCTTATCATGAGCCAGCTATCCATAGGTGCCAGACAAGCCCCTGTGGTTTTATAAATGAATCGAAGCCTTTCACTGAGCTCCTGGGAAGCCACCACTAAAAAGCCGGCCAGGGTATCATTGTGACCGGAGAGGTATTTTGTTCCGCTGTGAATGACAATATCTGCCCCTAAATCGATGGGATTCTGAAGATAAGGAGTCAGAAAGGTATTATCCACCGTCAAAAGCAGGCCAAACTCCCTAGCGATGGCCGAAGCCTCCGCAATATCGGTCACCTTCATCATGGGGTTGGTGGGGGTCTCAATAAACAGCATCCTGGTTTCTTTCCGGATATGTCTGAGAATCTCTCTTCTGTCAGAGGTATCAATAAATTCGATATCTATGCCGTTCTTCTTGGAAATATGGGTGAAGAGCCTATGGGAGCCCCCATACAAATCATCGGAGGCCAAAAGATGGTCCCCGGGCTTAAAGAGCTCCATCATGGCAGACATTGCTGCCATACCTGTTGAGAAAGCCATGGCATCGACCCCGTTCTCCAGCCTGGCCACAATCCTCTCAAGCTGTTCCCTTGTAGGGTTTTGGAGTCTTGAATAATCATAGCCCGTGCTTACGCCCACAGCGGGATGAACAAAGGTGGCCGATTGATAAATGGGGACTGAGACGGCTCCCGTGCTATGGGTATGATCCTGGCTTCCATGAATACATAGGGTTGAAATGTCCATAGGCTTCACCTCTATTGAGTTCTTTTTTATTATATACCAAAGTATTCTGATAAGTTTTATTAGAGTATACTGGTGTCATGATTTCTTGTCAATAGCTGTTAAAAGTTTTTTCCAGACCATCAGTCTTAAGGAACGCTTGGGATGAACTGTTACAGACGGAGCTCTTGACACGACCCATTTCCATAGATATGATATAAATATACCCTAGGGGGGTATAGTATTCATATGATACCAGGAAGAGAACCCGTAGCATTGTTATTATATTAAACCTTTTTGTAAATGACTAATAGCACCGTAAAGTAAGAAGGGTGGTCCTATGACAAAATCAACAATGAAAATTATCGGCATGACCTGCGCGGCGTGTGCCAGAGCTGTAGAAAGAGCCGTAAAAAGGCTTGAAGGCATCGCTGATGTGAATGTCAACATCGCCACAGAGAAAATGGAGGTGTCCTTTGACTCATCCAAAACATCCAAGGCCTCCATCATGGCCGCTGTCGAAAAGGCTGGTTATCAGGCCATGGATGAGGTTGAATCTAAAGAAATCATCCTGCCCATCCAAGGGATGACCTGTGCCGCCTGTGCCAATAGAATAGAAAAGGTTGTGGGCAAGATAAGCGGCGTGGATAGCATCCTTGTCAATCTGGCCACCGAAAAAGCGACCATCAGGTATATTCCTTCCCAGGTGCGTCTTTCAGAAATTAAGCAGACCATCATCAAAGCTGGCTATACTCCGCTGGAAATTGAAAACAAAGCGGCTGTGGACAACGATAAAATCCGGAAAGAGAAGGAAATTCGCACCCTGTGGACAAAGTTCATTGTTTCTGCTGTTTTTGGCATTCCCCTCCTTTACCTGGCCATGGGCTCCATGATCTGGTGGCTCAATTGGCCTATACCGGAAGGGCTTGATCCCATGCAGTACCCCTTCCAATTTGCATGGGTACAAATCGCCCTGGTCATCCCCATTCTGATTGCCGGGAACAAGTTTTACTCCGTAGGATTCAAGGCCATTTTCCACCGCAGCCCCACCATGGATTCCCTGATAGCCATAGGCACCTCGGCTGCAGTCCTCTATAGCCTGTATTCAACCTATAGAATCTGGACAGGGGATTTGATGGCTGTGGAGGGTCTGTATTTTGAAACTGCCGGGGTTATCATCACCCTCATCCTTTTGGGTAAATCGCTAGAGGCCGTATCCAAAGGAAAGACCTCTGAGGCCATCAAAAAACTGATGGGGCTTGCCCCAAAAACCGCCATTGTCCTTCAGGATGGAAATGAACTGGAGATACCGATTGAGGAAGTGGAAGCCGGCGACATCCTTCTGGTTAGGCCCGGAGACAAAATCCCCGTGGATGGGGAGGTCATCGAAGGCTTGACCTCGGTGGATGAGTCCATGTTGACCGGAGAGAGTATTCCTGTGGAAAAGCAGCCTGGTGATAAAGTTATCGGAGCCAGCATCAATAAGAATGGCTCTATTAAATTCAAAGCCACCAAGGTCGGCAGCGAAACCGCACTGGCCCAGATTATCAAGCTGGTGGAGGACGCTCAGGGAACCAAGGCCCCTATTGCTAAGATGGCAGATATTGTTTCGGGGTATTTTGTGCCCATCGTCTTTGCCATTGCCGTAATAGCCGGTTTTGCCTGGTTATTGGCAGGCGAGTCGGTTGTCTTCTCACTGACCATATTCATTGCCGTACTGGTAATCGCCTGCCCCTGCGCCCTTGGGCTGGCCACCCCCACTGCCATTATGGTGGGTACCGGAAAGGGTGCTGAGTACGGGATTCTTATAAAGGGCGGCGAGGCTCTGGAAAGCACTCATAAAGTTAATGCCATTGTCTTTGACAAAACCGGAACCCTCACCGAGGGTAAACCTGAGATTACCGATATCATTACCTCAGACTCCCTGGAGAGGTCAAGGCTTCTCCAGCTTGCCGCATCGGCTGAAAAGGGCTCGGAGCATCCCCTGGGTGAAGCCATCGTGCGGGGGGCCGAGAAGGAAAGCCTCCCTTTGCTACCGGTTGAAAAATTTACAGCCATCCCCGGCCATGGGATAGAGGTTACGATTGAGGGGCTTTCCATACTTTTGGGAAACCGCAAGCTCATGGCCGACCGGAATATCTCCCTTAATAACCTTGAAAGCCATTCCGACATTCTGGCCTCAGAGGGAAAAACACCGATGTACGTAGCCATTAACAGTCGGATCGCCGGAATTATAGCCGTCGCCGATGTGGTGAAGGAAAGCAGTGCCAAAGCCATCAAAAAGCTCCATGACATGGGGGTTATGGTGGCCATGATTACCGGGGATAACCGACGAACGGCTGAGGCCATTGCCAAGCAGGTGGGTATTAACCGAGTCCTTGCCGAGGTACTTCCCCAGGATAAAGCCGCTGAGGTTAAGAAGCTTCAGAACGAAGGCCATATGGTGGCCATGGTGGGGGACGGCATCAATGACGCTCCGGCGCTTGCCCAAGCCGATATTGGCATAGCCATCGGTTCGGGAACCGATGTTGCCATGGAATCAGCGGATATCGTGCTCATGCGAAGTGATCTGATGGATGTACCCACCGCCATCCATTTGAGCAAAAGCACTATTCGCAACATCAAGCAAAACCTGTTCTGGGCCTTTGGCTACAATGTGGCAGGCATCCCCCTTGCCGCCGGTTTATTACATGTCTTTGGCGGCCCCCTGCTCAATCCCATATTTGCCGCAGCCGCCATGTCCTTAAGCTCGGTTTCGGTTCTTACCAATGCACTGAGGCTGAAGGGCTTTAAACCCTATAAAAAATAAGGAGGCTGACCTATGAAATACAGATTATTGATAGGAGCCCTTTCTGTGGCCGTCCTTTTAACCTTTAGCGCGGGCGTCATGTGGTCTTAATTGTGAACGTATAACGTAACAAATGAGAATGTCCGGAGGTTTATATGAGCGAAACAAAAAAAGATTGTACCCACTGTCCTATAGCCCATGGCCCACAGGGCGAAACCAGAACCATGAACAGGACTGAAAAACAAAAAAAAGCCCTGATCTCCCGCCTCAACCGCGTGGAAGGCCAGGTGAGAGGAATCCGGGGAATGGTTGAAAAGGATATTTACTGTGATGATATCCTCAATCAAATCTCTGCTGTTCAGGCGGCCCTGAAATCCATCAGCAAGTTGGTTCTTGAAGGGCACATGAAAAGCTGCCTCATCAACCGGGTTCAGGCGGGCGATACCGAGGTTGTGGATGAGCTTTTAAGCACCATCGGAAAAATGATGTAGGTATCTACGAGAGGTTAAGGCCCTACAAAACGGATCAACTCATTGTTGAATTTCTCCTTTTCCTCATAAAAGAGCCCATGTCCGCTATGTTCAAAGGGAACAAGGACCGACCCCTGAATACTCTTGTTGAGGATTTCAGCCAAGGGGAAGAGACAGATTTGGTCATGGATGCCATGAAGAATCAAGGTCGGAACCCTGATCTTCTCAAGATCCGCGAGGAGGTACTCGTCACGGAAGGTCATGGCACATTGAATAGTGGACCATCCGGCTCCCTCAAGGCCCAGGCTGACAAACCATTGATAAAAGGGCTGGGAAAGCTTTTGATAAAAGAACTGCTGACTTAAGCCTGTAAGCATATTCGGCCGGTCCATCTCCGCTCCCTCAATAAGCTTATCCACCGTCTCCCTGGGTACTCCGAAGGGAAAATCCGGTCTTATGGTTACACTGGGTGCGGCAGCGCCAAAGAGGGCGAGCCGTGAGACCCCGTAGCCTTTATGCCTTGCCATGTACCGAATTGCCGTGGCTCCCCCCATGGAATGCCCCGCCAGGATGAAGTTCTGTAGGTTAAGGGCCTCTACCACCCTTCTTACATCATCAGCCAACCGGTTATAGCTGTATCCCGACGAAGGTTTGCTGGACTTTCCAAAACCCCTCATATCCATTCCCAGGCAGCGATAGCCTAGCTTTGGAAGTTGGTCGAATTGGTACTCATAGGCCTTATGATTTAAGGGCCAACCGTGTATAAAAAGCAGGGTCTTTTTCCCTCCGGGGTTAAGGTCATTGAGGTATATATTCACCCCGGAATCCACCCTTACAGTATGCTCCATAACAATCCTCCCAAACTGATTTCAGTTTAATTGTATTCAGAAGAAGGGGTTGCCATGAGCCGGTATGAAAAATTCATTACCCTGCTGATTTTTTATTCATATACCTCATGAAGTATTCCTCCACCCATTGTTTTCTGCCCCGGCGGAAAGTCCTACCCTGCTCATGTGTTTTTCCCTTGCTTTTGGAGGTTAAAGTCAACGACCGAGGAATAAAACTAAGTTAGTTTTAGCTAACTAAAAGATAGTTTACCTAATAAAGCGGGAGGGTCAACCTTTAATTAAAATGAAGCAAACAACATCCCACCCTAGGCTTGGTTACCCACCTTTAGATTACCGTGATTGAGCATAGATATCCAAATGACACTGGGTGATTCCTATGGCACAATTCTTTACGTAAACTGGTAGAACTCTGACAAAATAATGATAAAAGCCAGGAAAGGAATTATTTGTACAGAAGTTAAACATAAAGGACTGTGAAGAGCAGTCTTTTTTTTCTATAATGTCATAGATCCAGTTACCAATATTGCTCTCTTCACCGTTATTACAGGATCTAGAAAGTATAAACTCCAGTTGAGCTGTCCCCTTATCTTCCTTGGGTATAAAAAATATATTGCTGGTGAACCTTATTCTTGTTTTTGGCCTATTCAGGCAGGAGGTATCAATGGCAATTATTCCAAGGGTCTTGGGCAGACAAAATCTATGGTGGCAAAAGCCTCCATGCCCACCTGTGGAAAAAGTAAAGCCCTGCCCAGTCTCACATTCAAAAAGAATCTCTTCCGGCTTACTTCCCGTTGGTTTTTTGTCCACTGATTTATTCTCACGAACCACGGGTGGTATTATTTGCTTGTTATGAGTCCTTTCTATTTCGTCATATGCAGTTATGACCGGAATTTGCTGAGCTACCCTTGGTGGTGTAACCTGTTCATTATCAGAGAGGTGTTTTGGCTCATCAGGTGTGGGAATCCCGCGCTTTTCTATGACAGAGGTGCCCTCCTCCCTATCACTGGACGGCTCCTTCTTAAGCGGTGATAGCTCTTCCATATCACCCATGTAATAGCTTGTCTTATAATCTCTCACATCATAGAATTTTTCTTCCGGTTCCGATAGACGATATTCTGAGTGCGTCCCTTTGAGTATAGACACTAACCCCGGATAATTACTAAAGCTTTTATCCCATAAATCATCCCACATAACATGGGTTGCTTTCATTGAGATATCCCCCGCATTCAAGTTGTTCTTAAATACATTTTATGCGGTGATATCCTAAAAAGTTATAGCTTGAACAGGATCCCACCCGTCAACACATCATAGAAGATGACGGGTAATGTGATCCTTGTAATCTTGGATAAAAGGAGAGCATAAGAGGCTTTAATCCTCCTATGCCTCTCTTTCTTTTGGCTTAGTGCTCCTGAGCAAAAATAGCAATTTGACAGTTGGTGACGCAAATAGCCGCATCTTTCACAAAGACAGGTCTGCACTTTACAATATAGGTACAGCATCCCGGGCAGGAACTACAATCACAATGATTGAAGCAGAAAGATTTTGCAAAATTGTCGTCTTCTTTTCCGATTTCGAAATTCCAGGTACCGATGACACATTCGGGGAAATCTTTGCAGCACCTTACAAGGTCAAATTCTAGTTGTACTTGACCATGATCATTTTTGGGAATGAAATGTACGATACTGGAGAATTCCACCTTCACCTTTGGCATACATAGGCAGCTGGTGTCCAATGTTACAGTAGCAATGGTCTTGGGGGTACAGATACAACCTGCATTCTCTTCCTTACTGTTACTGCAATTGGCCGCAAAGGTAAAGCCACCGCCATTTCCACATTCAAATAAGATCGGTTTTGGCAGGGGGTGTCCCGGCTCGGGACATCTTACACAATTTCGGTCGCAGTCACGGTCTTTGTCTTCTCTTTTTTCACAGTCTGACATATTAAGTTCCTTTGTTGTTTGTCCTAATTCATAGTATTCCTCCTACCTAAAGGGGGTGACAAGTTATTCCTTAATTCTGATAGAACAGACACATGCCCTCAAAGTATCAATGAGCGCTTTGAGTATGGTTTTGATCAACCCTCAAGAGTCTTGGAGCAGAAATCTTTATTCCTATTGCTCCTAAAGGGGCCGTTATTAGGATGGATAGCACCGCTATGGCCAGAATCAATTCACCCGATGGAACCCCCAACCCAAGGGGTATGGCTCCAATGGCTGCCTGAACCGTTGCTTTTGGGAGATAGGCAATCACACAAAAAAGACGTTCCTTAAAATTGAGGTTTGTTTTCAGCGTTGAGACTAAAACCCCTATGCTTCTTCCGACTAATCCTGCAAAGATAAGGAGCAGTCCTTTTAAACCTGCATCAAAAGTAACCGTGATATTCACCTGTGCCCCTACCAGTACAAACAGCAAAATTTCACAATTACGATATATGAATTGGAGAAAACATATTAGCAGTAACGGATTGATGACGGTATATATCTAGCTTCTTAAGGTTATCAGTTTAGTACCGTAGGGAAGTTCATCTTTTTTCCTTGATCTTCTCACACGAACCTGGCTTAATATATGTAATAAATTATCGGCTCCCAAAACAGCTGATAGAACTATACCATCTATTTCATATTCCCCAAGTTTTTCGCCATCCTTGCTTATAACATTAACATAGGATTTTGGATGAATTTCTCTGGTAGTATAAATGATATGACCCGCCGAATCTACTATTGGAAAAACATCCGCTTGAAAACCCTTTGATTGATATTCCCAAAGAATTTTTTTCGTTCGTACGTCCAAAGCTATGAGCTTGCACCTATTTACTTCACATAAAAAAATATCATTGGTTAAGCTTAACGGATATGAACCGCCAAAAAGTCCATCGACTTCTATCTTATGGATGAAATCTCCCTCTGCACTTAATACATAAAGATAACCCTCAGACTCAAAGCTTATTCTGCCGTTTATATCCATAGAGGGTGGGCCAATCATTGAATTGAAGCTCTTTTCCCATTCACTTTGACCATCCATTGAAATCTTGCTTATATCACCATTAGTGGCGTAATAAATTGATCCATCCCTTCCAAAAAAGGGCTCAACCCTATTCTCACCTTGATGGGACCAATGCCATTTCTCCTCCCCTTGATTCGTTAAGGCATGCAATGTAAATATACCTTCCGAGTCATCAGTGACGATATAAATATTTCCGTGGGCATCCAGCACAGGTATGGAAGCAATATGATCACATGAAAATGATTTTTCCCAAAGCAATAGACCATGAGCATCGAGACAATAAAAATATAAACCTTTATCATTATTAATACTATAGGCTTCTGCGACATATATCCTCTGTTTCTTACCTATCACTGGTGGTAGTAAGTGGTTTCTTGTGGTATAGAGATCGTGTATTTTTCCTGCTCGATCAATCTTGATGACTTTCCCATATGGAGAAAGTATATCATTATTTGAAACAGCCAATAGTACATTCTGTTCCCTGTCTATCACCAGTTTGTCTTTACCGTTCAAACTCCAGATCATGTATGGTAAAGGAACTTCCGTTCTGTTCTTTAAATCGCGATCGATCCTATATACTGAATGTCTTGTCCAGTTATTGTCGGTAGGATGAATAGCCATATCATCATAGGCTCCTAAAACGATTCTTGAGTCATGATCTGACATATCATTTCTCCCCTTTGCAAAATAAGGTTAGATGGAGTTAATTTAGAATTAAAACTCCCTTTTTGAATGCAGTGGCTCTAGTTGTTATAACCTTTTTGAATGATAATTTTATTTCTCAATTAATTCTTTTTATTCCACATTATAGCACTACTCGACAACTCAGAACAAATAAAAAATAATCATTTCTTGTACAAATAAAATCAATGGTTTTAAGTATCCCTGACACTCTTGGACATAAAAAACTCCCACAAATAGCATGATTACATGCAATTTGTGGGAGTCATCAGCTTTTTAAGCCGTTATAGCGAATTATGAAAGAATAAAAACAATCAGAACTTACGCCCGCTTGGCCTCGTATTGGTGGGCCTGCTCCAGCATCATGTCCTTGACCTTCATAAGGCGGGTGAGATTACCTCGCTCGTTCTCATCAAGCTTCATGATAATGTACTTGATGGTTTCCACCAGGTTGGGGATCATGACATATTCCAGAGCGTTAACACGGCGGCGGGTCTTCTCAATCTCATCGGCCATGAGTTGACAAGCCTTTTCAAGCTCAGCCAGCCTCAGAAGATGGGGCGTGACCTCGGACAGGGCGATAATAGCACCATCCAATTCACCGGAGGTAGTGGCCAGGCCATAAGGGAAGATATCGTTCCCTCCCTGGTTCTCTGTAGTAAACTCAAACTGGGGCACCTCAACACTCATGATGTTGCGGGAGGAGGCCTTCAGAGAAACCTTCTGCTTGGGGAAAATCAACGCTTCCTCCAAATGGGTGTCACTCATGAGGGCACGGGCCAGTATGAACCTGGAATGAACCTCCATGAGCTTCTGTTCCACGATTTCACGTTCCTTGCGGTTTTCTTTGACCATCTCAAGGAATTTCTTCATGAGCTCATCCCGTTTGTCCTTTAAGAGCTTATGCCCGCGCCGCGCTGTTCTCAACCTTTTCTTAAGGTTGGTGAGCACCATACGGGTGGGATTCACATTCAGTCTTGCCATGGTCTTTTACTCCTTTACCCGTTGCGCTTACTTTTCACCAGTAGCCGCAGCCTTGTTGTTGGGATGGTATTTCTCAATAAACTCTGTCTTAATACGCTTAAGCTCGGACACCGGCAGGATGGAGAGAAGCTCCCAGCCTAAAGCCAGGGTATCCTCAATGGACCGATCGGTCTTGTAGCCCTGGGATACATACTGCTTTTCAAAGGCCTCCGAGAATTTGGCATAGAGCTTATCCTCATCGGTGAGGGCCGCCTCACCCAGAATAGCCGCAAGCTCCTTACTCTCCTTGCCTCGGGCATATGCTGCAAATAACTGGTTCATAGTGTTGGCGTGATCCTCACGGGTCTTGCCCTTGCCGATACCCTTATCCTTAAGTCGCGAAAGTGAAGGCAGTACGTCTATAGGCGGCGTGAGACCTTTTTTATGAAGCTCACGGCTTAAGATGATCTGTCCCTCGGTGATGTACCCGGTCAAGTCAGGGATGGGATGGGTCTTGTCATCCTCAGGCATAGTGAGAATAGGTATCAGGGTGATAGAGCCATCCTTGCCCTTCATACGTCCGGCGCGTTCATAGAGGGTGGCCAGGTCGGTATAGAGATAGCCGGGATAGCCACGGCGGCCGGGTACTTCCTTACGGGCCGCAGAAACCTCACGGAGGGCTTCGGCATAGTTGGTTATGTCAGTAACGATAACAAGAACGTGCATCCCCTTCTCAAAGGCCAGATACTCTGCAGCAGAGAGGGCCATACGAGGGGTAGCGATACGCTCAACCGGTGGGTCATTGGCCAGGTTCATAAAGAGCACGGCACGTTCAATGGCACCGGTATTTTTAAAGTCGCTGATGAAGAAGTCTGCTTCTTCAAAGGTAATACCCACAGCGGCAAAAACAACGGCAAATTTGCTGTCGGTTCCCGTAACCTTGGCCTGGCGGGCAATCTGTGCGGCCAATTCCGCATGGGGCAAGCCCGAGCCTGAGAAGATGGGCAGCTTCTGGCCTCTAACCAGGGTATTGAGTCCATCAATAGCCGAAATACCCGTCTGAATGAATTCGTTGGGATAGTCACGGGCTGTGGGGTTCATTGGAAGACCGTTGATATCCAGTCTTTTATCGGGAATAATGGCAGGGCCGTCATCCCGGGGGTTGCCCAGACCATCGAATACACGGCCCAGCATGTCCATAGAAACCGGTATTTCCAGGGTTCTACCCAAAAAACGCACCTTACTGTTGGATAGATTGATACCTACCGCATTTTCAAAAAGCTGAACCAATGCGTTGTTGCCATTGACTTCCAGAACCTTGCAGCGTCTGATCTCGCCATTGGCCAGTTCTATTTCACCCAGCTCATTATACGTGACTCCTTCGACATTGCGAATGAGCATCAAGGGGCCAGCCACTTCAGATATTGAACGATATTCTTTAAGCATTTACGCTTTCTCCTTTCTTGTACCTATCGGATACCTGTCATTCCTTGCTGCTCAATGCTTCAATCTGAGCTGATAGTTCCTTCTCAACCTGATCAAAGGTGGATGCTACCTCTTTTTGAGGAACATACTTTAACCGGCCGATTTTTTCTCGGACAGGCATGGAGAAAAGGTCTTTGATACTCGCACCCTTTTTCACTGCTTCCTGGCTCTTGTAGTAGAAGGCCAGAATGATTTTAAGCATCCTGAACTGCTTATCCAGCGTAGCGTAGGTATCTACTTCATTGAAGGCGTCCTGCTGAAGGTAGTCCTCACGAATGGAGCGAGCCGCCTCCAAGGTAACGCGGTCGGTGGGAGACAAGGCATCCACACCCACCAGACGAACGATTTCATCAAGCTCCGCTTCTTCCTGGAGAATACGCATCATATCCGTACGATATTTGTTCCAGTCCCTGGAAACATTCTGACGATACCAATCAGCCAGTCTGTCGGAGTACAGGGAATAGCTTATCAGCCAGTTGATGGCCGGGAAGTGACGTCTGTAGGACAGATTATAGTCCAGCCCCCAGAAGACCTTGACAATTCTCAAAGTGGCCTGGGTGACGGGCTCGGAGATATCACCACCGGGAGGAGAAACCGCGCCAATGGCGCTGATGGAACCCTCTCTATCGCCTGAACCCAGGGTCTTCACCCTACCGGCTCTTTCATAGAACTGGGACAGACGGGAGGACAGATACGCCGGGTAACCTTCTTCACCGGGCATTTCCTCCAAACGGCCGGACATTTCACGAAGGGCTTCAGCCCAACGGGAGGTGGAGTCGGCCATGAGGGCCACGCTGTAGCCCATGTCTCTGAAATACTCGGCAATGGTGATACCTGTATAAATAGAAGCTTCACGAGCGGCAACAGGCATGTCCGAGGTATTGGCGATGAGCACGGTACGCTTCATCAGGGAATGTCCTGTTTTGGGGTCGTTAAGCTCCGGGAATTCTCTTAATACATCGGTCATCTCGTTACCGCGTTCACCGCAGCCGATATAGACCACAAGATCAGCCTCGGCCCATTTAGCCAACTGATGCTGAACAACGGTTTTACCGCTTCCAAAGGGACCGGGGATGGCGGCAACACCTCCCGAGGCAATGGGGAACAGGGTGTCAATGATCCGCTGTCCCGTAATTAACGGTGCAGTAGGCGACAGCTTTTCCTTATAAGGTCTCTCCTTCCGGACAGGCCACTTCTGCATCATTGAAAGTGCCAGACTCTTGCCCTCAGGCGTCTTGACCCTCGCAACTTCCGCCTCAATGGTAAAGTCACCGGCCTCGATACTCTCAATCACCCCGCTGATACCATGGGGTACCAGGATGCGGTGCTGGAAAACTTCGTTTTCCTGAACGGTTCCGATAATATCACCGGCCGCCACTGCATCTCCTGCCTGAACAGCCGGTACAAAGGCCCATTTCTTTTCCCTGTCCAGTGAGGTCACCTGTATACCCCGGGTGATGTTATTACCCGTGGCCTCCCTCATGATTTCAAGGGGGCGCTGGATACCATCGAAAATATTCTCAATAAGACCCGGGCCCAATTCAACACTCAATGGAGCTCTGGTTGATACAACAGGCTCACCGGGGCCCAAACCCGAGGTTTCTTCATAAACCTGAATCGACGCCCTATCCTCATGGATTTCAAGGATTTCACCAATCAGGTTCATCTCTGATACATGCACCATGTCCAGCATATTGCTGTCCCGCATGTTCTCTGCAATAACCAGAGGTCCTGACACTTTGACGATTCTACCTTGATTCATCTTCTTTCCATTCCTTTCAAACATCCGTAGCAACCCCAACGTAACAATCCGAACGAGGCGACACGAACAGAATTTTATGTGTTAGCCATTCTGAGACAAAATGTCTGCACCCACTGCCTTTTCAACACTTTCCTTCACCGCCCTCATACCGATCCCCAGAGTACCCTTACTTCCGGGAATGAGGATGATGGCTGGAAAGTAGCTGTTGCGATAGCGTGAGATTTCTTCTGTAATCTCGTTGGCCACATGCTCGGTGATATAAATGAGCGAATAGCCCTCATCTACAAGCTGGGGCAACAGGCCTGCCGATTCTTCTCTGGAGTCGGTGGGATAGATGTCGAAGCCTATGGCCTTAAAGCCCAGGATACTATCCCTGTCTCCCATAACCGCAATCTTATGCATATCCCAACCTCAGCCTTTCCTTAATGGTTTCCTGTGAAATCCTGTTAACCTGACCGGTAATGATCAGGCGCGCATTCTTTATTTCCGTTTCCTTGAAGAATAAGTACGCGACTACAGGCTCTATGCCCATGGCAACATATTTGCTCTGCTTTAAAAAGTGGGTAATGGAATCCTCCAACACCTTTTCAATCTGCGAAATGCCACTTGGGTGTTTGACAGCCTCGGCCAGCTCACCGCTGAGGTTAGCCAATTCAGTGAACTTAAGGGCCTCAAAGAACTTATCCAGGTTCTTGTCGGCCAATTCCTCCAATAGGGACTCAGGAATACTGCCGCCCTTTACCAGGGCTTGTCTAACCAGATCCCGGGAACCGGAAATCAGCTTAGTCCGGATAAAAACTCTGATGTTGGCTGTATCCGCAAGCCTTTTGGTGAGCTCAGCCAAGAAGGGCTCCCCGGTTTCGTGAGCATCGAGGGTCATGTTCTCAAAGCTCGCCTTATCCAGGATAAAGTCTATGGTTTGTGGGTCCCTGGTCTGGTTGAAAACGTCAATACTCTCCACAATGGCTTTACTGAATATTTCGGGAAGCTCATTAAGCTTTCTGTCAGTAATATACTTAAACAGCTTCTCAGGCTTGATTGTCCCCATGACAGAGAGGCTCTTCATCACATCAATCCCCAAGAATTCTGCTTTTAATATAAGCTTGGCATTCAGATAGTCATAACGGCGCTTGAAAAGATCCACGACCCCTGGGTTGGGTAGAATCTCAAACAGCAGGTCATAGGCCTTCTTTAGCTCCGACGAAAGGAGCGCTTCCACATTTCCATTTCCATCTTTACTGTTTTCCATAGGATCGTTACCCGTACCATAGCCGGATTCCATCAAAAGCTTGACAGCTTGAGCAGGATCGGTTGTATCCATCAGCCGGTCTAGCTTGTTCCTATCCATAAGCTTTGTCTCTATAGCACGGATACGTGCTGTGGCATAGGCATAATCCTCTTCCCTGATTCTGGCCATAAAGACTCCTTTGCATTAAGTAACGATAATCAGTTTATTCGCCCAAAAGGATTGTGGCAACCTCGGATTCCAGCTCCGGTCTTGCCATGGTGATAAGGATTTCCAGGGTGCAATTGACTTCCATGTCCTCGTAGCGAAGAATAAACCCGCCCGATGCAGTCAGAGTATCCTGGGCAAGGGTCAAACGGGTTTTCTTTCCTAAGCTTTCCAGCTTCCCGTTGACCTTTTTGACAAAGGTGTCCCCCAGCCGTTCCTTATCTCTTTGATTCAATACAATATAACAGACCTCATCCTTGGCGATATTCAGAATAATCTTCTCAAGGAATAAGCCATATTGGTCATCTGGTAGATCAGCCAAGCGTTGAAGCGCTGTCTGGAACGCTTCATTCACACTGTCCTGACGTACCTTCAGGATCTTTTTCCTGTCTTCCATACCCGTTGCAGCCACAAAACGCTGTTTAATAAGCACGGCTTCTTCCCGGGCTTTTTCTGTCATGACAGTGACCTTTTGAAAGGCTTCCTTTTCAGCATTGGCCAAGATACTTTGAGCTTCACGTCTGGCATCATCCAGTATTTTTTCGCTCAGAGCCTTGGCATCGGCTAAAATTCTGTCTTTGATCTTTTCGGCTCCGTTCATCTTATAAGCCCCTTTGTTTTTGTTTTAGATTTTACCCAACATAAGAATGGAAACAACCAAGCTCAAAATTGCGAACATTTCAACCATGAGAGCGTAGATAATCGCATTACCTAAAGCTTCCGGTCTCTTGGCGATGAGGTTGATACCTGCGGTAGACACCTTACCCTGATAGATCGCTGAAAGGAACCCAACAATACCGACAGGCAGACCTGTGGCAAAGAGTGCAAGTCCCTGCTGGAGGGTTAAGGCATCAGAAATCTTACCGATAATCATAAACGCAATAACGAATCCGTAGATGGATTGGGTTGCGGGAAGGGCCTGAAGAATCATGGTGGAGCTAAACTTACTGGGATCCTCCGCAACAACGCCTGCAGCCGCCTGACCCGCGATACCGCAGCCCTTTGATGATCCTAAAGCGGCAATCAAAAATGCAATCGCGGCCCCTAAAAAAGCCCAAAATTGTGGATTAGAAAAAATTGAATTCATTGTGTTCTCCTCCTAATTACTCAATGCTTTTATGCTACTCCGGTCTTTGTTCCGGAATGTAGAAACTCAGATGTTTGGGTTTTGACGACAATGTACAGGGTGTTGGCTTTGAAGGGCTTAAAGGCTACGCCTCCGCCTTCAAAAAACTTCCCGAAGAACTCCAGGAACTGGAGCCGGCAGGAGTGGACATAGGCGCCCAGAGCATTCAAGGCAAAATTCAAGGTATGTCCCACCAAAACAATTAAGGTTCCGGCTATGACTTTCACGATAATGCTGCCAAAGGATCCTGTCATGGTGTTGACAATATCCCCGATAATAGCTGAGGCAAGGCCTAGAGCTAGGATTCTCGTGTAAGACAAACAGTCGCTGAAAAAGCTAACAATGTCATAGAGTTTTCCAAAGCCTCCGAAGATTTTACCGAACAATTTCTTGGAGTGCCTTCCCTGTGTCAAAAGCAGGAGAGCTATCCCTATAACGAACATGATATACCCTACCTTGACAATCCCGCTCGAGCTGGAAATGGTCAAACCGGGCGCAAAGGGGAGCAGGGAGAAAATAAAACCGGTAAAGAGAATATAGATAAACAATACATCACAAATGGCATCCCATATCTGGCCCCGTCGGATATAATTGAGTCCCTTAATGAAAAGGCCTGTATACATATGGATAATACCAAACAGGATGGACCAGCTCATCATCAGTTCCGGCTTCTCAGTGGGCACAATCCATAAAGCGGTCTTGGAAAGGGATCCAATACCAAACCAACTGCCAAAGAGGAATCCCGCAAAAATCGTTGAGAGTCCGCAGAAAAACAGTAGTTTAATAAAACGACGTGTACCGTCCTCAAGCCTGAACTTCTTCAGGATAATGCCGGTAGCCAGAGCAATAATAAGGCCATAGCCACCGTCACCCAGCATTAAACCGAAGAAGAAGACATAGAACACCATCATCACGGCACTGGGGTCAAGCTCCTTACTGGAAGGAACACCATACATGTCAAGGACGGGTGCAGCAGCCTCTACGATGGGGCCGTTCTGAATAAGCACAGGAAAATCCTCATCGGGCCCCGGCTCCTCAACGGTTACCCAGCAGAAATACTTTGAATTTAAAAGTTCTTCCACCTTACCTGATAATTCGGCAGGCGCCCATCCTTTAAGAATAAAGGTGGAGCGTGTTGCCACCAAGCGTCCCCTTGCCTCAATCCTGGCCCGCTCCATGCGAAGCCCGTCGGAAACGACCTCTAACCGGTCTCTTTCCTGAGCCAGAGCCTTAATTAAGGCAACCTTGTCTTCCCTATCCTGGTGAAGGGTATTCAGCCTCTTTTGAAGATGCTCCCGGCTATCCCTGGCGGTTCCTTCCACATCCCTCAAGGTGATTCTGCTGAAGCCCGAATTTCGTAATACAGTAAGGACATCGTTTTCACCGGACTTGTGAAAAATAATAGCGATGTATTGATGCTCACGGTCACTTCGTCCCCTAAGTATTAAAGCCTCTGAGCAGACCTTTTGCAGCGTTTCCTCCAGCGATCCGATGTCGGTTCTGGCAGACACGGTTCCCAACCAGCATTGGGTATGTCGGGTTGCAGGGGTGTCCAAAGCAATATCCATATCCATCCAGGGTTCCAGGGAGCGAATCACACCCAGAAGGCGGTTTTCCTCTCCCTTCATACGTATGAGCTCATCCTCCAGACGATTAATCTCCCCCGCCTTGGCCATCGTCTCATCCATCTTCTCCATAATAGCGGAATAATCAGACTCCGAAACAATTCTACGCGCAGCAAACAAAGGCTTTTTCACCGGCACATAGCCACTGACTATGTCTATGGCACGAGAAAGCTCCGAGATCTGCGTGTCAACTTTGAGTAACTCAGCTTGTACATGTGGCTTTTTGGCTTTGTCCCTAATGCTTTCACCAGGCTCTTCCTCGTTGATATCAACAACTCCCAGCTCCAATAGTGATCTTAAAAGAGACGCCCTTTCATTGATAAGCCCCAGCACAGTAATTTTGTTCATTTTGACTACTGCCACGACTTATTCACAATCCTTCCCACAATATAATCCGCCGCCTCATTGAGCTTTTCCCTGAACCTTGCCCGGGTTTGCTCCTGTTCACCAAGAGTCTGATTGTCATGAAGCTTTCTTTCCTCAAAGGCCTCATCTCTGGCTTTTTTAAGAATTTCTTCGGCCACGGATTCTCCCTCTACCAGGGACTTTTCCAGAACCTCTTCGGCCTTTTTTCTAGCCTCGGTGAGAATGTCAAGGGATTGTTTCTTGGCTTCTTCCTCAATCCTTAAAGCCTCTTCCTCACGGTTAATAATGTCTTGGAGAATATCGTCCATTCTTACCTCCCCTTGGTGTTAAAATTTCGTTACACAATTTCTACCACCATTTTTTGATTTATATAGCGCTTCATCAGCTTTTCTTATGACATCCTGACTTGTTTTAAGTAAGTCATTCTTTTGGGCCACGCCTATGCTCATGGTTACATTGATTACGCCTCGCCCCTTGGAACTCCCGGGCTTTTGTTGATCGGGCTTATCCTTTGGACGGCCCTCAGCTCTTAAAATGAAGGGCCGTCGTTCCACGGCCTTTCTCATTTTCTCCAGTTGGGGAATCACCTCATTACAGCTCATCCCGGCAAACAAAATGACAAACTCTTCTCCACCATAACGAAACACCTTGGCCCTGCCTGAATAGGTTTGAAGGATTGAAGCTACCATTTTTAGGACTTCATCCCCCACATCATGTCCAAAATTGTCGTTTATATGCTTAAAATGGTCCAGGTCAGCTATGGCTATGGTGTATTTACTGCCAAGCTTCAATAGCTCCTGCTCCATCGCTCTTCTTGACAGCACCCCCGTCAGAGTATCACGGAAGGCCAGGGAATAGGATACATCAAACAAAGCAACGACCACAATAACAAAGATTGCAGTAGCAAAGACTGCCAGTACCAAAGGCCTATGGGCAAAATGTAACGCAATCAAGGCTGTCAAAAGAACCGCTACAAAAGTAAGGCTCATCTGCTGTTTTTTCAGTAAATAGCTAGCTAATAAAATACCTATGGCCAGCACAAATAGAGCAAAGGCGGGGGCCTTGATGGACAGGGCCGCTTGGGCGACCACTTCAACATCCGTTTGAGCGCTGGATTTTCCCATAATACTGATAAAAACCCAAATCAGTTGACCCAGGATGATAATGGCCTTGTTTCTTCCATAAGTACTAAAGATGCCCCTCTCTTTGGAAAAGCCCAACCAGACAGCATTGACGGGCAAAAGAATGCTGACTAAGGTCACAGCCTCCAGAAGCATAGGCGGACTAGTCACGGTTGTACTCATGAAAATATAGGCTACGAGGATAAAACACACCATATAAAAGGAATTACTGTTTTGAAACCAAAGGCTCATAAACAGCGCGAAGACAACAAGCAGATAGGGCAAAATCCTGACAAGAGATTGAACCGCATCATTGGTTAGCTCAACCTTGATAGCTAAAGCCCATCCAATGAGAAGCACTATAAATGGTGCTGTGGCCGTCATGATTCTTCGCATTCTTATCCTCTGTACCTCACCTAAGCTTGTTAAGATCTTTGTACATGCTCTTATTTTACATTTTTCTCAACCACGTTGCAACCTAAAGCACGCTATTATTATATCACAATAATTTCCTTATGACGTCAACAAAATGACTTAGAATACTATTTTTCGCAAACAGTTCTACCTATGCTTTCCGGTGTTCTCCCTTCGTACTTATCGTAAATGCTAAGTGCGTTGACATAGCGCATCCCCATAGCATTACATTGCAAAGCTTCTTGTTCTATGCAGCACTCCCCCATGACGCCTTTGAAAAGAAGGATTAAGTAAAATATGGTAATAAAAAGGAAGGACCTGAGTCCTTCCTTTTAGCACCGTGTATGTTCTTCGGCTCCAGGGAAGTCAAACTTCTGGGGAGGGAAGAATTGATCCAGCGGAAAGTCGATGGTGTCAAAGATATCGCAGGGATTCTCATCGGTAGAAGCAATGCACTCCTTATTGGGGTAGCAGAAGTTGAAGGCCGGAATTAATAGCTGAACAAGGCGCACGAGCTTGATGATGGAGAATATCCCCAGAGTGACAACCACTCTTCTTTGAGGGCCAATAAAGGCATTGACTTCGCCTCTATCTTCATCGGCTCCGCAGTTATGTTTGTCATGCACTCTCTTGATGCGGGTGTTGAGAACCAGAGGTTCTGCAACCTCGACCTTGATAATGGGGAGGTTATCCTGTTCTACCAGGCTTCCGCAGTTATCGCTGCATCCCTCACAGACAGGGTTCGGATGGTTCAGGTCTACGCTCTTAAAGATCTTGATCTTTCCTTCAGAACCAAAGAGAATAACCGTCTTGGAAAACCATACATACCCCACCTTGGGAGTTGAGTTGACGATATTTCCGGTTACATCCTTGTAGCAGAATTCACAAACCACGCGAATTCTATAGCGTACATTAACGGTGAAGAAGCCCCTCTTGAAAGGTACATCCTCAAGGTCGGCCAGAACGGCCACCACTTCGGCATCTTTCGTTTTTACCTTGACTGCATTGTTGATCAGGTCCTGAACATTGTCAACAAAGTCAACGACCGCATCTTCAATACAATCTTTTTCACGGCAATTGTCATATACTTTCTCTACATGGACACAAACGGCTTCGCGTAGCTTGCATATGTCTTCGCCGCCTATGAGTCCTGGAACGACTTGTTCTTTACAGCCCATTTTTAACGGTCCTCCATTTCAGAATAATTGCCTTCACATTGTCATAATATGCCTTTTGACTGAATTGGTGACAGACCGTCATATTCATTCGGGGACATAAATAAGCATAGTAGTGGCAAGCAATAAAAATATAACCTTAAATCAATATATAAAGGGGCTGTGTGATGTGCCTTCCAACGAAAATATCCGGCATATTCTAAAAAACAGTATGGGCATTACCACCTGTATTTGGTATAAAAACGGACTATTTATGAGCATGCTGGACGATGAGAACAAATGGGGACCTCCGTTTTTATTGTCTGATAATGCTACAGCGGATTATTCCGCCTTATTGGATTCGGGGGATAATGTCAATACCTGCTTTGTGGATTATTCTGGCCGCCTGCTCTACCTAACAGCCTGCGAAGAAAAAAAGGAACCCCTGGTGCTGTTGGAGAGCCGCATTAGCGGAACCTCTCCCTATAATGTCTGCCTTATTGAGGCCGATGGCCTTTGCCATGTTTTCTATACCGTAACCCATAATCGCAAGCAGCTTTTGACCTATCAGCGCATTGACCATTCGGGCTATTCCATGCCCGAGGTGGAAGGGGTCATTATCAGGGATGGGAAAAACTATGCCGCTTGCTCGGATGGATCGGCCATACATTTGTTTTTTGTCACCGATGTCCAGAATGTCAGCCTTTTGGTGTATCGGAGAATTTGTGACGGCAAGGCCTCTAAGCCTGTGACCACGCCCTTTCCCTACAATGCCTCCCTCAGATTGCAATCGGTGATTACTAATGACGGCCCCCTCTATATCCTGGCTTCCCCGGATGATGGCCAGGATAACTGTGTGCTCTTTAAGTTTGACCCTATTCTGAATAAATTCTCAAAAGGACTTGAAGTCTACACCCAGGCCTCGGGACAAGGAACAGACAGCCTGATACTGGTGAATAACCAACCCTATGTGGTGCGTTCCTTGAAGGCCGCTTTTAGTCTGGCAAGGGTGAAGGCTGACTGCTCCGGCATTGCAGAAGAAACCCGGATGGACCTGGTGGGCAGGGACATTCCGCTAAAATGTAAATTTCAATCCAATCACAAGGAGGATCGCCTATTTAAATGCGACCTCACTCCCATGTTATTCGGCAATGGTCTGCGTTTTCCTTTTGATGTCAAAAATCTGTCACAGCAAAAGACAGAAAAGAATGATGAAGGCAAAGATGTGCTTACTGAGCGCATTAAGGAACTGGAGGGCCGAATTATTTTCTTAGAAAACACCCTTCGCGAAATGCTGAGACCATGATTATTCTTGAAGCCTTTTCATCAGTATGCTAGCATGTTAATAGCAAGTTCATCTGCTTATGACATTTGTTCCTTGTTTCTCATGCCAGATTCTGATTTTAAGGAGAGACACACATGAGATTCCTTTTGTACCTGTTGGGTTTTACAGCCCTTTTATATGCCACGGTTTTACTCTTTATCTTTTTAAATATTCGGCGGGGTCTTCAATGGTTTAGCAAACCCTCACCAGAAGGGAAATTCGTTGATGCCCACGGAATGAAGCTTTACTATCGCGTTAAAGGGAAGGGCGAGCCTGTGGTGGTGGTTATCAACGCCATAGGCAGCGCGCAAGCGGAATGGTGGCCCATACAGAATGAGGTGGGTTCAAAATTCCGCACCATCACTTGGGAGAGGGCAGGTTACGGGTGGAGCACTCCCGATGAGAATTCACGGAATGCCGCCAATATTGCCCAAGAACTCGATGTGATCCTTAAATCGGAAAAGATCAAAAAGCCTGTTTTCCTGGTGGCACACGGTACGGGATCCGTTTATGCGCGCTTCTATGCCATCACGCGACCACAGAATGTCAGGGGTGCCCTTTTTATTGATCCCCTCCCTGTTAAGTACAAGCATTGGCTTAATACCATCAATGAAATTGAAGAATGCCCCAACCTCTTTGAAGCTGCGCTAAAGAAAAAGAAGCTGGCTACAAGAGGTTTTTACAGACTCTTTCCCCTTTTTAAGGGATATAAGCTGGACAAGCGCTATAAACGAGATATCATTGAGCACTATGCGCGGAGCGAAAACTACGATACCATGCAGTTGGAGTACTCCCAGCTTGAAAGCAGCCTTAAGGAGATGGAGGTCGAGGGTGATTTCCCTCCGATCCCCTTAATGGTTCTCTATCCCTCCAATGAGTCCCTTATAAGAGAATGGGTTCGAAACGGCGTTCCTGAATATTCGGCACGACAGCTTGGCCGACTTCACCATGAGCTTTCTGGGGATATCCTTAAGATTTCACCCAAAACGACACTGCTGGAAGTCGAAAAAGCCGGTGAGCATATTCATTTAAGCAAGCCCGATATTGTGGTTAGAGAAATACTGGCCATGCTGGGAGAATAATAAGAAAGGGCTGTTCTTACGAACAGCCCTACCCCAAAATGCCGTTTACCCATTCTTGACACCTGGCATGTACCAGGTGGGTGCCCTATTGGACATTTCACACTTCCACCGCCGTTGCACAAGGCTTGAGCCTTGTGTCGGAATTAGCTTGTGGCCTGTGTTCCATGGCCAAATAATCGAACTCCCGTGTCAAATATAGCAGGTTCAAATTACGGGCATCTCGAACATTCCAGGAACGATCTCTTTATGTTCATTATAACACAGCCTTAAAAGTCACTCAATATGAACTAACTGTCAATAGAAACGTTTTTTACATGGTATAAAAATGTTCATCTTTCTAAAGTATAGATCACATCAGCATTCCCTGAAAGTCACTTCATTCTGTCCAATTCAGGTAGATTCTTCCAATATCTCCGGGGAATGAAGGATTTTTGAAGCTTCGGATTAATCCTGCTTTCGATGGCAATAGCCTTAAAATACTTTTTCCATAAAAGCTCAAATTCCTCATCCAGCTCATTATCGGTTATGGGCAGGCATTCATTGGAGAAAACCACCTGTTGGGTGTTATAGAGGGCATAAAGATTCCGCTTTGCATCGTGTATAATCCAGGGCTGGTCATTGAGCCGATCCACAAAATGATTGGTCAACAGCATAATAATGTTGTTATCCGGCTCAATTTTGGCATAATAAATGCCATTCTTAAGTTTTTTAAACCTCAATATCCCCAGAAAGAAGTGGGTCTCTCCCATCACTCTGTAGCTCATGTCATGGACGCGCAATACCTCCTGGTTTTGCAAGTAGGATAGAATACGGCGGCCTATTCTTAATCCGATTTTTATATAGCGGTATATGGCCAGGCCCACATCCGGATCTTCGTAAAGGTAGGCCCTATATATCTCTTCCATGGCTTCCTGGGACATTTTCTCCACAATTGCACCATAAACCCTGTCCGACTTGTCCTGCCGGGTTTCTATCTCCCTGATGCCGGAAAAGAGGCTAAGCTGGCAGTGGTCCATGGACACAATAGCCTCCGGTTCCTCCTTATGTGCATAGGCATCAAATACTGCCGTCAGCAAGCCTTCAAAGCTACCATCGGTGACATAAATCATTATCAAACCTCGTTCTAAAAAATACAAAATGCCTTACCCAAACATAGAAATCTGACCATAAAGATTCTTTGAATCGGTTTCTTCGGCCAAAATAGGGTAAAGATCGGTGGAATCTAAATCCACCCCTCCATTATAAGCTCCCTTACAGGTTATAAAGTACCTGGCACGCTTGAGCACCACCCTCATCCGTTTAAGGTCTTCATAGGAAAGGGGGGCCACCCGCCTTGCCCTTACTATTCTCTCAGCCATTTTATATCCTATACCGGGAACCCTCATGAGCATTTCCAGCGGTGCACGGTTTATTTCAACAGGGAACTGCTCCAGATGATTCAGGGCCCAATCACATTTAGGGTCCACCCGGGTATCAAAGCTGGTATGGCTTTCGCTTAGAAGCTCGTGGGCCTCAAACCCATAGAATCTCAGGAGCCAGTCGGCCTGGTAAATACGATGCTCCCGCAGGAGAGGCGGAGTGGTAGTGATGGCAGGAAGATCCTTATGGTCATTGACAGGGACATAGGCAGAATAATACACCCGTTTGAGGTTATAGCGCTTATAAAGCTCCTGAGTCAGGTTAAGAATGGTTCGGTCACTATCTTGGGTAGCCCCGACAATGAGCTGGGTGGTTTGTCCAGCCGGTACAAATAGCTGTTTCTTTCGATAAATGGTCAGCTCTTTTCCTCCCAGTATCTGTTCCTTTACATAGGACATGGGCTTTAAAATGTCTGAGTGCTCCTTTTGGGGTGCCAAGAGCTTAAGGCCCTGAACGGAAGGAAGCTCGATATTGATACTCATACGGTCTGCCAGGAGGCCGGCCTCATGAATCAGTCTCAAATCTGCTCCCGGGATGGACTTCACATGGATATATCCGTTGAAGTGATGCTCATGACGAAGCTTTCTGAGGGCCGTAATAATAAGCTCCATGGTGTAATCCGGGCTTTTCACCACGGCAGAGCTCAGAAAAAGGCCTTCAATATAGTTCCTTCGATAAAATTCAATGGTGAGCTGGCATAGCTCGTCAGGCGTAAAGGATGCCCGTCGGTTGTCATTGGTGGCACGATTGGCACAGTACTTACAGTCATAGATGCAGCAATTAGTGAAAAGGACCTTTAAAAGCGAGATGCACCGGCCATCGTCCGACCAACTGTGACAGATGCCGGCGGGGGCGGCATTTCCCACCTGCCCTTTTTTACTGCTGCGGTTACTTCCGCTGGAAGAACAGGAAACATCATATTTAGCCGAATCAGCCAGAATTTGGAGCTTTTCGAGCAATTGCATAAACGCCTCCGGAAACACATGTTCTTTTAAATTATAGCATACCCCATTCAAAAAGAACATATGTTTGCATGAAATTTCCAAACATAGTCTACCCTTTTTGTATGGAATACTGCCTTTATGTTAAAGAACAACAGTAAAGGAGGCGCTATACATACTTTTTATATTTTTGAACAGAGAATGGGGCCGCTTAGGACTGGTTCAGGAAGTTTTTCAGGACTTCCACCACCTTGTCTACCTGTTCTCTGCCCACATAGTAATGGGTGACCAGGCGTAGAATTCCCCCCTGGGGTGGGTTGATAAGAATTCCCTCTCTTTTCATGGCCGAGGCTAGGGCATGACCCTCTAATGGCCTTTTTATGCGTAAAAAGACCATATTGATATGGACATCCTCCATAAAGACCTCAAGCTCCGGCAGCCTGTTGAGGCTTTGGGCCAGATACAGGGCTTGCTCATGATCCTCATGAAGCCTACCGGCCATCTTCTCAAGGGCCAGAATGCCTGCCTGGGCTAATACGCCTACCTGTCGCATGCCGCCGCCCAATAGTTTACGTTTTCTGCGGGCGGCTTCTATAAAGGAGCGGGAACCTACCAGCATGGAACCCACAGGCGCACATAGGCCCTTGGAGAGGCAGAACATGACCGAGTCAGCATATTGAGCAATTTCTGCGGCATCCACCTTAAGATAGGCTGCTGCGTTGAAAAGCCTTGCACCATCCAGGTGGACGGGAAGGTTAGTCTTTTGAGCAAGGGCATAAAGCTCCTTCATATAGGACAAGGGGTGAACCACGCCTGTGGAATGAGCATTTTCGGTACAGATGAGCCCGGTTTTTGGCTCATGAATATCCTCTCCGGTGCGGATGGTCTCCTCCACCTTTGTTAAATCCATTATCCCTTTATCAGAGGGCAGGCATCTTAAGCTGGCTCCAGCAATGATGGCTGCAGCGCCGCCCTCATGAGCTACAATATGGTTATCCTCTGGCAGAATTACCTCATCCCCGCGCTGGATATGGGTAAAAACCGCCAGTTGATTTCCCATGGTTCCTGTGGGTACAAAGAGGGCCGCTTCCTTGTTGAGGATTTTAGCTGCCAACTCCTGGAGACGGTTGGTGGCGGGGTCATCACCATATACATCATCTCCCACTTGAGCTACAAGCATACTCTCACGCATCTCCCGGGTTGGCCAGGTGACGGTGTCACTTCTTAAATCAATAAATTCCATCTAGATAGTTTCCTCCTACTTAAAAAGCGCTTCATACATGGCTGTAAGGTTTTCATACACAGGAGATCCTGTTTTCACAAGACGTTCGCTGCTGCAATGGCCATTGGCCACCAGACAGCAATCAAATCCTGCTTCCTTGGCAACCTCGTCATCATGGAGGGTATCGCCGATAAATAACACTTCCTCGGGACGGCATTGGGTTAGTGCGATAAGCTGCTGGGCCAGATGCACCTTGCTATCGCCCTGGTTATCCTTCTGTCCTAAAATGTGGGTAAAGAATTCTTCCAGCCCATAGTGCCTTACCTGCTTCAACAGAATATCCAATCCTGAAGCAGACACAATATATTGGCTCAGGCCCTTATCCTTTAATTTCTGAAGAATGTCACGGGCATCGTTCTGAATACGGAGGGAGGGAAAACACTTAAGGTAGTTTTCAATATACTCATCGCAAATACTCTTAAAATCTTCCTTTTCCATATCAAAGCCCGCAATATAATACAGATTTATCACAGGAAAAACAATCCTGTCCCGATACTCCTCAAGGGTAAGCGTGCCCATTTCCCGTTTCTCAAGCATTTCAGCCACGGCATGGGCACAGGCCTCCGCATCATTCAAAAGTGTCCCGTTCCAGTCCCACACGATGTGCTTATAGTCCATAATAAATCTCCTTAAATACCTGATTGCTACCGTCTTTTGATTATACCCACGTTGTGGGGCAAATGTCAAAAAGTGCGTTTTATCCATACAGACTTTTGAAAAATAATCTGTTATAATAATAGGGTAGTTTTATTTCTCATTCGGAGATGGTTAAATTGAGTACATATTCTTCCATACTGGTTTGTGTCACCCAGCAAAAGGCCTGTGAACGCCTTATTAGAACTGCGGCAGAGCTTTTGGCGGATGGTGGAAACCTCTATGTTATACACGTCACAAACGAAAACTGGAATTTTATTGATAATGCAAAAGACGGAGTGGCTTTGGAGTATCTTTTTTCGCTCTCCAAATCCTATGGTGCCGAGCTTACTATCCTTCATTCCGATAAAATCCCTGAAACCATAGCCCAATATGCCCAGCATTATGGCATAGAACTCATCATTGCAGGCGAAAGGCCTGATGGGCATAGCCCCTTTAACGCTCGTTTATCCGCTTTGCTGCAGGATTCGGATACAAAAATCATGATCCTGTCCAACAGTTGTAGCCCTTTGGGTTCCGATAAGGTATTTATTTCGAGTCCGAACGATTAAGCAGGGCATAAACCTCCCGCTTGGAGAGATTTCTATCACGGGCTGTCAGCTTCATGGCCTCCATGCGTTCATAGCCCTGCTTTAGGTAAATTTCCATATGCTGATCGATAGGTAGGCCGGAATAATCGGGCTTTTGGTTCTCCGAAGCCTTTTTTTGTGAGCCTTCCAGAACTATCACAAACTCGCCCCGGGGATCGTTTTGATCAAAATGGCTGATCACCTGACTCACAGTTCCCCTCACCCCTTCCTCATGGAGCTTCGTCAGTTCCCGTAAGGCTGCGCAGCGCCGATCTCCTAAAACCTTCAGGGTGTCAGCAAGCATTTCCTTCACCCGATGGGGCCCCTCATAAAAGATCAGGGTACGGTCCTCAAACTGAAGGGTTTCCAGAAACTTCACACGCTCCGAATGCTTTTGAGGGAGGAAGCCCTCAAAGGCAAACCGTCCGGTGGGAAGCCCTGACATAATCAGGGCAGTGATGGAGGCAGAGCAACCGGGGATGGCCGTAACCTTAATTCCCTCTTCTATGGCCATGGCCACCAATTCTTCACCGGGATCAGAAATGGCGGGGGTTCCTGCGTCGCTGACCAAGGCAAGGTTCTTTCCTTCTCTCAAGCGTTCAATAAGCTCCCTTGCCCTTGAAATTCGATTATTGTCATGATAGCTCACCAGCGGCTTTTTTATATCAAAATGGTTGAGCAGCTTGAGAGAATGACGGGTGTCTTCTGCGGCAATCAGGTCGACCTCGGAGAGGATTCTGACGCCTCTTAAGGTCATATCTTCCAGATTGCCTATGGGTGTGGCCACAAGATAAAGGGTTCCGTAGTTCTGGTTCATGTCTGCTCCTGTCTTTTAGTTTCATTAAAGCTCCACAGATTTGTGGCGGGCGACGTGGCAGCATATATTGACCGCTACGGGAAGTCCGGCTATATGGGTGGGGTAGACTTCAACATTAACACCCAATGCGGTGATCCTTCCTCCCAGCCCCGCGGGCCCTATTCCCAGCTTATTAATGCTTTCCAGAAGCTCTTCTTCCAGGTTCCTATAATAGGAATCGGGGTGGCATTGGTCCAGCGGACGCATCAGGGCCTTTTTTGCAATCAGTGCGGCTTTTTCCATGCTTCCCCCTAAACCCACGCCCACCACTATGGGAGGACAGGGATTGGCACCCGCCTGGCTGACAGCATCTATAACCACCTTTTTTACACCTTCCACACCTTCGGAGGGCTTAAGCATCTTGAGAGTACTCATGTTTTCGCTGCCAAAGCCCTTGGGGGCTACATGAATCCTTAGCCCCTCCCCTTGCGTAATTTCATAGTGAATAACGGCAGGGGTATTGTCCTTGGTATTCTCTCTTCGTAAGGGGTCCTTGACTACTGAATTCCGTAGATAACCTTTCTTATAGCCCCGGCGTACCCCTTCATGAAGCGCTGCCTCCAGGCTACCCCCAACGATATGCACCTCCTGCCCCAGTTCCACAAATAGTATGGCCATTCCTGTGTCCTGGCAGATGGCCAAGCCTTCCCGTGCAGCTATTTCAGCGTTTTGAATGAGGCTGCCCAAAATGGATTTCCCCGTATCGGACTCCTCTTTCTCCTCCGCCCTTATCAATGCCGACTTCACATCCTCGTTCAAGTACAAATTCGCCTCTATGCAAAGCCTTTCCACCGCATCCGTAATGATGCCTGCTTCAATGGTTCTCATTATGCAATCTCCTCCATTCTTTTTGTCCGGTGACCCTTCCTGCTTTAAAGTGTACCACTTTTTATGGCTTTAGGCATCTTTCCACCCTAAAATCCTCCCCCATCAAATCCCCCGTCACTTTTATTTCTAACAGACTGAACTGATGACGGAGGGCCTGAAGATTGGCCCGTTTATGTCCTATGACCTTGGAAACCAGGTTGGGGCGCGTCCTGATACGTATTCTTTCACCAGGGATCAGGTCCATCTGTCTCAACTGCTCAATAAGCCGCTGCCTGAAAATTCTGGCCTCCACAAGCTCTCCGAAGGCCGGGTGATAAGGACCAGCCACAACAGAAGCCCCCAGTGCCTCCGAAGAATGAAGCCCTACGCGCAGCACGGTAATCCCTGCCTCACGGTAGAGAGGAAGTAATGTGGCACACCATTCAACCGCCTCCTCAAGGCCCAAGGGGCGATAGAGACCTTCATGGTACAGCCGCTCTAATTCAGTTCCCTTAATAACCAGAACAGGGTAAAGCCTGATCATTTGTGGCTTTAGTCCAATGACCCGGCAGGCCGTTTCCCGGGATATTTCAAAGCTGTCACCGGGAAGGCCAATCATGGTTTGTATGCCTAGGTTAATGCCCCTTTGCCGTATCAGTTCACAGGCCCTCTCCACATCCTCTGGGGTATGACCCCTTCCGCTTAGCTCCAGAACCGAGGCATTCAAGCTTTGCACCCCAAGCTCTATGGCAGTGACTCCATAGCGCTCTAGAATATCCAGCACAGGAGGGTCAATGGCGTCGGGGCGGGTTGAAATACGAATGCCCTGAACCCTACCGGATTCCAAATAGGGCCGGGCCGCTTCAAGGTATGCGATCATTTCAGGCTGGGGAATTCCAGTAAAGCTGCCTCCAAAAAAAGCGATCTCTATCTCATGCTTCCGACCAAGGGCTGAAAGGCTGTCTTCCACCAGCTTGACCACCTTTTGTGGGGTTTGCTGGGAGGCTTCTCCGCTAATCCTTCGCTGGTCACAAAAAATACAGGTGTGGGGGCAGCCTCTGTGGGGGACAAATATAGGAATATTAATGTGTCGATGATCCCTCATGGCTGCCTCGCTATTGTGCTTGATTTATCTTTTCCAAAGCGGCCTTTGCGGCCATTTGTTCGGCATCCTTCTTGGATCTGCCCGTTCCAGTGCCGATAGCTTTTCCGTTGGCATAAACACCAATCTTAAAGGTTTTGGAGTGATCGGGTCCGGCAGCCTCCATCAGTTTGTACTGAATCTGGATATCCCCTGATTTTTGAAGCTCCTCCTGCAAGGCCGTCTTATAGTCCATAAAAAGCATTCCGCTAACGGCTTTATGATAGATATCTCCCAATAGGTTCACAATGAATCCCTCGGCCTCATCCATACCGCCATCCAGATAAATGCTGCCAATGATGGCCTCCAGGGCATCGGATAAAATAGAGGGTCGGGTTCTTCCGCCATTAGCCTCTTCCCCACGGCCTAAAAAAATCAAATCTCCTAGGCCCATCTCCTGCGCACAGGCGAACAAAGAGGATTCGCAGACAATCAAAGCCCGCATTTTACTCATCTCACCCTCGCTTAGATTCTCCTTGTTATTATAGAGCATGAGGCTCAAAACGAAATCCAGAATGGCATCTCCCAGAAATTCAAGCCTTTCATTGTTTTTGGCTGCAAAGCTATGGTGCTCATTGGAATAGGAGCTGTGAATAAGCGCGTTTATGGCATATTGCTTATTTCTGTACCGGTAGCCGATTCTGCTTTCCAGAACAGCTACGGTGCTGAGTATTTGGTCAGGTATTTTACTCAAAGTGACCCTCCTCTTTCTTTTCAATACCCGTTTTCTAGTATTTTAACATATGGGGCGGAGAGCTGTCATTTTCTTCGAAAAAATCCCCCTATGCGCATGGCATACCGGAAATATTCACACCAGGGGGAAAAACAATACTCGGAGCTTTCTCCAGTGTTTTCCCTTTTTCGATGTGTTATACTTATAATTCATACCAATACAGAAATACGTCTATTTATGAAAACCTCTTATAGGGAGTGTGTTCAACTTCTGAGGATTCATGCCAAGGGATAACTATCTTTCAGAGTGAGGAGAATGTTGTTATGGATAAAACAATGCCTGTTGATCTTCATATTCACTCCACCGCTTCGGATGGAACCTGGCCTCCCCATACGCTTGTGGAGAATGTACTGAACGCCGGAATACAGCTTTTTGCCGTTACCGACCATGACAGCACCGAAAATATCTCCATCATAAAGGAGCTGGCTCTAAAAAAAGGCATGGCCCTTATACCCGGTGTTGAGGTTTCAGCCATGCTTAATAAAAAAACCTATCATATCCTGGGGCTGGGTATTGATCCCAGCCATGCCGGGCTGGAGCTTTTGCTGACGCAGAATCGCCGATTGATGGAAGAAAAGGATGACGAGGGTATTCGGTATCTTGCCTCAGTCTACCCCAACCTTGTCTCCTTCCAAGAATATCTTTCCTATATGAACAATCCTGAAAGAGGAGGCTGGAAAAGCCTTAATTACATCATAGATAAAGGACTATGCAGAAACTACAAGGAATTCTTCCATCTCTATTCAGGCTGGCAGGATTCCTTCAATCAGGTGGATTTTCCTCCCCCGGATAAGGTTATCGCCACCATTAAAGAAGCAGGCGGCCTACCGGTTTTGGCTCATCCCGGCAGTCGGATGTATGATCAGGATCTTCCAGCCTTGCTATCGGGCGTTTTGGAAGCAGGGATTATGGGCCTCGAATGCTTTCATCCCGAGAACAGTGAGGAGACCACCGAACGCTGCCTTCGGTTCTGTAAAGAACATGGACTGCGCATTACCGGAGGGTCGGACTGCCATGGAGACTTTGTAGGGACCCGGAAGCTGGGACTGCCTTCGATCACTCTTTCAATGCTTGATCTTAACGGAATAAGCATCCTGACACTCCCCTAAGATGATTAGAATCTTACCACATAAAAAAGCAGCCCTTCCGGGCTGCTCAGTTTTTTTGTCTTACTTCTCAAATTTTTTGAAAAGAAGCGCTCCGTTATGACCACCAAAGCCAAGAGCATTGGAAATGGCATACCTGACATTCTTGCTTCTTCCCACATTTGGAACATAATCCAGATCGCATTCAGGATCCGGTTCCTCCAGATTAATGGTGGGTGGGAGGAAGCTGTCCTTGATGGCCATAATCGTCGCAATGGCCTCGATGCCACCGGCGGCACCCAGAAGATGTCCCGTCATGGATTTGGTGGAGCTGACGGCAATATCCTTGATATGTTCTCCAAAAACCTTCTTGAAGCCTCTGGATTCCAGCGGATCGTTAAGCGGTGTGCTGGTACCGTGAGCATTGATATAATCAACCTCATCAGGTGTTATCCCCGCGTCCTCCAAAGCCATTTTTAGACATTTAATACCCGCCTCGCCCTCAGGGTCGGGAGCGGTAATATGATAAGCATCACAGGTGCAACCATAACCGACGAGCTCTGCCAGAATGTTCGCACCACGCTTGACGGCGTGTTCGTATTCCTCAATAACCAAAATACCTGCGCCCTCACCCATGACAAAACCATTACGATTCTTATCAAAGGGACGGCAGGCAGTTGCAGGATCCTCATTTTCTGTCATAGCCTTCATGGAGCAGAACCCAGCATAGGCCAAGGGAGTTATGGAAGCTTCGGCGCCACCGGTAATCATGACATCAGCATAACCATTTTGAATAACGCGCATAGCATCTCCGATGGAGTGATTGGAGGTGGCACAGGCAGTGACAACACAGGCATTATAGCCCTTGATGCCAAATTTGATCGCTACCTGCCCCGAGGCCATATTCACAATCATCATAGGTACGAATAACGGACTTACTCTCTTAGGTCCTTTTTCGAACATGGTTCTACAGTTTTCTTCAAGGGTTTCCATACCTCCCACTCCTGAGCCGATAAGCACACCGGCACGGTAGGGGTCCATGGCCGAAAAATCAATACCGGCCATTTCTACAGCCTTTTGAGAGGCAACAACGGCATATTGGGTGAAGAGGTCCATTCTCTTGGCCTCTTTCCTGTCCATGTACTGGGTGGGATCAAAATCATCGATCTGTGCACCCACCTTGGTTGAATAATTGGTGGTATCAAATCGGGTAATTGTCTTAATACCACTTTTACCTTCCTTCAATGCATTCCAGAAGGTCTCTACGTCCATGCCAAGTGAATGCACGACGCCCAAACCCGTAACTACGACTCTTTTCTTCATTGATTGACCTCCTTGAAACTTAAGCTAGTGGGAACCTCGTTCCCTCAGAAAAAGGTTCCATAGGCGAGCAGCAAACGAAGTTTGCGACCAGCCCTTGTTACTTCGTAATAAAAAAAGTCCCAACTATTGATTTATGTTGGGACTTTTCCTATTCATTTGGATTCTCTTATTGATGTGCCTTAATGTACTCTACTGCATCACCAACGGTCGTAATTTTTTCAGCTTCCTTGTCTGGTATTTCCAAATCAAACTCTTCTTCGAGAGCCATAATGAGCTCAACGATATCGAGGGAATCGGCACCGAGGTCATCGATGAATGAAGCTTCCATAGCGATCTCGCCCTCATCAACACCTAATTGTTCTACGATGATATCTTTAACCTTTTCAAATACCACACCATTCACCCCCTTCCAGACAGGAATTGCAATATAATTTATCCATATTATTGCATCCATTAGAAATAATATTACATATACAGCCCACCGTCAATATTTATTACCTGTCCCGTAATATATTGCGCCCTGTCGGAAGCCAGGAAAACTGCCAGATCAGCAACCTCGTCAGGTGTCCCATACCTGCCCAGGGGTATGCTCTTCAGGTAATATTCCTTCACGCCTTCAGGCAGTGAGCCTGTCATCTGGGTTTCTATAAATCCAGGTGCAATTGCATTACAGGTAATTCCCCGGGCTCCGTATTCCTTGGCTATTGATTTTGTAAAACCAATGAGCCCGGCCTTTGAAGCCGCGTAATTCGCCTGTCCTACATTTCCCATCAGACCAACAACAGAAGTCATATTGATGATTCTACCGCTTCTTTTTTTCATCATGATTTTCAAAGCGGCCTTGGTGCAGAGGAAAGTTCCCTTTAAGTTGGTGTCGAGAACCTTATCCCAGTCCTCTTCCTCCATGCGTACCAAGGGTTTGTCGCAAACAATGCCTGCGTTATTAATCAACACATCCACACTACCAAAATTCTCAAGGGTTTTATCAATAAGGCCTTGGGCCACCCCAGGCATGCGGAGATCCCCGGCAGTGCCGGCAACCTTATAGCCTTTTTCTTTAAGCTCCTCGACTGCCGTAAATACGCTCTCACTCGTCCCAGAGAGCATAACATTGGCTCCCAGAGCGGCAAAAGCATTGGCCATTGCGAATCCCAGTCCCCTTGCAGAACCGGTGACTATAACCGTCTTTCCTTCAAAGCACATTTCTATCCCCTTTCTTATTACAGGAGGTGTGACAAAATTGCCACGCTTCCTTTTTAATTACCCTTCAGGGATTCCAAAGTCTGAGCCAGGGTGGCACTGTCCTCCACATTATAGACCTTTGCGGTTTTGTCAATTTTCTTAACAAAGCCACTCAACACCTTACCAGGTCCAATCTCAACAAAGGTATCCACACCGTTTTGAATCAGTGTGTTAATACAATCCTCCCAGAGGACGGAGGAGCTGACCTGCTTAACGAGAAGATCCCTAATATCCTTTTCGGATTCCACCAGCTTTCCGGTGACATTGGTGGCCACAGGAACCTGCATAGGTTGCACGTTTATGCTTTCAAGCTCTTTTTGTAGCTTTTCACCGGCGGATTTAAGCAGACTACAATGGAAGGGTGCGCTGACATTAAGAAGGATGGCCCGCTTTGCACCTTTTTCACTGGCCAGTTTGATGGCTTCATTAACTGCCTCGGTTTGTCCGGCAATGGATACCTGTCCGGGACAGTTGAAGTTTGCAGGCTCAACAATACCCACGCTCCCGGCTTTTTGGCAAATCTCCGTAACATCCTCACGAGAAAGGCCTAGAATAGCCGCCATAGTCCCTTCTCCAAGGGGAACAGCCTCCTGCATGAATTTTCCTCTTTTTCTCACCAGCTTAACGGCGTCAGAGAAGGAGAGAGCGCCGGATATGACGTAGGCCGCATATTCCCCCAGGCTTAAGCCTGCGGTATAGTCAGGCTTAATGCCTGCATCCAGAAGCGGCTGGGCACAGGCCAGGCTGGCAGTAACAATAGCCGGCTGTGTATTTTCTGTAATTTTAAGCGTTTCTTCATCGCCTTCAAAAATCATTTTTCTTACATCAAAGCCTAGGGCTTCCGACGCTTCGTCCATGATCCGTCCGGCAGAGCTTGAGCTCTCAGTGATTTCTCTGGCCATGCCCACATATTGCGCGCCTTGACCAGGAAAAATAAAGGCTATTTTCCCCATTGATTTTACCTCCTGGGATAATAAGTCTTTAATAGTTGTCGTGATCACAAGGGATTAAATTAGTTTTTAAACCATGTCAGAGCGGTAGCACCATAGGTTAAGCCCCCACCAAAGGCCACTAGAACAATTTTGTCGCCTTTTTTGATGAGGTTCTTACGGGACGCCTCAGCTAGACATACGGGAATACTAGCGCTGGAGATATTACCGGTGGTCTCAAGGTTGGAGTAAATCTTCTCCATTGAGATACCTAATTTTTTCGCTGCATTTTGCAAGATACGAATGTTGGCTTGATGAGGGATTACATACTGAATGTCCTGAGTTGAAAGGCCTGATTTTTGGAGAACTTGCTCCGTTGACTCGACCATGATGCGCGAAGCAAAGGTAAATACTTCACTTCCATCCATCCAGAGTACCTGGATTTTTCCTTCGTTACGATTGGAGACATCTTCTTCATTCCAATAGAAGCCGGGAAGGGTAAGCACTCTGCCATCCTCACCCATAGCACCGATCACCGAAGATTCTATGCCATATTCCTCCGGGACGGCACTTACAATAACAGCACCCGCACCATCTCCAAAGAGGACGCAGGTTTTTCGGTCCCCATAATCGGTCACCCTGCTTAAGGCTTCGGCCGATACGACAAGTATATTCTTATAGGTACCGGACTTGATAAACTCCTGCGCCACCTGGAGTGCATAAATAAATCCTGTGCATGCGGCGTTAAGATCAAAGGCTGCCGCATTTTTAGCTTGTATTTCTTTCTGAACACAACAGGACAGGGAGGGTGTGAGATAATCGGGTGTTACCGTGGTGGCTATGATCAGGTCAATATCAGTGGCTTTGATGCCCGCATCATTAATTGCTTCCATTGAGGCATCCGCAGCTAGCTTAGTCAGGGGAATCTCTTTGTCAAGAATACCGCGTTCCCTGATGCCTGTTCGTTTCATGATCCATTCATCAGTGGTTTCGACGGTGCTTTCTAGCTGAAGATTGGTTAATTTCGTATCAGGCAGTTTACTTCCTGTTCCAATAATCCCAACCTTATAGGGCTTCGTCATAAAGACCTCCGACTTCCATGCACGCAAAGATATTTTTCATTTGTTCAAGCACAGTTGTACAAGCAGAACTACAGGCTTTAAGGACAGTATTTTTTATGGCTTTGGCTTTGGAATTCCCATGGCATTTATAAATTATGCCGTTGACACCCAATATGGGTGTGCCGCCCAGTTCTTCGGGATCAATCTGCTTTTTGAGCTTCTTGAGTTCATGCTTGACTAACATGTAGCTTATTTTCCCTGAGAAACTCTTTGAGTACATCTTTTTAAGATAATCAAAGAAATAGCTTCCTGTTCCTTCCATGACTTTCAGCATGGCATTCCCAGTAAACCCATCACAAACAACCACATCTACCTTGCCTTCAGTAAGGTCACGTCCCTCAATGTTTCCTATAAAATTAAGCTTGGATTTGCTGAGAATTTCATAGGCATTTTTAAGGGCTTCATTACCCTTGCTTTCTTCAGTCCCCACATTGAGGAGACCTACACGGGGGCTTTCAACACCAAACATGGTCTTCATGTATTCAGTCCCCATGATGCCAAATTGAAGGTAGTTAATGGGTTTAATGGTTGTATTCATCCCTGCGTCAATAATCATGGTCTGCCCTTTTTTGGATGGAACGATAGGAGCTAAAGCCGGCCTTACGACTCCCTTCATTCTTCCTGCAATAAGAAGCGACCCCGCCAGAAGCGCACCTGTGCTCCCGGCTGATATAAACGCTTGAGCTGATTGCGTTTTTATTTTTTTCATACCTACCACTAAGGAGGAGGTCTGTTTTTTCTTAATGGCTTCGGTAGGTTTATCATTATTGGTAATTTCATCAAATGTCTCAGTAATAAAGATTCTGGGGTGAGGCGTATTTCCCAGACATTTTTCTATTTTAGCCTTATCCCCTAATAATTCAATCTCGAATCCCTGACTTGTATTTATTGCTTCAATGCACCCCTTCACTATCTCATCGGGTGCATTGTCCCCTCCCATAGCATCAACAATAATTCTCAAAGTACTCAGCTCCTTATTATGCAATTCTTCGTAAGCAAGATTTTTACCGTCTTAATATATTCCCTAATCCAATCACTTATATTTCCACGAGTAGGAACTTTCCTCTAAACACTTCAACCTGCTTATTATATATCATCACCCAAACAATATGTTTACCCTTTGGACGTTTTTGCTTGATGGTGACTTTAGCAATAAGCTTACTTCCTGCATATACAGGGTGCTTGTACTTGATATTGGCAACCCCCACCAGAGCGACATCGGCATCAATCACTGCGATTGCCACCGATTCAGCCATGGAATAGATATAATGTCCTCGAACAATTTTGGATTGGGCAAAAACCATCTGGTTGGTCGTGTCCAATATGGATATGGCGCTTTCTCCCAGATGCAGCTCGACAATTTCGCCTATGATTTCTCCGGAACCCAAGGATCTGACCTTGTTGTGGTTTTTAGATGCCATCTCACGGACACGTTGGCGCAACTCGGGAACACCTAGTTCCAGACGATCCAGCCTGACAGTGGGTACACTGACGCTTAGCTGCTCTGCTAATTCCTCATCAGTCAAAAACGGATCCTCTTTTAATTTTTCTACAAGCTTACTCTGTCTTTCTCTCTTTGCTCTAGGATCTCTGCTCAAATGTATTCACCCAGTCACTTAATTATTACCTGATAATATGTTCTGTTGATAGTATATTATATTTTTCTAGTGTATGCAATACTCAGATTGATTATTGCTTAACAAATACTCTGGGTAACCTTCTTTAAAAAGTCCTCTTTACAATGCTTTATCTCAAAAAAAAGCAGAAAAAATGGCATCGTCGCATTAACGACTTTGCCGATTTTATAGGAGTAAGGGATTAGTTTCATCAGTCTGACCTGATAGGCTGCTGACATAGCCCTCCGGCTAGTTTGACATCCCGCCAGGTGAAAATTCAATGCTAGGATCTTGAAATATAGAGTCAATTATTTTATTTGCAAAATCTTTGATCTCATTCCTGAAGAGAATCGCCAGTCCGACAACGATAGCAAGAATAATGACCACCTCTACAGTGTTGATACCCTTTTCGCTTTTTAGAAAGCCTTTGACCTTATTCGCCATAGTTGACCCTCCGCGCCTATTAAATTACATATTTATACATTTATTTTATATATTTGTATCTTAGGTGTCAACTACTTTATATACTATTTTTTACTGTTACGACCTTAAAAATAAAAAACGGTGTATGGCCAAAACCCCTCACCGCTCTTACCTATCCGTTATCTTTGCTCCTTAAGCTGCCCATAGACCTTTCTGGCAATCTCCACCGAAAATCCCCTGTGGAACAGGAAGCTGAGAACCTTTTTTTCAGTTTCCGGCGCCTTCATATCATACTTTCCAAACTTTTTCTTCGCCGCCCGCAAGGCAACCTCCTCATCCTCCACCTCGAATTCTTGGAGGGATGCATCAATAATATCCCTCCCGATTCCTTTCTGCTCTAGCTCAAAGCGCAAGGCCTTCTTGGATAAGGCTTTCATCCTGCTTCTCTCCGAGAGGTATTTCAATGCATACCGACTGTCGTTGAGGTAACCGATAGCTTTCAGCTCCTCCGCAGCAACCCTTGCCGTTTCATTGTCAAAACCCGCATCCACCAGCTTTTTTTCCAGTTCCCGCTGAGTCCTGTCCTTTATGGTTAAGTAGCGAACCGCTTGCTCTTTGGCCGCCCGAATAATTACATTGCGGGTCATATGCTCAAGCTGCTCCTCAGTCAACTCCATTTGTTCATATAGGTGTTGGCGTATGTAATCCTCCTGAGGGATGGTAAAGGCATAATGGTCATCCACATGAACCCTAAGCATGGGCTTATCCTTGACTTTTTCAACTGCTGTTATCTTCATATGATTCACCTGTTTTTTTACTACATTATAGCATATGGATAAAAGGAATAACAAAAAATCCACCCTATTGATTGTGTTATAGGGTTTTTAGAGATGATGATGATATTTCTATTGGCTTAATAAAAGCTGCCCTTAAAGAACTTTTTCTCTCTAGGGGCAGCCTCTTATTTATAAGTATGCTGGTATTAAGCCTTATGATCGGGCATTATTCGCTTTCCTCACCGGCAACATGGGCTTGAACACTGCTTAAGAAGGCTTTTTCATATTCCGCTTTAATTTTGCCTTCAATTTCTTTAGCAATTTCGGGGTTTTCCTTAAGGAATTTTTTAACATTCTCACGTCCCTGGCCTATGCGTTGGTTATTATAAGAGAACCAGGCTCCGCTCTTTTTGACGATGTCCAGGGTGGTGCCAATATCCAGAATGCAGCCCTCTCTGGAAATACCCTTTCCGTAAAGAATATCAAACTCTGCTTCTTTAAAAGGAGGGGCCACCTTATTCTTCACAACCTTAACCTTGGTTCTGTTACCAACAGCCTCCGTGCCCTCTTTAATGGTTTCTACCCTTCTGACGTCTAAACGTACCGAAGAATAGAATTTTAGAGCACGTCCACCGGGGGTCACCTCTGGATTACCGAACATGATCCCAACCTTTTCACGAAGCTGGTTAATAAAAATGGCCACAGTTTTGGACTTGCTGATTACACCCGATAGCTTTCTCATGGCCTGGGACATCAGCCTGGCCTGAAGGCCCACAAACTGATCCCCCATTTCTCCGTCAATTTCGGCCTTGGGCACCAAAGCAGCCACCGAGTCCACTACAATGATATCAATGGCACCGCTTCGCACCAGGGCTTCAGCTATTTCCAATGCCTGCTCTCCGGTATCGGGCTGAGCGACAATCAGATTATCAATGTCCACACCAAGGTTCTTGGCATATACAGGGTCTAGGGCATGCTCCGCATCGATAAAGGCGGCTTCTCCACCGGCTTTCTGGGCCTCAGCTACAGCGTGGAGCGCAACAGTTGTTTTACCGGAGGATTCAGGGCCAAAAACCTCAATAATACGGCCACGGGGAAGCCCTCCCACTCCGAGAGCGATATCCAATGCCAGTGCGCCTGTGGAAATACAGTCGGCGTTTACATGGGAAACCTCTCCAAGCTTCATAACCGCACCTTTACCAAATTGTTTTTCAATCTGGCTCATCACCAGCTCCAATGCTTTCTTTTTCTCTTCCATAACATGCCTTGCGGCGAACCCTCCTTTGCCGAACATTTGTTCTCATTATAAGCTAAAAAATCGGTTCCGTCAAGCTTTTTATTTGTTATTTTTTAACATTGTTTATAATTTCAAGGTGTCTGTAGAAGACAGCTATTTTAGCGCTTTCAAACGGGAATTAACAAGATCGCGGATGTAGGCAGTCTCGGGAATTTTTAATTTCACCAGCGCCCACCAAAAAAGTCCAAGTCCTGCAGCTACGGGGAGAAGGATCGCAAAAATCTGGCTGATCTTTGATTCAATATTGGGCCGAATGAGTATATTGAGGACATAAACCACAAGTCCTGAGGGGATGACGGCTCCCACTGTTTTGACGATATACCCGAAGTTTTCGGCGATAATGTCCACCCCCGTCTTCTTTTTAAAGGCATAAAGCAGGATCATCATATTGACAAAAGCGGTTATGGTATAGGAAAGTGCCGTACCTGCAATTCCAATGGAGGTATTGTTCATAAAGAAGCTGTTAAACAGATAATTGGCCAGAATGCCGAAAAGACCACTAATGAGAGGGGTTTTGCTGTCATGGATGGAATAAAAGGCCCGGGTCATAAGGGTCATAATTGAAGAGAATACCAAGGCTGTGGCATAGCCCAGCAGGATGACCCCGCTATAGAAAACCTCCCGTTCAGAATAATGTCCCCATTTGAAAATGATCCGCATAATATCCTGATTCAGGATCATCATGAGAAGCGTGGCCGGCACACATAACAGAAAGACCACTCTTAAGCCCTTATATAAAATTTTCTTAAACTCGTCAAAATTTTCAGAGGCAAAATGCTCTGAAAGGGTGGGCAGAAGTGCTATCCCTATACTTTGGGCAAAGATGCCCAATGGGAGCTGCCAGGTGCGGTTGGCATTGTTCAAGAGCGTGAGCATCCCTTGATCGGCATATGTAGCATAACCCCTGGCAATAATGAGATTGATCTCGATAATGGTAGAAGATAAAAGAGAGGGGATGGCTAGAGCCAGCAGTTTTTTGAAGGCCTGGCTTCTGAGAAAAAGCCGGGGCTTATAATGAATAAAGTGACGATAGGCGGCGGCAAACTGTACGGCAAAGAAGACCGTTACACCGAAAACAACGCCCCATGCGGTTAGCTCAGCACTTTTTGAGCCGAAAAGGGCAATACTGAGAATGGTACAAAGGTTGTAGATGACAGGCCCCAGGGAAGCAACAGCAAAGCGTTTGTAGGAATTAAGAATACCCATGAGCTGGCCGGCCATCATCATAAACGGAGCCGACAGAAGCAAAATTCGCGTCAACCGGATAAGGAGCGCTTTGTCTCCGGTCCCTCCGTTGAAGCCAGGGGCTAGAATCCCCAGAAGGCTATCGGTGAAGGAAAAAAAGATCACCTCAAGGATCAGCATAATGATGACCGTTATATTCATAAAGGTGCTGATGGCCTTCCAGCCTGTTTTCTCATTACCCTTGGCCAGATAGGTGGACAGCACGGGAATCAGGGCAGCAGCGATGGCCCCTCCCGCCAGCAGGTCATAAACCAGATCGGGCAGGGTAAAAGCAAGTAGAAATTCGTCCGAGTATCCCTTGGGCATCATAGTGGTTGAAATAAGAAGTGTTCGCAGAAAACCGGTAAGGCGGCTTAATAGCGTTGATAACATGACTATCCCCGCCGCACCGGTAAGCTTTTTAACTGAGTCCTGTTTGTCTCCCATATTTTTCTCCCGTATTTCCTTTAAGACCTTTCCAAAGAGCATTAGAGCCCCAGTATTTTTTTCCTTAAAAGGTTCAACGCATTCAGGCAGGCCACATGTCTGACCCTTTCCCTGTCACCGGCAAGCCTTACCTCCTGGCTGGTAATATTACCGTCCAGGCTGACCGCCAGATAAACAAGACCGGTGGGTTTATCCTTTGTTCCTCCTTCGGGGCCAGCAATTCCTGTTATGGCGATTCCGGCGCGGGTTCCAGTTCTTTTTACCAGGCGGGATACCATTTCTTCGGCGGTTTCACGGCTGACAGCCCCATAGCGTTCAATGGTCTCCTGGGAAACCCCAAGCTCTTGCATCTTGGCCTCATTGGAATAGGTGATAAAGCCCCTGTCAAAAACCTCTGAAACACCGGGAACGCTAATAAGGCTTGAGGCTAACATTCCCCCGGTGCAGGATTCGGCTACCGAAAGGCTGATACCGCCTTTTTTAAGCAGCGCTACCACCACCTCTTCCATGGATTCTCCACAATCGGAATAGAGGAAATTCCCCAACCGCTCATGGATGTTTTCGATTACGGGGCCCATCAGTTGCTGAGCTTCCTCTTTGTCTTTTCCGTGAGCCGAGACGCGGATAATTACTTCTCCCGTCCCCACATAGGGGGCGATGGTAGGATTGTTCTGGGCCTCTATAAGATCGATGATTCGCAATTCCATCTCAGACTCACCGATCCCGAAAACCTTTAGCATCCTGGAGCTGATGGTCTGGCCTGTTTTTTGCTCAAAGTAGGGGTAAACCGTCTCTTCAAACATGGGAATCATTTCCTTGGGCGGGCCAGGAAACATCACTACGATTTTATTATCATTTTCTATAATACAGCCCGGGGCCGTACCGTTGGGATTGGGAATAATAAGGCTGTTTTCAGGTAAATAAGCCTGTTTGCCATTACTGTCAGCCATCCTTCGATTAAGCTTTTCAAAAAAAGCCTTAATCCCCTGATAGGTTTCCTCATGGAGGATAAGCCTTCGGCCCATGGCCTCAGCAATGGTCTCCTTGGTCAGATCATCCTGAGTAGGCCCGAGGCCTCCGGTGGTGATGATCACGTCAGCCCGGCTCAACGCCAGCTTCAGGCTTTCTTTCAGACGAAGGGGGTTATCCCCCACCACACTGTGATAATAAACACCGATTCCTACCTCATTGAGTCTTTTGGAAAGATATTGGGCATTGGTATTGGAAATTTGCCCCATTAATAGCTCGGTTCCTACAGCAAGAATTTCTGCGATCATACCTTCACTCTCATTTCATCATGGATTCTACTGTGGTCCACACCTCTTCAATGCCCTGGCGCTTCATGGCTGAGAAAGGGATGATGGGTGTGCTCTCATCCAGACTCATACGGGCTCTGATGTTGTCGGTGTGCTTTTTATATTCGGAACGGGTTAGCTTATCGGCTTTAGTGGCCACCACCACGACCGATCTCCCCGAGCCCAGGACATAGTCCAGCATTAATAGGTCGTCTTCGGTGGGATCATGGCGAATATCCACTAAAAGAAGGATGACCCTGATGGTTCTCCGTGTTGTCAGGTAGGTCTCGGCCAGCTTTCCCCAGGATTTTTTCTCTTCCTTGGAGACCTTGGCATAGCCGTAGCCGGGTAAATCCACTAGCATCAACTCATCATTGACATTGTAGAAATTGATCACTCGGGTTTTTCCCGGGGTATTGCCCACCCTGGCCAAGGACTTACGATTGACTAGGGCATTTATCAAAGAGGATTTCCCCACATTGGACCGCCCCGCCAAGGCAATCTCCGGCAGACCGTTTTGAGGGTACTGGGCCGGTTCCACTGCAGTGATAATAAAGTCAGCTTTTTTTATGATCATGGTGTTCTCCATTCGTGCCTTGTTTTAAAAGCTCCCGGGCCAGGCTTCTGGCAGCATCGGTCACATGCTCTCCGCTCAAAAGACGGGTGATCTCACCTTCCCTGTCCCCCTCTTTGAGGAGGGTGACCGACGTCAGGGTGCGGCCTGACTGTTCCCCTTTTCGTATGAGGTAATGGGCATTGGCCAGGCTGGCAATTTGCGCGTGATGCGTAATACAGAGAACCTGATGGCCCCTGGCCAGTTTCTTCAGCTTTTCACCCACCTTGGAGGCGGCCTTTCCGCTAACCCCCGTATCAATCTCGTCAAACACCAAGGAGGGAACAGCATCACTATCTGCGAGTATGGATTTGACAGCCAGCATGACTCGAGACATTTCGCCCCCCGAGGCTATTTTGGAAAGGGGCTTTAGCGGCTCACCAGGGTTGGGTGAGAACACAAATTCCACCCTATCGGTACCCCATTCAGTAAAACCCTCCTGGGGACAGGACTCAATAATCACTGCGAATTGAGTTCTGGGCATTTCCAGATCCTCAAGTTCCTTAGATATCCCGTTTTCCAGCAGTTTTGCAGCCTTTTTCCTTAGCCCGTTCATCCTGGCGCAGCACTTATGTAAATCCTCTTCCAGAGCCCCGATCTCCCGGGTCAAAGCCAGAATCAGCTCTTCGCTTCGTTCTATCTGATCTAGTCTCTCTTTGGAAGCCTTTAGAAAAGCGAGGATGTCCGCCACCGTCTCCCCATATTTTCTCTTAAGCCCCTGAATTAAGCTTATGCGGTCCTCTATGATTTTATGGTGCTTAGGGTCGTACTCCATGCCGTCACGGCTATGGCGTAGCTCTCGGGACAAGTCGGTGAGCTTGTCCAGAATTTCGGTAAGTGTAGTGGATAACGTTGCGTATTGAGAATCATAGGTCTCAATTCTCTGAAGGGCATCCAAGGATAAACCTAGTTTATCCAACGCACTTTCCGCGTCCGAATCCTCGCCCCGCACCCACTCGTAGGCTTGGGAAAGGGCCTCGATAATCTCCCCGGCATGGGAAAGGATTCGGCTCTGCCGCATTAATTCCTCATCCTCTCCCGGAGTCAGCCCCGCCTGTTCTATCTCTTCAATCTGAAAGCGAAGCATGTCCAGGGTACGCTCCCTCTCCTTGCCTTCGCCAGAGAGGCCTTTGAGTTTGGCTCTGAGGGCCAGAAGCTCCTGCAGCTTCGTTCGGTACTCTGTTTTCTCCTTGGAAAGCTCCTGGCCTGAGAACAGGTCAAGAAGCACAATATGGGTTTCCGGCCTTAAAAGAGACTGGTTGTCATGTTGTCCATGAATATCTACCAGCTTCTGTCCAATATCCTTGAGCATGGACACAGTGACCATGGCACCATTGACCCGGCAAATATTCTTGCCGGACTCGGTAAAGGTACGGGATACCAGGATGGTGCCATCCTCCTGGGGCTCAATTCCTAAATCCTCCAGCAGGTTATTCAAACCGGGGCCATGGGAAAAAAGGCCCTGAACGGTAGCCTTGTCAGCGCCTGAACGGATCAACTCCCGTGAAACCCGAGACCCCAAAAGCGCGTTAAGGGAATCAATCAAAATGGATTTCCCCGCTCCTGTCTCACCGGTTAACACATTGAATCCGTCAAAAAGAGTCATCTGAAGCTTTTCAATAATAGCGACATTCTCAATCTGAAGCTGGTGCAGCATCTTTCTTTAAGACACTCCTCTCACCATACGCGTGAATTTTTCCATGAGATCCTCGGCGATTTTCTCGGCTCTGCAAACAATCATGATGGTATCGTCCCCTGCAATGGTTCCTACGATATCGTTCCATCCCAGTCCGTCAAGGCTTGCGGCAACTGCTTGAGCCATACCCGGCCTGGTTTTGATGATGAGAATATTATTGGCGTAATCACTGGACACAAAGGCCTCCTTGATGATGACCAATAACCTGTCGTTCATATTGCCCCCATCGGTATTCATGACCGAATAACGGTACTTTCCTCCCGGGGTGAGAACTTTGACCAGTCTGAGCTCTTTAATATCTCTTGAGATAGTTGCCTGAGTGACATCCATACTTAGTTCTCTAAGCTTTTCGGCCAGTTCATCCTGGGTTTCAATCTCATAGGTTTCAATGATATCCAGAATTCTGGCATGGCGATTATATTTCATACCCATCCTCCGTTTGTACTTTAGTCAGCTTTGTGGATTTTTGCCCGTAGCACCTCATAAAAATTCACAGGAGAAACCGAAGCAAAGAGCACATCATAGAGCGAAGCCTTGGTCAAAACCAAATCCCCCGACTCAAGAGCGAATCCCTCCTGACCATCCACGGTCACCATGGCATTGGTCTCACCATAATCCTCTATGCTCACCTGTACCACCCGGGTGTCAGCGGCAATAAAGGAACGGGAGTAGAGAATATGGGGGCAGATGGGAGAGATAACCATCATGCGCATATCGGGTTGGACAATAGGCCCCCCGGCTGAAAGGGAATACCCCGTGGAACCGGTGGGAGTGGAAATAATGATTCCGTCGCCTGGAAAAGAGTCCACATATTTGTCGTCAATACTCACCCTAAGCCTCAAAATACGGGAAAGGGCCATTCGGGAAACCACGGCATCGTTGATGGCAATATCCTCAAAGACTTTTTCGCCTTTTCGGAGAACCTCCACCTTAAGAACCATTCTGGGCTGCACCTGGAACTCCCCTTGTGCAAGGCGTTGAATCGCCCGCTCAATATCCTTGGGCTCGACCTCCGCCAAAAAACCAACGATTCCCTTATTAATTCCCAGAACGGGTTTGTGGTAGACATAGGCCTGGCGGGCCGTCTTTAAGAATGTCCCATCTCCACCGACACAAATCATGAAATCCGCATCCTTGAAAAGGGACGATGAAATCGTCGCTCCGGCATTCACCATGTGGGAAAGCTCAGGCTCCACGATGGCTTGGAAACCATTCTCCATAAGCTTATCCACCACTATTTTCGTATACTTATAGTCTACGTCCTTATCCCTGTTGGCTACTATTCCTATTTTCTTCACAATACACTCACCTAAATACAGATATCTTTATTATACATTTGTTCTGCATATTAATACAAGCCAAACAGCTTATCCACCCCCCGAAAAGCTGAATCCAGACCATCTGCAGCCATGACAATAAAGACAGGGATCATGAAGGTAAGATAGCGGGATCGGGTTTCCCAGACCAAAAGAAAAAGCATGATACCTAGGCAGGATAGGACCATCACAGACCGAAACCCCGCCATTCTACGGGTAAAAAGGGCCTGAACCACACCATAGAGCATCATGGCAAGGGTCAGGGAGTGCACCAATTGCCCGCACACCTGATAGGGAATATGCCTGCCCATTTTATTGGGCAATACCCATTGATGAAAGATATCGTTGTTAAGAGGTTTTCTGGCCAATTTGACAGGAGCGTAAAAGGTGGGGTCGGTCCAGGTCCATTCTAGCTTCTTCATGAGGAATTTGACATACCCCTTGGCACCAAACTTTTCCAATCTCTCCTTAATGCGGGAAATATCAGCCGCTTTTCTGGCGTCCTTGGTTTCATAGACCTTAGTATAGTTATAATCCTCCCCGCTAAAGCCCCCATAGCCGTATGATGTTCCACCCTCGCCATACGGGCGGTTCATGCCCATCATGATCCAGTGATAGTAGGGATAGGCCTTATCCTCTGAAATATTTTTTGTATAGCCCATCCTATCGGCATAGGTGAAAAATGTACCCAGCACAAGAATAAAGGCCAACAGTGCAGATAACAGTGAAATAACAATGCCTTCAAAGGATTTTTTTAATCTTTTGAACACCCATGTTAAAAACTGTTCTCCCAGAGCCGCAAAAAGCACAATGGCTGCAACAGGCTTCAACAGATAGCCAATGGCTGATACTACCGCAATGAGAAAAAAGTAGAGCATCTGTTTCCTCCTATCCTCTTTCTTGGATGCCTCCCGCCATTTTAACCAAAATAAGAGGCTTATGGCCGGATAGGGCAGGGACAGGGTATCGGTATAGACGATGGGGGCATAGAGATAGAGTGGTGTGCTCAGTAGGGCCAAGAGCATGGCCAGAGCGGCAATCCGGATGCCCAGGGTTTTCTTTACAATGAAATAGACTGAGGCTATGGAAGCCGAGATGGATAGCACATTGAGCAGATAAAAGCTCCAATCGGCACCCTTAAAGAGCTTCATGAAGGTTCCGATGAGTACCGCCGGCTTCAGATTGTGGGGATAAATCTCAAAATACTTGATATAGCTGATGGGTTTACCTAACGAAATCTGCTTGGCTGCGGTGATAACATCTCCAAAGTCCCAGGTGGGTTTAACCTTAAAGATCATGATACAAAAAACCTGTGCCAAAACCAGCAAAGCAAACAGAAGTAAGGAAATCACCCCCACCACTCTGTCACTGAAGCACAGAAGCATTCTATGAATGGCCCATAGGGTGAGAAAAAAAAGAAAGACGGCCACAAGGGCGACAAAATGCCTCAGGGGGAGCTGGGAAGCATTGGTCAAGGGAAAATACATTCTGAAATTAAGGTATAGAAGAACCAGAGAAAAGATTGAAAAACCAATGCTGTGAAGCAGATGTCCCCCTGTATGGCTGTAATCCGTCTCTCCAAGTTGTGTTTTTGTCTCCATTGTTCACATACCTGCCCAAATAATATACTTTTACAGGTAGTGTTCCTTATGTTAAGGCTTTCTATTAGCCAGAACATGTATCAAAGGACAAAAGCGCCCAAGGGCGCTTTTATCCTTAATCTTTGGGCAATCCAAAGCCTTAAGTTGATTCTTTCTTATACAATACGGGCTTTCGCTTCTAAAGTTGAAATTCCTGTTTTTCACAGAAGAATGATCTATGCTTTTGAAGACCGTACCCAACGGTAGCCGTATCTTGCCACCTCTGCAATTCCGGCTAAAATCATTACAATGAGTATGCCACGATACACTCCGCTAAAGACTTTCGAAAGGGTTTCTTTAAGTTCCGGATTTTCTATCAGAGAGACATCCACTAGGGAAGGCCCCGATAGCATCAGTACGGCTAGAATAACAGTTCCCACACCACTAATCATCTCCAGGGCAAAGGTGATGCCCCTGTAACGTCCCTCCGCCATCAGCAGGATTGAACCAATGAGGCTCAGTCCAAAAAGAATGTTAATGAGAGGAAGGTAGCGCTGTAAAACACCTAGGCCGATAATCGTTACAAACTGACCTTTTTCAGCGGAAAAAAAACCTAACAGATGGGGGAAAAAATTCAGCAATATGAAAAAGGCTGCTGAAAAAGTCAATACTAAAATCTGCTCGGAAATCTTAACGGTTTCATAGGTGTCGGGGATTTTAGGAAGATCTTTCGGGTCCCAAGGTTTAATCTGGTCCATCACCTTTTCATCCAGATCCGGGTTGATTCTTTCAGTAAGGGCAAAGACCAGGGTTAATACCCCCACGCAACTAAACAAAGCCGATAAAAGCTGTCCCCCCAGCCTTAGGAAATCCAAGGGGGTCACGCCCTTACCTATGGCCTCGATGATAAACGCAATACTTATGCCGAAGGTCGCCGCTGCCAGGGATATCTTGACCAGAAGCATATATAGGTTATAGAACTTGGGCCCTATGATATAGCTTCCCTCCTGTATATAGTTCCTGGCCATTCGTGAGGGTTCACCCAATTCCTTTAGAACCTCCACAATATCCGTCTCTGTAGGGGTGTTGCCCTGTGTTCTTTCATCCAGAGCATCCATAATTAAAGAACGCAATTCATTTTCTATGTCTCTCCGATTCTTACCGGGCAAATGTCTGCCCACCGAATAAATGTAACGTTCAATGAGATCCATTTTAAAACCACCCTTCACTCTAAAATTCTTTCCATGGTCTCAGCCATGGTATTCCAGTCATTTTTCATCCGTTCAAGCACCGTATGTCCCTCTTTACTCAGAACATAATACCTGCGGGGTCGGGATTCCTCCAGTGACCAGTCGCTATCCAGGAGCCCCTGTTTTTCCAATCTCCTTAGCAAGGGATAAAGTGTTCCCTGATCAATTTCCACACCATGATCCTTTAGATCCTGAACCAATGCATAGCCATATTTCTTTTCTCTGAGACGGCCCAGAACACAAAGGACAAGAGTGCCTCTCCTGAGTTCTAGAACAAGGCCCTCATAAAGTGTATCTTTCTCTGCCACAACATCACTCCCTTGTTAATTTTTTCATTCTCATTATACTGTGCGGCACACACTATTGTCAATACAATAATATTGTTTCAAACAACTTTTTTTACTGCCAAGGTTGGAATCAGGTATCAAATGCTATTCCTTCCACTATTGTCAAGGCATAAAAAAAAGTATCCTGCACAAAATCACATCAGAAACCTATAAAGGAGACAAAAATCAATGCATGATAGAACAGTACGGGAACTCAATGAAATAATCAAGGCTGAACAAGGGATGATAGAAGCCTATGCCTATATGATTGAAGACACTCGGGAACCCGAATTGAAAGAGGGGCTTAAAAGAATTCAGGAAAGACATTTTGAGCAAATGATGGCTTTCTCCGATCGCATCTATGAAATGGGGGGCAACCCCCGGTTCAGGGTAGGCTCCTCGGGAGTCAGCGAAGACAGGCGGCATCACCGGGATAAGAAAAAGGAGAGAAGCGACGTGGAAACGGCCCGAATGGCCCTGGCCAAAGAGCAGAAGGAGACCGACAAATTCTCTCGTTTTGTCTTGAGCGATGAGGATCCCTCCAGTTTGGAGCTGATTCAACTGGCTGCCAATAAAAATCAGGAAAACATCAAGGCCTTGGAGGAATATATTCACCACAATGAAATTCAGTAAGCTGCCAAGATCTTGGGGAAGGAGAAATATGGATAACAAAAATTTGGATACCTTGAATGACTTGTTGAAGGGTGAGGAGATGGCTATCACCTCCTATGCCCGGTTTATTGAGGAAGCTCGGGACGAGCATCTCAAAAATGAGCTCAAAGAAATACAGAAGGATCATAATAAGCACTCTCAGCTTCTTACAGAGCGCATTATTGAACTGGGGGGAACCCCAAAATATGGCGTGGGCATGGCCGGGGTCATGGCCGACGTAAAATATGCTATTGAAAGCATGGGCGGAAGAAGCGATCATGAGATTCTGGAGGGAGCCAAGCTCGGTGAAGATCAGGGTGTTGCCATGGCTGAAAAGGTGGCCGATGGCAAGCTTGATGAAAAAAGCATGAAGCTGGTTCATGATATCATGCAGGTCGACCATGACCATATTCAGTCGCTGGAAAAGCTTTTGGAGCAGCATCCCAAGCAGTAAGGAAAAAGATGTAGCAAAACCTCTCTTTTATCTTTACTTTTTTCCCATGGGGAGTATAATGAACTATAATCCATGATATCATCCATGGGTCAAATAACCTTCCGGTGTATGAGAAAAAGCCGGACAGTAAAAGGCGTCGAAGGGAAGAGTACGCTTGATTGGAGGCCTTAAAGAGAGCCCGGCTGGTGAGAAAGGGCAGGCAAAGACGAGCAGAACATGGTCCCGGAGCTTTGAGGGCGAAATTTTTAGTCCTCAACGGGTGCACCCGTTAGCGTGCCAGGGTATAAGCAGTCCTGCCGTACCCGATGAGAACCCTGCTGTGAAGCCGGGTTAAACAGGGGTGGTACCGCGAAGCTCTAGCTCTCGTCCCCAAGTCCAAGACTTGGGGGTGGGAGCTTTTTTGATGTCAAAAAATACGGTAAACAGCCACGTATCTGATTAACCCATTATAATACCGAAAGGATGATTTGGATGAACATTTTTATTGGAGGCGCCTGGCCTTATGCCAACGGCTCCCTTCATATCGGCCATCTATCCTCGCTTTTAGGAGGGGATATTTTAGCCCGCTACTTCCGTCTTAAAGGGGATCGTGTCCTCTATGTCTCCGGCAGTGATTGCCACGGAACCCCCATCACTCTCCGGGCGCGGAAGGAGGGTGTGGCCCCGGGGGATATTTCTAAGCGGTATCACAAGGAGTTCGAGGAGTGCTTTCAAAAGCTGGGGTTCTCCTATGACGCCTATGGACATACGGACTCGGAGGAACACAAGGCTTTTGTAGAGGACTTCTTTAAGGAACTATACCGGCAGAACCGGCTTTATGAGAACCAAAGCGACCAGACCTACTGCCCCGCCTGTCATCAGTTCCTGCCCGACCGCTTTGTCTCGGGTCTCTGCCCCCAATGCGGAAAACCGGCCCGAGGGGATCAATGCGATGCCTGCGGAAGTCTTTTGGATCCTACCCAGCTTATTGACAAGGCCTGTGGCATCTGCGGCGGAGTACCTGAAATCAGACCGGCCCGCCACCTTTTTCTCCCTCTATCCAAATATGAAAGCACTTTGCGCCAATGGGTGGAAAAATCCAGCGGCTGGCGAAATAATGCCCTGGGCATGACCCTGCGTTATTTGGGTGAGGGCTTGGTGGACAGAGCTGTGACGCGGGATATTGATTGGGGCGTTGATGTCCCCGTGGAAGGCTATGAAGAAAAGAAGATCTATGTATGGGTGGAGGCGGTTTTGGGCTATCTGTCAGCCTCTAAGACGGCAGCTCAAGGTCTGGGATGGACCCTAGAGGACTTTTGGGATCCCCACAGCCCCTCCCTTCACTACTATGTCCACGGGAAGGACAATATCCCTTTCCACTCGGTGATCCTCCCTGCTCTCCTGTTGGCAAGAGGGGAACTGAAGCTGCCCGACAGGATCATCTCCAGTGAATATGAAACCCTTGACGGAAAGAAAATCTCCACCAGTGGCAACTGGGCCATCTGGGTTCGTTATCTGCTAGAGCACTATGATGCAGACAGCATTCGTTACTTTTTTATTGCCAATGGACCTGAAAAAAGAGACTCCGACTTCTCCTGGAGAGAATTCATAGGCTGTCATAACGCCGAGCTTGTCAATCAATTGGGCAATTTGGTTCACCGCACCCTAGTCTTTTTGAAGAAAAGCTATGACCTAAAAGTTCCCCTGGGAAGCCTGGAACCCTTCATTCAATCCTCCATTGAAGGGGCCTACTCTTTAGCAGGAAAATCTATTGAGGAAGGGTCTTTCAGGGAGGCGATTGAATCGGTTACTCACCTAGTCAGGTTAGGCAACCGCTATTTTGACGAGCAAAAGCCTTGGGTGACCGTGAAAGAAGATCGACCCGTCTGTGATCAAGCCCTTTTCAATCTTCTCCAGGTCATCGCCAATCTCTCCCTTCTTCTAGAGCCCTTCATTCCCTTTACCTCAAAGAAACTGACCGCCCTTTTAAACCTTACCTTCGGCACCGATACGCCCCCTCCTCATTCCACCTCTTTGGCCATTCTTCACTCATGGGCTCCTGTTTATGTTCCCCCTGGCCATTCTCTTAACGAACCCATCCCCCTGTTTCAACGACTGGATGCAAAAAGAGTCGAGGAGGAGCAGGAGCGGCTCACATCAGGACTTTAGAACAGGGCCCACTTCCCTCTTGACAGGATAAAAATACCAATATATAATTCATGTGTACTATTTATACTAGTACACATGAATTATATTTGGAGGATAAAATCATGCGTTCCCTTGAAATTCTATTGAGTCTTCTGTGCTTTTTTCTCATTCTCCACCACTGGCTTTACGGAAAGCTCCCCCTGTTGGTCTCCCGCATACTGGGTGCAGCAGGCTTAGGGGTCCCGCTGATCCAGTTGTTTTTAGAGGGTTATCGCTGGCAAATAACGCTACTCTACGGAATCTCCTTCCTTCTGGGGCTCAAGGCATTGCTCCGTTCTCCTGCTCCCCCAAGTCATACCAGAAAAAAAGGCCTCCGTGCCCTTTCTTTTGTATTCAATCTATTTCTCTTTTTGTTTTTTTCCTTGACCCTTGTGGTGGCTCTCGCTCTTCCCGTTATCCAACTACCCGAGCCCCAGGGCCCTTTTCCGGTAGGGACCCTTCGCCTTCATTGGGCGGATAGGAGCCGCGAGGAAGCCTTCACCTCTGATCCCTCCGACAAAAGAGAGCTCATGGTTCAGTTCTGGTATCCCACGGCCAAGGATGCCACAAAGGAAAGAATGGATCTCTTTCCCGATGATTCATTACAATTTGAGAAAACCATTAAAGCTTATTCTGAGGGGCTCCACCTCCCCGCTTTCACACTGGGCTACTGGAAATATGCCAAGAGCCATTCTTATACTGATTCCCCCATCCTCAAGGAGGCTCAACCCTATCCAATTGTTCTCCTTTGTCATGGGTTAGGAACCGGAAGTGTGTTGCACACCTCACAGGCAGAAAACCTGGCCAGCCACGGGTATGTGGTTCTTGCCATCGACCATACCTTCAGTACCTTGGCCACAGCCTTCCCTGACGGCCGGGTTACAGGGCTGGAAACCTCACTGACCGAAGCCAATTTCTATCAAACGGGCGCGCAACTGGGCAGCCTATGGACTGAAGATGTTTCCTTTGTTCTTGACCAATTGGAGGCACTTGGGACAGGGGAAATAGAAAGCCCCTTTATGGGCTCTCTTAACCTAGATAAAATCGGCATTATGGGCCATTCCTTTGGTGGGGCCACCGCTTTTAATGCCTTTTGTCTGGATGACCGCATCCGGGCGGGAATCAACATGGACGGGGGCCTCTATAATCCTGACGTCTCTTTGATAAGCCCAAAGCCCTTTTTGTTCATGGAGGCGGGAGATTATCTTGAAAGGCTTGAAAAAAGGACAATAGAGAACCCTACCCATGAGCTGCTGGAAACCCTCCGGATGACAAAAGAAGAATATGTTGCCTTCATCGAGGAGGGTAAAAAGGAGGAAGAAACGATCAAGAAGGTGGTTGAACAAGGGGGAAAGCTGGTTTATATCGAAAACTCAGGGCATTTTAATTTTACGGATTTACAGGTCTATTCACCTCTAATCTCCATGACAGGGATGACGGGAAGCATTGATGGGGCATCCTGTGCGACTATGGTCAACAGGTATCAGTTGGAGTTTTTTGACGCTTATCTCAAGGGGCTGAACTCCCCTCTTATTTCTGGCCCTTCTCCCGATTACCCGGAAATGAAGTTCCTTATTCCATGAAACCTTTACACAGAGCATCCTATTGACAGGTGAATACTGCTATAATACAATATGTGTACTAACATATGTAATACACGCAATATAATGATAAGGAAAATGCGTCTATTATAAGGCAGGGAGGGATATTTATCATAGTCGTGGACTTAAGAAATCCGAAGCCTATCTACGAGCAAATTAAAGATAATATCAAGCAGCTTATTATTTCAGGCGCCCTCAAGCCGGATGAAAAGCTTCCCTCGGTGCGGGAGCTTGCACAAACCACCTCGATTAATCCTAATACCATTCAAAAGGCCTACAGGGATTTGGAGAACGAAGGCTTCATCTACACGGTGACCGGCCGGGGTAATTTTGTCGTTCCTACCCCAGACCGGGTCAACCCCAAAAGAGTAGAAGAGCTGTTGGCAATGCTCAGATCGGCAACCGCCGAATTAGTGTATCTGGGGGTTCCTCCAAATGAAATACTGGCGGCTGTTGACGCGGTTATGCCGCAAAAAGGAGGCAAAGCATGATAGAGATCAAAGAACTAAAAAAATCCTTTGAGGGCTTCTACGCCTTGAATGGCGTGAACGCTCACATCAAGAAAGGCTCTGTTTACGGCCTTGTGGGGCCCAATGGCGCGGGGAAAACAACATTAATCAAGCATATGGCCGGCATCTTCATTCCTGACTCGGGAGCCCTCTTAGTCGAAGGACAGCCCGTCTATGAGAATGTCTCTGTCAAATCACGCATGGTCTATATCCCCGATGATCTTTATTTCTTTCCTCAGGCCTCCATTCTGGACATGAAGAAATATTACCAATCCATTTACCCCGTTTTTGATGAAGGAAGGTTTGAGAAGCTTAAAGAGGCCTTCCCCATTAACCCCAAAAGAGGGTTGAAGCGACTTTCACGGGGTATGCAGAAGCAGGCCGCTTTCTGGTTGGGCATTTGTCTTAAGCCTGATATCATGCTTCTGGACGAACCTGTTGATGGGCTGGATCCGGTCATGCGCAGAAAGGTTTGGAGCATTCTCCTGCAGGATGTGGCTGATAGAGAAATGACGGTGTTTGTCTCCTCCCATAATCTGAGGGAGTTGGAGGATGTCTGCGATTATGTGGGCATCATGCATGAGGGTAAGATTATTCTGGAGCGGAGCCTTTCAGAGATGCAGAGTAATATCATCAAGCTGCAGATTGCCTTTGAGGGAGAGCTTCCCAGCGAAATTGAAAGCCTTGATATTCTCCACAGACAGTCCAGCGGTCGCATTTGGGTTCTCATCGTCAGAGGCAGTAAGGAAAGCGTGCTGGAATCGGTCAATAAGCTGAACCCTCTTTTGGTGGATGCTCTGCCGCTTTCACTAGAGGAAATCTTTATCTATGAGCTTGGAGGGATGGATTATGCCGTCAAAAATATCATACTTTAATAAAGGATTGTTTTTTAACAACATCAAGCGCTTTTGGCTCATCACCTTCTCATACACCCTGTTATTGTCACTTTATATCATGTCCTACCTGAACTCGGTTAGCGAGCAGAAGAGCACCTATATCCGTGAAGGGATCAACAAAATGGGCTCCGATATTTTCCACAGCGGTGAAATCATACTCCTCCTCTTGGGATTCTTTCCCTTGGTGGCTGGGCTTGCCGTGTTTTCCTACATGCATTTTCAAAGGAATACCGCCATGATCCATTCCTTGCCGATGAGACGAGAAACCCTCTTTGTCACCAACTATTTGTCGGGCTTCTTTATCGTCGTTTTTCCGCTTTTATTTAACGGAATCATCCTTTTGGTCGGCGAAGCGCTCATAGGTATTTTTTCAAGCCTGAGCGCCGCACTGCTCTGGTTGGGTGTGAATCTGGTTCTTAGCTTCCTGCTTTATACCTTCACAGTCTTTGTAGGCATGTTTACAGGCCATTTGGCAGCACAAGCCATTTTCTTTCTGATCTTCAACTTCCTGGCCACTTTTTTGGAATCCATGATCAAGTTGGTACAAAGTAGATTCCTCTTTGGTTTTAGCGATACCTCCTATAGCTTGGAGGTTTTATCCCCCCTGTACTACATGTCAACGCTTTTCTCAGGCTTTGCCCAGGAGGAGGGAAACTTCGGTGTACTGGTGGGTTATTTGGTGGCCGGTCTGTTCTTCCTGATCTCTAGCTACTTCCTCTACCGCAAGCGGCATGTGGAGGTCGCTACCGATGTGATTAGTTTCCCCATTGTCAAACCCATTTTTAAATACAGTGTGGCCTTTTGTTCCTCCGCTCTTTTGGGCAGTCTTCTGGTATCGAGCCTCAATATCCGTGGACATGTCTTAGGCTATATTTTGACCTATCTTATAGGCGGTATGATTGGCTACTTCGCTTCTGAAATGCTCCTACGCAAAACCTTCCGGGTCTTTAAAGCCTATAAGGGCTTTCTGGTATTTGCCCTGGTTCTGGTCTTGCTTCTAAGCAGCATAAGCTTCGATTTTTTTGGCTATGAGAGCCGGGTCCCTCAGGACAATGAAGTGGAGGTCATGTATCTGTCCCAGTATCCTAGCACCCTAATCAGGCTGGCCTTAACCCCCGAAAACTATCGCACCCGGGAGCATGGTTATTGGTTCAGTTCTCCCGATACGTTAAATCCTCCCTCAAAGCTCTCTGAAGAGCATATCAAGGAACTACGGGGACAGGCGGGAATTAACGAGGACCGGGAGGCCATCACCAAGGCTCGTCAGATCCATGCCTATATTGTGGAGAACAAGGAGATGTTTAAAGCCTCAAGGAGTGCCATCTATGATAGAGCCTTACAGCCTGTTGATGAAAAATACTACAATCTTTACTTTATTTACAGGCTCAATAATGGCCGACTTGTAGAGAGACATTACAGTCTTTATCTTCAAAATGATAGTTCCCAATTGGAGCAGCTCCTGAGAGAGTACATGGCGCTTCCCCAGGTAAGAGAGAAGTTTGCGCCCATCCTACAAAAAAGCGCCAAGGATTTCCGGGCTATCTATGTCACACAGATGGATGGCACCAGAAAATCTATCCCGGATATTGAGGGATTTCTCAATGTCTACAAGCAGGATATACTGGCTCAGGATCAGGATTTTAACACATGGAGAGATGACCCCAAGGTGAGTCAATATCTCGGCTTTAACATCTACCCGGAACTGATTGAGCCCTCAAATTATATTAATATTAATATTGATAGGTATAACTCCCTACCTGTCTCCCCGAGCTATAAAAACACCTTGGATTATCTTCTTGACTATAGCCTTATCACACAGGATCAAATCAATGTGCTTTCTGTGGAGTAAATATACATCATAAGACCTTTGCAATCCTAGCCTTTATATCATTTTTAAAGGACTCTATATAACCTGCCACATAATCGGATATGTCCAGGCGGTCATCAAGGGCAAGGGGCGTCAGGTTCATGGCATAGCTTAATGCGGAGATCTTGTCTACCCCATAGTTCTCGGCATAGGTGGCATTGGCCAAGCGCCTGCCCTGGGTGGCCAAATCATAGCGCTTTCCCCCGCAAATCTGTGAATCGTGCACCTCAAGTACCGCCTGGGCGATATTGGGGTGCGCGGACACGTCCATCATCACTTTTTCTTTGTCACAAAGCCAATCCAGATTCCTCCAGACCTCGCATCCATAGACCTTGCTGGGGCGAAGCTCAACGGGTAGGCTCCTGATGGCTTTGATGACCTTGACCACAGTACCGATATGGGTGTCATGCTTATCGGCCAGGTTATGGGTATAAAGAACCTGGGGCTGAGCAAGCCTGACAAGCTGGGCAAGTTCCTTAACGACCTTTTGATTACCCGGATCCCTCACCTCGCTGCTCTTGTAGTTGAGCATGGCAACCCCTGAGTATTCACCAACATAGGCAGACTTTTTCTGTTCCTTCTTTCGGATGTTTTTCATCTCTTCGTCAGTGTAGTCCTTGTAAAGATCATCCCGGGGGCTTCCTGCCCCATCGGTGGTGACCACCCCAAAAAACCATTCGTCCGCTCGTCCGAAGCAATTGAGAATCCCATGATAGGCCATGATTTCAATATCATCCTGATGAGCTGCGATGGCCATCCGGGTGGTTCTCTCCAGGGCCTTCTCACAGGGTTCGCCGTCAGGGATAAAAATCTCGGCCCCCTCCTTAATTAATTTAAGCATATTTCTCACTCCTTTAAGCTTGCGCCTATGACTGACCCCGCACCCCGCTTACATCCCCTCAGGCGGCTAGCGGGTAATGGTCACCTTGGACAAGCCTCTGGGCGCATCGGGGTTTAGGCCGCGAAGCTTAGCCAGAGAGCATGCGAAAACCTGTGCGGACACCACATTCAGAAAGGGAGAGGTAAAGTCAGTGACTCCCTGGGGAATTTCAATGGAACAATCTCCCATGGCAAGCGTCTCTTGATCATTGGATACAATAAGTAAGTCTGCTCCTGCATTTTTAAGCTTTTGGATCATTTCCTGGACATCACTCAGGCTTGGCCCTTTTGGCCCAAAGATGATGACTGGCATATGATCGTCAATCATGGCAAAAGGCCCATGGTGAAAATCCGATGTGGCATAGGCCTTGGCACGTACATAGGTTGTTTCTTGAATTTTCAAGGCCCCCTCCAGTGCAATGGCATAGTTAATGCCCCTGGCCAGAACAAAGCACTCATTCATAAACCGATAGCGCTCCACTCGATTCTTGATATGCTCTGCGCTTTCAATGGTCTGAGCAATAAGGGAAGGTACCTTGGATAACTCGCTTTTGAAGGCCTCATCTTCGGCCCAATGAGCCACTAACTGAGCCAGAAGATAGATCTGTGCGGTGAAGGTTTTTGTGGCAGCAACGCTCTTTTCTATGCCCGATGCGCAGAACAGATGGAATTCAGCCTCCTTAGCCAGAGGAGAGGCTTCATCATTGGTCACTGAGATGGTGGGCGCTCCTTGAACCCTGGCGGCTTTAACCACCTCAAGCACATCGGCGGCCCGTCCCGACTGAGAAATACCGATGACCAGACTGTTCTTCACGGCCAAGGTGTTATGATATAGGGTAAAGACAGAGGGGGCTGCCAAAGTAACGGGTATCCCCATCTTGATTTCGATCACATATTTTGCGTAAACTGCGGCATGGTCAGAGGTGCCTCGCGCTGCAATGATCACCTGCCGGATATCCCTCTCTTTGAGGGCCTGTACAACTTTTTCAAGGGTGCTTCTGTTCTTGAGGAGACAATTTTCAAGAACCTTGGGCTGCTCCAGTATTTCGAGCCACATTTGAGACATAGGGTTTCCTCCTTCGCTGAGAAAAGCTTTGTATTTACTAGTATAGTGGTCTATACCACTAGTTTTAGTATAACCTTCCCTCAGCGCTCTTGGCAAGAGACATTTTTTGTGTCTCCTGATGTTTTTATTCCCGATCCAAGAAAATGCGGGCATTATAGGCATATTGGTCCGCTCTGTAAACATCCCGCTCATAGGAGAATTTCTGATCCTTGGAGGTAAAGCTTACCCCCGAAACACGAAGAACCGGCGAAGTGGCTGAAACCCTAAGCAGCTTCTTTTCTTCCAAAGTAGGCGTCGAGGCCTCAATGACATTATCCATATAGGCTATGCTGATGCCGTAGGAATCATTGATAATCCGATAAAGAGAGTTGGAAAGCTCAAATTTCTCCAAATCGGGACAGAGACTCACAGGGATGAAGACCTCTTCTAGGGCGACAGGAATATCATTGGCATAGCGCAGTCTCTTGATAACATAGAGTGAATCCGTCAAAGAGAGCCCTAAAATCGCTGCAATATCCTCCCTTGATGGTTCTTTGGCAAAATAGAGAACCTGGGTGGACGGAACCAATCCCTTCTTTTTAGCCGATTCTGAAAAGCTGTCAATATTCCTTTGCTCTATCTTCCGCTTCGCAACAAAGGTACCCCGCCCTTTTTCCCGTATGAGAAGGCCCTCGGCCACCATGTGGTTCATAGCCTGGCGCACTGTCATACGGCTGATTCCAAAGTCTTCCGAGAGCTCCCGCTCGGAGGGAATAAGGTCTCCCTCCCTATAATCACCATTCTGTATCTTTTTCTGTATAATATTTCTCAACTGATAGTAGACGGGTATGGGGCTTTTTTTATCCAACATCATGGTTATTCCTTTTTTGCTGTCTTTTACAATGAGTGTAATCCAACAAACTGGAAAAGTCAAAGCAGCTTGACAAAGTTCTTTTTTCCCACCTGAAGCACCTGGCCCTCCCTGATTTTAACTTTAAAGCTCTCCACTCGGATTCCCTCCAGTTTGACTCCGCCCTGATCAATGAGCCGTCTGGCCTCGCTGGAGCTTGGGGCAAAGCCCATGGTCACCATAACCTTGATAAGATCGGTGAGACCACCTTCATCGCAGAACGGAAGCATTCTGAGAGAAGGAATCTTTTCAGGTATCCCTTTTTCTTTGAAAACCCTGTCAAAATAAGCCTCTGCTTCTTGAGCCAAGGCCTCTCCATGATAGAGCCTGACAATTTCATGGGCCAACTCCAGCTTGACTTGACGTGGATTCTCACCACTATCCAACCTTTTTTGGAAAACGCTCACCTGGTCGGGATGAAGATCGGTACATAGGTTAAAAAAGCGAATAATTAAAGCATCAGGAATGGACATCACCTTTTCAAACATGACGGCAGGCGGTTCATGGATTCCGATACTGTTACCCAGGCTCTTGCTCATTTTTTCCACACCATCCACGCCTTCAAGAATAGGCATGAAGAGTGCAATCTGACTTTCCTGCCCAAAGTGTCTCTGGAGTTCCCTACCCATTAGGATGTTAAAGCGCTGATCTGTACCGCCCATTTCAATATCCGCCTTGATTTCCACTGAGTCATAGGCTTGCATTAAAGGATAAAAGAGCTCATGAAGACCTATCGAAGCATTCTGCCGGAACCTGTTTTTAAAATCGTCCCTTTCCATAATACGGGCCACAGTAGTCTTTGCAGCTAACTTCAGGACATCTTCAAAAGATAACTTAGAAAGCCATTCACTATTAAATAAAACCGTTGTTTTTTCGGGGAGAAGTATTTTATAAAGCTGTTCTTTATAGGTTCGTGCGTTCTCCAGCACCTCTTCTGTTGATAGCTGTTTTCTGGTTTTTGATTTGCCTGAAGGATCGCCAATCCGCCCAGTAAAGTCGCCCAGGATAATAATGGCCCCATGGCCCAATTCCTGCATCTGCCTGATTTTTCGGAGCACCACCCCATGACCCAGGTGAAGATCGGGCGCCGTGGGGTCCAGTCCTAGCTTGATTTTTAGGGGTCTGCCTTCCTTACAGGCCTGTTCCAATTTCCCCTTAAGCTCTGATGCCTCAATGATTTCAGCCGCTCCTTTGCCTATGATTTTGATTTGCTCTTCAATACTAACCACGATAATACCTCCATTCAAGTTGATAAAAAAATAAAAAAAGCTCTCATCCTCGTTTAAGAGGACGAAAGCTTTCATCTTCCGTGGTACCACCTCAATTTATCGCCCTTTAAATATCAGGCGACCTTTTTCGGACACGGCTAACGCTTATGTCCTAGCACGGTAACGTGTGCAGGTAACGGCACAGCCTACTTGAGAAAACCTCTTTTGGTGTGCGGCTCAAAGATGTATTCAACCGTTTCTTCCTGCCCCTCTCACCCACCGGGAACTCTCTTTTGGAAGTCTAGCGATTTACTTCTTCTTATCAAAGCCTTTATTTCAATCATTATAGGCAGCTTAAAGGAAAAAGTCAAGGAGTCAATGCTAGACCGTGAATCGTTTCACATGCTCCCTCAGGACTTCCACACTATGATGGGCCTTTTCGGCCATGATCAGCACGTCGTTGCTCTTGTCGGTCACCTGAACAGCCATTTCAGCCATGGTCGCAGTTCCTGATGCTCCCTCACTGGCGGCCAGAGTAACCTCATGAATAGCCTTCATCAGATTACTGATGGAAGTCAGCAGTTGTCTGGAGGTCACACTGAAATCAACCATCATCCCATCCACGTACTGGGCATCCTGGTCATACTGTTCCCCGGTTTCAACCTGGTTGTCATAGTCCTTAATCACCCGCTGATCGATAAAGGTAAGGATGTTCTCCGAGCTTTTTACCAGATGATCTACCGCGCCCACCACGGTTCCCGTCACTGCCTGTATTTCGCCGACGGTTTTCTTGGAATCCTCGGCAAGCTTTCTGATCTCATCGGCCACAACGGCAAAGCCTCTTCCGGATTCTCCGGCACGGGAGGCCTCAATGGCCGCATTGAGGGACAGGAGGTTTGTTTGGGTGGTAATCTGCAGAATAGCTTCGGTCAATACCTGTATCTGTTCAATGGCTTTGGATTTATCAATAGCCTCTTTCAGATCATGCTGACTCTGCCCCAGAATCTCCAAGGCCGAGCTCTTGGATTGGGCCGCTCTCTTTTTAAGGGTAGCGGCTCGCTCCTTGATCTCATCGGCGGCCTTGCTGCCCTCCTGAGCTTTTTGAGCCATACAATCCACAGCGGCTTCAATCTCAGAGGAGGTGGCATTCATTTCCTCCATGGAGGCAGCGGTTTCCTGCATTCCTGCAGACAATTGCTCTGTGGTGGCAGAGGACTCTTCCATATTACCCTTGAGCTCACTCATGCTCTTAACGGAATGGATGAGCACATTGTCAATATTCTCAGACTCAGCCAGAAGCGTTTGTATCATGCCTCGTACCGATTGCTGCATATTCTTGGTGGCCCTTACTATGTCGCCCACCTCATCCTTTAGCCGGGTGTCGGCAATCTCTGTATTTAGTTTTCCGTCAGAGATCTTCATCAGGTTCTGTGTAACCTCTTTCAGGGGTTTGGATAAACGGGAGCCTATCACCCAGATGAGAATGATGGCAAAGATCATGCCTACCCCCTGAAAAACGCCAATTTTTAAGAGATACCCCCTGACAATATCCAGAAGCTGCTGTTTTCCTTGACCAACGTAAAACATGCCCACGACCTGGTTGTCAGCATTCCGAAGGGGTATATAGCTAGCGATATAGGGCTTGTCTTGGATGAGAACCTCGCCCAAGTAGGGCTGGCCCTTGTTGATAACCTGCTCCACCACCTGGGGCATGGCCTTGGTACCCACAATACGTTCCCCTTTTTCATTCTTAAGGTTGGTAGTAATACGGGTGTCCATCATAAAGAGGGTAACTGTCCGCTCTTGGCTTGAACCAAATTCGTCAATAAACTGGAAGTTGTCGTTCATAGGGACATCCCCTTTATACAGGGTTTCCCCCTCTATTCTCCAAGCCCCCGGATGCTTATAATCCAGTGAATTTAATGCGACTTCACTTAATGTGCTGATTTCGTCTTCAACTTGTTCAATAAAAAACGTTTCCATGCCCTTAGAGATAATTAAATAGATAAAGGCAGAAAAGGTAAGTAGGATGACCACAAAAGTCAAGATAAGCTTGCTTTTAAGCTTCATTGGAATCCCTCCATCGGATGATTTCAATAACATACTTACCACGCTTATTGAAGATGTAACTGTTTAGACAAGCGATTTAAAGATAATTTTTTCTGATGGAGACATCCTCATAATCAACACTCTGAGAGGGCAAAAGCTTAAGCTGACTTTTATAAACAGCCTTTAATCTTTCAAGGTTTTCTTTTTCCGATCCCTCAAGTATCTTAAAAATTTCAGGATGCACCTGGGCCTCAACAAAACCTGAGGGCACATCAGCCATATGGGTGGCAATCCTTTTTTCTATTCGACGGGCAATGGTGATGGGAGAGATGCGATACCCTGCTCCTTTGCAGGCGCGGCAGTCCACCGTCAGGCTTTTGTAAAGCGGCTGACGCACTTTCTTTCGTGTTATTTCTACAAGACCCAGACTGGTCATGCCCACCACCACCGTTTGGGTTTTATCCAGCTTTACGGCTTCCCGCAAGGACTGAACCACCTGTTCCCTGTGTTCCTTTTCATTCATATCAATGAAATCCACGACAATGATGCCGCTTAAATCCCTGAGCCTGATTTGCCGGGCAATCATCTTTGCCGCTTCCAGATTTATTTTCAGGGCGGTTTCCTCAAGATGCGTCTTACCCACATATTTTCCGCTGTTAACGTCCACTACGGTAAGGGCTTCGGTTTTATCAAAGACCAGATAGGCGCCGCTCTTCATCCATACCTTTCGGGAGAGAGCTTCCAGAAGGGCACTTTCCACATGGTAGTATTCAAAAAGATCATAGCTTTTTGAAAAGTATTCCACCTTCATTTTCAGCCCCGGCGAAGCCTCATCTAGGAGGGCACCTATTTTATCATATTCCTCACGGTTATTGATAAGAAAACGATGGATGTCGGAGGTGAGATACTCACGCACTGCATGGATGACCATCCCAGGCTCTCCATGCAGAAGCCTGGGAACAGCGCCCTTCTGTTCCCGCTTGATCATTTGGTTCCATTCCTTATTAAGGTGCTGGATATCCTCCAGGATCAACTCATCATTAGCATCCAAAGCGGCAGTTCTGAGAATGATCCCCGCATTTTCGGGCCTATGGTTTTTGGCTAACTCTCTTAAATGCTTTCTAACTTGGGGCTCATCGATTTTCTTGGAAACCCCCAGAACAGCGCTGTGGGGTATCAACACCGAATACCTTCCGGGAAGAGTCAAACGCGTCGTCACCCGAGGTCCTTTCTCCCCTGAGGCATCCTTGATTACCTGAACGGAAATCTCCTGTCCCTGGGAAAGAAGCTCCGATATATCGGGAAGTCCCCCTCCCGGAAGCAGGACATCCCCATCCTCATCGTAGCTTGAGGGAATAATATCCTTCACGTACAAAAAGGCGTTCCTATCCAGGCCGATATCCACAAACGCAGATTGCATGCCGGGGAGAACCCGTTCAACCTTGCCCCTGTATATATTCCCTACAAGACTCCTGCCTTCATTCTTCTCAATATAGATTTCAACCGGCTCGCCATTTTCAAGAATGGCCAGCCTGATTTCTCCCATTCCCACATCCACCAGTACATCCTTAACCATTGGCCACCTCAAAGGGGTTCTTCCATTCGTTAAAGATTGAGGCGTACAAGGCCTTACGATGCATGTTGAGGGTTTTAAGCTCAAGCCCCGTTTCCTTATTAAAAGCCTCCATCAAAAGATCAGCGCGTAAATTGTTCTCTGCTCCGGCGCTTAAAAAGGCTTCCAAGCCAAAGACATCCATATCTCTTTTTTGAACGGAGAGGGAAAAGATCAGGGGCCTGATGTTCACCGGACGCATGCCCTTTTTGGTTTTTTTCATAACAGAAATGTCTTCCCGGCCCAACAGGCTATGAACCATGCTGTTCATATCATGATGGCTTATGGCTTTTGGGGCTTTAAACTGTATTTCGTAGCGGGCTGCAGAGATCTGATTCATGATATTGCCTTTGGCCGTCTGGGCTACGGCTTGAATCACCCTTATGCCTTGTGGAAGGCTTTGATTGAGGCGGGCAACAAAGTCTTCAGGCTCCATCTCTTCCTCAAGCTCTATATCTGCAAACTCCGACTCGCTGGTAAGCCCAATGGACATGGGAAGACCAAACACCAGCTTTTGCCTTGGATTAAAGCCCTGGGTATAGGCAACGGGTAGCTGCGAACGTTTTAGAGCGCGCTCAAAGAGCCGAAGAATATCCAGGTGGGCAATATATTTCAACGAAGCATCCCTCGAAAACTTAAACCTCAGCGTCTTGGTCATAGCCCAACCCCCCTTGCTTCACCTTGGTACACACTCCGGTCTTATAGACCTGGGCACCGCACTTTGAACAGCCTACCGCACAGTTCCTTGTGAGATCCCCTTCGTAGGCCTTTTCACTCTCATTTTTCAAAAACTCCTTGGAAATACCCATGTCAATATGATCCCAGGGCAGCACCTCGGAGTATTCCCTCTTCCTATTGGCATAGAATTCGGGGCTCAGCCCGCAGACTTTAAAAGCCTCCATCCATTTCTCGAAGGAGAAAAATTCATCCCAGCCATCAAATTTACAACCATTTTTCCAGGCGGTATAAAGAACCTGACCCACCCTCCGGTCGCCCCGCGCCAAAACAGCCTCCATGAGGCTGAGCTTGGCGTCATGGTAGTTGTAATCCACCTTGCGGGTTCGCTTTTTTATCCGATCCTTCAAATGGAATTGTTTCTGCATGAGGTTCTCCATACTGTCCATTGGCTCCCATTGGAATGGCGTAAAGGGCTTAGGGACAAAGCAGGAGGTGCTTAAGGTTATTCTCAGGGCCTTTCCAAACTCCCCCGGAATGCCCCGGCAGGATTCAATGAGGTTGATCGCCATATCGGCAATCCCCTCCACATCCTCCATGGTCTCCGTTGGTAGGCCAAGCATGAAATAAAGCTTTACAGAGCTCCAACCGCCGGCCACCGCCAGCTTGACCGATGAAACAAGATCCTCATCGGTGATGCCTTTGTTAATCACATCTCTCAGCCGTTGCGTTCCCGCTTCGGGAGCGAAGGTCAGTCCACTCTTTCTGACCTTGGAGACCTTCTCCATAAGCCCCAGGGAGAAGTTATCCACCCGAAGGGAGGGAAGGGCCAGGCTGACCCGTTCGTTTTCTGTATATTCAATCAGATGATTGCATAGCTCGGGCAGACCTGAATAGTCGCTGGTGCTTAGAGAAACCAGGGATATCTCCTCATAGCCTGTTTTTTCAACCGAGGATTTAGCCAGATCAAAGAGCCTTTCGGGGCTTCTTTCACGGACGGGACGGTAGATGAAGCCGGCCTGGCAGAATCGGCAGCCTCTGACACAGCCTCTGAAAAGCTCAAGCATGATACGGTCATGAACCGTCCCCACATAGGGCACAATAATATTGTCTGGAAAATCTACTTCATCCAGATTTTTTATGATCCGCCTTCTGATGGTATCGGGAACCTCAGGGTCCTCAGGGAGCACATCCATGACCGTCCCATCCTCATAATAAAAAACCTGATACAAGGAGGGGACATAGACTCCTTCAATGTGGCTGACTCTTTTAAGAAACTGCTTCCGGCTTTCACCGGCCTGCTTCCACGCCTTATATTCTTCGATGATTTCAGGGGTGATCTGCTCCCCTTCACCAATGACAAAAAAGTCAATAAAATCGGCCAACGGCTCAGGATTGCATGCGCAAGGCCCCCCAGCCAGAACAAAGGGCATTCCCTCGGTTCTGTCCTTAGAGAATACTGGAATACCCCCAAGATCCAGCATATTGAGAATGTTGGTATAGCTCATCTCGTATTGAAGGGTAAAGCCCACCATATCAAATTCACAAAGCGGGGTAAAGGTTTCCAGAGTATAGAGGGGCAGCCCCTTTTCCTTAAGGAGCGCCTCCATGTCAACCCAGGGGGCAAAGGCTCGTTCACAGTACGTGTCCTCTCGCTTGTTGAGCACGTGGTAAAGAATCTTCATTCCCAGATGGGACATGCCAATTTCATAATCATCGGGAAAGCAGAAGGCAAAACGGACACTTACTTCGGCAGGGTCCTTTTTTACCATGTTCCACTCATTCCCTGTATATTTAGCCGGTTTTTCAACCTTCAAAAGAAAACTATCGTCCAATTTAACCTGCATGATTTTTAAAGGATGCACTTAATGCATCCCGTCCTCCAAAGCTCATAAAATGTAGCATCCTTGTATGATTTTAAGAATTCTAGGCCATTATTCATCATAACAAAAGACGCATAAAAAGGCAAGGCGGTGACCTTTTTGGCCCCCTAGGGTATTTCCCGGCCCATTTCCCGCAGCACAAGCGTTCATTGATCACTAATTTAAAAAATTACGGTACAACAGTTATATTCTGGATAAATATTGAATAGCATAGTCACTTTCGGGAAATCATCCATGTTTTTAAAAAGGGGGTTCCACCGTATGAAAAGTGTCTCCGCTGTATTTAATTCCCATGACCATGAACAACGATTGAGGGCTTGCTCCATACCCCATCCTTCAGACAGCAGGAGCTTCTCCTCCGAAAGAGATTACGAACGCCTTAAAAACGATTTCTTCAATAATGTGTCCCACGAGCTACGGACACCCATCAATGTCCTTCTCGGTTCCATCCAACTTTTCGAAATGATGGGGGATGAACTTTTTCTGGAAGTCAACCGGGAGAAGTTCGTAACCTACCAGCGCATCATGAAACAAAACTGCTTTCGTCTTCTGAGACTGGTCAATAATCTGATTGATGTGGCTAAAATGGATTCGGGATACGTCAGCCTTTTTCCGGAAAACAACGACATGATTCATTTGGTTCAGGACATCACCCACAAAGCAATGAAATATGCAGAAGCCAAAGGCCTCTCCCTGGTCTTCCATACGGAAGATCAGGAGATTATTACCGCTTGTGACAAAGATAAAATCCAGAGGGTCATACTCAACCTTTTGTCCAACGCCATCAAATTCACTCCCAGTGGAGGGGAAATCAAGGTTTCTCTTCGTCAGGACGAAAAAAGAGTATACCTATCGGTAAGGGATACAGGCATTGGCATCTCTGCTGAAAAGCTGAATTCCATCTTTGAACGATTCACCCCCGAGGACAATACCCTCACCCGCAGCCATGAGGGCAGCGGCATTGGTCTCTCCCTCTCTAGCTCCATCATCAGGCTCCACGGGGGGCTCATCCGCGTCAACAGCGCCCCCCAGAAGGGCTCAGAGTTTATTATAGAGCTTCCTAACCGACGAATAGCCGAGGAATCCCATGAATATCCTGGAGGCTCCGAGTTGAATTTGCCCTCAACAGAAAGAGTGCCCATCGAGCTCTCCGACCTTTTTTAGCCCAAAAGAGAAGCTTTGATCAAAAAAAGCTACCCTTCGCAGGTAGCTCTTTTTTATGGTTACTCAGGGATGTTTAAAGCATTGGTTTTGCTCCACGCTCATAGCTTCGCTATGGCTGCGCAAAAAAGCGGAATACCTATATACGTTTCTTGAAACGTTAAAAGCTAACTGCCGCTATAATTTTGCTCCACGCTCATAGCTTCGCTATGGCT
>JAEZLR010000019.1 GCA_023415205.1 Bacillota bacterium | reverse complement strand
TCCCATTCCGAACACAGAAGTTAAGCTCTCCCGTGCAGAAGATACTTGGTTGGAGACGACCTGGGAAAATATGTCGTTGCCGGAATTTTATCAAGACCCTGAGTCAATCACTCAGGGTCTTGTTCTTATGTATTAGTTTAAGCTTAAGGCAAAGGTTTAAGTTTAAATATTGGAAACAGAAAAAAGTGAACCTGTAAGGGGACTAAGGAGTCTAATAAAAGGATGGTCTTACGACAATAAACAAAATTCTGTGGATAACAATGGCAGCCTGCCTTTTCCCTTATTGTGTCCACAAGCATTTATATGTGCTATAATAATAAGGATGCGTATTGTGCGTAAGGCCAAATATCCAATTGGGGGTATGTTCATGAAAAGACGAATTCTGATTGTCGACGATGAAAAAAACATTGTAGATATTCTGAAATTCAATCTCAATAAAGAGTCCTTTGACACCTTGGAGGCCTATGACGGCAGGCAAGCCATTGAAATTGCCGAGAGAGAAAAACCGGATTTAATCATTCTCGATATTATGCTTCCTGAAATGGATGGCTTTACGGTTTGCCGGAAGCTTCGTCAAACCATGCAGACGCCTATATTGATGCTTACTGCACGTGAAGAAGAAGTCGACAAGGTTCTGGGGCTAGAATTAGGTGCGGATGACTATATTACAAAGCCTTTTAGCCCACGTGAACTGATGGCGCGGGTTAAGGCCAACCTTAGACGGGTTATTGATGAGTCCATCCCCCAACAAAAGGATGACTTGATTCGATATAGCGACCTGGAGATTGATATCAATCGCTATGAGGTCCGAAGGAGTGGACAGGTGATTGAGTTAACCCTGAGGGAGTTCGAATTGGTCAAATTTTTGGGCCTGCAAAAAGGTCAAATATTCTCCAGAGAAAACTTGCTTGAAAAGGTTTGGGGTTATGAGTACTTTGGAGACGTACGAACAGTGGATGTGACGGTAAGACGATTGAGGGAAAAGCTCGAGAAAGATGCTTCAAAGCCTGAATACATATTGACTAAGCGTGGCGTGGGTTACTATTTCAACCCTGCTATCTAAAAGGTATTTATGATAAAGTTTTTATCTAAAGCAGTGTTTATGCGAAGTATCCAATGGCGCTTAATGATCATTCTTATGCTCATCACCATGGTTCTCATGTCGGTGATATGGGTTTTTTTGAATTTTCAGGTTGAAAATATTTTCTATTCTGATTTTAAGGAAGGAATAGAGAGTAAGTACAATGCCCTTGGTATCAATGAAACCAATACGGATTACAGCAAGCTTTTAAATACCCTTCAAACCAATCCACTTATTGCGGGAGTGATCTTGGGGGAGGATAAAAGCTACACCATTATAGATAAAAACACCGGTGAAATACGCTATTCCTCAGATCTCTCCTATCAAGCTGATTCCATTCAGTTTCGGAATGATATCTTCAAGTCTGAAAACCTGCTCGCGGTCATATCCTCCGCTCAAACGGCCAGGGGCGAAAAGCAAAGCTATACCCGATCTAAGAACGGGGATTTCTATGATTATGTACGAAGCCAGACCTTAAGCGACGGCGAGTTTATCCTATTTTTTAAGTATAGCCGTCTGAAAGCCCTTATGGTCTTGGACAAATTTAATGATATCATCTTCTGGGGAATGGTTTCAGCGGTTGCCGCGGCCATTATCATCGGCTATATTTTATCAAGAACCATCACACGCCCCATCAATGATATTATGCATAAGGCAGAAAAAATAACCGATGGTGAATTTGGTTATGCCCTTGAGGTTCGATCGGATGATGAGCTTGGGAAGCTGGCCAAAACCTTCAATTACATGTCTTCCAGGCTTAAGGGCATGCTCACCGAGATTATCAGTGAGAAGAAGAAAATTGAGACAATCCTTAATTATATGACCGATGGTATTATAGCGTATAGCCAAGAGGGCCAGGTGATTCATACCAACCCGGCAGCGCTAAGGATTCTGGACAGCCAAGTTAATGAGAACACCTCCTTTGATGCGTTCATGCAATTGTTGAGGATAGACTTAAATATTGATCAAATTATAGAGGAGCAGTCCATTCAGGATGCTTCCCATAGAATTCTGTTCGGAGAAAAATATCTTAAGGTGCAATGGGCCACATTTGCCGGAGAAGATAACCGAATAGATGGTATAATAACCGTTTTACAGGATATTACAGAGGAGCAGAAGCTTGAGAAAATGCGGCGGGAGTTCGTGGCCAATGTATCCCATGAATTACGTACGCCCCTGACGTCGGTCAAGAGCTACACAGAGACGCTCTTAGATGGTGCCCTTCAGGATTTTCCCACTGCCGAGCACTTTCTTGGAGTCATTAATGATGAGACCGATCGTATGACTCGGTTGGTCAAGGATCTTCTGACGATCTCCCAGCATGATGGTGGTATTAAGCTTAACCTGGAGGATGTCTCCATTGTAGACCTGACCACCGTCTGCGTGGATCGGTTGAGACGGGAGGCCCAGAGCAAGAATCAGGAGCTAAAGCTAATCATCAAACAAAATATTCCTATTATCAAGGCGGACAGGTATAGAATTGACCAACTGATTATAAATATTATAGGGAATGCCATTAAATACACTCCGGAAAGAGGAAGGATAACCGTACAAATCTCCTGTGATAAGGGAAATGTTGTTATCCTAGTGGAGGATAACGGTATCGGTATCCCGGAGCAGGATATTGGAAGAATTTTTGAACGTTTTTATAGGGTTGACAAGGCGCGCTCCAGACAAATGGGCGGAACAGGCTTGGGCTTGGCTATTGCCAAGGAAATAGCCGTACTCCATGGTGGGAACATCTCTGCTAAGAGCAAGTTTGGGAGAGGTACACAAATTACCGTTGAACTGCCGTTGAAAAAATGGCAGCAGGCTCTCTAGAGCCGCTAAGAAACTTACAATGAGCGATTTCTAAACCAAGACATCATAAGGTAATTGCATTTTAAATGGTGCGTAATGGATTTGTAACACAAAATCCGCTATACTTATATTGTATCCATATAGGTAAATGCTACCTTTGAGTAAGCTAGCTTGTAAAGCCTTGGTTATCTGGAGGAATCGTTATGGCAAAAAAACTTGTCTTTCTACTGGTAACGATGCTCGTCCTGTTGCTTGCATCAGTGACAGCCTTAGCAGTAGAAACACAAACACCCGCTCCTGAAACTGGTTTTACTAAAGAAAAAGCTGATAGAATAAGTGTGACCACTGAAGTCAGCATAAGTGTAAGTGATTTGGAAAGTAAAAACAGTCAATTGTTCTTTGGTGAGGAGTCATCCACTGAGGATAAGTTCGTGACATTTAAATTTGACCGTGTCAGTACGATTAGCGGACTGAGGCACAATATTACTGGAACCTTTTCCGAATCTGTGAAAGAGCCCATTGTGATACTCATGTATATCAAGAAGGACGGAAAGTATGTCCCATTGTATGATGTGGACACCAATTCCAATATGTCCGAAGGCCCTTCAATGATGTCTTGTTCCAAAGTGGATCTGTTACAAGTATCCAGCACCACATCAAACGAAGTCCGTATTATCTCGTTCTACAAAAAAGATGCCGGTAAGCTTGATATTAACAAGGTTCAAATAACTGATCTTAAAATTCTCGCAAAACCGTGGACCCTCAGCGAAAAGCTTAAAATTGGCATAGACCAGCTTAAAGATGCTTTTACTGCTAACCCATAGTGAGATTAATATGAAGCACAGAATTGAAAAGCTTAAAACACAGCTCTTACTTACTCTTGTCATACTAAGCCTGGTTCAATTAGGAATCCACTGGAATCAACAAGCCCAGGGGTTCCTTTCTCGTTTTGTGGGATCAATTTTTGGCAGAAGTGATTTCCCCACCACCAATGTAGAAAAGTCAAAATTCCTCTATTTCATGCCCGAAGATGTGACGGTCACCGTGGGTCTAGCCAATTCCCGATGGAAGTTTAGTCAGGACGATTTCTATTATACCAAGATCTGGGAGGATATGAAAAGTAACTATCTCCCTGCCATGATCAAAATGAAACCCGACAAGGTTTTACCAAAAGGCCAATGGACATCTGTCATAGCCCAGAGTTGCATCATCATTAACTTTAATGTCAATTGGCCCAACGATATCATTTATTGGCTCGAGGATGTAAACCCTGGCGATAATAGGAGTTTCGAATCCATAAAATCCATAGCCATTGTACCTCAGTTGGATGTCAATGAAACGGTGAATATCCTTTATATCTATGATGAAAAACAGGTTTATCAATACAAGGTGGACATCGGGAATGATTTTTTGCCCAAGAAGTTCTATTCTGAAATGGCTGCTACCCTGCGTTTTCAAGAACGCCCTAGCTTAAGCCTTTTAACATCGGTAACCAATTTTAAAGCCTCGGAAGAAATTCTTGTATCCCTTGAGAGAGGAATGACTGAGTTTCCAACCCTTCAGCTTAAAATTCCAGAGGTTATTCGGCTGAACAGGGAAAACATAGAAAGCGAAAGCATTCAGGATCATATTCTTCTCGATCAAAAAGTGAGTTTGATGGCAAAATACAATCAAGCCTCAGGGGAGGCTTGGTTTACAGATACTGAAAACCTCTACCGCCTTTACAGTAATGGCATGCTTCAGTACAATTATTTACCCTCCACCAATCGGGATGCGGGTGCGGCTTCCTCGGCTTTCAGCCAGGCTCTCTCGTTTATAGAATTACGCAGGCATCTTCTGGGAGATGTAGACTTAGTGCTGTCTGACATAACGTCACATGAACAGTATTATGAGATGCATTTTACCTACCAGATAGGGGGTATTCCCATCCATTATGGAGGGTCCAAGGAGTCGGACAGGATAAGCGCGCCTTTAATCATTAAAGCCAACGCGGACCGGGTCATTGACTGCGTATGGGTCATCCGCTCCATTACCCGCACAGGGCAGTCTAAGGACTACAGTCTTTATTTCCCTGAGATACCCATTCCGTTGGCCTATCTTTCTGATTTCCAAAAGGGAAGTAATTTATTTAAGCGTATTGAATCAGGCTATCTATTTGACCTTAACCAAACAGGGGCCACCACCCTTTCACCCCTATGGATCATTAGTAACACCGACAAAGACTATGCGTTTCCATTGTCCGCAAAGGAGGATTAAGATATGGATTGGGCGAAGGCAAAGACCATTCTGATTATTCTTTTTCTCCTATTGAATGTATTCCTTTTTATTACCCTATTGGACAATAATGCGGTTCTCACCTTCAAATCAGACTATGCCCGTTATGCCACGGAGTTTCTTCAGACCAGGAATATTCATATTGAGGCAGAAATTCCTAACGTTAAAGGTAAGGCCGGAGTCTTGGCTTTTGGTTCAAGAGCCATTGATTTGGAGGCGCTGTCTCAAACCGTCTTTGGTAAAAAAGTTCCCGCTGTCCAGAAGGACGGTATCACAATGATTAAGGACGGAGATGAAAGTATTATCATTAAAGGACAAACCCTTACCCTGACGGATAAGCTCTCCATGGGCACCGATCTCTATCAGGATGACAAGGCCTTTCAAGACATGCTGTATGACTATCTTTGGTCCATGGGTATTCAGAAGAAAGAGCTAAGCCTTCCGAGTAAAACCCTTTCAGGAGACCAGCGAATATATGATTTTTATATGACATACAAAGAATACCTGCTTTTTGAGCAGCCCATACAAGCTATCCTTAATCGAGAGGGAGTCATGACCCTTACCCTGCCAACCCGAGAGGTGAAAAGAATACAATCGCCCAGTGAAATTCTTTCAGTTTATCAAGTCCTCGTGATGGGCCAGCTTCCCCAAAACGCGACCCTTTCCCATGTGGCGTTTGGATTTAAGAGAATTGGCGCCAATGATCTTTTTGACAGCCCGGTCTGGCATATCAGACTGGAGGATGGGCAATCCCTGTATTATAATGCATATACCGGAGAAAGGGTGCAATAATTTGGTTATAATTTCAATAGGGTTATAACTTATTTAAATTGCGCACCCTCTTTGTTTAGTGTTATAATATCTTTCTGAGTAACTATATGAAAAAACCGGAAGGTTGGTGTATGAGTGGACAGGCTTATCATCCGCGGACAGAAAAAATTAAAGGGTGAAGTCACCATAAGCGGAGCGAAGAATGCGGCCTTAGGTGTTTTACCAGCGGCACTTCTTCTAAGCGATTTATGTACCATTGAAAATATTCCGGACATCTTGGACATCTCCATTCTGAAGAGGATTATGGAGTCCTTGGGTGCCCGGTTTGAAGACATTGACAATAATACAACACGGATCGATACACGGAATGTTAATTCTTATATGGCCACTACCGAAGATATGCACAAGCTCAGAGGCTCCTACTATCTAATGGGTGCTCTTCTGGGGCGTTTTAAAAAGGCCGTTGTAACTTTTCCTGGGGGATGTAACTTTGGTGTTCGTCCTATTGATCAGCATATCAAGGGCTTTGAATCTCTTGGTGCCAAGGTGGAAATCGAGCATGGGTTTATCAAGCTATCAGCCCATAAGCTGGTGGGGGCCTCCATTTACTTAGATGTTGTCAGCGTAGGCGCAACCATAAATATTATGCTGGCGGCTGTCCGGGCAGAGGGCCTGACCACCATAGAAAACGCTGCGAAGGAACCTCATATTGTAGATATCGCAAACTTCTTAAATGCCATGGGTGCTGATGTCAAGGGTGCGGGAACAGATATTATCCGTATTCGTGGGGTAAAAGAGCTCAAGGGCAATCTGGTGCATAGTATCATACCCGATCAGATAGAAGCAGGGACATTTATGATTGCGGCGGCGGCCACAAGAGGGGACGTTCTTGTTAAAAATGTTATTCCCAAGCATATGGAATCTCTTACGGCCAAGCTCATAGAGATGAATGTAAGGGTAGAGGAATTTGACGATAGCATTCGCATTACCTCCAAGGACAAGCTCTCCAAGGTGAATATTAAAACCCTTCCTTATCCGGGCTTTCCCACCGATCTTCAGCCTCCGGCGGCCATTCTGCTGTTACGGGCGGAAGGGATCAGTACCATCACAGAAGGTATTTTTGATAATCGCTTTCAATATATTGAAGAACTGAAACGTATGGGGGCCAGGATTCGTGTCGAGGGTAGAATAGCTGTTATTGAGGGCGGAGCAAAGCTCTCAGGAGCGCCTATCAAGGCCCTTGACCTAAGAGCCGGAGCGGCGTGCGTTATTGCAGGGCTCATCGCCGAAGGAGAAACAGAGATATTAAACGTCCATTATATTGATCGCGGATATGAGCATATGGTAGAGAAGTTCCAGCATCTTGGTGCCGATATCAGAAGAATCAGTGACAATTAGAGTAATCGGAGTTAAAAATGATTAAGGTTTGCAGTTTGTTCAGTGGATCAAGCGGCAATTGTATATTTGTTTCCTATAATGACACAGCGCTATTGATCGATGCTGGTGTCAGCGGCAGGAGAATAGAAGAGGCCCTGAAAGGTATTGATGAGTCCTTCGAGCGGATTGCCGGAATTTTTGTCACCCATGAGCATAGCGACCATATTTCGGGTGCGGGTATACTGGCCCGGCGGCATAAGGTTCCCATCTATGCCAATGAAAAGACCTGGAAGGCTATGCGACCCTTAATGGGAAAGCTTTCCCCCGACTATATCCGGTGCATTAATGTGGGTGAAACCGTCACCCTGGGTGAAATAGAGGTAAAGCCCTTTCCCATTCCCCATGATGCCGCCTGTCCGGTAGGATATAATTTCTTTGTTAATGGCAAGAAGTTAACCATAGCAACCGACATCGGGCATATGAACAATGAGCTTCTTAATCACCTCGCAAAGAGCGATATGATCCTTTTGGAGTCCAACCATGATATTGAGATGCTTAAAACCGGGAGCTATCCCTGGCACCTTAAGCGACGAATCCTGGGGGAGAACGGCCATCTATGCAATGATATGGCAGGCGAGGTGGTAGCCTATCTTGCTCAGAACGGTACTAAATCTTTCTTATTGGGACATTTAAGCAAGGAGAACAATTTCCCTGAGTTGGCATATCAGACGGTTTGCAATGCTCTCCGTGAGAAATGCATCAATCCAAGGGAAGATATTTACCTGGAGGTAGCCTTACGGGACAGAACCAGCAAGGTATTGTACATATAAAAGAGGACATACCATGACGATTCATATCATAGCTGTAGGTAAGTTGAAGGAAGATTATTTAAAAGACGCTCAAAAGGAATATTTGAAGCGTCTTTCCCGTTTTTGTAAGGTTAACATCGTTGAGATAGAGGAAGAAAAGGCGCCCGATAATACCAGTCCCGCCCAGGAGGATAAGATTAAAGCCAAGGAGGCCGAGAGAATAAGAAAGGCCGTGGGAAAAAACACGACCCTTATCGCCCTGGCGCTTGAGGGCCAGGAATGGTCATCCACGGGTTTTTCCCAGCAACTTCGACAGCTCATGGTTGAAGGAAAGAGCGATATTGCTTTTATTATCGGCGGTTCAATCGGCCTTGATGCCTCACTGGTAAAGATAGCGGATCTTTGTTTCTGCCTTTCCAAGCTGACCTTTCCCCATCAATTGGCCAGAATTATTCTATTGGAGCAAACCTACCGGGCCTTTAAGATCATCAATGGTGAGACATATCACAAGTGATACTATTTTTTTATCTGATAGTAATCTATTCGCCCAAAGTGGGTGAATTTGTCGAATGATATTGTATCAGTAGCAAAAGAGAGCTTGAAACATTGAACTAAATTCATCAAAGAAAGCACCTTTATGTTTTTTAAGTTTTGGTAGGGAAATGCAAAAACTGAGGTAGAGCTATGCAAAAAGAGAGACTCTATTATATTGATTGGCTGAGAGTCTTGGTTATCCTATCCCTGGTACCTTTTCATGCTGCTTTAACCTATACGGGGCTGGGGGACACTTATATAAAGACCCTCATAACGGATCTAAAAGTATTGCCCTTTTTGGTGATTTCATTGCCTCTGGGCAGCTTTTTTATGACCCTACTCTTCTTTATCTCGGGAATGACAGCCTATTACTCCTTTCAAAATAGAGGACACAAAGAGTTTTTAACCGAAAGGGTAAGAAAAGTACTTCTTCCCTTTCTATTTGGAACAATATTTCTTTGTCCCCTTCAGGCCTATTTCAAAGGGCTATATGATGGATTTTCGGGCGGATTCATCAGTTTTCTCCCAGAGTTTTTTTCAGTAAAAATTGTTCAGTATCTAGGCTATGCGCATTTATGGTTTCTGCTTTATCTATTTGTTTTTACTCTCCTATGCCTACCCTTATTTAAAAAATGGTCCATTCAGAAGGAAAAGCTAGAGAAGCTGTCGGTCCACCTTTGTAAAGGAAATAATATCTACTACCCCATTACCTTCATCATTTTTGCAGAAATGATTTTAAGACCCTTTTCCTCGGGTATGCAAACCTTAATCATGGATTGGGCCAACGATGTTGTGTATCTTAGTATGCTGATCTTTGGTTTTGTTTTTGCCTCTGACAATAAAATACAGGAGCGGCTAGAGAGGCTAAAACGTACCGCAGGTATTATTTTTTTAGTACTATCTATTTTATATATCATCATATTTTATCTGTTGCTGGCCGAAGGAATCGATTTAGTTGCCTTATGGGTGGCAACTAAAGGAATCTATGAATGCTCTGCTATCCTATACTTACTCTGGTTTGGGAAAAGATATTTCAATAAGAAAAGCAAGGTTTTGGACTACATAAATAAGGCCTCCTTTACCTATTACCTATACCATTTCATCCCTGTAAGCTTCTTTACCTACTACTTTGCATATATCAATGTTTACTTCAAATATCTTCTGGTTGTAATTCTTTCATACCTCAGTATCTTTATTATCTATGAGGTATTCATTAAACGATATCATGGGTTAGTTAAGAAAATAAATTATTAAAGAAGAGGGGACGACTTAATATGAGAGACATCCGAAAGCCCCATATAAAGCTTACAGATTTACTGAGCCGAGAGGATTATGCCCTGATCCAAAAGCTCCAAGAGGATTGCGTTAAAAAAGACCCCGTAGCCTTAAAGCTTGAACTGGACTATAAGCTGGGTGTGACCTATGGTGAAAATACTAAAGGCATGAAAACCATTAATGAATTCATGTATTTTGATGACACCAGGCTTATCGGATATATGGGAATATGCAGTTTTGGCGGCGATTCCTCCCTGGAGGTCAATGGTATGGTTCATCCTGAGTACAGAAATCAAGGGGTTTTCAAGCTTCTGTATACCCTTTTGATGGATGAATGGAGGCGTCGGCCTTCGGACTGCTTGCTTTTGCTGTGTGACCGTAAATCTGCTTCGGGTCAGAGCTTTATAAAGAGAACCGGTGCAAGATACAAGCATTCAGAATATGAAATGTTCCTTAAGGAGGAGAGAAAAACATCCCCTAACCGCGAGGATGGAATAATACTGAGAAAGGCCACCAATAGCGATTGGAGGGAGATTGCCCGGCAAAACGCCATATATTTTGGTGACGAAGAACCCGCGGAATCAAGTGAGAAGGCCGCCATACTTCCCGAGGAGGAAGAGCTAAGAGGGGTAGCCATCTATCTTGCGGAAAAAAATGGGGAGATCATCGGTAAAATCCATCTCCAGCTCATTTCGGGCGTGGGAGGTATTTATGGCTTGGGTATACTGCCGGAGTATCGTGGAAAAGGTTATGGACGGGCCCTTTTACTCATGGGTGTCAAAAAGCTAAAACAAGGTGGAGCCAAGGAAATTATGCTTCAGGTAGCTGCAGAAAACGCTAACGCCATTTCGCTTTATAGTTCCAGCGGCTTTGTTGAAACCTCTGTCATGGATTATTTTGAAATGCGGAAGCAGGCTTAGGCCCTTAAGGCAACCCTCGGTTGACAAAGCTTAATAATTACAAGCTGCGGTAAAACGAAATCAAAAAATTTCTTGGAGTATTTCCTGTATTGTCCAATCCATCTCCCGATTGTGGTATAGTTTCCTTATATCGGGAGGGACTTTTAATGAATAAGGTTCACGATATCATTCCGGGGCAAAGGCGTTTAAGCAAAAAATTTCTTCAAGGAAAAATGCAGTTCCTGGCAAGGGGCTTTATCTCCTGCCTATATCATGATGAGGCGCTGAACAAAGAGGTAATGTGTTGGCCCGAGGGTTTAATTATTCTCCTGGACATTTGGGGGAGCGAGCCAAGCATAGCCCTTCAGAAATTCTCCGGACGATTACATATGATTGATCCTTCAACGGTCATCAGCTATGACACGAGGGTTTCCTTTAAGAATATTTCCTTTGCCCATAAGGTCCTATCAGGCAGAATGGGGTTCTACAGAGCCATGCTAGAAAATCGGCTTGTTATAGAAGGCCAGCTATTTTTTACCCTCCCCGTTATGAGATGTCTCGCAAGGGTACAGGCTATTCTTTTCAGACTTCCCCAGGGGGAAGCACTGCAAAATCAAAAAATAACCGTCGGTTTAGGCCGGTTAAAGGTCTATAAGGACATCCTTTTCCTAAGAGGCATAGGGAAGGAGGACGGCCCCTTTGATACCGAAGTATTACGAGTATTTGAATAAGACAAAGGTCCTAGCGGGGCTCATGGCCCTGGACAATTTACCCTATGAACTTACAAAGATTGGCTCAAAAAGGCCGATGGTCATTGCCCATCGACAGGGGGAGAGCAGAAAAGGCTTCAAAATCCTTACCAAGGCCTTTGGCGGAACCGATAGGGAAATGGGCACCCTCTATCTTGCCGATGAACACTCTATACCCCCGGACGGCCATCTTCTCGCCGAATTTGACGCCGGTAACTGCGACGGAATTATCGCACTGGGGGGCCCCCTTGTCTATGGTCTTGGAAAAAGGCTTAAGAAATTGCTTATAAAAGAGGGAGATGAAGATCGGCTGCTTCTTGGCACTGAATATGCCAAAAGAGGAACTTCAATACCCTTCATTATTGTCCCCATGTCTAATTCAGGAGCGGATATTATCGGTGAGCCCGATCTTGCAGTATTGGACCCAAGAATGACCATGGACCTGCCCTTCAAGGAAATTTTCTTCTGGGGCATGGATACCTTGGCCCATGGCATTGAAACCTATACCAGTCCTATGAAAAATCCCATGAGCGACGGATATGCCTATTCTGCTATCACTCTTGTCAGGGATAACCTTCCGAGAGCACTGCGATGCCACAGGGATAAGAAAGCCCGCTACGGGCTGGCCCATGCCGCTCTTTTGACGGGACTGGCATTTAAGAACACACAGGCTGGTCTGGCTCGCCTCTTGGCCCAGGCCCTGGAGGATATCTTCGGTATTTCTGGCAAGGAGGCTTTAGCTATCATACTCCCCCATTATATGGAGACTTTTCGAACTCGGATGGATTCCTATTATGGTGAGCTTCTTCTTCCCTTGGCGGGCTCTGAGATTTATGCTGATACCCCCAGCCATGAACGGGGAAGAAAAACCATACATATCCTACGCTCCCACCTTGAACTCTATCATGACAAGTATGGCTTTCCCCTCTGTCTTTCCGCTCGGGGGGTTAAACGGTCGGACTTTGACAATATTATCGCAACTTGTATGAAAAGCAGCATGACACTTGCTTTGCCGGAAGAGAGCCTAAAAGAGGATTTGTATAATATCCTGAATTTGTCCTTCTAATTTATGGCATGTGAGAGATTTTTTATAGAGACAATTCCCGGAAACCAAGATATAATAAGGGGTAAGATTGACCAATAATATTGTTGATTTAAGTTATTAACGGAAGGTACAGCATGATTATCAGCGGTAGTATTGATGGTTTAAAAAATAGTATGATCTCAGCCCTTGAGGCTCTTTATGAAATGGAAATTCCCCAGGACAGGCTTTGGACCGAGGAGCTTGTTAAAACGTTAGCAGATCTCTCGGGCGCAATGAACAGAGAAATAGCTATTTATTCCGATCGAAAGGGCCGTATCACCGATGTCTGCGTGGGAGATTTCAAAACCGTGGACTTAAATGAGGTCGAAGGCCGTCGTAGTAAAACGCGCCTCTCAGGCGTAAGATGCATCCATACCCATCCTAACGGCAGCGGAATGCTTTCTCCAGTGGATGTGAGCTCTCTCAGGCTTCTTCGTCTGGATATGATGGCCGCTATAGGGGTCGCGGATCAAAAACCCACCGATCTCTATGTAGCCGTTCCCTCCCCTGTATCAATGGAGGATGTGGAGTATTTCGGCCCCTACAGCCCGGATAAAGAGGATTTTAGCGCCTTACTGGAGTATATCGGGGAGGCCGACGATTTCCTGCGGTCCCAGGCGGAAAGCCTTGAAAAATCCATAGAACGTGCTATTCTTGTAGGAATTAAAACCCAGGAAACCCGTGACATTCAAGGGGTCAGCGAAGCGGATATCTCCATGATTGAGCTTAAGGAATTGGCGCAAACAGCCGGTGCTCTGACCATTCACCAGGTGATGCAGAAGCGGGAGGGCCGGGATGCCGCCTATTTTATCGGTAAGGGCAAGGTGGAGGAGCTTCGTCTTCTGGCACAGACCCTGGAAGCAGACCTGATTGTCTTTGATGAAGAAATCTCTCCTTCCCAGCAGCGTAATCTTCAAGAGGCTATTGGTGTGAAGGTTATTGACCGGACAGGTCTGATTCTTGATATATTTGCACAGCGGGCCAGGAGCCGAGAAGGTAAAATCCAGGTGGAGTTGGCCCAGCTCCAGTATCATCTGCCCAGGATCGGTGGTCAGGGAATCGTATTATCCCGTCTCGGTGGCGGCATAGGTACACGGGGCCCCGGTGAAACCAAGCTGGAAACCGATAAGCGACATATCCGGAGAAAGATTAATGCCTTAAAGGAACAGCTTCAGGAGATAAAGAAACAGAGAAATATCCTTAGGATCGAGAGAAGAAAGAACCGTGTCCCGGTGGTTTCTCTTGTGGGCTATACCAATGCCGGAAAGTCCTCGCTTTTAAATACTCTTTGCGGCTCTAACGTCTATGCCGAAAACAAGCTTTTTGCCACCTTGGACACCACTACCCGCCAGCTTCTGGTGGAGGATAATGCCGTTATTCTCATGACCGATACGGTAGGTTTTATCCGTAAGCTTCCCCACCATTTGATGGATGCCTTCAAATCCACCCTGGAAGAGGCTGTCTATTCAGATGCCTTGGTTATTGTCGCTGATTCCTCCGATCCCTATGTGGAGGATCATATCCGGATTGTTGACAGTATCCTTTCCGAGCTGGGCGCCGCTCAAAAGCCCACCCTCATTGCCTGCAACAAGATTGATAAGCCGGTGGAGGGAGAGCGAGCCAAGGTGATCTCTGACAGGAAGGTCATTGAGATATCGGCTAAAACAGGACAGGGATTGGATGAACTTAAATGGACCCTTAAAACCATGCTTTTTGAAAGCAGGAGACAGGTTCAGCTTAAAATACCCTTTTCTGAAGGCTGGGTGCTGCCCTGGCTTTATTCCAACGGCAAGGTGCTGGAGGTGGACTATGATGAAAGCTCATCCTTGGTGGAGGCCGAACTTGACAACGAGGCTTGCCAGAAGGTTAAGGAGTTCATCCTCTCTGAGGAGCCCTGAATAACGGAAGATGGGGCGGATACCAGGTAAAAACAAAAAACAGAATAATCATTGCGAGCACAAGGAGGAGGGAAAGTCTCTTCCACCCACTTAAATCCATGGAACTTTCAGTAAATCTCTTCAAAATATATTGGGAGATCAGCGCGGACAAGAAGGCGATAAAAAGATCCATCGCCAGAAAACTGAATCCAATAGCCCCTGAGTAGCCATAAAAAAGTAAGGGTACCGACAGTATGATGGAAAATAAGGCAGGGGCTAGCCCTGCAACAAAATTATTGTTCCCTCTGTAGTCCTTAAAATAGAGAATGAGATCATAAAAGAGGGCTGCGAAGAAAGTAATTTTTGTATGCTCCCACACGCTTTCATTCACGGCAGAGATATATGAAATAGGTCGGAACTTGGTAAACCCGTAGAGAAAGTGAAGTATGGAAGTCAGGAAAAAGATCCAGGTGGTATCCATTAGGAGCTGATTTCTTTGGCCGGAAAGAGAAGGAGTGCTCAACGCCATTCTTCCCCCTTAGAATGTTCCCCTTTAGTCTATGTTCTCTTAAGGGATTTTAGGCCAGGCAGGGTATTGCCCTGTGAATAAAAAAAGACTGTCTTCTACGGATTTGAACTTAAATGGTCAAATCACCTTAAAGAAGCCTCAAACGCTGACAAGAAAAGGCGTATTGACACCCGGGGAGACCTATTGTAGAATAATTATGCATCACAAGCTCGAGTGGTGGAACAGGCAGACACAACGGACTTAAAATCCGTCGGACTAACCCTCCGTACCGGTTCGACTCCGGTCTCGAGCACCAATAAAACCCCGATAGCTAAACGCTTTCGGGGGTTTTTTTTATTTTGATATATACTTGATGTGAAATATTTGTTTACTATTTGTCTACTATAGCAATCAAAAACCTTATTCAATATTGGCTATAAATCGAAAAGAAAAAGCAGGTTTTACTCCTGCTTTTTGGGCTCTTTATCATTTTTCTGAATCAACATATCTTCCAACAGCGTTGGTGCGATACTGTTTTCTTCCTTGAGAAAGTGCACATATATATCAGATGTTGTGCTGGGCTTACCATGCCCCAGTAGCTTTGCAAGCTCCGGGATGGGAATTTTTTTCGCAAGCAGTGAGGCAAAGGTATGCCGTAGGCTATGAGGACTTATGTGGGGAAGATTATGCCTTTTTAAGAACTCTGGCATCCAGTTAAGTAAAGCGTAGGTATAAAGTGGCCTACCATCCCAGGTAACAAACAATCTATTACTCCCTTGCCACACGCCTTCGCACAACTGTTTGTTTTCCTCCCACCATAGTCTATATTCCTTCAAGAGCGAAACTACGAACGGAGGTAGTGATAATATTCGGATAGAGTGATCGTTTTTCGGCTTATCCTTTGTGAACGTTCCGAGACCACAGATGTATTGGCTAACCTTATTAATTGAGATAGTTTTTGTCTCAAGGTTAACATCATCCCAATCAAGTCCCATGAATTCCCCAGTTCTCAGACCAGTAAATGCATCCAGTATAATCATGGTTCTGTACTTAATAGGTTCATCTTTGAGAGCTTCAATTAGTGCAGCGGTTTGCTCCTGTGTATAATGTTTTGGTATTGATTTACCCACCTTAGGAACCGGTACTCTATCGGCTGGACTTGCTTCGATAATTTGCCATTCAACTGCATCCCTTAAAATAGCGGATATCAGTGTATGATGATGATGTATAGTGCTGGTAGAGAGCGCTTTAATTTCGCCATACACTTCAAATACTGATTTAAATTTAACATTAAGTGCTTTGCTTATCTTTTGTGCACTTTTAGCTGTAATTATCTTCCCACGCAAGGCGTTTCCTGCAGTTAATTTACTTATATCTGCGGACTGTGCCAAAGCATTAATTGTAAGCCTTTTACTAGAAACTATCTCTTTTAATTGAGGCTTGGCAATGTATTTTGAATCTCTACGGATACCTTTCTCAGACAGGTTATTATAAAAAGAAATCAACTGCGTGGGTTGGAACCTATCTAATTTTATATGCCCGATGGCTGGCAGTATCCGGGAAGTTAATAAATCTTTATACCTATAAACCGTTTTTTTCTCAAGATTCTTTTCAGCGTAATCCCGAATCCATTTGTCTGCAAATTCAGCAAAAGTAATTTTGGCACCATCAAGGTAGGTTCCGTTCTTAACTCTATTTTCGAATTCATCGGCAATTCGGGTTAGCTCGGATGCGTATTTTTTGGGAGGTAAGGTTGGATCCATATGTATGGTTGTATGCTCTGTAAGCTTTTTGCCACTAATATCATAGCCATTACTTACAGTTACAAGATATGTATGCTCACCTCGTTTTTTTATAGATGCCAATTGTATCTCCTCGCTTTTTAGTATTATTTTTCATTTCAAGCCAAGGCTCTTAAGAGATGATATTTTGCATACAGTAAAATTTATAGTTACTTTTAAAGTCCTCAAATATAGTTCGTAATTTTATGTTTTCAGCCCGTGTATGTGCGGCCGCGCGAGAAACATAAAATATATTAGCTCTTGCTTTTGGATGATACCATAAGAATGCGTCTTCTGGCATAAGAACACATCCCGCAAACTCATCAGCTTCATCTTCCATTTCTGCATAATAGGGCTTATGCAAGTGATCAAGAACGATATGGCCAATTTCATGGGCGATTGAAAATCTCATTCGGGGAATTTCAATTTTTTTTAGTTTACTTTGGTTAACCAGAATTAATGAGTAATCATTAACTGGGTCATAAACTGTTTTTGCATCAACATAGTCGGGTAAGTCATAAGGTTTCAACTTACATTTATCGATTAACTTAATAATGGTGTTGATTCTTATTGGATAATCACCGTTGTCATACTGAGCTGCCGTATCCTTAATTTCTTGCATAGTCTGATACGATAGTCTACTCAAATGTACCTCAAGCCCCTTTAAAGTTAATAAAAAGAACATGTGTTCTTTTTATTATACCCGATGAATGCAAAAAAGTCTATATAATACAAAAACATGGGATATTAGCCAATATATTTTGACATAAATCAAAAGCCAAGATCTTTCATCTTGACTTTAGTTACTTCTTATCCTTATCCATTTCACGCTTCATAAGTTCATACTCGATCTCTCTGGCAGCATATTCCTTTAATCTTTGAAGCGCGTCGGGGGGCAACTCCTTTGCGGCTCGATTAAAAATAATGAGAGTATCTGGATCAACCGATATATCATCTTTATGTTTTTCTTGATTTCCGAGCAAAACGTCAGTAGATACACCAAAAAATTGCGCAAGCTTTTTAATAGTATCAATATCTGGCTCGGTTAAACCAATTTCATACTGTGTATAAGTTGTACGGCTAACACCAAGCATTTCAGCAATATCCAATTGTCGAAGGTTTCTTCGTTTTCTCAATTCCTTTAAGCGTTCACCTAACATATGCGCCCTCCAATTAAATTCTACATGTCAAAATAACTAACATCAATGAATGTTAAGAAATTTAACATTTAGTATTGACATGTTGTAAAATGCGACGTATAATCGTAGATGTTAGGATTACTAACATAAAGTGGGGTGAAAAACATGAGAGACTGGCTAAAGGTAATAAGAAAGTCAAAAAATATGACACAAGAGCAGTTAGCTGTTGCAAGTGGGGTTTGTCGAACAATGATCACAAATATTGAAATAGGTAAGGCTACTCCTTCAGTTGACACTGCACAGACCATTGCTAATGTCTTAGGCTTCAACTGGACCCGGTTCTTTGAGCCGGTGCAGGAAGCAAGCTAAGAAAGGAGCGTGAAGAAGAATGAAAAAAAAGCCAGATGAAACGTCCCGAAAAGCAGAAGTAGCTATGGAACAATTGGTGGCAGGCGAAAAATCAATAAACCAGATTCGAAATGAGTTTGGTATGCCTGAGGTAAATGATATTAAACTGAGTAAGCCTATTATCAAAGCGTAATTTGATAGCATGCCACCGGAGGATTGGCCATTGAAACATCGGAAACATTAACCATGGATTCACAGTCCATATTGAGCATTTTACATGCGATCGGGATCAGTTTATTGATCTCATCATTTGATACAGGAATGTTAAAAACCGTATTAATGGAGTGTGCTAATTCATTTGAATAGATGGTATTGAAATCCTCACCCAAAAAGAGCATGTTATACTTTTTCATTAATGCTTTAAGGCTAACCTCAGTTGGATTTTTTCTTAATTCAAAACTTGATCTGCGCAACTCCATAAGTATTTCAATCAGTTTTTGAATGTTCATGGCAATCTCCTTAAGAAAATAGTGATTTCATTATACCACAAATTTACAGAAAGGAGCGTGAAGAAATGCCAAACAGAATGCTACTGCCAGCCGCAGCCAAAACGCTTGGAGTGACGGAATACTTCCTTCGCCAGGGCATCCGTGCTGGAAGAATTCCTGCCTACCGTCCTCCCCATGCGCGGGGGCGCTATATCATCGATGTCGATCAGGTTAACGATTATCTGAGTAGAAAAGCCATGGAGAATGTTAAGCCGGAGCCTTTAGATGAAGATGAAGAGGAATACGGCAAGATAAGACGTGTTAAATAATCTCCTGCCTTTGAAAGTAAACCCGGTGAAGCATGAAGTTTTTTCCCTGCGCAGGGGACATGAGCGTAAGAGGCTCACCTATCGAAATGAAGCATGGTCTTTTACGTTGTCTATAGTATATGCCAGTTAGGAGGTGAATGAAATGCAGAGTGAGTGCATGAACATCTATAAAAAGGCCAGATTGGCTGCGAATATCAAATCACAGGAGCTTGCCGCTGAAAAACTGCATATCAGCAAGAGGTCATTGGCAGATTATGAAACCGGCGAGACAGTACCCCCAGATGACGTTGTTTGTGCAATGGTTGAACTTTACAGTAACAGGTGGCTTGGATATCAACATCTGCAGGCCCATAGCAAAATAGGCCGCAGATATCTGCCTGAGATCCATGAGACTGATTTAGCAGTTGCTGTTCTCAAACTTCAAAAAGAGGTACGGGATATAGATGGAATCCAATCTGCCATGATCGAGGTGGCATGTGATGGTAGAGTAGATCACCATGAACGGTCTCAATGGGGAAATGTTGAAAAAGAGGTCAGGGAAGTAGCTGGAGCTGCAATGGCTTTGGTCTTTGCCGGAAGGTGATGGAGAAAGGCTTTATGATGGAAAAAAGAGATAAAAAAATAGGCATTGGCAATAACCAAGCCTGAGAACTACTAACTAAATTATAAAGCTTCTCGTCAAGCCTGTCAATATTTACTATTTTATGAGGTTGGTGAGGTTGAATGCTTGAGATACACACCTTAGTCATTGCAACAGATGAAGGGTACGGTCAATACATAGGTGAAGTTGTTGGTTTTCGTAAATATCCA
>JAEZLR010000041.1 GCA_023415205.1 Bacillota bacterium | reverse complement strand
ATTACTCAAAGTATGCTTTTCGCATATATTAACGAGTTCCTACATCATTTGCATGATGTTTTCGTACACTGTTCAATTTTCAATGTCCACTCGCCATTTCTGGCTTCCCGTCTCGCTTTCAAGTTTTACTTGATTGCGGAAACAGCTTTATAATTTTATCACCATCGAAAACTCCTGTCAAGCATTTTTTCAACTTTTTTCGCGTTGTTTACCGCTTTTCAGGCCGCCTCACGACGGTTTTTTCATGTTACCACGGTTGCCTTTGTTTGTCAAGCACTATTTATCCACTTTCGTTTATTTAAGCGCTTTTCAAGTTCCGCAACTGCGGCTTTTTTATATTACAACAGGCCATGCTCGATTGTCAACACTTTATCTGAATTTTTTTCAAGCAATTGAATAGTCATGGAAGCTTTAAATATTACTCTTTATATATAAGTACTCCCATGAAAAATGGGGCAGCCCTATCAAAGGGATAGGGCTGCCCCATTTTTCACTTTAGGTGGATGGCCATCCTTAATCAGTTTTAATTATCACATAAGAGGAACCACCAATAGTCTTCTCTGTCACCTGAAGCTCTAGACTTTCAATGGGATAGGCCTCGCTTAAGGCTTGCTCGGCAAGTGCTCCGTAATCTACAATGGCATCCCAACCCTTAACGCTTGTTATGACGTTATTACTGATGATATCCGCGATGGTGGAAAGCTTCCCCAGGTTTTTAAATGTCACGTGCTGCTTGATAAAGGCCTGGATAAACCTGTTTTGATTCTGTTTTCTGAAGATGTCACCATAATTGTGAAAAACTCCGTTTTCATCGTACCCTTGCCGGAAACGGACATAGCCTTCGGCTTGAGTTCCCGTTAAGTGTTGAGTACCCTTTTCAATATAGACAGAAAAGTCCTGGGTAGGGTCGGTATAGTTCATCAGCACAGGAACATAAACGTTTACCCCGCCAAAGGCATCAACAATGTTGCGGAAGCCCTTTGTTTTCACATAGGCATAATCATTAATAGGAATAACGAAGACTTCCTGTATCAGGTCTACAATAAAATCCACATAGGGTTTATTAAAACGCCCGCTGCCATTTTTATAATTAATGGTTTCTCCTATAGAAGGTGCCGCATTAATACGGTGAATTCCTTTCTCTTTGAGAAGAGCCGGCTTGGTCTCTGCGATGGCATTAAGAATTTCATCACTATAATCAATATAAATATCACGGGGAAAACTGATTATTTTAACCTTCTTACCCTGCTTATCTATATTGAGCACCATGATAGTGTCAAAGTTAAAACCGGTGGGTTCGGTGCCCAACAAAAGAATATTTGAGCTTTGGGGATCAACAATATTTTCAAAATACCTTTGCCCATCAGTAATAAGCAAATTCTTTTCACTGGAGGATTCATCGTTGGGTACAATATCGTTATTAAGAGGGGTAGGCGTCGGTGATTCAACCAGCTCCTCCTCATTTTGCTGCGAGCCGGCAGACAGGCTTTGAAAAGCCATGATACTAAAGAAGACAACTAATATTGTAGAGAACAAAGCCATTAAAACTCTGGATCTTTTAGACCTCAGAATAAAATCACCCCCACACTACAGAATTCTCTACTCTAGGATAACACTTTTTATGTGTGATTAATACGCCTCTATGTGTTAACTTTTTCCTCCTGCCCCCCAGGACAATCAGGCCGGGATATGAATTCTCCCGGCCTTGGGGTTGGAGATTACCGATTTTTTAGAGTCTCAATTCTTTCAATAATCTTTTCGTATATTTCAGTATATTTCTTAAGCTTTTCCTTTTCTCCATCAATGACAGCGGGGGGCGCCTTAGCGACAAACCCTTCATTCTCAAGCTTTTTATTCACCCGATCCAGCTCCATTTCAAGGTGAGCCTTCTCTTTTTCTAGGCGTTCCATTTCCTTTTGCATGTCAATGAGATCCTCCAGCGGCAGATAGATCTCTGCACCATTGACGACCAATGCTACAGCGTCATGGGCAATCCCCGTTTTGTCCTTTCTGACCATGATCTCCGATAAAAAGGCCAGCCGGCTGAAGGTGGATTGCTCATGAAGAACCACCTCTTCAATGCTGTCGTCACTGATAACAAAGAAGGCCTTGGATTTTCTGCTCATGGGGACATTCATCTCAGCTCTGATGTTTCGGATGCCTCTGACTGCCTCCATAATAAAGCCCATGAGTTTTTCCTCCTCCGGATAGAGAGTCTTTGGAGTGTACTCAGGCCATGGGGAGATCATAATACTCTCGTCATCGGTGATAAGGTGGCTGTAAATCTCCTCTGTGATAAAGGGCATAAACGGGTGTAGCAGCTTCATGGCGTTGACAAGCACCTTGTTGAGGACAAACAGAGCTTCAAGCCTTCCTTTGGCCTCCCGATCATAGAGTCTCGGCTTAACCAGCTCAATATACCAATCACAAAATTCTTCCCAGATAAACTCATAGATTTTTTGAAGGCCTATGCCCAGCTCAAACCGCTCAAGATTCTCGGTAACCTCCGAGGCCACGGTATTTATGCGGCTTAAAATCCATTTATCCGCCGTGGTGAACAGGCTTGCATCCACCTTCTCAAAATCAAGATGATCATCAAAGTTCATCATTACAAAGCGGAAGGCATTCCATATTTTGTTGGCAAAGTTCCGGCTGGCTTCAAGCTTCTCTTCAGAGAAGCGCATATCGTTACCGGGAGAGGTTCCGATAGTTAGTGCATAACGAAGGGCATCGGTACCGTACTTCTCAATGACCTCCAACGGGTCAATGCCGTTACCTAAGGATTTGGACATCTTCCTACCCTGGGCATCGCGAACCAGGCCATGGATTAACACATAGCGGAAGGGCTCCTGTCCCATTTGCTCAAGACCTGAGAAGATCATACGGGCAACCCAGAAGAAGATGATATCATAGCCCGTGACCAATACGCTGGTTGGGTAGAAGTATTTTAAATCAGGGGTTTCATCGGGCCATCCCAGAGTGGAGAAAGGCCATAGGGCCGATGAAAACCAGGTGTCCAAAACATCCTCATCCTGCTTGATCTTGGTTGAGTGGCATTTAGAACACTGATGGGGGGCGGTTCTCGAAACCAACATCTCTCCGCACTCCGAGCAATAATATGCAGGGATACGATGGCCCCACCAGAGCTGACGGGAGATACACCAATCCTGGATATTCTCCATCCAATTATAATAAATCTTTGAAAAGCGTTCCGGGACAAACTTGATGGTGCCGTTTCTAACCGCTTCTATAGCCGGCTCTGCCAACGGCTTCATCTTAACAAACCATTGCCAGGAGACCCTGGGTTCAATAACGGTGGAGCAACGGTAGCATGAGCCCACATTGTGCTTGTGAGGCTTAATCTGTACCAGAAAACCCTGGGAATCAAGATCCTTAACCATCTGCTTTCTGGCTTCATAACGATCCATACCGGCATACGCTCCGCCATTTTTGTTGATGGTGGCATTCTCGTTAAGGATATTGATCATTTCAAGACCATGGCGAAGCCCAACCTCAAAATCGTTAGGGTCATGGGCCGGAGTAATCTTTACTACACCGGTTCCAAAGTCCTTCTCAACGTAGGTATCCGCAATAACAGGGATTTCACGATTCATCAGGGGCAGTATGACGGTTTTTCCAATCAGGTGCTTGTAGCGTTCATCCTCTGGATGGACAGCCACAGCCGTATCGCCCAGCATGGTTTCGGGACGGGTTGTGGCGACCTCTACAAATTCACTGCTCCCCTTTACAGGATAACGGATATACCAGAAGCTTCCATCCTTTTCGTCATACTCCACCTCGGCATCGGATATGGAGGTTCCGCAACAGGGGCACCAGTTGATAATTCTTTCCCCTCTGTAGATCAGACCTTTTTCATACAAGCGGATAAACACTTCCAAAACGGCCTTTGAGAGCCCTTCATCCATAGTAAAACGCTCTCTTTTCCAATCACAGGAACTGCCCAGTTTCTTAAGCTGCTCGACGATGCGGCCACCGTATTGCTCTTTCCATTCCCAGGCTCGTTCTAAAAAACCCTCCCGGCCGATATCCTCTTTTGAAACGCCCTCTTGAGCCATTTTCTCTACAATTTTAACCTCAGTGGCAATGCTGGCATGATCGGTACCTGGCAACCAGAGGGTACTGTACCCCTGCATACGTTTCATGCGAATGAGAATATCCTGCATGGTGTTATCCAAAGCATGCCCCATATGAAGCTGCCCGGTGATGTTAGGCGGAGGAATAACGATGGTGAACGGCTCTTTATCGGGATCAATCAACGCATGGAAATAATCCTTCTCCATCCAGTTGTGATAATGCTTTTCTTCAATCTTTTGGGGATCATAGGTTTTTTCAATTTCTCTTTGACTCATGATGATAGTCCTTTCTATGATTCTTCTTAGTTTATCTAAAAGCTATGAATATCAGTATGACACCCGGTAGGAAAGCAATAAGTCCCATAAGCTTTACCCGCACAGTAGCCTTGGATAGCCTATAACTCTCCATTTCATCAGGTGGAAGCTCTTGAGCTTCCGTTATATTGATATTATTCAATAGGCCAGTTTTGATCGCAATCCATTTTGCCCCATAGTTCATGAAAGCCCCTACGGCAACGAGGATAAAGGCAAGAATCTTAACTAACAGCATACGCTCCACCTTTCTTAATACTTCAGTAGGGAACCGGAAAGCCTTAAGTGCTCACGATACAAAAAAAGCCTTCATCCAATCTCTTTGGACGAAAGCTCACTTCCGCGGTACCACCAAATTTCCCTTCCGGGCGCTTTGACAGAGGATAACGGCTCTTAACCGGTACAGCTTACTTGGTTTGTTCTGCCGTACATGCTCAGGAGCGACCTTCAGCGAATGAATAGCCTGGAGATGCTTCCAGCCTTACGGCATCCCCTCTCTGTAGGAATCTTCGCCTACTCCTCTCCTTCATGGCATGGACTATAGTTTGATATTAAAATAAGATCAAGACCTTGTCAAGGTAGGATTCACCCTTATCACCTACGCTCATAGCCAGCATAGCAGAAGTTTATACCGGTCCGGCTCGTTTGCCACTCCCCTTCATAGCTTTTGACCCATTCCTCCATGCTATCCAATTTATCCAGGTGAGCATCGGCCGGGAAGACTCCATCAATCTTTGTGATCAACGCCTTGCTGCAATAGGGTAACAACTGGCGATAGACCGTTTCACCACCGCAGACATATACTTCACCCGGAAAGTCCGAAATGACATCAAAAAGTGACTCCATATCATGAACGATAACAGCGCCTTCACGGGTATAGCTTTTGTCCCGGGTCAGGACGACATTCACCCTATCGGGAAGGGGCTTTTTATCCTTAAAGGATTCCAAGGTTTTTCGACCGACAATGATGAGATTTCCACGGGTGAAATCTGAAAAACGCTTAAGATCCTCCGGGATACGTTTCAGTAGCTGATTGTCCTTCCCAAGCCCCCAGTTTCCGTCAGCCGAGGCAATGAGTATCAGGTCTTTTCTCATGGGTTTCTCCTTTAAACAGCAACAGGAATACTCTTAATTTGCGGATGGGGCTCGTAGCCCTCCAAAACAAAATCAGAAACCCTAAAATCGTAGAAGTTCCGAATATCGGGGTTAATCACCAATCGGGGGGCTGGTTTGGGCTGCCGCTGAACGAGCTCCCGGATCAGGGGCTCATGACGATCATAAATATGTGCATCAGCAATCACATGAACCAGTTCTCCGACCTTCAGGCCGCTCACCTGGGCGAACATATGCACAAGAACGGCATACTGAACAACATTCCAATTGTTGGCCACCAAAACATCCTGGGATCTTTGATTGAGTATGGCATTAAGGGTATTCCCCGAGACATTGAAGGTCATACTATAGGCGCAGGGATAAAGGTTCATGGCATGAAGATCCTCATGATTGTATAGGTTGGTCATGATTCTACGGCTGGAGGGATTATGCTTAAGATCATAGAGCACCCGGTCTACTTGATCAAACATACCCTCTTTGTAGCGATGCTTCACGCCGAGTTGATAGCCGTATGCTTTACCAATGGAGCCCGCTTCATCTGCCCAGGCATCCCAGATATGGCTATTGAGATCATGAATATTGTTGGACTTTTTCTGCCATATCCACAGAATTTCATCCACGGCATTTTTTAGGTTGGTGGGCCTTAAGGTCAATATGGGAAACTCCTTGGAGAGGTCATAGCGGTTAACCACACCAAATTTTTTACGCGTATGGGCCGGCGCCCCGTCAGTCCACCGGGGTCTGACCTCAGTGCCCTCGTCAGAAAAACCATTATCCAGTATATCCTGGCACATGGAGATAAAAATATGATCCGCAAGGCTCATAGAGTTTTCCTCCTTAAGTCAGCCTTCTCTTTTGTCTTAAACAAGCACAAAAGCTCTTTAATTGATAATGAATCAAGATAACTATACCCTACCCCCGGAAAATCCGCAAGGATTTGTTACCCCATGGTAAAAAGGTTCATAATCAGTTAAAATGAATGGTGTTAAACTTGAAAGGTTGACTCTTTATTCTATAATCAATCAGCAAGGAGAAATAATATTGAAGCGTCATTCTGAAGTTATTATTCTTGGCCTTGACAGGCCTTATGAAGAAGCCGATGTGGTCGTTTTCGGCGCACCCTTTGACGGAACCGTCTCCTATCGTCCCGGCTCTCGCTTTGGTCCTTCGGCAATAAGAAATGAATCCTATGGCATTGAAACCTATAGCCCCTACCTTGACCTGGACTTAACCGACATCAAGGGGTATGACGGGGGCGATCTCCCCCTCCCTTTCGGGGATACCGGTGCGGCTCTGGATAGGATAAAAAGCTTTACCCAGCAGATTGTTTCCGATGGTAAAATACCCTTGATGCTCGGCGGCGAGCACTTGGTCTCCCTGCCTGCTGTTGAAGCAGTCTTGATGCACCATCCCGACCTATGTATTCTTCATCTGGACGCCCATACAGACCTTCGTGAGGATTATCTGGGAATTACTCTTTCCCATGCCACAGTCATCCGCAGAATATGGGAAAAAGTCGGAGACGGGCGGATTTGGCAATTTGGTATCCGTTCCGGAGAGAGGTATGAGTTTGAATGGGCAAAGGAGCATACCTGCCTCACCCCCTTTGTCCTTGAGGGTATTGAAGAAGCCCTCAAGGCTATTGGAGGACGCCCCATCTACCTGACCATTGACCTGGATGTCCTTGACCCCTCTGTTTTCCCGGGCACCGGAACACCCGAGCATGGGGGCGTAAACTTTAAGGAACTGATGACCTTTCTGCTGAAGCTTAGGGGGCAAAGGCTGGTCGGTGCAGATCTCGTGGAGCTGGCCCCCCACTATGATGGGAGTGGTATTTCTACAGCCGCCGCCTGTAAGCTTCTCAGAGAGGTAGCCCTCATTATAGGCAGCAATCCTTGATTTTTCCAATTAGAAGCGGGGCGGAGGCCCTGCTTTTTTATTGATGATCGTTCCCCTGTTTTGACATTGGGCACAGCGACATCAAAGGAAAAGGTTAAGGGATTTAAATATATCCGCACCCTATTCCGGAGGGGTATTTTAGGTCATTTTTAGTGATTTTGTGGCCAATGCAACTAACGGTTGCGCTTATTCAAGCTTCCGTCGATTGTTCCGCAACCATCTTCAAGATAAACTAAAACCAGACAAACCAAACAGAGAGGTGTTAACTATGAAGCTACAAGAAAAAATACTCTATTGCAGGAAAAAAGGTGGGTTATCTCAGGAAGCCCTTGCTGAGCAGCTCGGGGTATCCCGCCAGGCCATAAGCAAATGGGAAACCGGCGATGCTGTACCAGAGATAAGCAAACTGCTCCTTTTAGCAAAAGTTTTTGGTGTGACCACCGATTGGCTGCTTAACGAAGAGGATCCATCGGATGAAAAAGCAGATGTCCCCCCGTTTACTGTAGCCCAACCCATGAATAACAGTTCATGGATCGATTCAGTACCGGGATTGCTGGGCCGATTGCTGCGGCGTTTTGGCTGGCTTTTTGGTGTGTATTTGGCCGTGGTAGGTGCTGGCTTTACGGGTTTAGGTGCATTGGCAAGATACATGGTGCGCAGAATGTTCAGCGGTAACATTTTTGGTAGCGGTAATATGTTTCCCGAAGGAGCCATTGATTTCAGTAGTATTGGAACGCAGATGATGAACCCCTTCTCCGAACTTATTGCCAATAATCCGGTCTCCATCATGGGCACTATCATTATGATTATTGGTATCCTTATGATGATTGCCGGTGTTGTTCTCGCCATAGTTCTTAAAAAGCGAAGCGTTGAATAAAAGAAAACCGATGAGCATCATCCTCACAAAAAGGGCGACGGTATACTACTGTCGCCCTTTTTGCTCTGCAAAAGAGCCTTTAGCCAGATAAAGATTTGGCTTCCACTGCTTAATGAAGGTAGGAGAACACCACTAGTGGTCTGCCACTGTTGTGGTAATAGCCATCTGTTGGTTCCCCTCCCGCACAGTCACAAGAATTCCTCCATAAGTGAGGGTTTCATAAATGCGGATGCCCTGTTCCCGAAGCCGGTTTATCACCTCAGGATGGGGATGACCATAGCGGTTCACACCCACGGAGGCCACCGCCAGACTTGGCGTGGCCGCATGGATAAAGCTCAGACCCGAAGAGTACTTCGATCCATGATGCGCTATTTTGAGCAGGTCGCAATCCACCAGGGCGCCGTCTGCCAAAAGCCGCCTCTCGGTCTCCGTTCCGATATCTCCGGTGAAAACGGCACTGAAATTTTCATAGTCCAGTTTTGTGACCAAAGAATACTCATTGGCTGAGGTGGTAGCACTCTGGGGCATCTTCCATGTCTCCACCAGCGGATAGAGCACTTGGAGCGTTAACCCCTGTTCGGTAAGGAGAATATCTCCCTCCTTGGCCTTGACCGCAGGGACACCTAATTTCCGGGCTTTGTTCAAGAGCTGATCCATTCCTGGGTCAGGAGCATCGGCATAGATGAGCTTGTTAACCGGAACTGCTTCAAGAACACTTCCCAGACCTCCGATATGGTCTGAATGGCCATGGGTGGCAATCATTACATCAATCTGGGTCATGTTCAAGTCAAAAAGCAGAGGAACCACAATGTTTTCTCCTATGTAGGAACCCTCGGAATCATTAAAACTCCCACCGGCATCAATAATGATGGTTTTATTGCCGGGGGTCCGTATGAGAATGCAATCCCCCTGCCCCACATCGGCAAAATAAATCCTCAGGGATCTATCGGGCAGACTCAAGAGAACCGTAAGCGTACCGCACAAAATCAGGATTCCTGCTAGTAAAGGACGTCCCACATCCTTGGGAAGGCGTGAATGCCCATACCTGAAGTAAACCAAAACAAAATAGTAAAGACCGACAAGTATGAGGCTGGGTGTAGCTAGGTGAAGCTCTGCCCACGGTATGCGTGCTAGGCTTCCCGTCAGCAGGATCATAGCCTTAACCACCCATGCGAGTCCTCCCCCTAGGAGCATGGCCAGCGAAAGCCAGAGACTTCCGATGATAGCCAGTATGGCTCCCAAGAGTGTAATTAGTCCGGTAAGTGGGACAACCAAAAGATTGGAGAAGACAGAAATAACAGAGAGGGTATTGAAGCTGTAGGCAATGACGGGAAGCACTCCGATCTGGGCAGCTAAGGTTGCAGCCAGAGTATTCCTGATGCTTTTGGGTATCTTTTTAGGAAGCTTATTGAATATAGGCTTGTGAAAGACAGTCAATGAGAGGGTTGCTGCGTAAGAGAGAATAAATCCAGGATCAAAGAGCATAAAGCTGTTGGTAAGGAGAATCAGAAGGACGGAGACCGCCATGGAGCAAAAGATGTCAGTCCGCCGCCATAGGATCATTCCTATGAGGGTCACGCCAGCCATAATGGCCGCCCGTATCACAGAGGCTTCCATACCGGTGGCAAAAACATAGAAGATCATGACGGGAAAGGATATGGCCGACGCCCAGCGCCTATTAAGGCCCAACCGCTGTAAAAGTCCCAGCAAGGGCATGAGAATGAATGCGATATTGGCCCCTGAAACTGCCATTACATGGGACAAACCTGCTCTTCTGAAATCCTCCTCCATTTCCTCGGGCATCTGGGCTGTATAGCCTATGAGCATACCCGAGAGCACCGCAGCCTCCTGTTCCGGAAGACAGCGTTCAAGGGTAGTCAGGATTCCACTTCTTATGGTATATCCGGTTCTCTTTAGCCACGAGGACTCATTCCCCTCCAGCAGTGTCAAGGCCTTCGCTGGCTCGTTCATTAATGCTGAAATCTCTTGGGCGGCGAGATATTTCCGGGTATCAAACCCGCCAATATTCCTCCTTCCCTGGGGAAGCTTAAGCTCACCCTGAAGCCTGACAATAGAACCATACCGAAGGCCGGCCACAGGTTCGTCCCCATAGAGGGTTACACGTATCCTCAGAGCCTTTGGCTGGCTTTCCTGGTGGCTCTTCACATACTTTATTGCCAGAGCGAATCTCGTCTTCCCATCGAGATGCTCAGGCTCAGTGATAACCGTTCCCTCCAGGATGACCGTTTGACCCTCCCAAGGAGCGGCTACCGCATAATGATGATTTTTATTGACTGTATGGAGAATATATCCTGCAATAAACAAGGGCAGCGCTAGAAGGACAAACATTGAGGCCTGTTTTTTTATAGGCCTGTAAAGAAGGGCCATGGCAATTATGGATAGAGCCACAAGCACTAAACCCCAAAAATGAGAAATACTTGCATCCGCAAGCAAAATCCCCCCTATTAAGGCCATTGCGGCAACTGCCAAAGGTCTTTTCATAAAACTACGCTATCCAATCTTTTTCTTTAAAATAGCAACCCCTGAAGAACCAATTTGACTCAGAGAGCCTTCCAGGCCCATCGAACGCGTGAATCCTGTCTTTCTCCAAAAGGACAAGCCACGAGGATTCTTCTCTGAAACTGTAACAACACAGGTTATCGAACCATACTTGGCACGTGCCCAATGAAGCAAGGTATTCACCGCTCGGGTACCATAGCCCTTGTTCTGAAAGGCAGGCTCAACAATCAAGGTGTAAATCCATAGAACCTTTTTAGAATCCGCCGTTTTGACTTCCCCGTATACAAAACCAATCGTTTTCCCGCTGGCTCCCAGCTCTATCATTGAAATAAGAATCTCGCCACGGGAAGGCTCCAAAAGCCTTTGCTTGATTTCAGCAAAGTTCTTGAACCCTGTGGCATAGCCAAAGCAGTCCGTCATACTATACCATTTTTCAAGGAGGGCTATATCCATAGGCATGAGCCCTCTAAAGCTTAACCCCTGCTCATTGGTAATCATTCTATGACCTCTTCATACCTGTCTCTATTGTTTTTGCACCAAATACCATTCGGTCCATCCGTTGTATATATTCTTCCAAACGGGTTCCCTTGGCCCACGAAGGTTATTTTGGTAAAGAACAGCACCATATAATCTGTAAAGGGGCAGCAGTGTGGATGGTTGACCACTCATTTTAAGGGTTTCCGATGCAAGCTTCAAGGCACCCTGAATATCGGTATAATAGGGAATACGGCAGCCCAACAGCATCAGATCATACCGTCCATTTAAGACAAGTGCCTGTTGTTCGGATGGAGTGGTGTTATCCGCGTTAACCTGTATACCTATTTCAAAGAGGGCATTGGTGACCCATTGGCTAACGCTTTTTCGCTCCCCATTAAGTCCATTATACTTTAAAGATAGCTTAACAGGAATTTTTATTCCGTTTTTTTGATAGGTCAAAACATTCTTTTCCTGATCATATGAAAAACCTGCCTCCAGCAAAGACTTTAAGGTATCCCCCCTGCTATTGCCCATTTCGCTCATCCCTTCAGGAAGGACTAATTTTCCGGCCTTAACAGGTATTAAAGACTCGTAACCCATCAAATAATTAAGAAGAATACTCCTAAACGCTCCCTGGGATACAGGCGAGTTTTCTGTTCCAACAGGGGAAATGGCCAAAAACTCTAGTATATTGCTTTCGTATTGCTTAAAATAGAGATCGGTTCGCTGAGCATATCCTTCCATATGACCCTCTTCCATATAAGCAATATCTATCTCCTGTTTTTGAAAGGCCTCCATCCTATAGGATTCATCGGGATAAACCTTGAAAGAAATGCCGTCGAGCCAGATGGGATGGCTAAGCCCCTGAGGATCCTCCAGATACCACCAGGAATCATTACGAAGTAGCGCGATCTCCCCTTCCTCATAGGCCTTAAATTTAAAGGGGCCTGTTCCGATAAGCTTCATGGAATCACTATGGCCTTCAATAGGCCAATCTTTAAATACATGCCGTGGAACAATGGGAAAGGTCAGTTTATTAAGAATTTCCGAGTCGGCCTCCTTAAGGACCATTCTGAGACCCAATCTGGTCACCGTTTTGACGCTATCTATGGAGCTTACGTAATCATAGTAAAAGGATCGGGCTCCTGCTTCCTTAATGCTTTGGATGGTGAAGGCCACATCATCGGCCGTCAATGTCCCTCCATCATGAAAAAGAATATTATCCTTAAGCACAATATCCACAATCAGTGCGTCATCGCTAAAAGTATAGCTGTCCACCAATCCGTTTTTAAGATCACCCTCAGAAGCCTCAATAAAAAGAGCATCAAAAACAAAGGAGGATAGATGACGTACGGTAGGGTTCTTAGTGGTAAGGGGATTAAGGGTGTCCGGATTGGTCATAAACAGATTGAGCACTCCACCCTGGGAAGGTCCTCCATCCTCTTGGATAATCCTTACAGAGCCATGATCCAATCCAGTCTCAGGCTCCTGAGTAACCGGAGCTAGCTCCTGGGAGCAGGCACTTAGGGTTAGCAACAATATAAGTAGGATAACCACTAACTTCTGTACATTTCTCATGGGTCTTATCCTCGCATCATTAAATAAGCGGCAGCAGTTCCGGTATGGCCTCCGCTCCCTCGGTGGGAAAAGAAGACATCCCTATGGCAGCGTGTACACAGCTTATTCCCTGAAATGTGTTCTCGGGGCACACCTTGGGATACAAGGCCCTGTGTAATAATACTCTCCAAATCAAGCATCCGCTTGCCATCCTCTCTTTGTCGGATAAAGCCTTCAGCCCATGGGTATTTTTCCCTGAACGGACGGGCTACATCTTCATCCACCTCAAAGCAACAGCTCCGAATATGGGGGCCAAATGCCACGTGAAGATAATCAGGTTTACTGCCATAAGCCTTTTTAAGCACCTTAAGAGTCTCTCCCCCAATATCCAGCAAGGTTCCTTTCCACCCTGAATGGGATAGGGCAATGACCTCTAGGGTGGGATCATAGAAATAAAGAGGAACACAGTCCGCGTAATGAGTGATGAGCATCAGTCCTTTTTCTGAGGTGCATAGACCGTCAACCCTAGAGAAGCTCCGCTCTCTGACAAGACCCATACCAGCGTGCTCTTCCGATACCGGCAAAACAATGCTCTCATGAACCTGCTGTGATAAGACCATACGTTCTGGGGATACCTTCAGTTCCTCACCCAAAAGGCGGTAATTCTCCATAACAATAGCTCTGGGATCAGAACGGTTGAAATTCAGATTCAAAGAGTCGTAATTCCCTTGGCTCACTCCACCGTAACGGGTTGTGAAGCCAGACATCAGTTCAGGAAAACAGGAAAAGCCAGGAATACTGATCGTTCTAGCTTTCTTTAGGCGTATTTCCGCAAGCATACGTGTTATATCCAAAGCAGTCCTCCATGAGGTTATTCCCTTTATTTTATGCTTTCGCATTCGGTCAATGAATCATAAAAGCTGTAGCAGCGTTTACCCACTTTTTTGGCATGATACATAGCCTTGTCGGCCATGCACTCAAGCTCCCTTGCCGAGGTGGAATCCTTAGGAGCAATGGATATCCCTATGCTGCAGCTTAAGGGCATAAGGGTTTTTCCTATGATTCTCGGACGGGCAAGATAGGCAAATAACTCCTCTATAACCTGGATAATATAATTACGTCCAGCCCTTGGCAGGAAAACCACAAACTCATCTCCACCCTTTCGCACCTTAATGGCGTTACCCTGAAAGATTTTTTTAATGGCATTAGCGAACTCTATAATAAGCCTGTCCCCTGCATGATGGCCATATTTATCGTTCACCCGCTTTAAGTCGTCCACATCCAGAAAAAGCAAAGCACCCGACAATTCGGAGGCTTCAAGGGCGTGCTTTATCCTTAATTCAAAGTCACGATAGCACAGGCAACCTGTCAGGGGGTCCAGCTCCACATTTTCTTTCAGGTGCTGGTTTTCCTTTCTGATATTAAAGAGCGTCAGTTGCATGGCCGCATAGGTTCTCTTTTTTTCCTGTTCACTTTGCTCCATTTTGTCCGAGATGATCCAATATTCCCTCAAGGCCTGAAGCTCCCGATCCCTGTCTCCTGTTTTCTGAAAAATCTCAACATAAAGCCTAAAAATCTGGTGCTGGAGTTCCAGATATTGATACTGCTCACTGATTATTTTTGCCTTGTCCAGGGTTTCCCGGGCCGATTCATATTCCTCGTCAACAATAAAGCTTTGGGCTAGCTTAACCAGACCCTTGGCATGGGAATAAAAATTATGAAATTTTTCGGAGAGCAGAAAGGCAAAATGATAAGCCTTGAGTGCCCTTGCCTTCTTTCCCCTTTGAATCAAAAGGGCGGCAAGGATAAAGTAAATGTCTGCCCAAACCGTTTCGTCTCGATGGTTCCAGTTGGCATTACGCGCCATGATACAGTATTTATAAGCCTCGTCATATTTTTTCAGACATAGATAGCAGTGGGCCAGATTCAGGAAATACATGGCCATGGGCTCATTAAGGCGTATTGCACTCGTATAGGCTGAAAGCAAATATCCCAAACCCTTTTCATAATCCTTGAGATCAGAAAAGAAAGCGGCAAGATTGTTGTATATTCGGCACGCCAGATCATTGATTTCGTGCTTATTAACAATCTCAAGGGACTCAAGGTAATAATCTAAGGCCTTTGAATTAATGTCCATTTTGTGATAGGCAATTCCCAAGGCGTTTTTAGTCTGGGCGATTTTCCGAAAATCCTTACGTTTTTCGGCTATTTTTAGACACTCGTTGAAGGTGGCTATGGCACGTTCATTTTGATTGTAGGTAGATCGCAGAGTGGATAAATTAAACAGGCTTTCATACCGTCCCTCCTCGTCTCTACAAAGGGTGGCTAACTTAAGAGCCTCCTTTGCCTTCTCTTCGGCCAGTTGGGGATGGCTATTCATTAATCTTTTACATTCTGACAAAATACCTTGAATCTTCACGACATTATCCTGCATAGGATCACCTTGATAGACCGTGATTTACATTATATCATAGAATTTTTTACAATATCAACCATTTCATCAATATATTGTGGTAGCGTCAGATTTTTTACACCAACCACATAGAAATTACAACGATTCAGGGGGATAAGCACCTTCATAGCAGGGCTGTCAGCCACTGCTCTTGCCATAGCAGGGGTTAATTCGCCCAGCATGGTGTTGGCTGAAATAATTCCCATAGAACCGACAACAACATCAACTCGAGGCGCATTATGCACAATGGCGTTCTCACCGGTGGCCCCTTCATCAGCCCCTGCCTTGAGCATGGCTGTAGTGGCTAGAACATTGGTCCCCAGAGCTAGAATCTCCACCTCTTGACCCATTCCTGCCCGGAGCCTCTCCACAATCAGCTTGCCAATACCTCCACCCTGTCCGTCGATTACTGCAATACGCATGCATTCCCCTCCGTCTTTAAGTTGGGTCTTTTTCTAATCTGCTTCCAAAGCTTTTTTCATTAAATCATTATATCAAAATATCTCAGTCTATAAAAGTATTTGCTGGAGGGGATCACTTTTCATAATTCTATCATAAAACAAAATACTCCCTTATTGATCCCTATCAATAAAGGAGTATCATGCTTTTAGTAAGCGCTATTGTCCGACTGCTTTTGCCAAGGCCGTATTCTTACCCATCGCATTGGATTTATCCAGCATGGATTCTATAAAAACACCATATCCTCGCATGGGATCATTAATAAAGACATGGGTTACTGCGCCGATAAGCTTGCCATCCTGTATAATAGGACTGCCGCTCATTCCTTGAACAATTCCTCCGGTGGTATCCAGCAGCCGTTTATCGGTAATACGGATAACCATATTCTTGGTACTGGTCAGGTCTGTTCTTGCAATACGCTGAATTTCAATGTCATACTCCCCCACGATGTTGTCCTGTATACAAGCCAGAATGGTTGCTTTCCCCACCCTGACAGTACTGTGGGAGCCTATGGAAACTAACTTTCCCCAGCGATCCTTTCTAGGGTCCCCATTCATTCTACCAAATACACCAAAATCACAATTTAATTCAATATTCCCGATCACACTGGGCCTGGATAGGAAATCGCCATCAAGCTCACCGGGAGAGCCTTTAATTCCTCTTTTAATCCCCTGAATTTTGGATTTTAAAAGCTGACCCGATCCCACCTGAAGCAGAGCTCCCGTATCGATATCATTGATCCCATGTCCTAAAGCACCATATACCTTATTGGCAGGATCGACAAAGGTTAGCGTCCCAATACCGGCGGAGCTGTCCCTTACCCAGATGCCCAGCCTGTAGTGCTGATCCTCCCCTGACTTTATCGGTGTAATGGTGGTATTATATTCGGTCGCCTGCCTTCTATAGGTGATGTGAACAGCCTGTCCTCCGGAGTTCTCGACAACATCGAGAAGATCCCGTATACTGCTCAGCCTTTGGCCCCCCGCCTTAACCAAAGCATCTCCGGCCAGCAGACCGGCAGTTTCAGCCGGGGAGGTTTTTGTCCCATCATCCTGTATGACCCCAGAAATATTAATGATAACAATACCGTTGGTTTTAAGCTTGATACCTATGGGACTGCCACTGGCAATCACCTCTTGGTTAACGATGGATCGAACCTGCACAGTCTTTACGGGGATGAGCCCGAACATGCGCAGATCAAGCTCCGCCCGGCCCTCTTCCAGTGCCTGAACATTATAAGGCTTTTCGAAAGCGGTTAGTGCCTCCTCCTCGCTATGGGTCACCTTGAGGATCTTGCTTTTGGAGAAAACCTGTAAAAATAAGGGCGACTTAAAGGACAGGGTATAGTCCTCGCCTGTAAAAAGGGTCATCTGCCCCGGAAGTACAAAAAGAGTTGTTATATAGGCAACAATGATCATCAGGGACAGGACGAATATAATAAATGAAGGCTTAAAAATCTTTTTCCACAAAAAAAATCACGCTCCACATGCAGAATCACTTTCATAACTTAACCTGCAGGTGGAGCTCTTATGCTTGGTCAAAAATCCTTAATTTCCCGCCCAATTCACAATTTTCATGGTATTTTTAATGCAGTCACTCTTTAGAAAATCATCGGAGTAGACTTCCGCACACATCATGGGATGGCGGGATTCGAAAAATTTACCATTTCGAATGAGGCTTTTGTATTCCTGTGCGCTTTTTCCCCATAAGAACCAGCAAAGGCCGGGGTCTCTCAGGGATATCCAAGGCAGGAGAGCCCTGGTAAAAGGAGCCCATAGCGCTCTGTGGCTCAAGGGATTACCAGGCTCCACAGTGAAGGCAGTGTTGAGAAAAAGCACTCCTTCTCTCTCCCAGTGGTTAAAAAGCTCTCTAGGGCCAGGCAATGGAAAAGAGCCATTCCTTATCTCTAGGGCGATCTGGGAAAAAGTCGGAATGTCTTTATAGGTTTCAATACCCTTGTAGGTCTTATACACCAGCCTTATAAAATTTTTTAGGGACACCTGTCTGAAGGGCTTATCCCAGGTTTCAAGGGTACCCACTTCAAAGGCGCGACCGGTGGTCACTCCCTTTTCTGGGTACGGATCCTGCCCCAGAACAATCACTTTAAGGCTTGTCAAATCGGTGGTAAGGAAGCGCAAAACCTTTTCTTTTTCAGGATTATAGTTCTCAGGAAGCTGTTTTTCAATACGCTTGAGCAAGTCAACGATTTCGGCATCGAGAAAATCTGCCCATGTGGCATGAAGGTTACAGGGAAGCAAACTCAAACAATCACATCCATGTTTCAAAATTTCTAGGCCAGAAGCCTTTTTAGCTCTTCAATCCGGTCACGTAGGGTGGCCGCGCGTTCAAACTCCAGCTCTCTGGCGGCCTGCTTCATATCTTGGGTCAGGCTGTCCACAAGGGCCATAAGCCCCTCCTTATTCATTACCTCTGCACCGGTGGGCTTGCTTCTTTTGTAAGTCTCAGTATTTTCAGCGGTTTTGGTCGCCTCAATGACGCTGTGAACCGCTTTCTGGATAGAACGAGGGGTTATGTTGTGAAGGGTATTATACTCCACCTGTATCTTTCGTCTTCGTGTGGTCTCGCTAATTGCGCTATTCATGGCCGACGTCATGGCATCGGCATACATGATAACCCGACCATTGACATTTCTCGCAGCGCGGCCAATGGTTTGGATCAAGGAGGTCTCCGAGCGGAGGAACCCTTGCTTGTCTGCATCCAGAATCGCCACCAAAGCTACTTCCGGGAGGTCCAAACCCTCTCGGAGAAGATTGATTCCCACCAGAACATCAAACTTTCCCATACGCAAATCACGAATAATTTCCATGCGTTCCAGGGTTTCAATATCCGAATGAAGGTACTTCACGCGAACCCCCATGTCTTCCATATATCGAGTCAAATCCTCGGCCATTTTCTTGGTCAGGGTTGTCACAAGGGTTCTTAAGCCCTTTTCAGTTGTTTCATTCACCGCGTGTAACAAATCATCGATCTGACCCTTTACAGGCCTGACAATAATCTCAGGATCAATAAGACCTGTGGGACGAATAATCTGTTCGACCACCCGGGTAGATAGCTTACGTTCGTATTCAGCAGGGGTAGCGCTGACATAGATCACCTGACTGACTCTCTGACTGAACTCCTCAAAGGTAAGAGGCCTGTTATCAAAGGCCGAGGGGAGCCTGAATCCATATTCTACAAGAGATTCCTTCCGCGAACGGTCACCATGGTACATGGCTCCTATTTGAGGAACAGTCACATGGGACTCGTCAATCACCAGGAGAAAGTCATCGGGAAAATAATCAATCAGCGTATAGGGGGCACTGCCAGGTAATCGTCCGCTAATATGACGGGAGTAGTTCTCAATTCCCTGGCAAAAGCCTATTTCGCGCATCATCTCAATATCGTATCGGGTTCTCTGCTCCAGTCGCTGTGCCTCAAGGAGCTTATCCTCGCTCCTCAAGCATGCGAGTCGTTCATTCAACTCCTGCTCTATGGATTCAATAGCCTTTTCCATCTTGTCCCGTTTGGTAGCAAAATGGGAGGCCGGGAATACTGCAATATGGGATCTCACACCCGTTATTTCGCCGGTAAGCACATCAATTTCAGTGATGCGTTCTATCTCATCTCCGAAAAACTCAACCCTAAGAGCCGTATGGGTGGACGAAGGCGGGAAAATATCCAGCACATCACCCATGACACGGAAGGTGCCGCGCTTGAAATCAAATTGACTTCGGGTATATTGAATATCCACCAGCTTGCGAATCACTTCATCCCTGTCCTTAATCATGCCAGGCCTCAGGGAAAGCATAAGATCGGTATAGTCCTCCGGGTCGCCCAAGCCGTATATACAGGAGACACTGGCAACAATAATGACATCACGGCGCTCAAAAAGTGCTGCGGTGGCCGAGTGACGCAGTTTGTCAATCTCGTCATTTATCGAGGAATCCTTTTCAATATAGGTATCGGTGGAAGGGATATAGGCTTCGGGCTGATAATAGTCATAGTAGCTGACGAAGTATTCCACAGCATTCTCGGGAAAAAACTCTGTAAATTCGTTACATAGCTGTGCTGCCAGAGTTTTATTATGGGCAATGATCAAAGTGGGCTTCTGCACCTTTTCTATGACATTGGCGATGGTATAGGTTTTTCCTGAGCCTGTCACCCCCAAAAGGGTCTGATGCCTGCTTCCCTGCTGTATCAGTGAAGTGAGCTCCTCAATCGCCTTAGGCTGATCTCCCGTAGGCTTATAATCGGATCTAATCTTAAACTCCGGCATTTACACTTCCTCCATTTATTGACGGCAAAAAAGGCCATACATGCTTGTCCACATGTACAGCCTTATGATAATTCCTAAAATTATCTGAGCAAAAAGACAAGGACAACGGACACAATAACAAACAGAATGGCAATCCATCCAGTATACTTGCTCAATAGTGACTCGTAAGCACGACCCTTGTTCTTACCAAAAAAGGTCTCGGCACCGCCTGCAATTGCACCGCTGATACCGGCGGAACGTCCGGCCTGTAGAAGCACAATAGCGATAATCCCAAGACAGATGACGAGATATAGGATATTGACAATAATTGCCAAAATACTCATGTCATTAACCTCCGATCTGTTATTACAGCGTTTATCATTTTAGCATAACAAAGTATCGAAAGCAAGTACAATTACAGGCGTTTTTCAAGCTCGGCCTTCTCTTTTTCAAAGCCGGGCTTACCCAAAAGCGCAAACATGTTCTTTTTATATGCCTCAACACCGGGTTGATCAAAAGGATTGACCCCCAGAACATAGCCGCTGATTCCACAGGCTTTCTCAAAGAAGTACACCATATAGCCAAACCAATACGCTGTCATTTCCGGTATATTGATGACCATATTGGGGACGCCACCGTCGTTATGCGCCAGGATAGTCCCTTGCATGGCCATTTTATTGACAAAATCAATCTCTTTTCCCGTCAGATAGTTGAGCTTGTCAAGATCATCGGCAGTTGAGATCATTTTCATGGCTTTCTTGCTTTTTTCTACATTCAGAACGGTTTCAAAAATATTACGCATTCCATCCTGAATATATTGCCCCATGGAATGAAGATCGGTGGAAAAGTCCACTCCTGCGGGGAAAATACCTTTTTGATCCTTGCCCTCGCTCTCACCGAATAGTTGCTTCCACCATTCGGTAATAAAATGAAGGGAGGGTTCGTAGTTTACCATGATTTCGGTAGTCTTATTTTTCCGGTAGAGAGCATTTCTTACTGCCACATACTTATAGCAGTCGTTTACATCAAAAGGCTTCTTACACTCCTGATAAGCGTCCTGGGCCCCCTTCATCATCTCCGAGATATCAATGCCGGCAGCGGCAATGGGCAGAAGTCCAACGGCTGTGAGCACAGAGAAGCGTCCTCCAACGTCGTCTGGAATAACAAAGGTCTGATAGCCTTCTGAATCGGCCAGCGTTTTGAGGGCTCCCCTGGCTTTATCGGTGGTAGCGTAGATTCGGCTACGAGCATCTTCCTTACCATACTTCTTCTCCATATACTCCTTCAGAATTCTGAAGGCAATGGCGGGCTCAGTGGTCGTTCCTGATTTTGAAATGACGTTGACCGAAACCTCTTTACCGTCAATAAGCTCTAAAAGCTCACTCAAGTAGCTTGAGCTGATGTTGTTCCCTGCAAAATATATCTCAGGGCCATTACGTTTATCTTTGGGCAGCATGTTATAGAAGGAGTGGGTTAAAGCCTCTATAGCGGCTCTTGCTCCCAAATAGGAGCCACCGATCCCCACGACGATCAGAACATCGGAATCCTCTCTGATTTTGTGAGCAGCCTTCACAATTCTCGCAAACTCTTCCCTATCATAGTTGTCTGGGAGCTCAACCCAACCCAAAAAGTCATTGCCGGGGCCGGACTTATCATGAAGCATCTGATGAGCATTGGCTATCTGATTCTCAAGATAGTTTATCTCGTACTCGTTGACAAAGCCAAGTGCTTTTTTGTAATCAAGTGTCAATCTTGCCATGGTTATTCTACCTTTCTGTGTTTTTGTTATTTAATTATCAATTTTTCCGAAAATATTTTATCATGTTTCTTCCAGTTTTGCATTATAAACTTCAAAGAGACTCAAAGAGTAAAGACAAACCCTACACTATAACACCAGTCTTTGCTCTGGTGTTATTCTTTTATGGAAAAAGAAAAAGAAGGAGTTGATTCCATGGAAACCACCATTGAAGTAAGAAACCTATGTAAGTCTTACAACCATATCAAAGCGGTAGAGAATATCAGCATCTCAGTTAGCCGCGGAGAAGTCTTTGGCTTGCTTGGTGAAAATGGTGCGGGCAAAAGCACTACTATCGAATGTATCCTAGGAACAAAAAAACATGATCACGGAACAGTATCCATTTTGGGGATGAACCCGCAAAATGAGCGAAAGAAATTGTTTGGGCGAGTGGGGGTTCAATTTCAGGAAGCTAACTATCAAGACAAAATAAGGGTGGCTGAACTTTGTGAGGTCACGGCTTCACTTTACAAAGGCGCTCTGGATTATGAGGTCCTTCTAAAGCAATTCGGACTTTCTTCAAAGACTAAAAGCCTAGTCAGTGAGCTTTCTGGGGGACAGAAGCAACGTCTCTTTATCGTGCTGGCACTGATTCCAAATCCTGAAGTTGTCTTTTTGGACGAGCTAACCACTGGATTGGATGCCAAGGCACGACGGGATGTTTGGAAGAGCCTTTATGAATTAAAAACAAAAGGGGTTACTATTCTACTCACCTCGCATTTTATGGATGAGGTAGAAGCCCTGTGCGACAAAATCATGATTCTTAAAAAAGGTGGAAGCATTTTTTGTGGAACTGTACACGAAGCAATTGCAGCCAGTCCTTATGAAAAATTTGAAGATGCATACCTTTGGTATACAGGTGAGGAGGTAAACAATGCAAGCATTTAGAGCCTTACTTAAAACAGAAACCAGGTTATCCCTTCGTGGTATGGATATGTTTATTTTTGCAATATGTATGCCCGTTGTTGTGATTATTATTTTGGGATCTATTTTCGGAAATAAGCCCGCTTTTAACGGCGCAGAGTACAGTTTTTTCTCCCAATCCTTTGGAGCCGTATCAACCATTGCCGTTTGTGCCGGAGGTGTGATGGGTCTTCCTTTAGTTGTATCCGATTATCGAAACCGAAAGATACTCAAACGGTTTAAGGTAACACCAATCAGTCCTGCCCTTATTTTAGTGGTTCAGGTTGCCATTTACGCGCTCTATTCCATTGTTTCGCTCGTCCTTGTTTATTTAACAAGTGCTATATTTTTTGGTTATCAGCTACAGGGCTCTTGGCTTCAATTCTTAGGAGCATACTTACTGGTTATGCTGTCTATGTTTAGTATTGGGTTGCTGGTGGGAGGAATTGCTCCAAATATGAAAATAGCCAGTGTCGCTGCCAGCCTGCTCTATTTTCCAATGCTTATTTTTTCTGGTGCTACTCTTCCCTATGAGGTGATGCCTGTTTCTCTTCAAAAAATATCGGACATATTGCCGTTAACACAAGGAATAAAACTACTCAAAGCCACTTCACTTGGGATGCCCATAGATAGTGTTTTTGTCCCAATAATTGTGATGGTTGTTATAGCCGCAATATGCATAACGATTTCCCTCCGATATTTTAAGTGGGAATAGACGGGGCCTGGCTTGTTTGCTAGAACATGCCATTGAGCAGTCCTCTGTCTTCAACCGAAAAAGTGGCGTAGCCTTTTAGCTACGCCACTTTTACTCATTTTATACTGTTTTAGCTTTACCCTAGAGGATGCACCCTATTATCATAATCCACCATATCGGGATCAATCTTATACTTTTGAGCCTTGCGGTACTCAAAGAACTTGGTGGCAACCTGAGGGAACATGGCGTAGGTGAGAATATCCTCGTCCTGCTCAATGTACTGAGCTGCCTCGGCCTTGATTTTATCCAACTCATTGGGTATGAGATCTGCAGGTCTGCAGGTGATGCGCTCCTCTTCACCGATGATTTTCTTTACAATTTCATCAGAAATAGGCGCAGGGGTTCTGCCATATTCGCCCTTAACAACACCCTTTGTTTCCTTGGGAACCATCTTATAGCGTTCTCCGGCAATAACATTCATCACCGCTTGGGTTCCAACGATCTGGCTGGTCGGGGTAACCAATGGAGGATAGCCAAGATCTTCTCTAACTCTGGGCACTTCTCTCAAGACATCGAGATATTTGTCTTCCTTGCCAGCCTGCTTCAGCTGAGATACCAGATTGGATAGCATACCGCCGGGAACCTGATAAATCAATGCATTGACATCAACGCCCATAACCTTGGTATTCAACAGACCGCTGTTTAAGTATTTATCACGTAGCTTGTTAAAGTAATCTGCAATTTCACTTAAGAGATTTAGGTCATAGCCTGTGTCATTGGCAGTACCCTGTAGCGATGCCACCAATGGCTCAGTGGGTGGCTGGGAAGTACCCATAGCCATGGGCGAAATGGCACAGTCGACCACGTCAACACCGGCCTCAATTCCCTTAAGGTACGTCATTGAGCCTACACCGCTGGTGTAGTGGGTGTGAAGCTGGATCGGCACCTTGATATTCTCTTTCAGCGCCTTAACTAATTCATAGGCCTGATAGGGAACCAAAAGGCCCGCCATATCCTTGATACAGATAGAATCCGCACCCATCTCAACATAGACCTTGGCATCCTTAACGAACTGCTCAAGGCTATGGAAAGGGCTGACCGTATAGGAGAACGCAGCTTGCGCGTGTCCTCCTTCTTTTTTACAGGCTTTGATGGACCTTTCAACATTTCTTGCATCATTAAGTGCGTCAAAAATACGGATGATATCCATACCATTGGCCACAGCCTTCTGAACAAAGTAGTCCACAACATCATCCGCATAATGCTTGTAGCCTAAGAGATTCTGACCTCTTAAAAGCATCTGGAGCTTTGTTTTCTTAGCTTTATCCTTAATTTTTCTAAGTCTTTCCCACGGATCCTCATTCAAAAATCGAACGCAGGCATCAAAGGTGGCACCACCCCAGCACTCAATAGATTGGTAACCCACCTGATCAATCTTCTCTACTATGGGCAGTATCTCATCGATACTCATACGCGTAGCAATGAGGGACTGATGCGCGTCTCTTAAACTGGTATCAGTAATCTTAAATCCCATGGCTCATTAAGCCCTCCCTCTCTTTAGATTAGTTCAAAGTTAAAATCATATCGCCGCTATTCACCTGCTGACCCTTGGTAACGTCAACACTGGCAATGGTTGCGTCCTGAGGGGCCAAAATTTCATTTTCCATTTTCATGGCTTCCAATATAGCCACCAAGGCACCCTTGCTCACCTTATCCCCCACTTTGACCTTAACATCCAAAATGGTACCGGGCATGGGGGCAGTAATTTTAATAGCGCCTGCAGCACCACCAGTTTTGGGGGCAGGAGCGGCTGCCGGTGCAGCCTTAGGGGCAGGAGCAGCGGTAGCCGCAGCGGCTGGCTGTGAAGCTACTGGCTGGCTGGAAACAACGCCGCCCACTTCTTCAACTTCTACTTCATAGCTATTTCCATTGACATTAACAACAAACTTTCTCATATCATAACCCTCCACTATTTCATTCATTATCATGGTTTATCGTTGCCTTGACCTTATTGACTTCCTCGCCCGCTTTTACAATTTGCTTCACAAATTGCTTTCGCGGGCCCAAGGCTGGACTGGTTTAATGGTTTCATCACTTTAGTCCCGCAGCCTCGATTTCCTCGCCCGCTTTTACAATTTGCTTCACAAATTGCTTTCGCGGGCCCAAGATCGAACTGCTTAAATTACCTTAGACTAAAGAGGTATATTCCCGTGCTTTTTGGACGGACGTGCTTCACGTTTTCCTGCCAGCATATCCAGAGCACTGGCGATACGCTGTCGAGTTGTAGCCGGTTCTATCACATCATCCACATAGCCTCGAGCTGCCGCCACATAGGGGTTGGAGAATTTATCCCTGTATTCTTGAATCTTTTGCTTTCTAAACTCAACAGGTTCTTCCGCTTCCCCAATCTCTTTCTTAAAGATGATATTCGCCGCACCATCAGGCCCCATAACAGCAATTTCGGCTGTGGGCCAGGCCAAAACCATATCAGCACCTAGATGCTTGCTGTTCATAGCGATATAGGCACCGCCATAGGCCTTTCTGACAATGATATTGATTTTGGGAACCGATGCTTCGGAAAAGGCGTACAATAGCTTTGCCCCATGACGGATAATCCCGTTGTGCTCCTGCTTGACCCCCGGAAGGTATCCAGGAACATCAGTGAAAGTGATTAAAGGAATATTAAAGGCATCACAGAAGCGAATAAAGCGAGCGGCTTTATCAGAGGCATCCACATCAAGCGCACCTGCTGCCACCTTGGGCTGATTAGCCACAATACCCACAGATTTGCCGTCAACCCTGGCAAAACCTACAATAATGTTTTTAGCAAAGCCGGCATGAACCTCAAAGAAGTCCCCGTCATCAGTGACCTTGGTAATGAGGCTTAGCATATCATAGGGTTTGTTGGGATCATCGGGAATAATTTCGTTAAGATCTGCATCCAATCTGTTGACATCGTCCTGGGAAATAATCTCCTCCGGATCTCCAAGATTGTTCTCCGGCAGGAAGGAAATAAGCTTTTTAATCTGTGCAAAGCAGCTTTCTTCATTGGCGCATTCAAAATGAGCTACACCACTGACGGAATTGTGCGCCTTGGCTCCGCCCAGAGTATCAAAATTCACATCTTCACCTGTAACCGCTTTAATGACCTGTGGACCTGTGATAAACATATGGCTGGTTTTGTCCACCATAAATACAAAGTCGGTGATAGCCGGAGAATAAACGGCACCACCGGCGCAGGGTCCCATTATGACTGAAATCTGGGGAATAACACCGGAAGCGAGGGTGTTTCTCAGGAAGATGTCACCGAAGCCACCAAGGGCATCGATGCCTTCTTCTATACGGGCTCCGCCAGAGTCATTGATGCTGACAAAAGGAGCCCCCATTTTCATGGCCATATCCATTACTTTGGTTATTTTCTTTGCATGCATTTCGCCCAGCGATCCACCAATAACGGTAAAATCCTGCGCGGATACAAATATCAATCGTCCGTCCACTGTGCCGTAACCTGTAACAACACCATCGCCGGGTATTTTCTTCTTCTGCATGTCAAAATCAATACCGCGGGTCTCAACAAAGGCATCTACTTCAACAAAGCTGCCCTCGTCCAAAAGTAGAGCCAGTCTTTCACGGGCCGTCTTTTTTCCGGCCTCATGCTGCTTGGCCACCTTACCTTCTCCTCCGCCTTGTTTAAGGCGGTCTTTTCTGTTTCTGAGATCATTGACCTTATCATACGTTGCCATTTCTTCACCTCGTAGATTGTTAGATTCGATTGGAATAGCCTATTCCTATCTCTATTTGTTAAAAGGTTGACTGTATAATTATTACATGGTCATAATTATATCTTAGTTTGTGCATGAATGCAACAACCAACCATGGATTGTGCACAAAGCAATAAAAGTAAAGCAGCCTGACTCTGAGCCTTTATGAGGCCTCTACTATGAAACCACACATTTTCTTTTAATGGCATGGGTGAACCCACCCGGACCTCAGCCAAAAGTAACAAAGCGGGAGTATTTTCACCGGGTATCGGGGAGATTTTTCTCAATAGCTATCAATAGGGGCGGACAATTGATTTGATTGATAAAATCCGTTTTCATAACACTATATTTCTTTCCGTCCAGTGATTGGAGGAAGGTCAGCAATTGCTCCTTCTCCTCAAAGCCTGAATCACCGCCATAATAGACGACAATGAGAATAAGGCCGTCATCCGATATCAGATCCAGGGATTTCTCTAGGGCTTCCCGGGTGGTCTCAAACCGTGTACCGATACTATGGTCACCTTTGGGAAGATAGCCCAAATTAAAAATTACCAGCTTGACAGGCCCCTGAACATACTTGTCCATATGCTGATGGCCGTCAAGAATCAGACGACACCAGCCAAGGCAATCGGACTGCTCCAGCCTTTGACGGGTTCGATCAAGAGCAAGGGCTTGGATATCAAATGCATAAACCTTCCCCTCTTCTCCCACCAACCCGGCCAGAAAAAGTGTGTCATATCCATTGCCCATGGTGGCGTCAATAACCGTATCTCCTTGCCTGACAGCAGCCTGAGCCAAGCTATGGGCCTGATGAAGCGATTTCTTAAGATAAGCCATTAGGAATCCCCTTTAATACCTTAAAACATTCCTTTTACTTTTACCCGGCAATGAGCTCAATATCACAAAAATATACGATATTCTTATTTCCTAATAATGGCAAACGAATAAGAAACGTATTAATGACTAAAAATAACATCAGAGTTTAATGAGGAGGTCATCCATATGCTGAAATGGGCTATCACTTTTTTGGTTCTCGCTCTCATTGCGGGATTATTTGGGTTCGGCCTTATTGCCAATCTAACGTTTGGCATTGCTAAAATCTTGTTCTATATATTCATCGCACTGTTTGTCATCAGCCTAATTTTTGGTGGACGAATCATTAGATCCCGATCGTAAACAGGTGGTAGGTAAGCCATAAGCTTACCTACCACCCTTTTAGTAACTCATAGCTGTGGTTGATTTCTCAAAGAAGCATAAAAAAAGACCTCGCTCCTGCGATGATCCTTTTTGATAGGTTATTCTATTTTATTCCTTTGCCTTTTCTAGCGCTCCCCGATCCAAAAGCAAAACCTTTTTGTTGCCCACCATCTCCAGAATACCATCCTCTTGAAGTAGGCTCATTTTCCTGCTGACCGTCTCTCGGGTGAGTCCAATATAATGGGCAATTCCTTCACGGCTCAGGGGCAGTTCAATCAGAGTTCCCTTGGGATGGGGCTTTCCATATTTATCAGCAAACTCAAGAAGCACTGAACTGACCCGTGCTTCCACCGGTCTGGCTCCCATAGCCTCAACCGTATTCTCCAAGCGATCCAACCTCTCACATAACTCTTCCATCACCTTCAGAGCAATATCGGGATACTCCTTAATGAGCCTCTGGAATTCGCGTTTGTGAATAAGGCATACATGAACCTCTTCCAAAGCCTCAATGGTGTAGGCGGACGCATAATCCTTCAATAGATTCCGTTCTCCAAAAAAATCCCCTTCAGAGAAAATATGAAGAATCTGCTCACGGCCATCCTGAGTGGTTCTAAAGGCCTTTACCTGACCATCATTGAGAATCACCAGGCTGTCCATGGCTTCGCCTTCCATAATAATTAGCTCACCCTTTTTGTATTCCTTGTGAGTAATCAAATCGGTTATCTTTATCAACTGCTGTGTATCCAGCGACGAAAAAATGGTTACGCGCTTGGCACAAAGCTTGTGATGGCAAGCATCGCAGGAACAAAGAGAAGTTGTCATGCTCATCGATCCCTCATTATTAATTTATATTTGTTTTATGATAAGAAGTATGTTCATATTCTTTCTATAGTTTATCACTAACGGGGAATGAATCACAATAAAAGTCTCCGCACAACACCCATTTCCTGCTTTATAGAAAGAAACTTGAGCACACAGGGCACTCAAGTTTCACGGTTTTAGGATAAGAATATATGGTTACTCTAAAAGCTCTACCGCAAGGACGTCAAAGGTTTGGTCTTCAAGCTTAATGAGAATATGAGGATAGGTCAGGGCCGTCGTTACCATTGCTTCGGGATCAGGCCCAGATATCCTTGTGACCAAGTAGAGGGAACCGGGTCGCACCACTGTGGCACTTTCCACTTCCAGCTTAAAGCCTCCCGTCGGCTTTTCACCAGCGCTCACAAGAACATACGTATCTTGACCGGAGACCAGGCTAAAAATACCTTTGGTTTGATAGTTTTTCTCGTACCAGGTTTTAAGCTCATTCTCCTTTATTTCAGACGGAAGGATGATTTTATAGTCTGCAGGCCTTTCTACAGGCACAATATCATTGCCTTTACTGATAAAGGCCGTATGCGTCCGGCCATCCCATTCCACTTGTGCACCCAGGCTTTCAGCCACAAATCTGAGGGGAATATAACCCATGCCATGGTCAATTCTTGGGGCCACCTCTAAAGTGGTCTCAAGGGGAATCCCTGAGAAATCATATTTTTTATAAATCAAAGCCTTTTTTTGGTCAAGTGTCATTTCAACACGGGTGTAGTCATCCTCAACCATAATTGTCTTCTCTTTTTCATCATAGGTTACCTTGGCCTCTAAAAGGTCAAAAACTCCATTGATGGGAACCAGTGCCCGCCAGCCTTCAAAAAGCACGGGGTAGTCAAAAACAGCCTCTTGACCGTTAACAACAATATGGTAATCAGTGGAGGCAAAGACTCCTGAGGGAATCACGGCCAACAGGAGCATTATAAGAATCATAAGAATTAATGGGGAGCTTTTTCTTGCCTTTTTCATCTTCCTCATCTCCTTTTTTTTGGTTTCATTCTATTTGACGGCTTTATGAAAGAACGGTTCATAGCAGAGGGAGAAAGGAATGAATAAAACAAAAAGGGAAGCTCAGTGCTTCCCTGCCAACATTTGATGTAATGATTAAGCTTATATTAAGCGCATCATGCCCGGCAATTATTTTTGGCATAAAGATAGGTATAAAGAGTACCGTGCCTCAGCTCATCGGTGATGATCTCGGTGAGCATATTAATATGCACCCGATTCTGCATGGCAAAGAGGATTTTTCGGTATTTTACTACCGCATTCTCCTCCCCGACCAAGGCTTTCCTAAGGCCCTCGCAATAGGAGATCGGAGTCTCAAAAGGCTTCTCCTCAGGTACGGGCAGCATCCTTCCCGTAAGTTGACTGTAAATTTGTCGGAACAGCCCAAAATGTGTGATTTCGTTTTCTCTTATTCCCCGGATAATTTCCTTTTCCTGTTCTGTGGGTGCATTATTGATCAGATACTGATAGAAAAGACGATCCTCGTTTTCACCAGCTACGGCTTCTTCAATAAGCTTAAGGGCTGGGGCCAGATTCTGGGGAAAGCTGTAAACTTCCTGTTGCTGCTGTGTCAAGGGAGGTTGGCCCAAAGTTCCCATTGGGTCTTGCATAGGGTCTCGACTCTGTATATTGGGCTGACCTTGCATATTGGGTTGACCTTGCATATTGGGCTGGCCCTGCATATTGGGCTGACCTTGCATATTGGGTTGCCCCTGCATATTGGGCTGACCCTGGCGATTTGCGAAGGTAGGAACAGCCTCCTCCGGGTCTGAGTTATACTGTAAGGCTAGCGAATGAGGTAGATAGGAAAGATTGCTCCAATTCTGATGCATATGGACCTCCTTATAAGGCTCTGCGATGAATGTCTCTTAGCTTATACTATGCATCACATTCTTCACTTGTCCGCTATACCACCAGATGCCCTTCCAGGAAAAAACTTTTAATGTACAGAATACTCCTTGAGAAGCTCTGCTTTGACCTCCCATAGCTTTTGAGACAGATCAACATAGTATTCATGAGGATTTTCAAACCTTAACACGGCATCCCACAAGGTATTAATCTGCGACATGCAGTAGTCCCTGATTTCTTTGAGGCCAGGGCTTTGATAGACGCATTCGCCCTTTTTGAAGAGAGGAACCATGAGCTTACGAGCATAGAAGTCCGTAAGGGTTTTGCGTTTCCAGGTATACTCTGGATCAAATAATTCAAAGGGTTTATGCTCATCAATTTCCTCATCAAACAGGGTAATGACATCAGCAAGGGCCTTGTGGCTCTTCCTATCATAGAAACGCCATACCTGTTTATACCCTGGGTTGGTGATCTTACCCACATTCTCACTGAGTTTTATTTTTGGTATGATGCGCCCCTCTTCCTCCAGGGCCGCCAGCTTATAGACGCCGCCAAAGACTGGCTCTGATCGTGAGGTAATAAGTCTTTCTCCCACACCGAACAAATCCACCTGGGCCCCTTGAAGAAGCAGGTCACGGATAATATATTCATCCAGTGCGTTGGAGGCCACGATCTTGCAATCGTTAAAACCAGCTTCATTCAGCATTCGTCTAGCCTCCCGGGACAAATAAGTGATATCCCCGCTGTCAATGCGTATGCCCTTGGGCCTATAGCCCCTCGGCACAATTTCCTCCTTGAATATCTGAAGGGCATTGGGAACCCCTGATTTCAGAACATTATAGGTGTCTACCAGAAGTGTGCATTGATCGGGATAAGTCATGGCATAAGCCCGGAAAGCCTCAAGTTCAGTGGGGAACATCTGAACCCAGCTATGGGCCATGGTCCCCAGGGCAGGAACACCAAACTCCTTGTCTGCAAGGGTGCAAGCCGTGCCATCGCAGCCACCGATATAGGCCGCCCTTGCGCCATAAATCGCACCGTCATAGCCCTGCGCTCTTCTCGACCCAAATTCCATAACCGCTCTACCCTGGGCGGCCCGGACGATTCGGTTGGTCTTGGTGGCTATAAGACTCTGGTGATTGATGGTCAAAAGAAGCATGGTCTCAATAAACTGAGCCTCTATGACCGGTCCCCGCACCGTTACGATGGGTTCATTGGGGAAAATGGGGGTTCCTTCGGGAATGGCCCAGACATCGCAGGTAAAGGAAAAGCTCTTAAGGTAGTCCAAAAACACATCGTCAAAGCCCTTTGTTCGTAAGTAATGGATGTCCTCTGCATCAAACCGCAGGTTCTTCAGATAATCGGTTAGTTGCTCAATTCCAGCCATGATGGCAAACCCGCCGTGATCAGGGATTTTTCTGAAGAACATATCAAAATAGGCTATTTTATCCCTATATCCACGCTTAAGATAGCCGTTGGCCATGGTAATCTCATAAAAGTCCGTGAGCAGCGTAAGATTGAGGTTTCTCATACTATCATCCTTTCCGGGGCTATCAATGATGGATAAAAACCTGCCAGGTGCAGAGGCCAATCCCTCAGGCTATGGACTTAACGATTTCTATTCCATTAATACTCATGTTATAAAGCGCCATGACATGTACAAGGTCTCCTTGGTGGAGTCCAAGATCGTAGGTATTAACAGCATTGACCGGCACGATAACTCGTGATTTCATGTTCTTGCGGTTAAACCATGTTTTAAGGGTTATTGCCAGTTGTTGAATGCAAATATCGGTGCAGTCCCCCGTTATAATGAAGGTTTTTATCCTTTCATTTTCCTTAAGCCAGTTTTGAAAGGCTTCCTCATGAAAGCCATTGGTAGAATTTTTGGTGATAAGGGTATAACCTCCTGTCTCCTCCAGCTCCCTAACTACATCCGATTCCTGGCTCCCAGCCATGCAATGGGTGGGATAGGACTCAAATTCCGGAGATTCACCGGTATGGGCGTCGGCAAAGGCTAGTGTTTTAATCCCCCGGGAATTTGCCTGCTTTAAAAGCCTGTCTATCTCAGGGATCAAAGCCTCAACCCTGGAGCTTTTCAATGCGCCCTCCCGGGCAAAGCCATTGATCATATCAACAATTAATAAAGCCGTAAGCTTACCATCCAGACCCTCTAAATGAAGGGTTTCAAGCTCCTCCATCCAATCCCAAAGCTTTTCAAGGGTTTGGCTGCTTTCCTTAATGAAATCTTGTTTACTCACCATAGGGTTTTCCTCCTTCAATTATTGGAATCAATCCATTGTGGATTGAACTTATAGAGCTTGGAAGGCCTGTGTCCCGCGTCTTTTGTATAATGATCGGTCTCTATGACCTTGTCTGCAATCTTCCGTCTGAAATTGGCCTTAAGCAGCTCCGTCCCTAGAATCACTTCATAAACCTGTTGCAGTTGTGTCAACGTGAACCTTTCAGGCATAAGATTAAAAGCGATATCACTATACTCAATCTTGTTCCTCAGCCTTTCAATGGCATAATGAATCATCAGCGCATGATCAAAGGCGATCCCCCGAGCCTCCACCAATCTCCGCATCGTGTGTTGAGTTCTTCCTTCCACGGATTTTACTATCTCCACAAGCGCCCAAAGCGTTGTCTGTCCTTGAAAAAGTTCAACCTTAATGTTTTTCTTAAGACAATAACCTCTTTCAGTGATGGTCTTTGTTTCTTCAACAAGCTTGACGGTAACAGTAAACCATTGGGCATCATCGGCATCGTCACTGGCATTGAGCACAAGGCGGTGGGAATCGGCCAAGGCCATATAGGCTGTGCTGATAACCCGCATACGGGGATCTCTTTTCACATCTCCCCAGGTATAAAGCTGCTCCATATAGAGGTCTGTGATCCCTGTTTCCTCCTTGAGCTCCCTCTGGGCAGCCTCCACAAGGCTTTCATCCATGCCCACAAACCCTCCGGGCAGGGCCCAGTGACCCATAAAGGGGTGATCCCCGCGCTTGATCAGGAGTACTTTTAGAACCTTTTCAGGAAGCTTTCGGTAGTTTTCCTTGATTTCATCCGCAACAGTTAAAATAAGCATATCCACCGTCACAGAAGGCTTTTCATAGCGATCGGGATCATAACGCTCAAGAAATTCCTTTTCGGTAAGCCCGTTTTTATTGACCCTATCTCCCATTTCCCCCATCCTTTCCTTGTGGACTACATATTATCAATTTGTTATTATCTTTTTGATATTATCATACTAGACCCTTTAATCTCCCCTGTCAAGTTATTATTCCTATTTCAGGCACCACCCCCTAATGGTTCACCCCATACGCTCTGTTCCGGGATGTCATGAGCGTAGTATCTCCCGGAACCAACGATTGAAAACCCTTACCTCAATGTCAAATCCCATGGGCAAATCAATTTGATTATGATAGAATGGCGTTATGTTAGAATTACCCAATCAGTTTTTTTTAAAAGGAGTACATGCTATGCCAATGTTGGATATGCCCCTTCATGAACTGCGGCAGTATAAGGGAATCAGCCCGAAACCTCACGACTTTGATGATTACTGGGAAAAGGCCTTGGGAGATTTAGAGGCTCAACCGGACAATCTGGAACTTGTCCTCTCACCGTTTCAGACCCCCAATGCCCAATGCTTTGACTTGTATTTTACCGGTGTGGGCGGTTCACGGATTCATGCCAAATTATTAAAACCCCGCCATATCAAGGGCAGGGCACCAGCTGTTTTGCAATTCCACGGCTATAGCGGGGATTGCGGAGATTGGAGCAGCAAGCTCTCCTATGTCAGTGAAGGGTTCGTGGTGGCCGCTCTGGACTGCCGGGGTCAAGGAGGCCTATCCGAAGATATCGCCTCGGTTAAGGGAACGACTCAGAGCGGTATGATTATCCGAGGTTTGGATGATCCCGACAACACCAAGCTGCACTATCGCAATGTCTTTCTGGACACCGCCCAGCTGGCGCGTATTGTTATGGGCATGGATGAGGTTGACGAAACCCGTGTGGGTGCCACCGGAGGCTCCCAGGGCGGAGCGCTGACAATGGCCTGCGTTTCACTTGTCCCCAGCATAAATCGCGCTTCCTCAGTCTTTCCTTTTCTTTCTGATTACCGCCGGGTTTGGGAAATGGATTTGGCAGAAAAGGCCTACGCTGAATTGAAAAGCTTTTTCCGTCGTTTTGATCCCCGCCATGAACGGGAGGAAGCCATTTTTACCAAGCTAGGCTATATCGATATTGTCAACCTTGCGCCCAGAGTACAATGTAAGGTGATGATGGCCACAGGGCTGATGGATGATATCTGCCCTCCTTCCACCCAATTCGCCTGTTTCAACCGTTTGACCTGTGAAAAGAAGCATATCCTGTATCCCGACTTTGGCCATGAGGATTTGCCGGGCTACAATGACATGACCTTCCAGTATATGCTTGAGATGAAGGCATAAAAGATCGTCAAAGTAAAAAAGGGGCTGTCTCAAAACAGTAGATAGGCCATGATGTTTAAATCTGATATGCATCCACAGGAGCAGATGAATGTTGTCATGCGAGAGTGCAGGTAGAGTGAGGTAAAAGCAACAGGACGTTGCTTTTAGCCGGCACGCGCCTGGCCTGGTCATTCCGCTTCGCTTCACTGCTCGGCCATGCAACCTGGATGGCGCGATTGCCAGCGACCTCACAAGAACAAAAACGAGCATTGACAACTTCCTGCGACGAGGACAGCAAGAAGATTTAAACATCATGGCCTATCATCAATCAAACTTTTGAGACAGC
>JAEZLR010000015.1 GCA_023415205.1 Bacillota bacterium | reverse complement strand
GTTAGTGTAAAGTTACTGTAGGAAAAAATAAGATAAGAGACCAACCTTTCTGATAAAATGTTTTTTGCAAAGAAAACGCAATCAAAACGGAGGTCTCTTATGAATACGATTATACAATCATTTTATGAGAAAGGCATCAAAAAACTTACGGAAACAGCAATAAAGTTAATTAAGAGCGGAAACGGCCTATCCGAGATAGTTGCTGAGATAAAGAAAGAGACAGATGAACTAGGCAGGGGGATTTGTAATGAAATATTGGAAGCTTTGGATAAATCACTGTTGTATGACCCTAACAGGAAAAAAGAATGGAGTGTAGAACGAAGAAATGAAAAAAACACAATCATTACTAAGCTCGGTGCAATAACCTATGAGAGGTCATATTTCAAATCAAAATACGGAAAAGGTTATCGACATCTTGTGGACGAAATTATAGGTATAGGTGTACATACCCGTATTGATGATGAAGTATACGCTGAACTTGCAGAGACCTCTGCTGATCTATCTTACCGGAAGGCTGGAAAGAATGTCGGAGAAGTGGAAATTAGTGGGCAGACAGCAATGAAAAGTGTACGGAAGATAGAAAAATTGAAGTTAGAAAGAACACCTGTGGAAAAAAGAGTTGTCGAAATACTCTATGTAGAGGCCGATGAAGACCATATTGCCTTGCAATCAGGGAAGAGTGCGATGCCCCGATTGGTATATGTCCATGAAGGAATTGAAACACAGAGTCGAAGAAAGCTAAAATCACCCTATTACCTTGCGAGTCTTAAGGGTAAGCCAGGAGACCTTTGGCAAGAGGTATATGAATATATAGAAGATAATTATGCGGTTGATAAGATAAAGCAAATATACCTCTCTGGAGATGGAGCAGCTTGGATAAAACAAGGTTTGGACTATCTGCCACGGGCAAAGTTTGTTTTGGACAAATATCATATGAGCAAATATGTGACAAAAGCTACAGCCCACATGAGGGAATATACCTCAGAAATATGGAATTGCATAAATGAAGCAGATTTAGAGGGATTAGGGCTTGTGTTCAACGAATTATACTTAGCAACAGAAAGTGAATCAAAGCGAAAAGAAATAAAAGAAAGCTGGGATTATTTCGGTAACAACTGGGATGGTATCAAGATTAGGAGCATAGAAGCAGCGAATATTGTCGGGTGTAGTGCTGAAGGACATAACAGTCATATACTTGCATCAAGAATGAGTAGCCGCCCAATGGGTTGGAGTAAAGACGGTGCAGATAAAATGGCAAGGTTACGCGCATTTAAAGCTAACGATGGAAAAGTGATAGATTTTATTAAAGCACATAAAAAAGACGAAAAATTATACACAGTAGCAAAACAGCTAATGAAAGCAACCCACGAGGGCTTGAAATCGAAGAATAACGATAATCCGTGTAACCTTGAAGTATTTAAGATCGGAAGAATAACGGGGCTCTACAGAGCTCTAAAGGCTATTTAAAGCCATACAGCTAAGGTGTGGTCTAGGATTTAATTTCCTACAGTAAATTGACACGATCCAAAACGGGTTTATACTTGACAAAGGACGGAATGAATTGGTATATTATATCAGTCAAGAGGTACACATCTCTATAGATATTTCCCGTAAAGAATTTAAATGATGGAAATGAATAAATATGGTATTGTTTATCTTTCTAAAACATGGCACTCCTTATTGAAGTCTGTGTCGTTATGGCAATTTACTTAGCTTGAAACAGGATTTCTCTATAGATCTATGTTAATCACCAATCTTATTTACATTTCACAATGAAGTTAGTTGAACACAAGGCGGTGTATTATGAAAGACAGGCCCAATCTTGAGGGTAAATCGATTGAGGATCTAAAGTATATAGCCAAAATGCTGGGTCATAAGAATCTCTCAAGAATAAAAAAAGCGGACCTCATCGAGCTCATCACCTCTTCAGGTGAAGTTCCTGTTGCTTTAACACAGAAAAACGATGAACCGGTAAATCCCAAAGTCGAAACGGTTGAACCTGTTCAGTCTCCGAAGGAAAAGAAAACTGAAGCAACAAAGGAAAACAAGGACGAAAAGAAGAGAAGAGGCAGGCCCAAGGTAACCTCTGAAACCAAGAAGTCCGTTGCTCCCCTGCCCACCCAGGAATCCACAGCTTCCAAAGACAAGGGTGAAGCTCCCAATGAGACAGAAAAAAAAGAAACTCCTGTGGAATTGGCCTCGCCGGCCAAGGCAGCCGATTCCGTCCCCATAAAGGGCAGCCGTGGCCGTCCAAAGAAGAAGGAGCCATCGGAGGCTATTGTTCACAAGGCAGTGGAGGAAGCTCCTAAAGCCAAGATTGAAAAACCCCACCCCAAGCCTGAGGTGGAAGTCAAAAAAGTCTCTGAAGAAGCCCCTGTGGCTGTTAAGGAGTCTGTTAAGGCTCACGTTCCCGCAGCAAAAAAAGAAGAGCCAGTTTTGAAAGCGCCTGTCAGAGAAAAAGTAGAGGGGGCGAATCAAACCCTTCCTATAGTAGAAGCCGCAAAAGCTGAGCCACAACCTCCTGCAGAGAAGCCCGAGGTCATCAGTGAGCCTTCACCGGAGAAAGCAACTGATGAAGTGAGCAAGGATGAAAAGGAAAAGGAAGAAAGCACCCCTGAGGGTGATAACCGCAGTTTTAAATACCCCAGAAATAAAGACCTGTCACGTCTGGAAAGCGACAACCCGGTAGCAGGCATCCTGGAGGTTCTTCCGGATGGATATGGCTTCCTTCGCGGACATAATTATTTGTCGGGCACCCGGGATATTTATGTTTCTCCTTCACAGATACGCAGATTCAATATGAAAACCGGGGATAAAATCATTGGAAAGGGAAGAATCCAGAAGGAGGGGGAAAAATTTCAGGCACTTCTTTATGTATCCTCTGTCAATGGTGATTCTCCCGATGTCGCTCAGAGAAGGCGCCCCTTTGAACAATTAACCCCCATCTATCCTGACGAGCGAATCACGCTGGAGCTTGAGACCAAAGAGCTCTCCACCCGGTTGATAGACCTTATAGCCCCTATTGGTAAGGGCCAGCGCGGCCTGATTGTTTCTCCTCCTAAAGCGGGTAAAACCATTCTTTTAAAGAAAATAGCCAATGCCATAACGACCAAACATCCTGAGATAGAGGTCATTGTGCTACTCATTGACGAGCGGCCTGAAGAAGTTACAGACATGCAGAGATCCATCAAGGGAGATGTCATCTATTCAACCTTTGACGAGGTTCCCGATCACCATATCAAGGTGGCAGAAATGGTATTGGAAAGGGCTCAAAGGTTGGTTGAGCATAAAAAAGACGTAGTGATTTTGCTGGACAGTATCACCCGGTTGGCAAGAGCCTACAATCTGACCATTCCACCAACAGGGCGCACCTTGTCGGGTGGTCTGGATCCGGGAGCCCTCCACAAGCCAAAGCGGTTCTTCGGTGCCGCCCGAAACATCGAAAACGGGGGGAGCCTGACCATCATAGCCACAGCCCTTATTGATACAGGAAGCCGTATGGATGATGTTATCTACGAGGAATTTAAGGGAACCGGTAACATGGAGCTTCATCTGGACAGAAAGCTGTCTGAAAAGCGCATATTCCCTGCCATTGATATCAACCGTTCGGGTACCAGAAGAGAAGAGCTTCTTTTGACCCAACGTGAGATGGAAGGTATATGGACTATCAGAAAGGCTATGAGCAACGTAGGCACTGCCGATGTGACCGAAATGATTGTCAATCGTTTAATGAACACAAAGAGTAATGAGGAATTTGTCAACGGGATTAATACGGCGTTTATGCAGCGAGACAAGAGCAATTATGATACCATCTATAAGTAGTTTTTGCTTGCATTAACCACCCCGATATGATACAATACCAATCGGCACTTTTTTAAAGTAGCATAGGAAATAAATGAAGTTTCTATAAAAGAAACAAAGCCATTTGAAGCGAGGTGAAAACCATGCAGGAAGGGATCCATCCAAATTATGTAAAGGCTGTTGTTCGTTGCGCATGTGGCGAAACATTTGAAACAGGCTCTACAAAGCAGGATTTGCACGTAGAAATTTGTTCTCAGTGCCATCCATTTTTTACAGGCAAACAAAAGCTTGTTGATGTAGGTGGTCGCGTAGATAAGTTCAAGAAAAAGTATGGAATGAAGTAATTACTTTATCTTGAAAATAAGCCTAAACTCGTGGGGTAACCCCCCGAGCCCTTGACGAATTTCACTGGTAGGTGAAATATCAAGAATAAGAACCGGGTATACTCCCGGTTTTTTTTGTTCTGTTTTCATATAATAGAAAAGTAATGAAGGAGGAAAGCTATGTTGAAGCGTTTTAAGGAAGGCTGCCGCCCATATCTTATCATTACACTCGGTTGCTTAATCATGACCATTTCCATGAATCTCTTTCTTATACCGTATAAACTTGCTCCAGGGGGTGTATCGGGCCTTTCCACCGTTATTTTTTATGTCATTGGCAGCGCGATTCCCGTGGGTATGTTGATGCTTTTCTTCAATATTCCCCTGTTCCTTACAGGATATAAAAGCAGAGGAAGACAATTTCTCTTTCGCTCCCTCTATGGTGCTGTTATCCTATCCGTAATGATTGATGCCACCTGGCCTTTTTTTAACAGGCTTATCCATGAATACCTCATACGATTCGACGAGACCATGGCCGTACCGGATTTACTCCTGAATGCACTTATAGGCGGGTTAATCATGGGCTTTGGCCTGGGTATCATCCTGAAGGAGGATGCCACCACGGGTGGGACAGATCTTGGGGCGGCTATTTTAAAGAAGCTATTCCCTAAGTTTTCCGTAGGACAGTATCTGCTTTTTCTTGACGGCTGTGTCATTCTATTTGCCACAATAGCCTTCAGAAGTGTCAAATTAGGGCTTTATGCGGCGCTCAGTCTATATATCTCCACCAAGACCATCGATGCCTACCTGGAGGGTTTAAACTTTGCAAAGAGCTTGCTTATCATATCCGATCATTCCGAGGAGATTGCAAAAAGGCTTATGTGTGATGTTGAACGCGGTGTGACGGGCCTTAAGGGAATGGGAATGTACAGTAAGCAGGATAAAACCGTATTACTCTGTGTGGTCAAACGTGAGGAAATTGCCATTGTAAAGGAGATCGTGAAGGATTGTGACGCCAACGCCTTCGTTCTGCTCATAGATGCTAGGGAGGTATTGGGTGAAGGATTCCTTCCGTTGCAGGAAAAAAAGTAAAAAAAGTAAAGTAAAAAGTCAAGATAAGCATGAATTTTCAGGTGGTTTTTACTGGATTTTATGAAATTATTCATGTATACTTGATCTGTTAAGATTCAGAATACAAGCGACTTTTATGCGAAAAAATTAACAGCTTCGGATATATATCCAATTATTAAGTATCATTAGGTGTAATCGGTAAATGAATACAAAAAATCAAAGGAGAATTCAAGATGGATGCAAAGACCAAATTGGAGCTTCAAAAAACGGCGACTCAAATAAGAAAAGGTATCATTACTGCTGTTTCGTCAGCGAGCAGCGGTCATCCCGGAGGTTCCCTCTCTGTGACTGATATCATGACTTACCTGTATTTTAAAGAGATGCGGATTGATCCCAAATCACCCAAGAACCCCGACCGGGATCGTTTTGTCCTTTCAAAAGGGCACTGCTCACCCGCACTGTACTCAACCTTGGCACATCGAGGCTTTTTCCCCGTGGATGATCTTAAGGGTTTCCGACAAGTTAACAGCTATCTTGAGGGGCATCCCAATATGGATAAGGTTCCCGGAGTGGATATGTCCACGGGCTCTTTAGGGCAGGGAATCTCGGCAGCCGTAGGAATGGCTTTGGCCGGAAAGCTGGATAATAAGGGTTACCGTGTTTTCGCGGTTCTGGGGGATGGAGAGCTGGAAGAAGGACAGGTATGGGAGGCCACCATGGCGGCGGCTCACTATAAGCTGGATAATCTCACTGCTTTTGTGGACTATAACGGATTGCAGATAGACGGTAAAATTACCGAAGTCATGAATCCCGAGCCTATTGCCGACAAGTTCCGTGCCTTTGGCTGGAATGTTATTGCCATTGATGCCCATGACTTGGAGGAGATAGAGAAGGGGATTGAGCAGGCAAAAGCCTTTGTGGGCAAGCCCACCGTAATTGTCGCCCATTCCGTTAAGGGCAAAGGTGTATCCTATATGGAAAATCAGGCCTCATGGCACGGCAGTGCGCCTAAAAAGGAGCAGACAGAACAGGCCTTGGCTGAGCTGGATGCATACCTCAATAGCCTTTAATAGCTAGGGCAGGTTAAAGCCCAAATTCTAAAGAATCGTGGAGGAATGACCATGTCAGAGAAGATTGCAACGCGTGTGGCCTACGGAACAGCTCTTGCTGAAATTGGCCATAATGAAAATATTGTCGTTCTGGATGCCGACCTTTCCAAATCGACCAGAACGGACTTCTTCCAGAAGAAGTACCCTGAAAGGCATATCAACATAGGGATTGCCGAATCCAATATGATGGCGGTGGCCGCCGGATTGGCAAGCTGCGGAAAAGTTGTATTTGCAAGCACCTTCGCGATGTTTGCTGCAGGAAGAGCCTTTGACCAGGTGAGAAACTCCATTGGCTATCCTCACCTGAATGTAAAGATTGGTGCCACCCATGCCGGTATCACTGTGGGTGAGGATGGAGCCTCCCATCAAGCCATAGAAGATATAGCCCTGATGCGCTCCATCCCCGGAATGACGGTTATCTCGCCCGCAGATGGTGTCTCAACCACCGCACTGGTCAAGCAGGCGGCTGAAATGGTGGGTCCTGTGTACTTAAGACTGGGGAGACTGGACGTTCCGGTGATCTACAATGCGGATACCTCATTCCAAATTGGTAAAGGCATGACGGTCAAGGAGGGGAAAGATATTACCCTTATCGCCAATGGCCTTATGGTGGATATGGCAGTTCAGGCATCTCGTATGCTTGAGGAAGAAGGGGTATCGGCAAGAGTGGTGGATATTCACACCATAAAGCCCATTGATGAAGAGATTATCCTCAAAGCAGCCAAAGAAACTGGAGCTATCGTAACCTGCGAAGAACACAATGTTATAGGTGGCCTCGGAAGCGCTGTGGCAGAGGTGATTGTAAAGAACCATCCCGTGGTGATGGAGATGGTTGGTATTGAGGATGTCTTCGGTAAGTCGGGCAAGCCGGCAGAATTATTGGCCTTATATAAGCTCACTCCCGAGCGTATTCTGGAAAAGGCTAAAAAAGCGCTTTCCAGAAAATAAGTAAGCTGAATACAAAAGCTGCCGTATCCGATTAAAGGTACGGCAGCTTCTTTATAGGGAGATTTTAATGAGTCTATTTCAACTAATATTCTTTCACAAGACGTGAACGTAAGTAGCCGCGATCGGTTTCTACAGCCTCGGTGTAAAAACCCCGGCTGTAATAGAAGCGTACCAATACGCTATGCTTTGATGCTGTATGAAGGGTAACCTTTTTGACACCCTGCCCCTGAAGATATTTATCCACCACACTCATCAGGGACTTGCCAATACCAATGTTTCGGTTTTTATTATCCACGGCAAAGCGGCTTAAATAAGCCTCAACCCCATGGATGTCCAATCTCACCGTCCCCACGATCATTTCATCGATTACAGCAATATATACAGCTTTGGTCTCGATCTCCTTGCGGATGTCCTCTTCGGTTTCCTTGAGGGCTTCGAGGTTCTTTTGCCCGGTGATAGCACCGTACTCCTGAAAGGCTGATTGCAGGATGGAGTAAACCGACGGAGCATCAGTGGCGGTGGCGCGCCTTATAATAAACGAATATAGCATAGCATCACCCTAAGAGCTTCACGAGAACAGCCTTTTGTGCATGAAGTCTGTTCTCGGCTTCATCAAATACAACAGATTTTGGCCCATCAATGATCTGGGGCGTGACCTCATAACCTCTATAGGCAGGCAGGCAATGCATAAAAATAGCATCGCTCTTGGCCGCACTCATTAGCGTATCATTAACCTGATAAGGCATGAATATCTGGACCCTTTTTTCCTTTTCGGATTCCATCCCCATGCTGACCCATGTATCTGTATAGACCACATCGGCATCCTTAACGGCCTCAAAGGGATTGGATGTGACAAGAACTGTTGCGCCGCTTTCTTTTGCAGCCTCTTTGGCCAGCACGACGGATTCCTCATCACATTCATACCCTTCGGGTGTGGCTACAGAAATATTCATGCCTACCTTGGCGCAGCCGATCAGGAGAGAATTGGCCACATTATTACCGTCACCCACATAGGCTAGCTTCAGGCCCTTGAGCTGTCCCTTGCTTTCCCTGATGGTCTGAAGGTCGGCAAGAATCTGACAGGGATGCTGGTTATCGGTCAGGCCATTGATGACAGGAATGGTGCCGCAATTGGCTAGATCCACCACATCGCTGTGCTTATAGGTTCTGATCATGATGCCGTCGATATAGCGGGACAGGGTCTTGGCGGTATCGGATACCGTTTCACCACGGCCCAGTTGAATGTCATTGGAGCTTAGGAAGAGGGAGTAGCCGCCCAATTGATACATGGCCACCTCAAAGGATACTCTTGTACGTGTAGAGGACTTGGCAAAGATCAGTCCCAAAGACTTTCCTTTTAAAAGATGATTATGTCTGATTCCGTTTTTATTCTCATATTTTAATTTTTCAGCCAGCTTCAAGGTCTCGATAATCTCCTGACTGGACCATTCGCTCAAGCAAAGTAAATGCTTCATAAAACTCACCGCTTTCCTTAGGATATGAATTATTATACATGTAAATGTATAAAAATACAATAGGTTTTATTAAATAGGCCCGCTCTTTTCTGTCTACTTTTCTGACCTGCCCCTGTTAAGCTTAATGGCTTCTTTTGCCGATATATTTTTTGCTAAATATTATTTTACTAAAGCTTCCCCATAAATGGATGACTCATTGAGAAATCAAGGGTTAAGATTTACAAAAGCGGGTGTAGATATGGATATAGCAACAATAGCTGGTTTTGTGGCGGGTTTGTTTGCTCTGGGATACAGTATTGTATCAGGCGGAGGACAATTGGGCTACTATTTTGACTTTCCCTCCATCGTTTGTACTGTAGGCGGTGGTATCGCCTGTACCATCCTTAGTTTTCCTCTTTCTGATACTACCAAGGCACTAAAAGCCCTACCGCTCATCTTAAAATCACCCAAATCTTCAGCCATAGACACCATTCAAACCATGGTGGAGCTCTCTCAGAAAGCAAGAAGAGAAGGGCTCCTGGCTTTGGAATCGGCACAGGGCGAACTGAAGGACAACTTCCTTAAAAAGGCCATGGAGCTGGTGGTGGACGGTATTGAGGCAGATATTGTAAAAACCTCTATGCAATTAGAGATCGATAGTATGGCCAACCGGCACCAAGGGGTCCAATCCTATTATAAAACACTGGCAACCCAATTTCCTGCCTGGGGTATGATAGGAACCTTGCTGGGTTTGGTCAACCTGTTGAAAACCATGGAGGATCCTTCGGGCATCGGTCCTGCCATGGCGCTGGCCATCATTACTACTCTATATGGTAGTATCTTGGCTAATTTCATTTGTAATCCTATCGCGGCAAAGCTTGCAGGAAACAGTGCCGAAGAAATACTGCTCAGAGAAATGATGGTGGAAGGGGTTCTCTCTATACAGTCGGGTGAAAACCCCAGACTCATGGAGCATAAGCTCAAGACCTTCCTTTCACCGGAGCAACAGAAGCAGTATGAAGCAATGACAAAAAATGACCAGGATAAACCCGAAGGGCCTGGTAAGTAAGGAAATGTGGTGATAGCATGGCTAGAAAAAAAGAACAGGCTTCTGAGGGCGCTCCCGAGTGGATGGCGACCTATAGCGATATGATGACACTGCTCTTAATCTTTTTTATCCTGCTCTTTTCCATGTCTACTGTGGATAAAAGTACCTTTGATGAAGTTGCAGCCAGCCTTGCACAATCGATTTTGAACCTTAACAGCGGGGATTCCATTCTCCTTAACAGGAGCGGGAGTATTATCACCATTGACTATGCCAGCCTGCAGAACGGAAAATCCAAGGACAGCGTCAACGAGAAGTATCTGGAAGATGCCGAGGATATGGTGGTCAATGCGGAACAGAAGCTTGAGGACAAGGTTATCGATGAGGCGAAAAACGATATTCGGGACACCATCAGTGAAAAAGGATTGTCCGATAAGATACAGGTAGTAGAGGAAAAGGACTTTCTTCTTGTGCGCCTTGATTCCGAGGTCTTTTTCCAATCAGGTAGCGCGGAGATAGGCGAAGAGGGGGAAAAGGTGCTTTCAGCACTGGCCAAGGACTTGCGGGGCATCGAAAATGAGATATTGATCTCGGGTCATACGGACAATGTTCCCATCAGGGCACAGTATAGTTCCAATTGGGAGCTTTCCACAGCACGGGCGACCAATGTGGTCACCTACCTGATAGAAGTGGAGAATCTTGACCCTGCTCAATTAACGGCCACAGGAAATGGCGAGTACAAACCGATAGGCGATAATTCGACAGCCGAAGGGCGCCAGCAAAACCGCCGTATAGAAATCAAAATCATGAAATAACATAGGGAAATATCATATAATAGAAAATGACAGAAACGATCTGTCCTTTTTTCGGATGCATAAGGCTAAGGGTCAACATGAGGTGTATATGGAAACCGTTGTTTGTGATATTGCCAGAAGTCGTATGGAAAAGGAATTTAATGAAGCACTTCACAGTCTGGGTCTCTTTGTTTCATCCATCCGGTTTGATGATACCGATGGACTAGCCGTTGTTATTGAGCTCTCCTGTGACGAAAATGTCATCATTTATGCCAGCTAAAGGGCAAAAAACTTGGAGACAATCACGTCCCCAAGTTTTTTATCTTATGGATAGGTCTTTGTTACACGTTAATCAACGACGGGTACATCTCTAAATAGGAGACTGATGCAGTAAAGTCCTGCAATACCTACCAGTGAATACACGATCCTGGTCCCCAGGGTTGCTACGCCAAATATGCCTGCTACCAGGTCATATTGGAAAAGGCCTACCAGCAGCCAGTTTAGAGCGCCTATGATAACGAGTAATAGTGCAATTCTGTCAATCGGTGTTCTCATAGTCCTGACTCCTTTGCTTTTATTCCGGCGAACGAATCCGCCTTCACGAGTTTATTATGGACAAGTTTTTAAAATTAATTCCTCATTCTTGTTGAAATCTATGAATATTTCTGTGATATAATATATAATCAATCTCATAGGAAACATTGCAAAGAGAGAAAACGGACGGAGGTAGAAAAATATGGCAGATTTTTGGGATTCCGAAGAACTGCTTGGCAAGTTTGTTAAGAACAGTCGTGAGGAAATCCATATTAAGAAAGTCACAAAAAATTCCAAAGCCTATGTTGATATCAGAACTTTTTGGTTTGACAGCAACAGTGATGAATTCAGGCCTAGCCAGAAGGGTGTAGCCATTCCGTTGGAATTTGTTGGTGAGCTTAAATCGGTTTTGGAGACCATTGAATAACTGTATAAAGGGACTCTCGGAGATATGTTTCCTCTGGGGGTCTTTTTACATTCAGGATAAAAAAGAGAATTTTCCAATTTGTTGATTATAATGCCTCAACCGCACCCGTAATGAGCTTACGGGTGCGGCATATCAGAACCGCACATGCTTTTCGGCCGACTTGAAAGAAGGTGCGGATGATACAGAATATGCTTATTAGACGAGAGATGTGATTCAAAAGGTGCTTCTTAAAATGTCCAATCTGCCCTCAGATTCAGTGAGAAAGATTATTATAGCCGGAAACCTTCCCCATGCCATGGAGGAGACCCTTCAATCCTATGGGGTAGAGTGTATACGAACAGAGCCGATTAAGGGCCTCCCCATACCCTTGTCCCGGCATACTGACATGCAATTGGTCAGTCCTTACAGGGGTCTTATAGTTTTTGCTCCCGGAACCTCCACCCTGGTTCTTGAGGCCCTAAAAGGGGTAGGGTATGAACTTGTTCCCGGAGAGAGCGAGCTTACTGGAACCTATCCTGGGGATGTCGCCTATAACTGTGCTGTTGTTGGTTCACGGGCTTTCTTAAATCCTCGATATACCGATAAAAGGGTACTTGAGCTTCTAAAAAAGAATCAAATTCATATTGTTCCCGTAAAGCAGGGCTATGCCAAATGCTCCATTCTCATCTTGACCGCAGAGGCTATTGTTACTGCGGATCCTTCCATCCACCAGGCAGCCCTCCAGGAGGGGCTTGATTCCTTATTGATACCGCCCCAGTTAAAAATTCGGCTTGAAGGCTATTCCTATGGGTTTATCGGAGGATCAGCCGGATTAATATCCCCCACACAGATGGTGTTTTTCGGTGATTACTCCCTGTTAGATTCATGGAACCTGATACACAATCATTTTAAGAAACATGGGGTGACCCCTATGGCGCTTTCCCCTGAAAATCTTGTCGATTTAGGCGGCTTAATTCCTTTATGTTCCGTATAACGGACAATGAGGATGACATATACTACACTTGAAAGGATGTGAGAGAGGATGCCATCCTTCAGGGTTGACTACGTGAAAGACATTAAAGGATTGGCCGGTTATCTTGAAAAGAGATTTGAGACAAGCATACGAAGTCCATTTCGTATCCGGATAAGCCAGGATGATCATTCCCTGACCATTCTTATGGACGGCTGTATCAGAAAAAACGGCAGGAAATATCTAACAGCCATCAATCACTTGTCGGATATGCTTGCTGAATATATTCTTAAATCTTATGAAAAAAATATACTGGAAAAGGTCATTGGCCGCATATGTGAAGGACTAGCAAAACAAGACAGGGATGAAATATATAGAATCGCCTGCGCAAGGCTTTATACCCAGCAGGGAGAAGAAACGTTGGGAAATCTTTTGGAATCCAGGCGAAGGCTCATCTCGGCTAGTATTGCGGAATGTCTGAGAAACTGTGAAAATCTGATTCTGGAGGGATTTGTAACCTTCAGGTTAGGAGAATATGTCAAAAAGCTTGAGACTGAGGTAGAGCGTTCCATCCGGCAGTTTTTTGTTGAAAGGCAGTATGAAGAATACATTAATCTTCTGACGGCCTTTGTGAAGATGCAGGTTCCACGGGTTCCGGAGCTCCATGTATTTGTCCTACGCAACGGTAGCTACAAAGTAGAAAGTATTAGTCCCTTTGAGATACCTGAGGATATAACCGACGGCTTTGGCATCAGAAAGAGCGAGCCCATCATTGACAGCGATGATTTTATGATTGGTTTTCTGTTGACCTGTGCACCCGTCAGAATATTTATTCATAACGCTTCCATGTTTCGCAATAAAGAGCTTTTAAACACCATCCGTATTGTGTTTTCCGAATGTGTGCTGCTAAATGATTAATAGCCAGGAGCAAGCAAGCCTGCGATAAAAAAGTTGTATCATTTATGATAATTGTGTATAATGAGAGCAAAGAATCGGGATTTTTTGCTTATTGGGGGTTGTTTGCTTGGCATTCAAAGTTTTCCAATCCGTAGTTATGCGTATTCGGGATACCATTGGTAATGATTTTGGTATTACAGATGGAACAGGTACCGTTATCGCTAGTACAATTGAAGAAGAAGTTGGAATGATTCACAGCCAATGTTCTGATTTTCTGACATCCAATGCTATGACGATAGAAAAGTCGGGCCTTGTCATGAAGAAGATTGAGATCAACGGCAGGCTTGATTTTGTTCTTTATCTTGTCAGTGACCACCCCGAAAGGAAAAAGCATGCGGAGCTGATTTCCATCAGCCTTGAAAATGCCAAGCTTTATTACGATGAGAAATATGACAGAAGCAATTTTATGAAAAATGTGCTTCTGGGCAATATTCTCCCCGGAGATATCACTATTCGGGCCAAAGAACTCAGGGTTAAAAGTGAAAGCCGAAGGATCGTATATCTTGTCAGAACGGAAAAGACGAGAGAGCTATATGCCTACAATATAATTCAGAGCCTTTTTCCCAACAACACCAAGGATTATATCATCCTTCTGGATGATCAGAATACCGTATTGGTCAAGGAACTCAAGGATCGCGAGGACAATGATGAAGTCCATAAAAAAGCGAGAATTATTATTGATACCTTGAACAGCGAGCTGATGATCAAGGCCAGTATCGGTATAGGCACGGAGGCTGAAAGCCTCCGTGATGTGGCACGATCTTATAAGGATGCACAAACTGCCCTTAAAATCGGGCAGATCTTTGAGGCAGAGAAGAATATTGTAGATTACAACCATCTGGGTATTGGCCGGTTGATCTATCAACTGCCCACAACCCTTTGTCGGTTGTTCCTCAATGAGGTCTTTAAGGAAGGCGTTTTCGAAACCATTGACTCTGAAACCATGATGACCATACAGAAATTCTTTGAGAATAACCTTAATGTTAGTGAAACATCCCGACAGCTTTTTATACACCGTAATACACTGGTGTATCGCTTAGACAAAATACAGAAAATCACTGGGATGGATTTGAGGAAGTTTGATGACGCCATTTATTTCAAGGTGGCTATGATGGTTAAGCGTTATCTTGACGAGGTGTCCAAATAAGCCTCTCTTCTCAGGTATCAGGTCAGGACTATGGGCGATGCCTGAAGCTTCGGCCTGAACTTAACGTTGTTTCACTAATTAAGTGAAGTCTGACATTAAGCCGGGGTTTTTTTACCCCTTGGCTTTGAATTGATGGGGGAATGGCATGATCAGGTTTGTAGACACAACGAAAGTTTATTCCAACGGAGTGGTCGGACTCAAGAATCTCACAATTAGAATTGAAAAAGGCGAATTTGTATTTGTTATAGGGGCCAGCGGTTCTGGCAAATCGACATTTTTAAAACTCATTATGCATGAAGAGATGCCCACCGAGGGGGAGGTTTATGTCAATGGCTACAGTGTACATAACATGCCCCGTTCCGAAATTCCTTACCTTAGACGCAGTTTGGGCGTTGTTTTCCAAGATTTCAGGCTTTTACCCAATAAAACTGCCTATGACAATGTGGCTTTTGCCATGCAGATTGTCGAGGCGACCCCACGTGAGATTCGCAGACAGGTGCCCCTTGCGCTGGGTCTTGTGGGCTTGAGTAAAAAAGCCAAGGCCTATCCCAATCAAATGTCGGGCGGTGAACAGCAAAGAATTGTTCTGGCCCGTGCATTGGTCAACAACCCAGCCGTTCTCATAGCAGACGAGCCCACGGGTAATCTGGACCCTAAAACCTCATGGGAAATCATGAATCTTCTCGAAGAAATCAATCAGCGCGGAACCACCGTTATTGTGGCAACCCATGAAAAGAATATTGTGGACACTATGAAAAAGCGTGTCATTGCCCTTGAGCGTGGTGAGATTAAGAGCGACGAGCAGAAAGGGTTATACTTCCATGAAAATTAGAACGATACGGCTCCTTGCAAAAGAGGGCTCCTCCAATATTTACAAGAACAAACTGATGTCCGTTGCCTCTATTATGACGGTTGTGGCCGCCCTTTTCTTTCTTGGCATTTTACTGCTGATTGCCATCAACATCACTACCAATATTGAAGTCATGAAACGGGATTTAGATGTCACGGTTTTTCTCAATGTCTCAGCCACCTCCTTTGAGCGGGAAGAAGTGGTGACTTTTATCGAGCAGCAGCAGGAAGCGGGAATTATCTCACAATATCGGTCAGAGAGTAAGGAAGAAGCCTATGAGAATATTAAAAGTGAGCTTAAGAATGAAGACCTCTTGAAGGGGCTTACACCTGATAATATGCCGGAATCTTATTATATCAAGCTTACAAATCCCGCATTTAGTGATGAATTCATTGCCAAGCTTAAAGCCTTCAGTGGCGTCAATACCGACTACGGCATCGGCTATGACAAGGCTGAGCTCGAAAAGCTTGAAGGTATTCTTAAGATCTTTAATTATGTCATCATGGCCCTTTTGGTGGTACTCATGATCATTGCGGTATTCCTGATTTCAAATACCATTCGCCTGACTGTTTTTGCAAGAAGAAGAGAAATTGAAATCATGAAATATGTTGGGGCGCTGGACAGCTTTATCAGATGGCCCTTTATTGTTGAAGGCATCCTTATTGGCTTTATAGGCGCCGCCCTGTCATTCTTACTCACCTCCCAGGCCTATACTTGGCTTCAAAATGTGCTCAACGCCATACTGCTCAACTTTAAGATGACCACCTTGCAAATATTGGAGTTTGGTCCGGTTGCTTTCCGAATTTTTGTGGTGTACACCATTTTTGGTATTATTATTGGTGGCATCGGAAGCCTCATGTCAGTGAGAAAACACTTGAATGTGTAACTAATTCAAGATATAATAGAATGAGCATTTGTAACAAAATTGTAAGATTGTCAATGCATAATGTTTGGTAACTCTGCATAGAGCCACCATTTTCTCGAAAGGATGGAGCACTTACATATGATAAAGAGAATATTGTCAGTTGCACTTTCTCTGTTATTAATAGTCAGTGTAGTGTTTACTTCATCTGCTTCTGAAGTGGATGATGCTAAGAATGAACTGAAACAGACACAGAAAGAGATTAATGACCTTAAGAATCAAAAAAAGGAAGCTCAGCAAAATCTTTTAAAAGATAAAAAATATCAGGAAAGTATAATCGCCGATCTCCAACAGAAAGGCTATGAAAAAAGTCAGATAGAAGCTAAGATCAAGGATATCGAGGCGGCTATTGAGACTCTGAATGTTGCTATCTCACAGGCTCAAAGTGAATATGATGCACAGTTAAAGCTATTTCAGGAACGCATTGTCATTCTGTACATACAAGCCCGTACCAATGCCAACGCCGAGGAAATATTTCAAAGCTCCAGCTATGAAGAAATGTTTAAAAAGGTTCATATGCTTCAACTCATTTCTAAATACGATCAGGATCTGATGGCCAGCTTGGAAAAGAAACGGCTGGAGATTGAAGACCTGAAAGCCATCAAGGAAAATGAGGAAATGAATGCGGCACAGCAGCTCGAAGAAAGCCTGAAGGCGATTAATGAACTTGAGATATCTCGTTCTCAGGCCACCGACAGGGTTGAACAGAGCAAGCAGAGTCTAGCCCAGATTGAAAAGGCCGAGGATCAGCTAGAAAAGGAAGCCAAGGAGCTCAGCACTTTAATCAACAAGCTCTCTTCAAAGGGAAGCTATTCCGGTGGTATCATGCAATGGCCCACACCTGGTTATTATAAGATATCCTCCGCCTTTGGCTATCGTATCCATCCCATTTTGAAGTACCGGAAGTTCCATGGAGGTATTGATATCAACGCTCCCTCCAAAGCTTATATCCATGCGGCTGCCAGTGGCAAGGTCATTTGGTCGGGCTGGAGAAGCGGCGGATCAGGCAACACGGTTATCATTGACCATGGCGGCGGTATTACCACCTTGTACCTGCATATTATCAACGGAGGACTTCTGGTAAAGGAAGGCCAGTCCGTCAAAGCTGGGGATGTCATTGCCAAGGTAGGGAGTACGGGGCTATCCACAGGGCCTCACCTCCATTTTGAAGTACGTAAAAACGGTGAACGCGAGGATCCATTAAAATATGTTTCCAACAAAAATTAATAAAGACTCGCAACCCTATCGAGTAAAAGGATATCCGTTGGGATATCCTTTTTGTGTTATACTTGACCTAATACAAATAAAGTTTTAACCTTTAGTGGGTGGTTTGTGGGGCGTTGAAATAAATATCCGCCATTTATTAAGCTTGGCGGATAATTTCACAAGAGCACATCGTGACTCAACCGGTGCTAGACTGTGCTATAAGTGGAAGTATTTTTTCATTACCCCTCAGGCTAACATGGTTTGAAAAAAGAGAGCATAGGATGTAAAATAGATTCAAGTGCTTAAAGAAGGGTTGTTGACATGAAAAATAGACGAATTGCATGGACTGTGGGACTTTTTCTTATTTGTTCATTTGTGGTGTTTTTTTTGGGCTACTTTTTTTCAGTCATACGGATGGTATCCTGGGATGTCTTTATTACCAAGGCCCCCGGAGAATGGTTCAATCCTCAGTATGCACTGTTCTTTGACGAGAGCGATGTAGATATAAAGGATATACAGGCCTATAACAGAGTAAAGAATATTTTGGACAATCGCTATTATCAGGCGGTGGATTTTTCCGAAATGTTCAGCGCTTCTATTAAAGGGCTCTCTGCGGGTTTAAAGGATCCCTATACCGTTTACTATACCCCTGAGGAAATGCAGCAGTTTCTGGAAGACACCTCGGGGAAATATGTTGGTATCGGTGTTTCAGTTCATATGGATGAAAATTCCCTTCTAACTGTTGCTGATGTTTTTGATGATTCTCCTGCCAAGGAAGGGGGAATCAAAAAGAATGATAAGATTGTCAAGGTGGATAATGAGGATGTAACGCTTATTAAGGATGCCGACCTCATCGTGAAAAAGATAAAGGGTAATCCTGGTAGTAAGGTGAGGATTACCGTATTTCGACCTGATGTGAAGGATTATATCGATTATGAACTGGAGCGCAGGCCTATCAATATTTCCTATATTTCAAGCAAGATTTTGGACAACAATATTGGGTACATCCGCATCAAACAATTTGATGATGATATTGCCAATGATTTTGAACAGCATCTTAACGGGCTGATAGACAGAAAAATCAAAGGGTTGGTCATTGACCTTCGTGATAATCCTGGCGGCGATTATGGACAGGTTGTAAAAATCGCAGACAGAATCGTTCCTAAGGGCCTTATTGTGTATACGGAGGATAGAGAAAAGAGAAAGGATGAGGAGTTTTCCGATGCAAGGGAGCTGAATATGCCCCTAAGCATTCTCATTAATGAGTATAGTGCCAGTGCCTCGGAGATTCTTGCCGCCTGCGTACAGGACTATGACAAAGGGACTCTGGTTGGAGTCAAGAGTTATGGAAAAGGTCTTGTACAGGCCATAGATGGGCATTTTGCCAATGGTGGCGGCTTAAAATATACTATTGCGCGCTACTTTACACCCGCAGGAAAGTGTATCCATGGAGAGGGTGTCTCCCCTGACATAGAGGTGACCCTGAATCAAGAGTTTAAATCGACACCCATTGAGGACATCCCCTTTGAAAGGGATTCCCAGCTTAAAATCGCCGTAGAGGAAGTTGTTAAGGCGTTAAAATAGCCATAGGCATAAGGCGTAAAAACAATTCCCGGTGAATGTGTGAACAACATTTGAATACCCATGGATAAGAGTGGCAATACTATGCCATGGGGTGATGATGATGCTAAAGAAGGATGATCAGCTTAAGCTGGAGATTGCAAAGGAATTGGGGCTTCTGGACAAGATTGCCGAAGGCGGATGGAAAAGCCTGAGCGCAAAGGAGACAGGGCGGATTGGAGGTCTTCTTTCCAGGAAGCGGAAATCAAAGGCTGTTTAAGCTGCAGGTGTTTGTATGTATGCACGGTTTGCAGAAATTTACGATGGACTGACGCATGATATCCCTTATGTTAAGTGGGCTGATTACTTGCAATCAGCCTTTCTTAAATTCAAGCAAAGTCCGCAGCTTATCCTTGAGTTGGGGTGCGGTACCGGGAGTATGGCTATCGAACTTTCCCAAAGGGGCTACGAGATGATAGCCCTGGATGCTTCTGCGGACATGCTGGCCAGGGCCTATGAAAAATCCCATACGCATGGAACTGAGATACTCTTCCTTCATCAGGATATGCGAGGATTTGAGCTCTATGGTACGGTGGATGCCGTCATATGCCTGCTGGATTCTCTAAACTATATGCCCTCTGTATCCCATATACAAAAGGTATTCCGCTTGGTTCACAACTACTTGAATCCAGGGGGACTGTTTATTTTTGACCTGAACAGCCCTTATAAGCTCTCCACGGTCTTGGGCAACGAGACCTTCTATGAGCTTGAGGGGGATATCACCTGGTTGTGGACAAATACATATCATGAACAGAAAAAAAGGTGCACCTTTGATCTCACCTTTTTCGTAAAAACCGAAAACGGCCTTTATGAAAGATTCGATGAGACCCACAGAGAATGGGCCTACAGTACCCAGGAGATTGAAGGAGCCCTACAAAGCGTTGGTCTTACTTTGTTGGGGGAGTATGGTGAACTAAAGTTCACAAAACCCCGTGCAAAGGAGGAACGTATTTTTTATATTGCGCAGAAACCCTAGCCTAGGTATAATCGGAGTATATGAAACACAGAATTGAACTTTGACGTTACGATACGGAGGGACGACCTTGGGAAGAAGAGAAACCCGGGAGAACGCAATGAAGCTCCTTTATCAGGTGCAAATCCAGCGAGATGACATCGATGAACAGATGGAGCGGTTTATGGAAGAACAGCAGATTATCGAAAAATCTGATAAAGACTACCTGATAGGTGTGGTCAAAGGTGTCATGGAGCATGAGGAGGAGTTGGATAGTCTCATCTCCCAGCATGCTAAAGGGTGGACCATACAACGGATGCCCAAGGTGGATTTGGCGATTATGAGGCTCTCCTGCTTCGAGATGAAGTATCGGGAGGACATTCCTGTAAATGTCTCTATTAACGAGGCCGTCGAAATGGCCAAGAAATATAGCGGAGAGCAATCCAAAACCTTTGTAAATGGTGTGCTGGGTAAAGTTTTTGCAGACCTTAAGAATGTTACCTGACAGGGGGGCTCTTATGAATCATACCCTTACCGTTTCAGAATTAACAGGATATATCAAGCAGCTTGTTGATAACGATAGGCTGCTTTCTCATGTTTGGGTTGTGGGGGAGATTTCTAATTACAAGGCCCACTCCTCGGGGCATATGTACTTTTCTCTTAAGGACCAGGGGGCAATTATCAAGACGGTTATGTTCAAAACTCAAAATAGCCGGTTAAGGTTCAGACCCGAGGAAGGTATGCGCGTGATTATCCGGGGATATGTCTCGGTCTACCCGTTGGGGGGAGCTTATCAGCTCTATGCCGATGACATGCAGCCGGATGGAACAGGGGCTTTGTATTTGGCGTTTGAGCAGCTCAAGAGTAAGCTTGAAGCTCAGGGCTTTTTCGATGCTGCGAGAAAGAGGCCCATCCCCCGTTTGCCCAAGGCCATTGGTGTCATCACCTCTCCTACAGGGGCGGTGATCCGGGATATTACGCAGATTCTGACCCGGCGTTTTCCTAATGCCAGAGTCATTCTATACGGCACGGCTGTCCAGGGCGCGGAGGCCTCTCTCCAACTCATTAAGGGTATCCAATGCTTTAATCGGCTGAAGAATGTTGATGTTGTCATTCTTGCCAGAGGCGGAGGTTCACTGGAGGATTTGTGGCCCTTTAATGATGAAGGCTTGGCCAGAGCTATCCTTGAATCCGGGATTCCTATTATCTCTGCCGTAGGGCATGAGACGGATTACTCGATCTCAGATTTTGTTGCTGATCTTCGTGCACCCACCCCTTCTGCGGCCGCTGAAATGGTTATGCCGGAGAAGGAGGCTCTCAAGCAGGAGCTAAAGAAAATGGAACGACGGCTTTCGGTGTCCTTGATGCGTCAGCTTAATAAAGAGAGGGAAAGGCTTTTAAGGCTTAAAAACTCAAGAAGCCTTCAAAGGCCCCAAGAGCAAATTAACCAAAGGAGACAGCGCTTGGATATGCTCGAACAGCTCCTGATCCAGCGCAGCCATACCAGGGTGGAAAGGTACAGAGCCGCATTATCGTTAGCCGCAGGGCGACTTAATGCCTTAAGCCCCCTGACTGTACTGAGTCGAGGGTATTCAGTGGTACACAATCTCAGGGGAGATATCATCAAATCCTGTAAGGGCCTTGAGCCGGGGGATCCCCTTTTCATTACTGCGAAAGAGGGGCGGTTTGAGGTGGCATATACCAAGGAAATCAAAGACAGTGCAAGGGGGTAATTAAGAATGGGAAAAGCTGAAGGACAAGCCAACATGCCTTATGAACAGGCGGCGTTGGAGCTTGAGGGCGTAGTGAACCTTCTTGAAAGCGGAGAGCTGACATTGGAGGATTCCATCAAAATGTTCGAGAAGGGCATTAGCCTTGTCAGGCTGTGCAACAAGAAGTTGGATGATATAGAAAAGCGTATAACCCTACTGATTGAAGGGAAGGATGGAGTCGTCGAGAAGGACTTTCTTACCGAAGACTGATGGAAAAATGAGTTTTGATTCTGATGTTAAGCGTTATTTGGAGCAAGTGGAGCAATGGATCAAGGGACTTATAACCATTGAAGAGACTCCCGAGAAGAAGATTCATGAAGCCATGAATTATAGTCTTTTAGCAGGTGGAAAAAGGCTTAGACCGATTTTATCCCTGGCTGTTTGCCAGATGCTAGGGGGGAAAACCCAGGAGGTTCTGCCCTTTGCCTGTGCCATCGAACTGATACACACCTATTCGCTCATCCATGACGATCTACCTTGCATGGATAATGACGATATGAGAAGAGGAAGACCAACCAATCATAAGGTCTACAGCGAGGCTATGGCGCTTTTAGCGGGTGATGGCTTATTGAATCTGGCCTTTGAGACTCTTTTGAAGGAAACGCTGAACAACAGGGATAACCAAGAGGCCTGCTTAAAAGCCGCCCATCTCATTGCCTGCGCCTCGGGCACTGGGGGGATGATCGGTGGTCAGGTTATGGACATGGAAGCAGAGGAGCGGAAGCTCACCTATGAGGAGCTCTGTACCATGCATCGAAAAAAAACAGGGGCCCTTATTAAAGTGGCAACCCTTGTCCCCGCTATTCTTTTAAATGCTGATGAGAGCGTATATTGTGCTTTGGAGTCCTATGCCCTGCATATTGGGCTGGCCTTCCAGATCAAAGACGATATCCTGGATCTTGAAGGAAACAGTGAAATAGTAGGAAAACCTCTTAGAAGCGATGAAAGAAACAATAAATCAACCTTTGTGACCTTGTTGGGCCTCAAGGCGGCTAAGGAACGCCTGAAGTTCTCGGTGGAACAGGCCGTGGAAGCAGTTAAGCCTATTGAGAATAGCGAGTTTCTCATTGAGATGGCAGCCTACATCGCCCAGAGAGATAAATAGCGGAGCTTATAAATAAACCAGGGGGAGTTTTGAAATTGGCATTTTTTGAAGGCATCATTACGAATAAGGCAATTTTCCTACCTATTTTCTCATGGTTTTTGGCACAGTTTATTAAATTTATTCATTTTTATCTACAACATCACAAGGTGGATTTTAGAAAGTTTGTAGCATCGGGGGGGATGCCCAGCTCCCACAGTGCCATTTCAGTATGTCTTGCCACGGTTCTTGGCATCGAGAATGGCTTTAACTCAGGAATTTTTGCCATAGGCGTAATCTTAGCCTTTATTGTGATGTCCGATGCCACAGGGGTCAGGCGGGCCGCAGGAAAGCAAGCAGAAGTACTCAACAAGCTGGTTTACCATTCTGCGGAAATAAAGCTTGAAAAAGAGCTGAAGGTGCTTTTGGGCCATACTCCTGTACAAGTGATCGCAGGAGCCGCTTTGGGCATGATGGTCGGTATCCTGTTTGCATAAACCGTTTATTTGGTGTATAATATTCTTCCATAGAAAGATCATCAGGATGGCGCAGTATCCTAGTCAGTACTGCCTGCTTTGAAGACGGGCCTAAAAATCCGTTAAAGGGCACATCGATGAAGTTCCTTGTGTCGGCTTGTTACGCCCAGTGATGGGTTGATGCTGGGAGTTAAGGATTAGGGGCAACCTGCAATGGCATGCAGGATTTGACCCCTCTTCCGCGGAGACCCTCAATTGTGGGAGACAGATTGCCCCGCTTTCACGCGATAGAAATCTTGACTACGATGAGGGAGTAAACCTGTCATGCGGTATCGCTTTTTCGGTGCTGTGGACAGTGTAGCCTGCCTTGAGTGCGGTTTGGAGGGATAACGGATCACGTGTTTATGTACTGGCCGGTACATAAGCAATATTGCCGTTTGAAACCAACAGTGCAAAAGAGGCTAAAAGTCAGGTAAGACTCCAGGGGAAAACCCCTAGGCTGTTATTTTATGAAACCATACGGGGATTGCAGTGTGGACTAAGTGGCGATCAGGCTTTGAAGGGGGTAACCCCTCAACGCACGCTTTAAAGGGTAACCACCGGAACGGCGACGATTCGGTAGCTTGTGGGGAAAACCTGCCTGACCTAAGACGCAAAATTTACTCGTATAGTTGCCATCCTGTTGATATTATCTTGGCTTTCATCCATTGGATTTATTCACTCTACGATTATTGTTATGTAAGGAAAGCAGGATCGTGCCTTGGAACAAGATAAATCTGAGAGGAAGTACTTCAAACTTTTTGACAAATATATTCAATTGTCAAAAGAAAGTGTTCCGGTTAAAAAAGGCTCTGGGATAGAGAAAAAACACATTCTCTGGGGTCTTTTTATTACATTCATATCCTTTACCCTATCACTTTTGATACTCTTTGCCTCAACCAGTATTTTTAAAGTCATTTCTCCACCCCTGGCCGCCTTGGTGGTGCTGGGTATCATTCTGGTGGGCGTTATCTTTGACGTGGTGGGTATGGCTGTTACTGCGGCGGATGAAACACCGTTTCATTCCATGGCCTCCAAGAAAATAAGAGGTGCCAGACAGTCCATTATACTCCTTCGTAATGCCCCCCGTGTATCCAGCTTCTGTAACGATGTGGTGGGCGATATTTGCAGTGTTGTTAGTGGTGCGGCGGGAACCGCCATTGTTTTTCGTGTTTTTTCTGACCATGTCCGGGCTTCTCTGATTGAGGTGATCATCGGAGCCTTTATTGCTGCGTTGACCGTAGGCGGTAAAGGATTTGCTAAGAATATCGGTATTAATAATGCCAATTATATTGTGTATAAGGCTGGAAGGATACTTTCTGTTTTTTCACCTGGGAAAAGGGGGAAAAAAGGAAAGGATCAAAAAAGCAACTGATTTGAGGTGTTCTGTTCATTGAGCGAAAATATGGATCACGGCCTTTTGGCCCGGATCAGTAATCCTAGAGAACTTAAAGACCTAAGCTTTGTTGAGTTGAACTCATTGGCCGATGAAATTCGTGACTTTCTAATTCATACGGTTTCAAAGACGGGGGGCCACATCGCTTCCAATCTAGGGGTGGTAGAGCTCACCCTGGCCCTTCATAGAGTTCTTAATGCCCCCTTGGATAAAATTATCTGGGATGTGGGGCATCAGACCTATGTGCATAAAATACTAACAGGCCGGATGGACGCCTTCAGAACGCTAAGGCAACTCCATGGATTATCCGGCTTCCCCAAAACCCAGGAAAGCCCCTACGATGCCTTCAATACAGGACATAGCAGCACCTCTATCTCGGCGGCCCTGGGCATGGCTCGAGCCAGGGATTTAAAGGGTGAAAAGTACACGGTAGTTGCGGTCATAGGGGATGGGGCTCTTTCGGGAGGAATGGCTCTGGAAGCTTTGAATGATGCGGGCATATCCCGGACCAATCTCCTCATTATCCTCAATGATAATGGGATGTCCATCGCCCCCAATGTAGGAGGACTTTCCCGCTATCTGAGCAAGGTGCGCGTCAGGCCTTTTTACTACAAAACACGTGAATCCATGCAGGCCTTTATAGATTCCTTTCCCAGGAAGGGAAGAAGGCTCAGAAAATTTGTTCATAAGCTCAAGGCAGCTATGAAAAGCATGTTCGTACCTGCCATGTTTTTTGAAGACCTTGGCTTTCGCTATTTTGGACCCATAGATGGCCATAATATCCGTGAAATGGTCTCGGTTCTTGAACACGCAAAAACCATGAAGGGGCCTGTGCTCGTACATGTATCCACTGTCAAGGGAAAGGGTTATAAGTATGCCGAGGCGCAGCCGGCGGTTTTTCATGGGATAGCCCCCTTTGAGATAGAGACCGGCCAGGTCATCAAGCCGGGAAGCATGAACTATTCCAGCGTTTTCGGCAAAAAGCTATGCGATCTTGCCTTAAAGGATGCAAATATTGTTGCCATTACCGCTGCCATGACCGACGGAACAGGCTTGGGCCCCTTCCGAGAGGCCTTCCCCAAGCGTTTGTTTGATGTGGGGATAGCCGAGCAGCATGCGGTGACCCTTGCCGCAGGGTTGGCCATGGGCGGTGTGAAGCCGGTGGTAGCCATCTACTCCACTTTTTTACAAAGGGCCTATGACCAGATTCTTCATGATATAGCCCTTCAGAATCTCAAGGTGGTATTGGCCATTGACCGGGCTGGAGTAGTCGGGGATGACGGGGAGACCCATCAGGGAATCTATGATGTGGCCTTTTTATACACCATTCCCCATATAGCCATTCTATCCCCTGCCTCTCCCCATGAGCTTGTTCAGATGCTGGATTATGCCATTATGCATCATAACGGCCCCATTGCCCTGCGATATCCCAGAGGCTCCGGCTGCGAATTTACAGGGAGCGATAGTCCCCTGGTTTACGGGAAGGGCCTCTGCCTAAAGGAAGGCCGCGATGTTACCCTCATTGGTGCTGGCCATATGGTCCATACAGCCCTGGAGGTTTCGGAGCTCCTTGAAAGGGAGGGTGTTTCCTGCGAGGTCATCCATCCGCGCTTCTTAAGGCCGGTAGATGATGACCTTATTCTGACCTCGGCTAAAAAAACAGGCTCTGTGGTGGTTATTCAGGATGTGATACAAAGCGGAGGCTTTGGCTCCTATGTAACCGATCTTCTATGTGCCAGCCGTCTGAACGTTCAGACTCAGATTCTCGGGCTTCCGGACCGCGGCATTGAACATGGGGAAAGAAGTCTGATCTATAAACAGTACGGGCTAGATGCACAGGGCATTAAATCCGCTATATTAAATGAATTTAAAATATCTGCTGGAAAGTGAATCCCCTTTAAAGCCTAGGGCTGATACCCAGGGCTTATAGTAAAAAGAAACTGTGAGGATAAAATGGCCAAAGAGCGATTAGATATTATTCTTCATACCAAGGGACTGTTTGAGAGCCGTGAAAAGGCCAGAGGGGCCATTATGGCAGGTTTGGTGTATGTGAATGGTGAACGTAGCGACAAGCCTGGGGCTGCCTATGATCCCGACTGCAGCATAGAAGTCAAAGGCCATGCCATACCCTATGTCAGCCGAGGGGGGCTTAAGCTTGAAAAAGCCATCCGGGAGTTCGGCTTAAACCTTGAAGGGGCTGTCTGTGTGGATGTAGGTGCTTCCACCGGGGGATTTACTGATGTGATGCTAAAGAATGGCGCAAGTAAGGTCTATGCCGTTGATGTGGGCTATGGACAACTGGCCTGGGAGCTTAGGAACCATCCTAGGGTGGTTTGTATGGAGCGGACCAATTTCCGTTATGTAACCCCGGAGGTAATCCCGGAGCCCTTAGATTTTGGCTCGGCAGATGTTTCCTTTATTTCCCTCAAGCTCATTCTCCCCCCTTTAAAGAGCCTTGTTAAAGAAGGGGGCAGAGTCGTCTGTCTGATTAAGCCTCAGTTTGAGGCGGGTAGAGAAAAAGTGGGGAAAAAGGGTGTGGTCAGAGAGCCAAAGGTTCATGAGGAGGTCATTGAAGCGATCATAGCAACTGCGAAAGCTCTGGCCTTCTCTGTGGTGGGTCTTTCCTATTCCCCCATAACCGGCCCCGAAGGAAATATTGAATACCTGCTTTATCTCGTGAATGGTTCGTCTTCCGATAAAGCAGATATTCCAGTTGCTGACATTGTTAAGGAAGCCTTCTCAAATCTTGGAAGGTAAGAGATGTCTCAATGCCTCCACTGTTTCGGAGGCCTCAAGAGCATTGATGACACGTCGGCTGGGTGACAGGTAAACCACATGGTCATCATACTCACCTAAAGCCTTATTTACGGCAAGTAAGGGGGATTCCTGTTCGGTATTGAAGCTCCATGAATCATCGCGGCTGGCATCCAGACGAATCCATTTGTCTAGTTCCTTAAGGTACACAGCATTAAAGCCATGAACGACGAGCTGTTCCGCCTCCTGATCATAAACAATCTGATAGCATAGTCCGGCGGGAATTCCAGAGGCTCTCATAAGAGCGGCTAAAAGATGCGCCTGGGCATAACAAATTCCATGCCCCTTATCCAACACTTCTGACGCTTTTATTGTTACACTGGTCGCACTGATTTTGAAAGAGTGGAAGATTTGATCCTTTACAAATTGATAGAGGACTCGGGCTTTTGAGATGTTGTCCTTGAGACCGTATGTAAGCTGCTCCGCAGCTTCCTCAACCAAGAAATGGTCACCATCGATGTAATCGGTACATTCCAGATAATCATTAACATCCGGCCTCTCGGGCTTTGGGTCAGGCATTTCATTCTCAACTCCTTAAAGTTTCCTTATTGCTATGCTACCATTGTTCTTTTGTCGATGCAAGAGTTCTTATGTGCATAAGGGGTCATAGTTAGTGTAAAGTTACTGTAGGAAAAAATAAGATAAGAGACCAACCTTTCTGATAAAATGTTTTTTGCAAAGAAAACGCAATCAAAACGGAGGTCTCTTATGAATACGATTATACAATCATTTTATG
>JAEZLR010000046.1 GCA_023415205.1 Bacillota bacterium | reverse complement strand
AAGGGGCTGTCTCAAATCGGAATAAAATCTGAGTTGAGACGGCTCCTTTTTCATAGGCTCGAGGAAATACCATGCGTAACGTTAACTGATTCCACCGAACTGTTATTTTAAAATGTGCAAAGTTTTAATTTTTAGTGTTTTTAGGGTCGTTAAAAAGAGCTCTGATGACTTTTGAGCCTAAGTTATGCGATTTCCTTTTCGTGAAGAAGCTGATTACATCGTCGATCCTGTATTTTATTGTGGAGCTTGTTTACATTGAATCCGATTGCCAGTAGTAGAAACTCAATCCTCACGTTCTTTTTCCCACGCATCAGGAAGCGACGATAGCCATGATCCTCTTTCAACACCCCAAAAGCTCCCTCCGCCTGAATAGAGCGGTTCATACGCAGAAGGATACCCTTCGGAGAGGTGATGTTTCTGAGGGATTGTGCCCTGTATTCATAAAACATTGATGCAATCACCATGCGCTTGTTTCCCTTGGCCTTGGTGCAGTTTGCCTTCAACAGACAGTCGGAACAGTCTTCGCATTCATACACCTTTGACTCCGAAACATAGCCGGATTTATGTCTAATATGCTTGTTGTATATATGATTCATGGCTTTCCCATTTGCGCAGGTGTACACTTCTCGGACAGGATCGTATACCATGTTCTCCCATTTTGATATGTCCTTTGCATACTTACGTTCCTTGCTTTTTTCGTAGTTCTGAGGTTTTATGTAAGCTGTCTGGCCGGTTGATTCCAGATACGCGTAGTTCTCTTCGCTTTCATATCCAGCGTCAGCCACTACACTCTTAAATTTATGGGGGTACGATTCGTCCAGTAGGTTCAAAAAAGGCACCAAGGTTTGCTGGTCACTGCGTTCGCTGCTGATGTCAACCCCAACGATGTATTCACCCTCGATCCCCAGCTGCACGTTATATCCCGGCTTCAGCTGTGAATTCCTCATGTGATCCTCTTTCATGTGCATGAAAGTCGCATCCGTATCGGTCTTTGAAAAGCTGTTCCGGCCGTCAAACAAACTGTTATACCGATCATATCTTCTTTGCTTCTCCACGCATTCCGCCAGTAACTCTATATCCCGTTGCAGTTGTGTTTTCCTACTGCCTTTTCCTGATGAAAACTCCAACCCTTGCTCTGTTGCCTGTTCCATAAGAGATGAAAGTACTCTGGTCATTTCCATCGATGTTACAGGTTCGGACGGTGGATTTTCAGGCATGAGGCGATCAAGAAGCTTTTTGACCTTTGCCTGCAGTTTCGCTTCATTCTTGTCTGTTGATTTCTTCCAAACAAAGCTGTACTTGTTGGCGCAGGCCTCAATCTTCGTCCCATCGATGAAGATGTTCTCAAAAGCGATTTCATCAAGTTCATGAAGTTTTAGGACCATCTGATTGAACATATCCTGAACTACGCCCTCCAGCCGCTCACTGCGGAATCTGGCGATAGTGTTGTGATCCGGCGCCTTCTGACCTTCTAATAGCCACATGAAATTGACGTCCCTGCGGCAGGCGCTTTCCAACGCTCTACTTGTGTAAATGTTGTTCATGTACCCATAGACCAGCACTTTGAATAGATTCTTGGGTGTGACCACCGGATTTCTCCCGATTTGGGAGTACGCCTGGTACAGCTTGCTGTAATCCAATTCCTCCAATAGTTGGCTTAGCAGTCTCACGGAATCTGTGGCCGGTATGAGGAACTCCATCTGAATCGGCAGAACCAATTGAACTGTTCCACCATTTCTGGTATAGTCTTGTTGTAGTAATATCGGCTTCACAACTATATTCTACCGCATTTGACGAGTCTTTTGGACCCGTCTTTTGTGTTTTTAGGCATTAAAAAGAGGCTATCTCAAAGTTTTATTTTGAGACAGCCCCTTCTTTTATTTCTCTTTTTTTGTTGAAACAACAATATGTTTGATGGATAGTGTCATAAGTGTTGATTTTTGCATACACTATATCAGGAGCTTGTACAAGGGAGAATGAATATGTGTTTCTTTAATCGAAGGAGATGTTGCTGCAGAAGATGTTGCTGTTGTTGCTGTTGCTGCTGCAGAAGGTGTTGCTGTTAATTACATAAGCAGACCATTCTACATATTCGCTTATTCAAATTATTAGTCTGTTCAAGCCATGCCAATCTCATAGACGGTCCTCATTGACATTATTTTAGGGCAACCTCCTTGCCCTTTTTTTAGTGCTTAAAAAAAATCTTTTCTTTTAGGGGATTTTGGTGCATAATATAAATGCAAATGCGAATGATTCTTATTATAGGAGGATTAATTATTTTGAAACGGAATAAGTTCACCTGGACACTGCTCATCCTGTTGTTGGCCCTGAGCATGATGCTTTCAGCTTGTAGCGGGGTGAAGAAGGGCACCGGGGCTAATGATGAAACACTGATAGTTACTTCGTTTTATCCCCTCTATGTATTTACGATTAATATAACCCGTGAGGTGCCGGGAGTGAGGGTTGTGAATATGACAGAGCCTCAAACCGGTTGCCTCCATGATTACCAATTGGTACCTGCTGATTTGAAAACCCTTGAAAAGGCTGATATTTTTGTTATTAACGGGGCAGGAATGGAGTCCTTTCTGGATAAGGTCACAAGTCAGCTTCCGAAGCTAACGCTCATTGAAGGCAGTAAGGACATTCCCCTTTTGACTGACGAGCGGGGTGAGGAAAATCCCCATGTTTGGGTGGGTATTTCAGGGGCCATTCAAGAGGTTAAGAATATCACAGACGGCCTTATAGCAGCAGACCCCACTAACGAAGCACTCTATAAAAGGAATTGCGAGGAGTATGTGTCCAAGCTTGAAGCACTGAAAACAAAAATGAAGGATGCCCTAAAGGATGTCAAGACGAGGGATATCGTAACCTTTCATGAGGCCTTTCCCTACTTTGCTCAGGAATTTGATTTAAACATCATTTCGGTTGTTGAACGTGAACCGGGCTCTGAGCCCAGCTCCGGCGAGTTGAAGGAGACTATTGAGGCCATTAGCCAATCGGGCACCAGGGTGCTGTTTGCTGAACCCCAGTATTCGCCCAAATCAGCGCAGACGATAGCCGAACAGACCGGAGCCAAGGTATATACCCTTGACCCTGTTGTAACCGGGCCCAAGGACGCCTCTCCGGACAGCTATGAAAAGACGATGGAAAAAAATCTTGAGGTATTGATTGAGGCTTTAAATGGAAAATAGTGAAAACGCTTATTCACGTTCATCAAGCTGTGGCTTGTGCTGTACAAAAATAGAGCATTTTGGTGTGACCATAGGGAACACCCCCATTCTTACCGATGTGAACCTGCATATACATTGTGGTGAGCTCACAGCGATTATAGGCCCCAATGGGGCAGGTAAAAGCACCCTGATCAAAGCCCTGCTGGGTGAGGTATCCCATACCGGGACCATCCGTTTTGTCCAGGCAAGGGGAGGTGCATCGCAAGGGCCGGTGATGGGCTATGTCCCTCAAAACCTGAAGCTGGACGCCACTTCACCTACCAGTGTTATGGACCTCTTCCTGGCCTGTCATTCTTCGCTGCCTGCATGGCTCATACATTCCCGCAGACAGGTGGAAAGGATAAGGGATAGACTTTCCTGGGTTAAGGCCGAGCATCTTCTGAACCGAAGACTCGGTGCCCTTTCGGGAGGAGAACTCCAACGGGTGCTGCTGGCTTTGGCCCTCGATCCTGTGCCTGATCTTCTGCTTTTGGATGAGCCTGTATCGGGTATTGATCAGAATGGCTTGGAGCTCTTTTATGAAACGGTTTCAGCGCTGCGAAAAACCTATGACCTGTCCATCATTCTGGTTTCCCATGACCTTGACATGGTTAAAAACTATGCGGACCGGATGGTGCTCCTAAACAAGACCGTTCTAGGTGTGGGCACCCCCGAAGAGATCCTTCAAAGTGAGAGCTTTTACAAGGTTTTCTCCCTTAATTGGCAAAGACCATGGGAGAGCAAGGGAGGAGAGGGATGATGAACGTATGGTACAAGCTTCTAGAAATCCTTCCCTTTGAATGGGCGCAGGAAGGGCAAATGCTTTTCATGAAAAATGCCCTTTTAGCCGTTATTCTCCTGACGCCCCTGTTTGCCCTACTGGGAACCATGGTTGTGAATAATAACATGGCCTTTTTCTCCGATGCCTTAGGGCACGGAGCCTTTACCGGAGTAGCTATCGGGGGATTGTTCGGACTTGTCCGGCCTGTGGGCTCAGCCGTGGTTTTCTCACTCCTGTTTGCTTTTCTGATTGCCCTCATTAAACATCGCAGCAAATATTCCAGTGATACCATTATCGGTGTCTTCTCTTCAACGGCGGTGGCCCTGGGTATTTTCCTCACAACCATAGGAGGAAGGAGCTTTACCAAGCTTAATTCCTACTTGGTGGGGGATATTTTGAGCATTACACCGGGTGAAATCGGTTTTCTCTTTATCTTGTTGCTTGTGGTTCTTGCCTTTTGGATGATTTTCTTTAATCGTCTTTTGCTAGTGAGCATTAACCCCTCCCTGGCAGGAAGTAGGGGCGTGCATACCTTCTGGTATGAGGTTCTTTTCAGTTGTGCCGTGGCTATAGCCGTAACCGTATCCATGTCATGGATAGGTCTCTTGGTCATCAATTCTTTTTTGGTCCTTCCGGCCGCATCTGCAAGGAATATTGCCAGAAATCAAAGACAGTACCATTTTTGGGCGGTGGCCTTCTCGTTGTTTTCAGGAATACTGGGCCTTATTCTTTCCTATTATATTGAGACAGCCTCAGGCTCCACCATCATTCTGATATCGTCCTTGATCTTCTTTTTAACCTTTGCAATCAGAAAGAAATTCGCTTAAGGGAGGAAGATTATATGTCATGCAAAGACCCCTATAAGGAGCTGTTGAGAACGGGAAACCTAAAAAGCACCAAACACAGGAATGCCCTGTTGGAGGCTTTGGAAAGTAGTGGTTTTCCGCTTACCGCCGAGGACCTGTTCCTCAAGCTCAAGGAAAAGAATGTATCCATCAGCCTGTCAACGGTGTACAGGATTCTTGAGACTCTGGTAGACAAGGGCTTTGTTACCCGGAGCCAGTTGGCTGACGAAAACAAGGCCTTGTATGAGCTTAGCCATAAGGATCACCATCATCATCTTCGCTGTGTCAAATGTCGGCAGATTCTTCCGGTGGACGGCTGCCCATTGAAGGAGTATGAGCAGCTTTTGGAGGATCGTTTCGGCTTTACGGTGAAAGGACATAATCTGGAGGTATTTGGTTACTGCGAGAAATGCAAGGATAGTGAGTAAGCTGGGCAACCTAGAAAAAGACTTCCATGAGGGGTGGTGAAAGCACTGGATGAAAAGCAAACCTTGTTTTATGAAATAGAAGGGCATCTCCTACACGATGGCAAGCCCTCCCGATACCTGTCTGAAATAAACGAAATCGACATTTTCCGCAAAGAGTACCCCTTCTCTCTTCTGAGCCGTTTAGAAAGCGTGGAGCAATCCCCTAAGCACCATCCCGAGGGCCATGTTTGGAACCATACTTTACTGGTTGTTGATAACGCTGCACAGGTAAAAGGCCAGAGCAAAGATGCTAGGGTGTTTATGTGGGCAGCCCTCCTTCATGACATGGGCAAGGCTGTTTCGACCAAATTGCGCCATGGACGGATCACCTCCTATGACCATGATAAGGAGGGGGAGTCTTTAGCCCGGGATTTTCTAAAATGCTTTACCGACGATTCAGAATTCATCTTCAAGGTGTCCAAGATGGTACGTTGGCATATGCAGATTTTGTTTGTGACCAATAAGCTCCCTTTTGCAGATATCGGTCAGATGAAAAAACAGGTGGATTTTAAGGAAATCGCCCTTTTAGGGTTATGTGACCGTTTGGGCAGAAAAATGGACCAGGATATCAAGAAGGAACTGGAAGTTATGAATAACTTTATTAGGTTTTGTGAGGCAAGGCATTAGCTTCAAGCCCATAAAAGCCTAATGCTTGAGGCCAAGGTATCCGATAAATATTGAGAGGTGTTCCATACATAAATCGGCTTTCAGGAGCAAACAATAAGCTAAAAGCATAGGAGTGGTCTTTTTATGAAATCCATTACAATGTTCATCATGGCATCCTGTCCCCATTGTCAAAAAGCCACTCGGTTTATGGAGGAGCTTATGAAGGAAACGCCGAGATATAAGGATATTCCTCTGAAAGTGATTGATGAAAACCTTGATCCCGATACAGCCGGCCGCTACGACTACTACTTTGTTCCCACCTATTATGTCGAGCAGGATAAGGTTCACGAAGGGGCGGCCGCTAAGGATGATGTAAGACGGGTTTTTGAGGCTGCCGAGGAAGAATAAAATAATTAAATATAATGGACGAAGGGGTTTCCGTAAGGAAATCTCTTTTTATTGCGTTCTGTATTGACAAATGTCGTTAATAGGTTTATAGTGTTCCTAAACAGAACTACTACAGATGAGGTAGCCTATGGACATGATTGAATCATTAATGAAGCTGCAGCTTACCCGCCAGGAAGCAACCCTGTATGCCACTCTGGTTGCGGAAGGTTCCTTGACCGGCTATGAGGTGTCCAAAATAACCGGAATTTCAAGATCCAATACCTATACGGCCCTGGCCGGCCTGGTGGACAAAGGAGCGGCCACCATGACGGAAGGGACGGCCACACGCTACAACGCCGTGGAGATTGATGAACTGTGTGATAACCGTCTACATGAGATAATAAGCATCAAGCGCTTTCTTTTAGAACATCTCAAGCGAAGGACAGAAAGCGATGAGGGCTATGTTACCATCAGGGGTGAAAAAAATATACTGGATAAAATGCGGCATATTATCAAGCAAGCCCATGAAAGAATCTATATTTCCTTATCCCAGGCCATTCTTAGGGAGGTGCTGGAGGATCTCAAAGAAGCCATTTTCCAGAATATCAAGGTTGTTATCATCACCAATCCCCCCTTTGAGCTGAAAGGTGCAACTTTGCATTTTTCAGAAAAGGAGCAGGAGCAAATCAGGCTTATTGCCGATTCATCCGTTGTTCTCACAGGAGATATAGCCGACAAGGCCCAGTCCACCTGTCTTTTTTCCAAGAAGAAGAACCTTGTGGATCTCTTTAAGGAAGCCCTCAAGAATGAAATAAGGCTCATTGAGCTAACAAAGAATGAAAAGGAGTAGACCTATGTTTTTATCGGAGAATGATCTCATCAAGCTTAAGGAACAATATGGAACGCCTTTATACGTCTATTCCGAAGCAATTTTAAGGGATAGATGCCGGGAGGTCAAAAGTCTCCTGCCCCACAGGAATATCAGAATCAACTATTCGGCCAAGGCCAACACCAATCCGGAACTCCTTAAGATTATACATAGTGAGGGTTTCGATGTGGATGCCATGTCACCTGGTGAAATTATTATTGAGGAATGGGCAGGCTTTGAAAGGGATCGGATTCTCTATATCAGCAACAATGTCTCTGCCGAAGAAATGCTGTTTGCTATTGAAAGAGGCATACTGGTCAGTGTGGACTCTCTATCACAGCTTGAGCTTTTCGGACAGATTAATCCGGGAGGAAGAGTGGCCGTTCGATTCAATCCTGGTATTGGAGCGGGCCATCACGAAAAGGTGATCACTGCAGGAAGAAAGACCAAGTTTGGCGTCCAAAAGGATTTCGTGCCCGAGGTGAAGGAACTTTTGAAGAAGTATAGCCTTGACCTGGAGGGGATCAACCAGCATATCGGCTCTCTTTTTCTGGACGGTGAGGTGTATGCGGACAGCATTCGTGCGCTCTTTGATATCGCCCATGAATTTCCCCAACTGAAGTTTATTGATTTTGGCGGAGGCTTTGGGGTTCCCTATATGCCCCATGAGAAGAGATTGGATCTTGAAGGTCTTGGACTGAGGTTGGATGAGCTTATCGAGGAATTTTTAAAGACTTATCCCAACAAGGAGATAGGCTTCAAAATGGAGCCTGGACGCTATATTGTGGCCGAATGCGGCCTGCTTCTGGGAAGTGTCCATGCGGTAAAACAGAATTATGATACACGCTACCTCGGAACCGATCTGGGAATGAATGTTCTGATCCGTCCGGCCATGTATGATTCCTATCATGAGGCTTCACTCATTAAAGTGGGAGAGGGGGAGGCGTCCGGTCAGGAGGAGACAGTGACCCTCGTGGGAAATATCTGTGAGAGCGGAGATATCCTGGCCCGTGACAGAAGACTAGGCAAGGCTACCGAAGGGGATCTTATTGTTCTGCACAATGCCGGTGCCTATGGCTACGTCATGTCCTCCAATTATAATTGTCGCTTGAGGCCTGCTGAGGTGCTTATCGACCTTGAGGGTAAAGCAAGGCTCATACGAAAGCGTGAAACCCTGGATCAGCTTTTGTTAAATTTTATATAGGTTCGGGGGCTTGGCAACATAACCATGATAAGGGGGGAATAGCTAGTCACTTCACTTGAGCCTTTCTTCTTTTGGATTAATGCCCATTATGCTTTTGTATAGCCTGGAAAAATAATTAGTATTTAAGTACCCAGTCTGTTCTGCAATTTCCGAAATGGTCAGGCTGCTTGTTTTAAGCATTTCTCTTGCCGTGCTTAACCGATAATGCGTCAGATAGGCGTTTATTGTCTTGCTGGTCTCCTTCTTGAACAGCCTACAAAGGTATTCTTTATTTATATTAATGGCATTGCAGATATCGTCAATAGATTCAATGGTCTTATAATTCTGGTAGATATAATAGATTGCCTTTTTGATATACTCATTATGGATTCCCAGAAGACCGTTGTCCATGACTTCTTGGATACACCGTTCATAAAAGCTTCTGAACTCAAAAAATGTCTCTACGTTCATGAGAACATCATCCCAATAATTATAGTTGCTTTGGCAGTCCTTATTGAACCTTTTATCACATTCCTTCATTAAATCCCTGAGTATATCATTGCATCGCTTCCTTATTTGTAAAGTATCCTGAGGTTTAACACGATAAATGCTATCCATTAATTGAGAGATGTTCTGTTGGAGATCTTTTATCTGAAAGTGCTCTATCCTCTGAGAAAGCAATGCTATTTCTTTTTCCAGTTCTTCCTCCATAGTATGATTTGGAGGCTGCATGTTATAATAATTAACCTGACTAGACGAATAAAAATACTGGTTCACAGCCTGTATACACTGCGAAAATAGTTCAGGGAAGCAATTAAACCCCTCGCCAACCAAACTAATACCCACGTAAAAATGATTGGAGCCCATCTGTCCCAGTTTCTGAGATATACTTTCCCAAAGGGCGTCCCTACTGTCATTTTTGACAGAACTGCTGGTATTGGCAACAAAAATGCAGGTTTCCATATTATATATAAAGCAGGTGGTATTCCTTAAATAATCATCATGAGTAATCAGATTTTCTATAGGGGTGCCTGCATCGTCATTGCCTTTAGGGTTTCTTATGGCAATCATTATGAGTCGGTTATCTTCAAGGGGGATTCCAACTTTTCTAAATTCATCTATCGATTTTTCCACCTCTAGGCCATGAACAATATGTTTGAACAATGCAGCCCGCTTAATTTGTAAATCATTGTGGTTAATTTCAATTGACCTGCTCCTGCTTCTTTTAAACTGACTAAAGATATCTTCAATGGTTTTAATAGATATCTCATTTTTAAGTATATAGGCTTCTGCTTTCATGGAAAGTGCTGTTCTGGCATAATCAAAATCTGCATAACTGGTTAATAAAACAACATAAATATTCTTACCGCCCTCTCGAATGCTTTGCAGTAGTTCTAAACCATCCATAACAGGCATCTTGATATCGGTGAATACCATATCTATGGATTGCCTCTGCATAATGTTACAAGCCTCCTGCCCATTAGAGGCATATATGACAGTGGTATCCTCTGAAACACATTTCTCAATGGTGAATTTCAGCCACTCACGGATGGGCAATTCATCATCTACCACTAAAATAACCATAATCAAAAAATCTCTCTTTCCATGCTCAATCAAGATAGGGGAGTGTAATACATACATTTGTTCCTATATTGACTTTGCTTTCTATATGTAAACCGTACTTGCTACCAAATAAGAGCTTAATCCTGTTATGGACGTTCTCAATACCAATGCTATTGGTTATTTGCTTTATGGGTTCATCGGTCTTGTTAAAGCCTATTCCATTATCAGAGATAACCAAAACAAGATCATCCTCTGATCTTGAAATCTTTACTGTAATATACCCTGGTTTATTACAGGGCTCAATGCCATGGAATATGGAGTTTTCTATAATGGGCTGCATGAGAAGCTTAGGTACCTTACAATGTATGAGGTCATGGTTGCAGATCACATTTAGGGTGAATTTATTCCCATAACGATACTTTTGAACTTCAACATATTTGTTGAGGATATTAAGCTCCTGCTCGATCGTTATCAATTGGTCGTGTGAGCGGAACGTACTTGCCAATAATGAAGAAAAGTCAGTCAGCATGTTCTCGGCTTCATGATTTTTACCCATGGCAATCAGGCATTTTAATGAGAACAGAGTATTATGTATAAAATGAGGATTAATCTGTAAAAGCAAGAACTCAAGCTCAGATTTTCGAATTTTTGATTCTCTGTCTTTAACATTTTCAATGAGTTGGTAGATACGGTTGTTCATACTGGTGCATTCATCGCAAATTTCCTGAATCTCAAGCCATCCATGAATATCAAAACTAATTTTTTCTTTTTTATAGGCAACCTTTTTTAAGCGGGCACAAAGGCTCTTTAAAGGCGAAGCTAGCCATTTTGATAGAAAATACGAAACAATAAAGACGATGCATAGCATCAAAGAATATAAAAGCATAAGCAAGATCTTAATGCTTTGAAGAGGCATGAGCACTTGTTTCATGGGGATCTCTTCAAAAATAAACCACCCTAAATCTTTGTTATAATACCTTGAAAACAAATATTCTTCACCGTTTTTTTCTGTTATGGCATATTCATTATTCGCAAAAATCTCACCTAACCTGTCCATTCTATAGAAATAAAAGCCTACCATATTTTTATCTCGGTGGGATATAATCTGCCCTTCAGAGCTCACCACAGAGATAGAATTGTTTTGGTTCAGGGATTGCGCATAAATATCCCTCACGGCCTCTTCAGGGGTATTGACCATGAAAAAGCCTTTTATGCTTCCAGAATCATCATAGAGTGGTCGTGCACAGGATACAACATAGTTATTAGGGCCATTCATGTCCCAGATGTCAGCATAAGTGGGAAGCCAGACCATCGAATCTCGTAATAAAGAAGTATCATACTTCCATAGAATGGGGATATAGGATTTTGCATCAATATGTTTTTGTGGAAGCTGTGAATTATAGGTGAAGCCTTCATAGGTAAAAATAGTGTAGTAAAGGGATACGCCATTGGTTACCAAGGCCTTGCTGTATTGGCTGTTGAGTGAGTTCAGTTCATTTGTAAGTGCGGAACTGTCAATGTCCGTTTTACTGATCCTGCTTTTTATGGGTTCATTATAATAGAATAAGTCTGAATACGAAATGATAACTCTTTCAAGGACGTTTAGCTGAGCCGATACCTGGGCCAGAAGATCAACTCTAGACTTGGCCAATTGTTCCACCATTTTCGATTCAAAGACACGATAGGTCGAGAGGCCTGTAATCACTATTGCGAAACCCAGAAGGATACTGAAAATGGAGAATATAACGGTCTGAAGTTTAATCTTTTTCAGATTTTTGAAATATGCCAGCATTGATCTTACCCCCTATTTCGATTCAAACGCTTCTGTCAGAATATCTCCGGTGATATTGGCCTTCACAATATTTAATTGTTCCGGCTGGAGGGTTCCGGTATTGACAAAAAACTTGGCATACTGCATGGCAAATTCGTTCAGATCCATAGCGCGGGCCTGTTCAGACCCAATAAACGGTTTGCTTGTTATTTCAGAGTTTATTTCAGCGGTACTCAGATTCTTTCCGTACCGCTTGTACCAGGACTGGACAGTATCAAATTTGAGCTGCTTATTAGCATTCATCATGTCATTGGCTCGATACATTAGTTGCACAAACTTAATGACATCGTCTCTACGGTTCTCATAGGCTTCCTTTGAACATAAAGTACCTTCGAGCAACTTGGCTCCTAAATCCTCTAAGCTTGCTACTTTTGTCCAACCCAACCGATTAAGATTTTTAAAGGAATGAGGAGGAGTGAGAGACGTAAGTTCCCCTGCTCCATCCATAAACTTGTAGAAAGAATGATCAAAATCCTCATTGAGTAAATAAATACTATCTTCTTTTACGCCTATGGATTCCAGCCAAATGCTTAGGGTATAATGTGCCGCTGTTCCGGTATTACATAATATCTCATAACCAGTAACAGTGGAGGGATCGCCGTACACATCAGGACATGTGGGATTGAAGCCTCTTACTTTAAGAATGGGTGAGTTGTTGCGAGCAACAATAGTATTACCGCCGGTCCCATCGACCTGGTGTGCGATCAATAAAGCATCGTGATTGACCATGGCGTAGATAAAGGCTGCACCGGTAACCGCGATATCCCAGTCGCTACTGCTAAGTGCCTGATTAAGTTGCACGCCATCTGTGTAGGCAGTGATTTCTAAAGGAATTCCCGCTTCCACATCCCAACCCATTTCCTGGATAAGGCCTGTCATAGAGCTACAGTAGAAAGACTGAACGGCTATTTTTAAAGGAGTTTGCTCCTTTTCAGGGGGGAGTGGGTGCTTAACAGGGTTATGCGATGAAGTTATGCCGCTGCAACCGGCCGACATGCAAATTAAAAAACATATTATTGCCAATTTTCTGAACCGCTTCATTCTGTCCGCTCCATTCTGTCCATCCCATAAAACTAGCATCTAGCTTATATTGTAGCATAATCATACATCTAAGAAATATTTATCAGCTGTTTTTGTGCTAAATGTCAATTTTGTGATGGATTATGTCAAGATTTTTACAATATGAGGAACAAAAAAAGATTTGAGTTCCTAGATTATATCAATTTTTTGAACTTTTTTTAGGGTTTGCTTCATTCATTTGAGAGGATTGTCAAAAGTATAATGAAGACAATCAAAATTTATCTCAAGGAGGAAACGAAATTGAAAAAAAGAGTTATTGCAATTGTATTGGTATTAACCATGATGTTGTCACTTATGGGCTGCGGCCAGACCCCCTCAGTAACCAGCGCGTCACCCACTGCAAGTGCGGGGGCGGGTGAGACAACGCCCCCTGCGGCTAAACCTCTACGTGTAGCCGTACAATCCTTCTATTGCAGTTCGCCTGTGGGACTAATTGTTGAACGTGGTTGGGATAAGGAAGCAGGCATACCCTTTGAACTGAGCGTATTTAACGGGGGCGCGCCCATTAACGAAGCTCTTGCAGCAGGTCTTTGGGATGTTGCTGTCACCGGAGGCGCCTTTATCTTTGCTCTGGCGAACTATGATGCCAAGCTAGTCGCTTCTCAAATTGACGGACGGGGAGGAAACTATATTTTTGCACGTAAAGAAAGCCCCATATTTACTGTTAAAGGACATAATCCTAATGCTCCTGATGTCTTTGGCAGCCCTGAGACAGTTAAGGGGATCACACTCCTCCAGAATACCGGAACTACCTCTCAATACACTGCCCAAACCTGGCTTAATACCATAGGAGTTAATGAAGAGGATGTGAACATTGTCCATATGGATTTTGCTCCCATGTACCAGGCCTTTGTCGCCGGACAGGCCGATTGTGCTTCCCTTGCGCCTCCACATTCCTACGTGGATTATCAGGCTCAGGGCTGGGAGATGGTGGCATCCCTCCAAAATCTCAATGGCAACTTATATGAAGCAACCGTATGTACAAAAAATGCTTATGAGAATAGAAGAGAAGATATTGTCAAGTTTGTGGAGCTCTTGTATCGTGCCAATGATGAGCTTATAGCAGACGAGAAACTCAAGTTTGACACCGTTAAGAAATGGTACTCAGATAATGGTAAAAATTTGACCGATAAGGAAATCCAGAGTGAAATAGATACCAAGCCCTTCATAGGCTCCGCACAGGCAAGGGAAATGGATTTAGGCAAGTTTGCAGTTCAATATGGTGAATTCTATGTCAGCGCAGATAAAATTGAACCCGAAAAGCTTGACAAAATCAAAGCAGGCGTTGCAAATGATGTATTCCAGGAAGCTTTGAAAAACTTATCCAAATAAAGGGTCGTGGGGATAAGGCTCAAAACCTTATCCCCGTAATACATCAAGGAGGGACTGCTGTTTGAAAAAGAAATACACCCTTATTTCCATTGTATCCTTACTTGTTTTCCTGGCGGTATGGGAACTGGCCACCGAAGTGTTTCAATTGGTTCCAGCCTATTCTCTTCCCAGTCCAGCCAAGGTCTTTAAGACATTCATCACTAAGTTTTATACCAAAAGCCCTGACGGGAGCACATTGATTCAGCATTTAGCCGGTAGCTTACAGGTTGCCTTTATTGGTTACCTTTTAGGAGCTTTCATTGGAATTCCTCTCGGTGTCGCTATGGGGTGGTTTCCCAAGGTGGATAAAATTGTGAAACCTATTTTCGATTTTCTTAAGCCCATTCCTCCCATTTCTATTATACCGGTGATGATTCTTCTGTTCGGAATCGGCTTGCAAGCAAAGGCTGCAGTTATCTTCTTTTCTGCTTTCATCCCCTGTGTTGTCAACTCCTATTCGGGAATCCATCAGACCAGACGCATTCATCTATGGGTCTCATCTACCTTTGGAGCTTCAAATCTGCAACAGCTCTGGACGGTGGCTATTCCTTCGGCGCTCCCCATGATTTTTACGGGATTTAAAGTATCACTAGGAGCGGCATGGATGTCTCTTGTAGCAGCAGAACTGCTTGCGGCTACAAGAGGTGTGGGCTACATGATACAGATCGCCAGAACTATCGGTCGTGCCGATTTGATCTTGGTGGGAATGCTCACCATAGGTCTTGTAGGTCTGTTGTTTGCAAAGATATTTGACTGGTTGGAAAAGAAATATGTAAGAGGAGGCATGTAACCATGCAATTAAAGAAAAAAATAAGTATCTTGGATGTAATACTTGCCTGCTCTGGATTTGTTGTCATTCTTATCATTTGGTCGATCGCATCCAGATCTTCCTTGGCTCTGATCCCTCATCCTGAGGATGTTTTTAGTAGATTGTTCACTTCATTAAGTCAGAAAATCGGAAAGTATACCTTATTACAGCATACTCTGGTCAGCTTGAGAAGAGTCGTGATAGGCTTTAGTCTGGCTGCGGTTTCAGGAATTCTTGTAGGTATTGTCATGGGTCGCAGTAAGCTGGCCGATGCCATTATTCGTCCTTTGTTCGAAATCGTACGACCTATTCCAGGTGTTGCATGGATTCCCATGGCCATTCTCTGGTTCGGAATAGGTGAAAACTCCAAATACTTCATTATCTTCATGGGTGGCTTTGCTCATCTGGTGGTTAATACCTACTCCGGCGCCCGACGTTCCGATCCGTTGCTCATTGGTGTTGCCAATATGCTTGGAGCAAGCAACCGTCAAACTTTTCTCAATGTTGTTCTGCCTTCCTGCGTACCGTATATTTTTGCTGGACTTCAGGTATCCCTTTCCACGAGCTGGATGGCGGTTCTTGCAGCGGAAATGGTAAGCTCTACAGAAGGTTCCGGTTGGATTATTATTGCAGGAATGGAAAGTGGTGATATGACACAAATCTTTGTTGGAATCATTTCCATTGCTGTAGTAGGACTATTGCTGGCAATTATTATGAGAAAGGCGGAGCAAATTTTATGTCGATGGAGAATAGCAGGGAATTAAATGCGTCTAGGAAGACACCTGTATCAATTGTTTGCAAAAACGTCAACAAGTTTTTTGAGTCCAAGAGCGGAATCAACCAAGTGGTTAAGGATTTTAATCTGACGGTGCGGGAGAATGAGTTTGTGGTACTCTTTGGCCCCGGTCAATGTGGAAAGACAACCATCCTGAATATGATTTCAGGAATGGAACCCGTTACAGACGGAGAAATCACAGTTAACGGGGAAGTCGTCAAAGGGCCCTCGCCCAAGAGGGGGATGGTCTATCAAACAACCGCGCTTTTTCCATGGTTTTCTGTTATGAAAAACGTTGAGTTTGGACCCCGAATGCGTGGCATACCCAAGAAGGAACGACGCAAAAAAGCTCAGTACTACATCGACCTAGTGGGTCTTACAGGCTTTGAGAATCACTTTCCTGTAAAGCTATCGGGAGGGATGCAGCAGCGTGTGGGCATTGCCAGATCCTACTGTAATGATCCTGAAGTCATTTGTATGGATGAGCCCTTTGGTCACCTCGATGCCCAAACCCGTTACCTTATGGAAGAAGAAATTGAACGTATCTGCTCTACGGAGAAAAGAACCGTTGTGTTTGTCACTAATAACGTGGAAGAGGCTATTTATTTAGCCGACCGTATCATTCTGCTTCACAATTGCCCCACAAGTGTACAAAATGAATATATTGTTGATCTTCCCAGGCCCCGTGATTATACATCACCTGATTTCTTGAAATTAAGAGAACAGATTACGGCAGAAATGGATGTAACGATTTGATGACTATAAAAAGAAATGGTGAAAGAAGGGGGCGGGAAAATGCCATCACAAGAAGTTAAAGTTTCAGTAAAGAATCTCACAAAAAGTTTTGGTGATCTCAAGGTTTTGGATGATGTGTCCTTTGATGTAAAAAAAGGCGAATTCCTATGTATCGTAGGCCCGACAGGCTGCGGTAAAACAACATTTTTAAATAGCCTAACCAAACTGTATCAGATTGATAGCGGTGAAATACTCGTTGACGGTGAAGCCATTAATCTAAAGAAGCACAATATCGCTTACATATTCCAGGAATACTCCACCATGGAATGGCTGAATGTACAACAGAATATTGAATATGGCCTCAAAATCAAAAAATATCCGGAAGAGCTTATCAAACAACGTGTGGATAATGTTATTAATATCGTGGGCCTAGACAAGTATCGCCTATTCTATCCTAAACAGCTTTCAGCCAGCATGCTTCAGAGAGTGGTCATTGCCAGAGCCTTTGCTGTTGAACCAGAGCTTTTGCTTATGGACGAACCCTATGGACAGTTGGACTTAAGCTTGAAATATAAGCTTGAGGATGAACTCATTAATCTCTGGCAGCAAACCGGAACCACTGTCATCTTCATAACCCATAACATTGAGGAGGCAGTGTACTTAAGCGATCGCATCATGGTTTTAACCAATAAGCCTACAAAAATCAAGAAGGATTTAGTCAATAATCTTCCACGGCCACGGAGCGTGGTTGATCCAGCCTTTGTAGAGCTAAGAAATGAAGTGACCTCATTAATTAAATGGTGGTAAGCCGAAAGGACTGAATTTTATGGATAGACCGAATATTCTGTTTCTCTTTGCCGACGATATGCGCTATGATACCATTTGCGCTTTAGGAAATGCTGAAATTAAAACACCCCATCTTGACGAGCTTGTGGCAAGGGGCACCAGCTTTATCAATGCCCATATTCCTGGAGGTACTGTTGCTGCGGTATGCATGCCCAGCAGAGCCATGCTCAACACCGGCCGTAATCTGTTCCATCTTCAGGATGCGGGCGAGTGTATCCCCTGTGATCATATCCTTTTAGGTGAGACACTGCAAAAAGCTGGCTATAACACCTTTGGAACGGGTAAATGGCATAATGGCTATGAATCCTTTGCCAGAAGCTTCAATGATGGCGCTGAAATATATTTTGGAGGCATGTATGATCATTGGAAGGTTCCTGTGTATCATTATGATCCGACCGGAGAATACCCTAATGTCGTCAATGATGTCATGAATCCTGGCTATGACAACTGGCTTATGAAGCGCCGCTGTGATCATGTCACTTTAGGGAAGCATTCTTCTGACCTGTTTTCAGAAGCAGCCTGCCAATACATTGAATCCTATGACGATGAAAAGCCTTTTTATATGTATGTGGCCTATATGGCTCCTCATGACCCAAGAACTATGCCGCAGAAATTTCTGGACCAATATGATATCAATGAAATAAGCCTGCCTCCAAACTTCTATAAAGAACATCCCTTTGATTTCGGTGTGTCCCAGGTTCGGGATGAGGTACTAACCTCCATGCCTCGAGATGAAATGGAGATCAAGAAACAAATCAGGGAGTACTATGCCATGATCAGCCATCTTGATGATACGGTGGGCAACATCATTCAATCATTAAAGAAGTCTGGACAATACGATAATACCATCATTATTTTTTCAGCGGATAATGGCCTGGCCGTCGGTCAGCATGGACTTCTTGGAAAGCAGAACGCCTATGATCACAGCATCAAGGTTCCTCTGATCATGAGCGGACCGGGCATACCACAGAATGAGCGCCGCTCAGGTTTTGTCTATTTGATGGATATATACCCAACCCTTTGTAACTATGCTGGAACAGAGATACCCGATTCTGTTGATGGCATAAGCTTCAAAAAAATGATCACCGATCCTGGTGAAATCACCAGAGAGCGCCTATTTGCCATTTATGGGGACAAGGTCAGAACCATTAAGGACGGTAAATATAAGCTTATTGAATATAAGTATCAGGATTTGAGACGCACGCAGCTTTTTGACTTAGAAAATGATCCCTATGAGACCAATGATTTAAGATACCTTCCCGAAATGCAGGCAACAGTTCAGAGATTGCGCGAAGAGCTCTTAAAATATGCCGTACAAAGCGATGATGTCAAATCAGAGGAAGGTAAAAGATTCTGGACTGATTACCTTCGTGTTGAAGCTGACGAATGGGGATTCTAAAAGAAGAGAGGTTTTGTATTGATGAGTAAAATTCCGAAAACTATGAAAGCTCTGGTCGCCTATGGCAAAGGAGATTACCGCTTGGAAACTTCCTATCCGACTCCCGAATGCGGACCTGACGATATCATTATTAAGACGGAGGGCTGTGGTGTTTGTGCAGGTGACCTTAAATGCATGCATGGGGCGGCCATGTTCTGGGGTGATGAGACTCAGCCGGCATGGGTAAAGCCTCCGTTTATTCCCGGCCATGAGTTTTTTGGCTCGATTGTGGAAATGGGTGACAATGTCAAGGGGTTCAGTATAGGGGATAGAGTAACTGCAGATCAAATTGTTCCCTGTGGTGAATGTAAGTTCTGTAAAACCGGACATTACTGGATGTGTCAGCCCCATAATATTTTTGGTTTTCAATACACCAATAACGGAGGAATTGCCGAGTATGTGAGATATCCGAAAAACACGGTCATCAGCAAGGTGCCCAAGGAAATGAAGCTTCACGATGCTTTACTGATTGAGCCCTATGGATGCTCAAAGCATGCGGTGGACAGGGCGAATATCTCTTGTGAAGATGTGGTGGTTATTTCAGGTGCCGGTACTCTTGGGCTAGGGATGGTAACGTATGCTAGAATGAAAAACCCGGCCAAGCTCATCGTTCTTGATATGGCCGACAACCGCCTGGCGAAAGCAAAGGAATTCGGTGCCGATTTAGTTTTGAACCCGGGTAAGGAAGACGTAATTCAGCGCATTCTTGATTTATCCGATGGCTATGGCTGTGACATTTACATTGAAGCTACTGGTAACCCAGCAAGCGTTACTCAGGGCCTCAGTATGATTAGAAAGCTTGGCACTTTTGTAGAATTTAGTGTTTTTGGTAGTCCCACCACGGTGGATTGGTCCATTATCGGCGACAGAAAGGAATTGAACGTGCTGGGCGCCCATCTAAGTCCATATTGCTATCCTTTCGTTATAGAGAATATCGCTAAAGGAAATTTAAAGACAAGTGGACTTGTGTCAAAAACCTTCCCAATTGAAGAATGGGAGAAGGCCTTTGAATATGCATCTGGCAAGCATGGTGATTTGAAAGTGGCAATTATATTTTAGGGGGGCACTTTTATGAATTACCTTATCGGAACTGATATTGGAACTTCCGGAACAAAATCGATTATTATGGACACAAACGGTAAGCTTATTTCTCAGGACTTGCAGGAATATGATGTGATGACACCCAAGTCCTTATGGGCTGAGCAGTGGCCGGATGTTTGGGTGGATGCGGTAAAGCGTTCGATCAGAAACGCACGAGAGAAAGGGCAGATTGCTGCCGAAGATATTAGGGGTATATGTATAAGCGGACTATATGGGGGTTCAGGTATTCCTCTGGATGAGCATATGAATCCAATCCGGCCCTGCTTGATCTGGATGGACAGAAGAGCCAAGAAGGAACAACAATGGGTGGAGGAGCATGTCGGTGCTGATCGCATATTAAAGATAACGCACAATGGTACGGATCCTTATTACGGTTACACCAAGATCCTCTGGATTAAGAATAACGAGCCGGAGCATTGGGCGAGAACTAAACTCTTCTTGCCGCCAAACGCCTACGCCATTTATAAGCTGACGGGTGAGATTGCTATTGATTATTCATCGGCTGGGAATATCGGCGGAATATTTGATATGGAGAAGCGGACGTGGTCAGGGGAATTACTGGAGGCAATGGGCATTCCAAGGAACATGATGCCTCAAAGAATCGTTGAATCCAGTGATATCGTCGGGACCTTGACCCGTGAGGCGGCAGAGGAAATAGGGCTGAAGGAGGGGACGCCTGTATGTGCAGGCGGCGTGGATTGTGGCGTTGCCTCTCTGGGGCTGGGTGTGTTTGAGCCGGGAAGCTATGCCGTATCTATTGGTACTTCCATGTGTGCAGCCCTCATTCATGAAAAGCCAATTAAAGGAAAGGGTTTGATTGAATGGCCCTATGTCAAGGATGCCAAACAACTCTCCTATTCCTTCGGTGGGAGCGCCACTGCCGGAGCCTTGATCAAATGGTTTAGAGACACCTTTGCCGGACTGGAGATGCAAAATGAAAAGCAAGGTGGAGCAAACGCTTATTATGCTATGGACAAACAGGCTGAAAGCATTGCCCCTGGATCGGAAGGATTGCTCGTCCTCCCTTATTTCATGGGGGAAAGAAATCCCGTCTGGGATACCGATGCCAAAGGCACAATCTTTGGTTTGTCGTTAGCTCATAGCAAAGCACACATCTACCGGGCCTTTTTGGAAGCAGTGGCTTATTCACTCCGCCACTCCATGGAGTGTACGGGTGAAAATTTGGGGGACTTTATTCTTCTTGCAGGGGGTGCTGCGAAATCAAGGCTCTGGTGCCAGATCATCGCTGATGTCACCGGCTATGGGGTGGTGTGTCCTCTGAATGATGTGGAAGCCAATTTGGGTGACGTCATGCTGGCCGGGATCGGGACGGGCCTTCTCACCTATAACGATATGAAAAAATGGCAGACCCTGGGTGAAAAAATTCTACCCAGCAAAGAGGCTCATAAAAAATACAATGAGTATTACATGCTTTACCATTCCCTTTATCAAAATCTTAAAAGTGATATGAAAAGATTGACTCAAATAAAATGAATGTCTGTTGACCAACATCAGATTAGCCTGGCTTGAAGAACAGTTTTACAAAGCTTGTTTCTTGAGTCAGGCTTTTTTGTAGCTTATGGTTCTTGAACTCTATGCTATGCCTTATTAATCTGGAAGAATAGCTATAGCTGTATACCAGTTACTGGATATTTAAGTTATACTGGTAGGGGCCAATGCCCTTATAGAATATGTTACCCTCAATCCTGCCAGTGAGCTTTCGTATACCATGGGCTGGCTCCCAAATAGAAGAACTGAGGGACAGGGCTAAAGAGGCCTTAGTGGATCAATTTGATATCGGGAGTTCCATGATAAAAGTCTTGGGAAATGGTTCCATGCCATTGGATGTCTTAGAGGAACAAATTCAAGAATATCCAACAGAAGTTGGGGGTAAGAATCCTGAATTTATTTCCCCAAGCCGGATTAGGAAAGAAATTTAATTATTTTTTTGCTTTACTCTATGGATTTATGGTATAAAATACATAAGTACAACGATGCTACAACATATCTAGCAACAGAATTGGGAGGTTATTTCTTTGCCTACGGATGGTTCCATAGTATGGCAGCTTGTTCTGCAGTTTATCCTTATTGGTCTTAACGCTGTCTTTGCCTGTGCTGAAATTGCGGTGATCACCATGAATGACAACAAGCTGGCAAAGCTTGCTGCAGAAGGGAATAAGCGTGCCATAAAGATCGCTAAGCTGACAAGCCAGCCAGCCCGTTTCCTCGCCACCATTCAGGTGGGTATTACCTTTGCGGGATTTTTAGGAAGCGCCTTTGCTGCTGATAACTTTTCTGAACGTCTGGTCAACTGGCTTGTGAGTCTGGGGGTTTCTATACCGATAACCACTCTCAAAACCCTGTCAGTTCTTGTTATTACCCTTATTCTTTCCTACTTTACCCTTGTGCTAGGAGAACTGGTTCCAAAGCGGGTGGCCATGAGAAAGGCTGAGCCGCTGGCTCTTGCCATGGCCGGGCTTATTACCTTTATCTCCAAGGCCTTCGCTCCGCTGGTATGGCTTTTGACAGCCTCCACCAACGGCTTACTGCGCATTATCGGGATTGATCCCCACGCAGAGGACGAGGAGGTTACCGAGGAAGAAATCCGTATGATGGTGGATACGGGGAGTGAAAAGGGTGCTATTCATCCAGAAGAAAAAGAGATGATCGAAAATGTATTTGAGTTTAACAATAAGACGGCGGAAGAGGTTATGACCCACCGTACCGAGGTTTCACTGCTTTGGATGGACGAATCCCTGGAGCAATGGAATCAAACCCTGATCGAAAGCCGTCATTCCAACTATCCCATATGCAGAGAATCCGTCGATGATATAGTGGGTGTTTTAAATATCAAGGATTATTACCGATTAGCGGGAAAAACCAGGGAGACGGTGTTAAGCCAAGCCGTCAAACCTGCCTATTTCGTTCCTGAAGGAGTCCGTACCGATATCCTTTTTAGAAACATGCGTAAAAGCCGCACCCATTTTGCCATTGTTCTGGACGAATATGGAGGAATGTCCGGCATCATCACCATGAATGATCTCATAGAAGAAATTGTGGGCGACCTCGGAGGCGATGACGAGGAGGATTTACCCGAGATTGAGAGAATTGACACTGGGACATGGAAAATAAGAGGATCAGCTTCTCTTGACAATGTAATGGAGCAATTGGGCATACATTTGCCTGAGGAGGAGTATGATACCTTTGGCGGGTTTGTTTTTGGTATTCTAGGTAATATTCCTGAGGATGGCAGCCGTCCCGAAATTGAGGAGTACGGCCTTCATATCAAGGTGCAGGAAGTTAAGGATCACCGTCTTGAAACAGCCGTGGTTTGTATGACAGATCGGTTGGGGAAGGAAAATAAATAACTGCCCGGCTTATTTATAAGTTTTAAGGATAGCAAAAATTCATCATCTGTTTAGGAGGACCCATGAGGAAAGGATTAATCAAGGGATTGCTAAAAAGTCTGGGAATCCTTTTGGTTCTTGCTTTCATATTGGCCTTCACACTATATACCCAGCTCTGGAATGCCTCTGTAAGCGTTTTTATCCAGAATGACGCAACACTGCCCCTGACTTCAGAGCAACGTGTGGAGGATTTTAATTATCTTTTTCAAATATTGGAGGAGAGCTATCCCTACTTCCAGGTCAAGGAGCGGCAATATGGCATAAAGTGGTTCCAGATGAAGGATGAGTTTACCGGAAAAATTCTTGAGGCGCAAAATGACCAGGAGTTCTATGCCACCTTGGAGGAGTTTTTAACCCTGCTCCAAAACGGCCACACCAATATTATTGCTCCTGGCAGAGAATATGAGGAAGACAGCGCCCTCTATAAGGGCCCCCATCCCTGGTCCCAGGTCTATAACCATCCTAAGGTGAAGGAACGCTATGCTTATTGGGAATCCATCATTCCCCAGTACGATCCGCCGACCCTTCCAATATCCTTCCGCTATCTTGAGGGTAATTATTATGCCTACAGAAACCTGATAAATCCCGAGCGTACCACCGATGAACTGGGGATGCCCTTAGGATCACAACTCCTCAAGGTGGATGACAGCCCTGTGGAACAATATATCACCGGATTGATCACTCAAAGAAGGCTTATTTATGATACGGTCAGACAAAAATACAAGCTCAGCCGTTTTTCCATCCGTACCGAGAAAGATACTGCACTGACCTTTCTGCTTCCCTCAGGAGAGGAGAAAACAAAGGTTTTTAAGCCATATATCTCCGATCCCCTGGGGCAAGCTGAGTATATTCTTCCCGAGCACCTTTATACCACCGAAATCCTGGAGGAAGGCAGGTTGGCCTATTTGAAGTTGCCCTCCCTGGCCTCTTCTTACGTAAACAAGGATCGTGAGGGTTTAAGAGCCTTTTTTACAGAGATTAAGGACTATTCAGCCCTCCTTATTGACATCCGGGGGAATGGGGGAGGAAGCACCCGCTACTGGATGGAAAACATTCTGCCTCCGCTTACCCAAGTGCCTTTGACCACCAAGAATTATTTGCTGTTTAGGGATTCGGACTATATTAAGCCCTTTATCAAGCATAAGACCTTCGTATCCTATATGGGTCTTAAGCCCTTGTCTCAATTGAGTTTTGTCAAAAGCAGCCCCGGCTATTATTTTGATGAAGATAAAGGGTTTTTTCAGGAATTAGAATACGGTATAAAGCCAAGCAATCCTGTTGGGTTCAAGGGAAGGATACTGCTGTTGGTGGATGATTATGTTTACTCCTCGGCCGAGGCTTTCGCTGTTTTTGCTAAGGCAACGGGTTGGGCCACACTAATAGGCACCCGCACGGGAGGGGATGGCATAGGCTTTGATCCGGTTCCCGTGGTACTTCCCAATAGCGGCCTTGTGGTTCGTTTCCCAGCAGACATGGGACTTAATCCTGACGGAAGCATCAATGAGGAAGTGGCTACAGAGCCCGATATTTATGTGGAACCCAGCTATGAGGACTACATCAAGGTCGTGGAAGACGTTATTAAAGCCTCCGGTGAGCTTTCGTTAAAGGAGAGCCTCCCCTATGACACTATTTTGAGAAAAGCAGTAGAAGAAGCTCTATCCCATTAATCGTGGAGAGTGCGTTAAAATGACCAATCAGCTTATCAAATGGTTTATCAGGGATTATGATAAAATCAATCGACCTGTTGTCCGGGAAAGGTATGGGCGGCTGGCAGGGCTGGTGGGGATAACCTCCAACCTATTTCTCTTCGTCATCAAGCTTGTCATTGGTTCTTTATCCAATAGTATCGCCATCACCGCAGATGCCGTCAACAACCTTTCAGATGCTGGGTCTTCGGTGATTACTCTGGTAGGGTTTAAGCTCTCCAGTAAGCCTGCCGATGAGAAGCATCCCTATGGGCATGCCCGAGCGGAATACATCACCGGCTTCATTGTGTCGATGATTATTCTTCTTTTGGGTGTTGAACTCATTAAGTCCTCCGTTCAAAAGATCCTTCATCCGAACCCCATAAGGTTTAATCTTATTGTAGTGCTGGTACTGATTATCGCTATCCTAGTGAAGCTTTGGCAGAGCCTCTTTAACAGAAGCCTGGGGAAACGGATTAATTCAACGGCCCTTGTGGCCACCGGAATGGACAGCATGAATGATGTTATTGCCACCTCCTCTGTTCTCCTAGCCACGCTTGTTTCAAAGTGGACGGGGCTTCAGGTGGATGGCTATATGGGTGTGGTGGTTGCTCTCTTTATTATTTTTTCGGGCTTCCGGTTGGTTTCCGAAACCCTGAATCCGCTGTTAGGGCTTGCCCCCGATGCCACACTCGTGGCCGATATCGAAAAGAAAATATTGGGCTATGAAGGGGTTTTGGGCCTCCATGATCTGGTTGTTCATAACTATGGCCCAGATAAATGCTATGCGTCTGTTCACGTTGAAGTGCCGGCACATCAAGACCTTCTGATCAGCCATGACATCATCGATAATATTGAGCGGGATATGCTGAACACCTCAGATATTCACCTGGTGATCCATATGGACCCTATTGTCACCGACGATGAATTAACAAATGCCCTGCGTCAGCAAATTAAAACCATAGTGGGGGAGATTGATTCCAGGCTTTCCATGCATGATTTTAGGGTGGTGATGGGAAAAACCCATAGCAACCTCATCTTTGATATCGTTATCCCCGCTGGCTGCAAGAATTGCGATGATGAGCTGCGAGAGCGCATCCAGCAGGAAGTGCAGAAGATAAACCCCACCTACCACAGTGTTATAACCATAGATCGTAATTACACCTCGACAACTAACGCCATAGAATCTGAATAAACCGGCACCAATGGATAGAAAATACTCATACATTCAGTCAATCAGGAGGATGTTATGAGGAATCGTAAAAGGGGTGCTTCAGATGTAGCCATTACCCTCAACGAGGATGAGTCTCAAGCGGTTCTGGAAGGCTTGGCGTTGATTCGTGCCCAGGAGCTGATTCAACATGATGATGTGGTGGTGATAACCCCAAACTGGGTTCAAAAGAAGCTCCCCCAATCGGGCATTGTCGTTGGCAATGAAACCTTGAAGACTCTTATTTCTTTTATCAAATCCTGCCAGCCTAAAAGGATTGTCGTGGCCTCGGGTAGCGGGGGCGGTAATACCCGTGAGGTTATGATAAATGGTGGGTTCAATGAGGTTATTGAAAGTGAGGGCGTGGAGTTTATTGACCTGAATGAGGGCCCCTTTCTTTCGATGGAACTCAACCATCATCAGCCCCATAGCACACAGCTTAATACGCTCTTCAAGGAATTAACGGTGCTTGTCTCCTTCACTCAGCTAAAAATGCATGAAGAAGCCACTATATCCGGTGCTATCAAGAATATAGCCCTCTCTTGGCCTCCCTCCTCCCAGCATGGTACCCCAAAGAAAAACACAGGAATTCATGATAACCTTCATGAATTTATTGTGGCCATGGCAGAGGTTCTTCCCATAGATCTCTCCCTGGTAAGCGCCAACCCGGCCATGGTAGGAACGGGGCCGGCAAAGGGCATTCCTAAGCATACCGGCCTTGTGATTGCAGGTACCGATGCCGTAAGTGTAGATACCATCGGCGCTAGATTCCTAGGGTTCAAGCCTCAGGGTGTCCGATACCTTTTCGAAGCAGGAAGAAAGGGCTTGGGGGAGAATGATATTTTGAGGATGAATCTTTCGGGAATCCCCCTCATTCAAGCGCAAAAGGTGTTCACACAAAAGGTTTATGGCAGCGAGGCTTCGGTGGATGCAGACTAGGAGGTTTACATGGACTCGACAATACGCATAGCACTCATGATTCTTATTGTCGGACTCTTGGTTTCCCTTCTCCAAATCGGAATATGGAGGGTTTCCAAGGGAAACAAATTCTTTAAGTACATTCCTGCCCTTGTTCTAATCGTTGTAGCAGGTGCCTGCATCATTAAGGGGATATGGTTTTCCACGGGGATGGAGGATCTGGCCTACTTTATCACGGCTATGCTTTTGGGGGGAGCCTTTGTCATCTCATTGGTTACGGGACTTCTTATTGATGTTCTTGCCGGGAACAGCAAAAAAGGCTGAGAGCCTCTTGGTTTGTGCAAATAGAGGACATAAAGAACCGGAAAACTTGATGTTTCCGGTTCTTGCTAAAGGTCCCAATGGATGCTTCCCATAAGGAAGGGCTGTATTTTAATAATAGAATTTCATAAATTTTATAGAGAAGAAATCACACAGCAGAATATCATCGGTCTCTACTTCATTAATCAGAATATAGTTTGCGCCCACTGCCAGAAGTGTGCCGGTTTTGTCGATGAGTGTGTTAGTTCCGATCAGGAATTCGACGGTGACCTTACGGCCTATCTGAGTGCGCATAAAGCCATTCATGAACTGAAGGCTTTCAGTAGTGACGGGCATGGGTTGGGTCCATGGTGTAATGGGGGCCAACTCCTGGGAGGGCATTGTCCCCGTTGCCTGGGGGATTGTTCCCTGCTGGGGAATAAGGGGGGTGCCAAGCTGAGGCCCAAGGGGAACGCCTGTGGGCATTTGACTGCCTAAAACATCTGTTCTGGCGGGTGCCACAGCGGTGGGTGTACCCGCAGCAGGTATTCTTTGGCCTGTCTGACCCATCTGACCCGTCTGACCCGTCTGACCGGGAAATACATTTTGTCCGCAGCCCGGACAGGGTGAGGCGTTATAGGGCTTAAAACCTGATGATTGGTTCATGAAACTATCCATAAGAATAAACCTCTTTTCTGTATGATAATTTTTCAGGTCTGAGCATATTTCTGAGTGGGCGTGTAAAAGCAGTGCTGAATGATGCGATTAAAAAAGACACCGGATTGATTTACTGGAAAATAGTCGGCACAGGTGGGACTGAAAGGGTTGTAGTACCACAGGCATTCGTTAACGCCGTTGAGTTTGTTTCCCGAAAGCGCCCAATCGGCAATGTCATAATGAATCTGGTCGGGTGTCATATTGTATATGTTTTGCGGATTATATTCTCCTGCGATAGTTTCTTTGAGGCAGGTAAATTGGTCAGGCTGCATGAGAACACATCTTAAATCACCCTGGCACACTCTTTGATATTCTCCATAAGCCACGTGAACCCTATTCATAATGACAGTGGCAACCGCTTTCATGCCATTGTCACCTTCTCCGGCGGCCTCGCATTTGATAACACGAGCAAATAACTCTCTCGCTGATAAAGGCATAGCTCATCACCTTTGCTTCTGCTGGATTTCTTTAATAGCTTGTTTATAGTTTCACTAGTATTATATTAATCAGTTCTGATGTGTGTTACCGCCAACCTCCCCTCCATGTAAAAACCCCCTGTACGGTGAGGTACAGGGGGCTACCTATAGAGGGCTGATTTGATGAAAATCGGCTACGGTGACAGGGGATTGGGATTCAGAGTTTGGGGTGCTCCAGGGTCCTTAAACTGGTAGACCCTGAAATAGTCATTGAGGTCGGCATTCTTTTCCACCGCGGAGCGGTTTTTCTGAAGCAGGTTCACAATTTCATAGACGTCAATCCATATTTCGTTATTGCTCTCCTTTTGGCTCTCATCAAATATGAGCTGCATACCAAAATGGAGGTGTGGCGTACGGATATTATTGACGTTTTCATGGGTGCTGTAGCCGGTCATGCCCAGGTAGCCAATGACATCCCCGGCTTGAACCACCTGCCCCTCCGTTAAGGCATTATTATAGGGATGATTCTTGCGAAGGTGAGCGTAGTAGTAATAACGCTTGCCGTCAAAGCTTCGGATGCCGATGCGCCAGCCGCCGTACTGGTTCCATCCCAAGGCTTCCACAATGCCGGACTCAACGGCGATGATGGGGGTTCCTATATTCCCCATCAGGTCATTGCCCAAATGCTTGCGGGAAAAACCATAATTGCGGCTGTTGCCGAAATCATCATAATGGGAGAAGCCATAGCCCTTGGCAATAGGTGAAAAAACCTTGAGCCCGTATTTTTTAGTAAAGATCTTTGTGCCGGGGTGTTCCTTGTCTTCGACCTCAATCTCGTACTCTCCAACAAACCCACCAAGCACTGCGGAATAGGCTTCATAATAATAGGGGTAATACTTCATGTCGGAGGTCAGCTCACTGATAGAAGTTCCCTCTTTAAGCTGCGCCACAACCTTATCCAGATCGGAGCTCTTAAACCGCTTAAAGTTGCCGCCGTATTTACAGGCCAGATAGGCGATGAGTTCGATCCAATGAAGCTTTAACTCCTGGTCATAGGATTTGATATCCAAGGCCAGGGTTTTTTCTAGTACAGTATAGGGAACGTTGAAATCTACCCATTTGATATACTTCTTTTCATCCGTAATATTGACAGCATAAAGGGAATCCATTCCCATGGGAGTCTTTAGCAGGGCGGCAAGAGCTAGGCCCGCACACAATATAATAATTCCAATTTTTACAAGGGTCTTTTTTCTTATGGCAATAAACAAGTGATCACCCTCTGAATAAACACCACTAGTAACATATGGTCATCCTTGAGGATTAAGAACCTAATGAAACTGCTTCATGAGACATATAATGTAGAGGGATGACAAACAGCCAGAGGTTATGATGGGCTTTGAATATAACACTCAAAGGGGTATCGCCTATGCCCGAGAATATGCGCTTTATTCTGAAATACCGGAGTATAACCGATTGTTTTTCTATGACCGGAGCGGAAATGATTGTACCAATTTTTGTAGCCAGTGTGTTTGGGCTGCCTATGGAGGCTGGCTTCCGGCAATGGATGAAAAAAGTGTGGCCGAGAACAAGGAAAGAATAAAAAAAACCTTATGTATGGTGCCTTATACATGGTATGGTTCCCTTTATTTCAGCGGATCCAATAAATGGTGCCGGGTTGTGGAGCTGGGAGACTATTCCTTATATCCAAAGGTCTTGGGGCCCCAAGCGATAAAGGTCTATGAAGGAAGTTGGCAGGCCTTTAAGCCCTCATGGATCAAAGAAGGGGATGTCATTCAACTGGTGGTAGCTTCCTATGCCGCGTATCGTTATGGACACTGCCTTTATGTCACACAGGCGGGGATAAGTCCCGATAACATCCTCATCTGCTGTCATAGCTATGACAGAAGGGATACCCCCTTAAGCGAATTTACCACAAATCCCGTTCAATACCCCAAGCTGCGTATTTTAAGATTCCAGGAGGCAAACTTTATGAAGTAGCTTCGGGGGAACTGCCGCCGAATAAAGAATCATGGATTCGCTAAGCTTTGTTCCCGCAAAGAGGGCATAGGAGATATCTAAGATATCAGAACCCTTGTTTTGGCTGTAGGTAATGCTGTTCTCCTCGATAAACGATTTAAGGTCAGAGGGCTTTAAGGTGGAGCTCTGCTCCTTAAGCATATGTCTGAAGGCCTTATGGCCCTTTTTGTAGCGTATCATCATGGCCAGCTCATAGATTCCGTGGTTAAGCCTAGTACCTTGAAATCTCTCTGTATGAGGCATGCAGAAAAAATCGGAGAGGTAATGATTGATGGCTCCCAGTTCCTTGGCAAACCGGTAGGAGGAATAACCCGGGTTATTGGAATCAATGAGCCTGTCCTTTGAAATGATCACATGATTAAGAGAATCTTTCAGATAGTGGGGGTGATATCCGTACTTTCTGCTGATATCGGGGAGTATATTTCCATAAAGAAAACCAAAATAGCTTAGCGACACACCCAGGCTTTTTTTAATCCGCCTTCTTACGGTGGTTGCGAACATGAGATGAACAAAGATATTCATGCTGCCCTCCTTAGCTGCTTGCCATGCTGCCGTACTTCATTACATGGGACTTAGTTGATATATTTAATTATATCCTATAATAATTGAATCTAAAATCCTAGTAGAAAATTTTATCCTTTGCTGCCTTGACATACTAACACTTGTTAGTTAAAATAGTACTAACAAGTGTTAGTATATCCGAAAGCCTAAGGGGGTCATGAAGATGAAAAAAGTCCTAGCTATTATTGGAAGCCCTAGAAAAGGGGAGACTTTTAAAGCACTTAAAAGGTACGAAGAATGCTTGAATAAGGTTGAGCCTGTTGAAATGGAGATTATCTTCCTCCATCAAATGGAGCTTCCTGACTGTCTCGGGTGCCATCGATGCTTTTTAGAGGGTGAGAATAAATGTTATCAAGCAGGTAAAATCAGCCTTCTTTATGAAAAGATGGTTCAGGCTGATGGCATCATTCTGGCAACACCTGTCTATAATCAGCATGTTACAGCCCTTATGAAGAAATTCTTAGATTATCTGACCTTTCTCTGGCATCGCCCTGCGTTATTCGGAAAGCTCTTCTTCGGCCTCTCCAGCGGTGGAGGGATGTTCAAGGATGTTTTCAAGTTCCTTAAGTCCAATGTTGAAAGCTGGGGCGGATTTTGGGCAGGGGAGCTGGGTGTTCCCCACTTAGAATCCCTGACACCCAAATATCAGAAAAAGGTGGACCAGGATTTCTGTGAGAAGGCCCAACTTTTTATAAAGGCCATAGATAAAGGTCAGTCACTACCCAGACCTGGAATAGGTCAACTCATGATGTTCAATATCTGGAAAATGAATGCGGTGGCTTGTAAAGAAAGTAACCCCACAGACTTTCAGTACTGGACTGAACACGGTTATTTCGATAAGGATTACTATTATCCAACACGAATTAATTGGGTAAAAAAGGTAATTGTTAAACTAATGACGGCTATGGCCAGAGGTTTTATGCGCAAGGTTTATGTAGGCTATTAAGGAGGCTTTATGTCATCAACTCGTGACAGAATATTGGATACCGCTATTGACCTCTTTTCGGAACATGGTTTTCACGATGTTTCTGTAAGGGACTTGACCCGCGCGGTGGGTATAAAGGAAAGCTCCCTATATAATCACTTTAGAAGCAAGCAACAGATATTGGACGCCATCTATCAGGAGCTCACCGATAGGTTTGAGGCCATGACTCCGTCCGAGGAGGCTGTTATGGCCATGCTTGAAAAGATGTCTCTTGAAGAGTTCCTTGAGCTTTCAGCCCAGAGCTTTGATAGGTATATGACAGAGCCCAGATTGAGAAAAATTTGGAGGATTATTTCCATTGAACGCTTCAGAGATGAACGCGCCCGAGATTTTTTTAACCGGTGTTTTGTGGATGACGCCCTGGAGTATCAGGCTCGAGTTTTTGACAGAATGATCCAAAAGGGCTTGATCAAAGCTCAGGACCCCCGGGTGTTGGCCCGCGAATCCTACGGGTTCATGCTTTTTGTTTATTTCCGCTATCTGGAGTACCAGACTGATACCAACTTAGGAGAAGTCAAAGAAATGGTCATCGAACACATGAGATTCCTGTCTCAAGCCTTAAATGGGTAAAACTTAGAAAAAGACTCCAAGGAATATCAGGCTGTCACAGAGCCATTTTTGCTATCCTGGCGATCTATGAAGATATTATACAAGAGTCCGGTAAAAATGATGAAGCCTCCCACCATCTTCGTGGTGGAGAGGGTGTTTCCGAGCAAAAGATCGATGATCACTCCGGTAAATAGCTGACCGATAAAAGCCAGTAAGGTAACATTAAAGTTTGAAACACGATGGGTGACATAGCTTGAAAGAGCAACAGCCAGAACCCCCAAGGAGCCTCCAAAAAATGACCAGTAAGGAACTCCCGAGTTTAGCCGGAGCCCTCCGGGCATCACGGCTAGTAAAAGAATCGATAAAGTAAGACCCGTAATGTAGTTGAACAATGTGCTCTGATAGATACCGATTTTTAAAGCCATATTGGCGTTTAAAATCCGGGAGAGGATGACGGAAAATCCTGACAGGACGGCAAGTAATATATAAATCATGAAAGCACCTCATATTCATTCATTTTCAAAATTAGTCAAACATCATAATAATCAAACCCAGACTAATAATAACGAAACCAACGATCTTCTTTTTATTGAAGGGAACTTTCTTAAGTCCAAACATCCCATAATGATCTATGACCACTGATGCTAGAAACTGGCCTACCTGGCCGAGGGCTAGGGTAAGAGAAACACCCAGCGAGGTAAAGCTAGCGTTGGTCAGAAGAACCGTCACAACCCCAACAAGGCCACCGGTGTAGAGAATGAGGGGCACAGTCTTGAGACCCTTGATCTTATACTTGCCAACGACCAAAATAACAATAATGGTAAGAAGACCGATCCCATGAATCAGGGCATTGGAGAAATAAAGGTTGGTATACCCTGAGAGAATTCCGTTGAAAAAAACCATGAGTGCCACGACCATACCAATAAAAGTCGTTATGAGATTATTCATAGTACCTCCGTTAAGAAGCTAAAGGGAATCATTTCTTTTTCTTATAACATAACACAAATAAAAAGTTAGATTGTATGACATATGTCATAGTGTGTATAATGAAATGGAACTTTATTGATCAAGGGTCATTGTTATGGAAAGAATCACGGATAAAAAAAGAATCGAGCATTATGTGAAGCTTCACAGCCTATCTGAATTTTTCGGACAGGATATGGTGCCCTTTATGGAGCTTTTTCATTATAAAAAATATGAGGCGCTATGTACCATGGGCGAAGAAATGGAGCACTTTCTTATTTTTGTTGAAGGTGTCGCCAAGGTCTATAGCCTTATGAAGAATGGAAAAACTCTCATGCTGAGGTTTTATCATCCGCCTAAGGTTATTGGCGATGTGGAGCTTGTTATGGGGGACAAGGTGTTTTGCAGCATCGAGGCCATTACCCCGGCCTATTGTCTGGCCATCCCCATGGATGTGATGAAAAGGCTTGGCCTTTGTGATGCCGTTTTCATGAGGTATATTTCCCGGAGCCTAGCCCATAAATTGGTGACCGCATCCTTAAGCAGCTCCATTAACCAGCTTTACTCCCTGGAAAACAAACTCGCGTCCTATATTTTAGGAAGTGTCAAAACCCTGCCACCAGCCGGAGGCAGCGTCTTCCAATGCAACTTAACTCAGCTTGCGGAGCTGTTGGGGACCTCCTACCGGCACCTTCTGAGAACCCTCGCCCAAATGGCTGGGAAGGGCATTCTAAAAAAATGCTCAGGTTACTATGAAATCCTTGACATGAAAGGTCTCGAGAAATTGTCAGCAGATTTATACGAATAAATGGATTTATTCTGGGGTCTTGCTATAATAGAACTATCAAAAATCTTGGAGGCAACCTATGAACCGAAAGATCAAATTTGTTACGAGAACAGCTATTTTATTAGCCATTGCCATTCTATTTCAATTTATTGGACAATATATTCCCACCTACAATAATTTCATTGTGGGCCCCATTGTCAATGCCGTTTTGCTAATAGCCACCGAGATAACAGGATTATTTTCGGGGATTATAATAGCCATCATAGCACCCCTTGTGTCGGCCATCACCAACAAATCGGCCATGGCCCCCATCATTCTTGCTTTCTCACCGTTCATTATGACTGGGAACATCCTTTTGGTGCTTGGCTATGCCCTGCTGAAAAAGGTCAATAGGATTGTAGCTCTTGGAACCGGAGCGGTGGTCAAGTTTGCCTTTCTATATGGTGCCATTGTCCTGTTTACTTCGTTTATGAAGCTTAATGCTAAGGTGGCGTTAACCCTCACTGGCCTGTTCAGTTGGCCTCAGCTTTTGACGGCTGTGGTGGGAGGTTGCATCGCCTTGGCAGTCATACCGGCCTTAAAACGGGTGGTGAAGGATTAAGACTGGAGGATGTAGCTTTGAACATACTTGTAGATGCCGATGCCTGTCCGGTCAAGGAGATCATAGTCAAGGTTGCGGAAGAAAAAAACCTGCCGGTTATTCTTTTTATGGATACCAGCCACGCCTGGAACCGTGATAACCCGCCATGGGTAACGGTGGTAACGGTGGACAAGGAGCGTGATGGTGTGGACATTGCGCTGATTAACAGGGCGCAAAAAAATGATGTAGTGGTCACCCAGGATTATGGTGTTGCGGCTCTTGCTCTAGGCAAGGGTGTCAGAGCTCTCAACCAGAATGGTTTGATTTTCTCTTCCCAGAACATGGATAAGCTTCTTTTTGAAAGGCATTTGGGACAGAAGGTCAGAAGGGCGGGAGGAAGGACTAAAACCACCAGAAAACGGACAGCCGAGGATGATGAGAGCTTTGAAAAAGCCCTGAGGCGCATACTGGATGAAAAACAGGACAATATTATGTTCTAAAACATAAATTGGATGTATAGGGTTAAATTAATCGGAGCTTTTATCTGGAAAGGTGGTGGGTGATGTGACAGTCGTCCATCCTTTTGAACCCATTTATAATGAATATTCTCAAATATTGATTCTGGGGACTATCCCGTCGGTTGTCTCCAGAGAGGAAAACTTTTACTACGGGCATCCTCAAAATCGGTTCTGGAAGGTTATTTCCTGTCTGACCGGGCACCCCCTGCCAGTGACGGTTCAAGAGAAAACGAGCCTGCTTTTAGGGGAGGGTATAGCCCTGTGGGATGTTTTGAAAAGCTGTGACATTGATCAATCGAAGGACAGCTCCATAACCAACCCAGTGGCCAATGATATGGAAGCTGTTTTCAAACGGGCCTCCTTGAAAGCGGTTTTTACCAATGGCAGGAAGGCTCAAGATCTCTATAAAAAACTCTGCTACCCCAAAACAGGGGTTAAAAGCCAGTGTCTGCCGTCAACAAGCCCTGCCAACGGAAGCTATAGCCTTGAAAGATTACTATGGGAGTGGAGTGTCGTTATAAAGTACATTCTTTAAGGAGGAAGGTTATTTGAATAACTTAAGCTACAGGTTGGTGGACGTTTTTGCGGAGCATCCCTATTCCGGAAACCAACTGGCAGTATTCACCCATGCGGCCCATCTGAGTCACGAAAGAATGCAGCAGATCGCCCGGGAGCTCAATTTATCGGAGACCACCTTCATCATGAAGAAGGATCATGATCTGGGCATCTATGAGGTACGTATCTATACCCCTGAATATGAAATCCCCTTTGCCGGTCATCCGACCCTGGGAACAGCTTTTGTTATTCAGAATGATCTACGAACCAGTGTCAAGGAGAGGGTCACTTTACGATATAAGGCGGGGGATATCCCGGTGTGGACAACGAAGGATGCCTGCGGAAAGGATCTTTACTGGATGAGGCAAATCCAGCCCGAGTTTGGGGACGTTCTTCCTGCCGAATCTCTGGCAGGAGTGCTGGGCCTATCGGTGGAGGACTTTGACAGTGACTTCCCCATTGAGGAAGCTTCTACGGGGCTTCCCCATATTGTGGTTCCATTAAAAAATCTTGAGGCCCTGGCACGGATCAAGGTTTCAAGGTCTCTTTATTTCGACCTTATCAACAAAACCTGGGCAAAAAACCTACAGGTATTCTGCCCACACACCCATGATGGCGGAGAGGGCATAAGCACCCGCATGTTTACAGACTATTTGGGCATCCCTGAGGATCCGGCCACGGGTAGTGGAAACGGATGCTTAGCGGGATATTTTATTCGGCATAGTTATTTTGATTCTTCCATGGCTTCTGCCACAGGGCGCCGGTTTTCCTCCTGCAGCAGGGACAGTATTGAACTGAGAAGTGAGCAAGGCTACGAAATGGACCGCCCGTCAGTTCTGCATTTAAAAGCCAGGCGCAAGGGTGAAGCCATAGAGATCGATGTAGGTGGAAGGGTATTCCCCATCGCTAAAGGAGAATTTTTACCCTAGTGATTTCTGATTTCCTCAGAACAATAGGGCTTTCAGGGTTTAGGGTGCCAAGGTGACAGGGGCGGTTGTCTACCTGTGCCTGACAACCTCAAACCTTTCCATGGTGTAGCTTTCATTGGCTTGAATGCCCGCTTTTGACAAGGCGATCTCAACCTGTTGAGCCGGGGTATGGATGCCTTCCAGGTTTGGCAGCAGGAGTCCGCGCCTGTAGCCGGAGCTGACAATAACTCCATAGCGGGTGACATCCAGTGCATCCATGCTTGTGACAGCCTCCGGTTCATTGAGAATATCCACACTGTAAACCAGATCATTCAGTTCATAATCCTTTACAGGGTCAAAACGGGGATCTCTGGTGCCTGCGCTGATGGCATTTTGCATGATCTCCTCTCCAATGCTTCCGGTAACCGGGGAGATGGTACCGATGCAGCCCCTGAGTTGTCCATGCTTTTTTATGGTAACAAAAACGCCCGCCTGCAGCTTTTGCATATCTTCAGGAAGGTAATCAGGCAACTCTATCATTTTACCTTTTTTAACATAGGTCTCCAATGTGAGTCTTGCCAATGAGACATAAACGTCCTCGGCTTTGCGAGTAGCCTCAATTTCACTTTTCCACTTACATTCGAAGAAGGATACCAAATCTCTGGAAAGATCCTGCCCATTGGGGGTGAGTTCGGCAACCATATAACCTACCCCATAAGGCCCCTCATAGGAAAGAACATTGGAGTTTACTCTATAGCCATTGAGGGCACCACCCATCATAATGAAGGATCTCAATCCACATTCTCCGGCCTGTTGGCAGAAGGTCTCATCCAGGCCGATGAGCGTTTTGAAATCGGCAGCTTTGATAGCGTGGATCAGCTCCTTGTCGAAGAGGGGGCCCTCCTTGGCATAGCCGTAGGGGCCTTTCTCAAGAAGCTTATGGGAAAGATCTCCGCTTGCAATGAAGACCACCTTTCTATCCATCTGTGAAACAGCTTGCTGGATACAATGACCAAAGAGAAAGAGCTGGTCAAGGGGTAGTCCGGCAATGGATATCCGTATCAAAGAAAAGTCAGAATAAAAACGGGTGATATAATAGAGGGGAATAAGAGCGCCATGATCCAACAGGTTTTCAGCGGCACCGAGCCCTCCTGATTTAATACTGTTGGCTTGGGCTATTTCAACTATCTTATCGATGAGCTGGGTGTCGGAGTTAAATTCAAAGCATACCTGGGGTGCGCCGAATTCCTTGAGACTGCCCCGGAGCTTCTTTTCGGGTGAAACATGAATGTAGTCTCCGTAGGAGGCCCCGTGGGGAGTTGTCAGTATGATAACTTCCGGAGCCAACTCCTTGATTTGGCGCCCCACCTTTTCGTAGGCCTCGATGGTTGCCGAAGCACCCTTTTCCTGCCCTTTTCCGATTTCAGGAATGATGATGGGCGGGTGGGGGACAATGTAGGCTTTTTGGATCTCTCCCATAGCAAAAACTCCTTGCTTATCAACACCTGTAAAGTCTAAGTATATTGTTTAATGAATCAATGAAGCAATTAATTAGGCAAATTTTCATTGAATAACACGGTTGTTTGCAGCTCAAAATGAAAGAGAAAAAACAAAAGGCTGTGAATTATTTTGAGGCAAATGACAACATTAGTATACTTCTTTTGCATGCTATTATTCTTAGGCTCCAGTGCTCTGGAAAAGGGAGAAGAAATCTCTCAGCCAGGCCGAGGAAAAACCCATCAGGAGAGCTTGGTGGATAGGAACGAAGGCACAACCCAAAGCCCGAGGCCGGATATTGAAAGAACCGAATCGTTGGGCGATACAGAGAGTGAGATCGATGCGAAGGATATTTTTTTAGGGGAAAGGCTACCCCTTGCAGGCAAGACAATCTGTGTTGATCCCGGTCATCAGTCTCAAATGCTTAAAATCAAGGTTCCCATAGCCCCGGGGCAGGAGAAGATGATGCCCAATTTCAATATAGGGACCGCTGGGGTTGAAAGCCTTACCTTCGAATATGCCATTGCTCTTGAAACGGCCTATGAGCTTGAAAAGGGCTTGAAGGCCTTGGGCGCCCAGGTGGTTCTGACCAGGGATAGCAATGATATGATGGTGGGAAATCTGGAAAGAACTCGTATTGCTCAAGAAGCCGGGGCCGATATCACCTTATCCCTCCATTGCGATGGTAATGAAGATGAGACCATTCATGGTTTATCAGTGCTCTATCCTGGAAATAAATACATTGAAGATTGCGATTTATTGGAAAAAAGCCGGGTTCTGTCACAAGCGGTGCTCAAGCATGTCATAAAAGAGACCGAAGCCCGTAATAGAGGCTTAAGCGCTCGTAATGACCTTATTGTATTCAATTATAGCAAAAATCCTTGTACCCTCATTGAATTAGGATTTCTCACTAATCCCCGGGAGGACAGTCTACTTAATTCCCAAGAGTATCGGAGCAGGCTTGTTGAAGGAATCATCAAAGGTGTGATAGAATATTTTAAGGTGTATTAATTAATGTTGATAGAAACGGAGGGTATGACCATGAAGGATCAACCTAAATTCTACAAATGCAGCGTCTGCGGCAAAATTATTGAGCTCATCCAGGACACGGGTGTGGACACCTTTTGCTGCGGCAAGCCCATGAATGTTCTGGAGCCCAACACCGTGGAGGCATCGACGGAGAAGCATTTACCCGTAGCAGAAATCAACGGGGATACGATCACTGTAAAAGTAGGAACAGTTGAGCATCCTATGGTGGATGAGCATTTTATCATGTGGATCAGCGTTATTAGCGCCAACCGTGTACAAAGGGTGACTCTGGCTCCCCATCAGAAGCCGGAGGCGGTATTCAATGTGCCCGAATCAGGCGAGGTCTATATTTACGAGTATTGCAACATTCATGGTCTGTGGAAAACCACCATCAAAAAATAGTAAGACCACCTGGTCATATTTTTAGGTCCAGACCAATAACACCCAAAACGTTGCCCTGCTTGTCGTGGATTGGTGAAGAAAGCGTCAGGCAGGGTTTTTTCGTAATGGCTGAGGCATAGATGTCGGAAACATATTCCTGACCTTTACTGGCCGCTTTGAACCATTCTCTTACAGAGGCATTGACAATGCCATTTTCGGGGATGGAAACGATGAACCGTCCATGATGATCATTGGTCCAAGCGGCTTCGAGGAAGTCATGCTTTTCAAGCACTTCGCGTAACAGTGGCTCGTGGAGCTTTTTGTCAAAGGTTCTAAGTCGGGAATCTCCTATAATTTCCTGATGGATGATATCCCTGGCCTGCTGTAATCTAGAGGAGGCAAAATCACTCTGAATACTCATGATACTGGATTCTGTAGCCTCAAACAGGTCTGTCAGGTCTTTGGATGAACCGTTAAGCCTAAGACCCATGTCCTGAATCTCCTGGAGGTTGTCCTTCTGTTTCATGACAGAGGCATAAACATCCTCAACGCTACAGGAAGTGTCAGCCACAAGCCCTTCTACCCTTTCAATGCGCTTTCCAATACGGTGAGTGACATCTATCTCGTTTTTAGAGATATCACCCAGTATGGTAACCATCTCCAGCACCTCATTAAAGGAATGATCAATACGGGTAAGGCTGCTTTCTATCTCTCTGGACACCTGAACACCTTTTGAAACCTTTTGAGAGTTCTCCCGGACAACTGTCAGAACATCTTGTATATCCTCCTGGGTGGTGGTTATCAGAGAGCTTGCGTCTTTAACCGCCTGATTTGAAGCATCAGCCAGCTTTCTGATTTCATCGGCGACTACCGCAAAGCCCTTGCCTGCCTCCCCTGCACGGGCTGATTCAATGGCGGCATTAAGGGCGAGAAGATGGGTCTGCTTTGAGATGGCCACCACGCTCTCTAATATCTGAACGATCTCATTGGAGGCCTTTTCAAGCTTTTGCATGTTCACGACAGTCTTGACAGTGGATTGTTGTATGCCATCAATGGTTGCAACAACCTCCAGAATGGAGCCCAGGCTTTTTGCCAGAACCTCCTTGGACTGCTTGCTCATGCTGTCAAGATTCTCACGGGCTGTGTTGGCATTATCCATGAGTTCAATGACGTGTCTTACTCCTGAAAGGGTTTCTGTGATCTCGTTGTTTGTCTGACTGCTGATATCGTTCATTTCCGTAGTCTCAGCAAATAATTGCTGCATGAAAGCGTTACTTTCATCCAGTGTGAGGAAAAGTTGCTCGGATACTGAGGCAACCTGGCTTGAGGCAACCTGGACATCCGTGCTAAAACGGGAGATATTCTTTTTGAGGGCGTCAATATCGTGAACAAACCCATTAATCTTCCTGGTATAAATGGTGTGTAGGGTCCATCCAGAAGCGAGGAGAACCAGGGCACTTATTAATACGGTAGCCAGAAGACTGTTTGAAAAAAGCAGTAGGAGTAGGTAGCTCCCCCATGCAATGGTATGAACGGCCAAAAGACGATAATCTTTCATTATCTCGCGCTCCTTTCTGTTGCCTGTGCGGTCAAAATAAAGCAAAGTGTAGGTATAAAAAAAGTGCCTGGTCAGCGCTAAAGCATAACCAAACACCTTTGTTTGCAGGGATCTCTTTAATTTGAAACCATTTTATCATGCCCTGTATACAAAAGACAATCGTAATCTTGCATAAATATAGCCCTTTTTGTCGTTTATTATTTGACAATCATTAGCTCTTTTGCATAAAAGAAATGAGGGATTCCCCCTAACCATCTTGATAGCCCAGAACATAAATAGTAAAATATATAAATAAATATAAAAACAGGCAGGAAGATGGCGATGATCAGTATTCTGATGAACAAAGCCGACAGAATCTATGTTAAGGTTCCATACAATCCTTCCTATATAGAACAGCTTAACAAGCTACCAGGAAAGCAATGGGATGCCCAACAAAAGCTTTGGGACTTACCCTGCGACAAAATCACCTTAGATGAACTTATGACCATCTTTCAGGGAGAAATCATTGACGTTGCAGAAGAGGTTTTCAGCTCTTCTGTTGGGGAGTATCTCCGTGAGAAAACTAAAGAAAAAGGACAAAGAAAGGATATCCTAGAGGGTGCCAAGAAAGAATTGGTCATGAAGGGCATGAGCACACGCACAATCAAGGCCTATATTGATCAAATTAAAAGGTTTGGTGATTATCTAAATGTACCTTTGGAGCAGGCAACCTCAGATCATATCTACCAATACATCCTTCATTGTATTGAACAGGGCCATTGCTCTTATTCATATATTGGACAGGCCATTAGCGCACTAAAGTTTTTCTATGAGGGCTATTTGCATAAAGCTCATTTCTTGGATGAATTACCAAGACCGCAGAAGGTTAAGCGGCTTCCTGATATCCTGTCGCAGGAAGAGATACATAAAATATTCGCAAGTATTGAGAACGTTAAGCACAAAGCGCTTATGATGATGGTTTACTCCTCGGGATTACGTGTAGGCGAAGTCGTCAGACTCAAGATAGGGGATATAGACAGCAAGCGGATGCTCATCCATATCCGAAAGGGCAAAGGCCAAAAGGATCGGTACACCATGCTTTCTAAAGCAGCACTCACCATTTTACGAGACTATTTTAAACTCTATAAACCGCATATCTGGCTCTTTGAAGGAGAAGATGGAGATAAACATCTAACGGAGAGAACCGCTCAAAGAATTTTTGAGAAAGCCTGTACAAAATCTGGTATAATGAAGAGTGTTTCAGTTCATACACTTCGTCACTCCTTTGCAACCCATCTTCTGGAAGCAGGGACTGATCTGCGCTATATACAGGAGCTCCTTGGACACGCCAGTAGCAAGACTACCGAGATTTATACCCATGTATCCAGAAAAGACATAGGCCGGATACTGAGCCCCTGTGTAATATAACATAGAAGTATCGGAAATTGTCATATGAAAGTCCCGGTTTTGTCACGGTAATTTACCTGAAAAAGTCGGGACAGTTGAGAAACTGTCCTACCAAAGTTATCCTTTGTTGTAGAAC
>JAEZLR010000044.1 GCA_023415205.1 Bacillota bacterium | reverse complement strand
GTTCTACAACAAAGGATAACTTTGGTAGGACAGTTTCTCAACTGTCCCGACTTTTTCAGGTAAATTACCGTGACAAAACCGGGACTTTCATATGACAATTTCCGATACTTCTATGTTATATTACACATCCGTTTTCACGACGCCGACGAACCGGACCACCGGAGCCCTTCTCCTTAGCGGCACTTGCCGCCCGGTGAGACGGTGTGGCAGACACGACCCATGAGCACGCCCGAAGCGTGAAAACTGTGTTATACGAAGGATGATGCTAATTTCTCATTATTACTTCCTTGATTTCTCTTGCTATTTTATACTCAGCACAAAAGGCCTTAATAAAACGATCAATGACTATTAACGTTAATACAGATTCGAATATGACTGGTTTAATTTGAATCCACATATCATCTGAAATAAGTATAGCCCCTGATATCTTTTCAATAGAGCTCATTATTGTAATAATAATTGATACAAAATAAACCCATAACTTAGGTCTCAAGAGTATAATAAATTTTTTTGACTGTTCTATTGAATTTTCATAATTCTTACTCAGATCTTTCTTCCTAAATAGTTTGAATAGCTTAACCCATACATGCTGCATCCACAATCCAGACTTATCAGGAAAATAGGAAACAGCTATAAGTATTATTGATAACGAAATATAAGCGTATAAATGATGTTTTGGAATTCCAAATATTAAGTTAAGCATAACATAAATAAAATCATATAGTGCTCGGCATGAAATATAAAATGTCAGTATTGTTATTATTGAAGTTAATAATTTATTTATGTAACTCATACTTATTTTTAGTTTAGTTGCAATTATAACAAAAAACCTAAATGGCAGGTACAGCATCTTTAGCATTGCGAGAGAAGCACGTTTTTTCTTATCAATTTTTCGAATATCAATACTGCCCTTCAGAACAACTCTTATCAGATCCAGTATATTAATAACAATAGTTAAACCTACAGCAACTAGAAAAACAACATTTATCGGATCTGCAATTATACCCGTTAAAAATCTCATAAACAAATCACCAACAATCTTTGCTTATTTGCTGCAACTTATTGCATCATCTTTCGTATAACGTTTCGTTTTCACGACGCCGACGAACCGGACCAGCGGAGCCCTTCTCTTTAGCGGCGCTTGCCGCCCGGTGAGATGGTGTGGTAGCAATGACCCGTGAGCACGCCCGAAGCGTGAAAATTGTGTTATATGGCGTCGCGCACTAATTCAGAATAAACTGTTTAATTAACTCTTAATCATTCATTTTTTTGCTGATATTACTACTTCTATTCCTATTTCTTTTATCTGCGGCATTTGCTAAATCATACCCAAATGTACCAATCAGAAGACATATAATTAATAATAGAATTGTAAATAGTATATTATATAGTATGTCATTAGTTATCGGAGCCGCGCTAGTTCCAATAAAAATTAATCCATTCTTTTCATAGTACCAATCTAAAAACGATACCCCAAAATATAAAAAGTATAATAATGGAAGGAAAATAGTTACACGGTATATTATATCTGCTACCCTCTTTGTTCTGTGGAAGACCTTATTAATTCCAAAAAATGATAATGAATAAAAGTATACTGTTACTCCCATCAATATATTAAAAAATAGCAAAAAGTCTTTTATTTTTACAGATGGTTGATATATAGATGAATCAGTTACTAAAGACGATATTGCGAGAGATGCTGCAAATAATGCTATAGCATAATTAATTCTATTTTTCTCATAATCATTAATTTTGGCCGTCCCCTTAATTCTAATATATAAAATAGTTTTTATAATAGGAGTTGCTATCTGCGCGATGTCATATAACGTTTCGTTTTCACGACGCCAACGAACCGGACCAGCGGAGCCTTTCCCTTTAGCGGCGCTTGCCGCCCGGTGAGATGGTGTGGCAGCAATGACCTGTGAGCACGCCCGAAGCGTGAAAATTTTGTTCTCTGAAGTGGAGGGCCCCACAAAGCCTAGCCGCCATGGACGGCGGCGTCCCATTACGGTTTTCTTCCCATACCTAAAATTATGGTATCTGAAAGAGTAAATTTTCCGCCACAGTAGTCAATTATGTTAGCGATTTCTTCCAGGAAAGGAATTCGGATATTATCAGGCATTGCCTTGTGGTCTGAATATGTGCTGATTAGTGTAGCATAATCTTTTGCACTAAATGTTCTCGTTCCGTAGTAAAACTTAGTATTAACACCAACAAAACCGTATTGTATTAATACATTGAATCTATCCAAGCGTTTCTTCTCGGCTTGTTGCCGTCTAGTTTGTGGACTAGGTACGGGCTCATTTCCAAAAAATTGACTATGTCTGCTATAGACTTTTTGAATCTCTTCATGAACATGAATATGTTCTTGTGCAGGAGCAGGTTGTATTGAAATCCACGCAAACACACCTCCGCTTTTCAAAAGTTTATAAACTTTCGGAAGCCCTATTTCATGTGGTATCCAATGGAAAGCTGATGCAGAATATACTAAGTCATAAGCATTTTCTCCAAGCTGAACGCTCTCAAAATCTTGATTAATTACTTCGAAATTTGTAAATTCCGCAAACTTTTCTCTTGAAAACTGCGCCAATTTATCACCTAATTCAATTGCGGTAACTTTGCAACCGGTTTTCAAAAATGGCAATGTCGCCTGACCCGTGCCAATTCCTATTTCGAGTGCCCTTTTACTACCATTTAGGCTAGAAAACCCTATTACATCCTTATACATCTCGTCCGTATAAGATGGACGAAATTTATCATAGTTTGGTGCATCCTCGTTGAATGTCAAACGCAAATCCATTTCCTTACCCCATTATATAAATTATTAACTAACACTTTCTAACAGAGATGAAACCCAAGCATTTCGCGCCATGGACGGCGCGGTCTTTTGCCCTCCATTTCAGAGAACGTTCCGGTTTTACGACGCCGACGAACCGGACCACCAAAGCCCTTCTCTTTAGCGGCGCTTGCCGCCCGGTGAGACGGTGTGGGCAGCAATGACCTCATGAACCTTCTATTTATTCATACTTCGTGCTGTGCCCTGCAACGTAAAAGCATTGTTAGCTGCAGTTTATTGGCTAATTCGTTACAAACTCTTTTATATTTTCTCTTATATATTTAAGTCTTAATTTACTTAAATCATCAGAACAATCATAAAATTTATCATCCCAAATATCTAGATCCGATTCTTCATATGATTCCATAAAGGATTCCAATGTGCCTGCAGCTTTTGTTTTCTTAAATAATTCGATTTCATCGAATAGGCATTCAACCGCACCATTTACGATTTCTGCCATCTCTTTAGATCCAAAGGCTAAATAACCATTATAAGCTTCTTCAGCAAACTGGCCCGTTGAATTATAAAAGTATTGATTGAATCCTCCATTATTGACTTCACCCTCCAAAGTCCATGTTGCAAAAACATATTGAAACCCTAATGATAATGATTTTACTTTATCATATTCTTTTTCCCAATCATCACCAATAACTTGCTCAAAAATATAATCAATTATTGCTTGTTCGATTTTATTATCAGGTATTCCATTAAGCACTTCTGCTGTAAATTCTGTATATTTTGTTCGACTCATAAACTCATCTATTGATTTCTGTATTTCACTATCCATCTTTATTTCCTCCTTTTGGCAACCAGTTAATAATACAATAATAAAGATCAGCGTGGATATAAATCTTATAATGGGTAACCTCCAATAATTGCAGCTAACGTTTCGTTTTCACGACGCCGACGAACCGGACCATCGGAGCATTTCTCTTTAGCGGCGCTTGCCGCCCGGTGAGACGGTGTGGCAGACGTGACCCCTGTGCACGCCTGTAGCGTGAAAACCGTGTTAGGCGATGGAGCGTGTGTAACCAATAAGCCACCCGAATTCTTTCCATTATGTGTCTCATGTGTATATTTTACCATATTTATTATCATAATTAAACCTTTTCTCCGTGTAAACAAGTAAACTTGTAAACGATAAAACCTTAAAACTAATTAAACTAATAAAATAATATACAACTTAATATTGACATATAAGAAATATATACTATAATTGAATTTAGTGGAAAATATATGTATTGGAGGTTTTTGAGATGAACGATGTTATTTGGGAACCGATAAGCGTTGCAAAGGGCGGAAGAAAAATAGGCGAACCATGTGCAAGCATAGGACATGGCCGTATCGCATTAAATGCTGACGCTTGTGATTTAATTGACACCAATGGTTATGACTGGGTCGAGATTTTAAAAGGAAAGGTCGCAAAAAAAATCGAAAAAATCGGCATAAGATTTTTAAAGGAAAGATCAAAAACCTCATTAAAAGTAGCGCGGCGAAAAGTGAACAATGAATTGGTTCCAGGTATAAACATAAATTCAAAAAGCCTAATCAAAGAATTGTTCGGTGAAAGCGGTGTTAATGCTAACAAAAGATACGCCGTTGTAGTTGAAAAAGATAATAAAAATATGCTAGTTATAGATTTGAATAAAGAAATCGCTTAAAACAAAACCCGCCTCCGGCGGGTTTCTTCATGCTCTTTCGCCTAACGTTCCGTTTTCACGACGCCGTCCGAACCGGACCAGCGAAGCCCTTCTCTTCAGCGGCGCTTGCCGCCCGGTGAGGCGGTGTGGCAGCAATGACCCATAAGCACGCCCAAAGCGTGAAAATTGTGTTATGTGAAGTCATTACTGCTTTCATTTATTAACTTACATTTTTTACCATATACACCTAACCAAATAAATAAAGGCGGAATCGCCGTTGATATAATTCCTAAGATATCTGACAATACTTTGCTTCCTTCATCAATTAAACTTGATAATCCCACTAATGCAATCATGCTAGAAGGATTAGCTATTGCATATATAAACATTTTACTATCATATGTACCTTGAAGTATATTGACTCTTGGCTCTGATATATAACATACAACCCATGAAATGAGTATAATAAACCAAAGAAAAATAATAGGACGCAAGATATCATTTTTTGAATTCTTATTATTTAATCGTTTACCTATCAATATATACAACAGTACGAAAAAAGGGGCAATATAATAAATAAAAACCCATAATGTAGCATATAGGGCAACTATAGAAATACAAATAATAGCTGTAACAATTATATACCCTATTAATGTGATTACTGTATTTATAACTAATGGACTTTTTGTATACATTCTCGTAGCCCCTTTGTTAATATTTCATGTGCACAATCCGTTAATGATTTCACATAACGTTTCGTTTTCACGACGCCGACGAACCGGACCAGCGGAGCCTATCTCATTAGCGGCGCTTGCCGCCCGGTGAGACGGTGTGGCAGCAATGACCCGTGAGCACGCCGAAGCGTGAAAATATTGTTATACGAAGGTTCAATTAGCTATTTGTATTCCAAAAGATAATTACCCAATCGCATTTTCTAATATCTCAAAGTTTATTTTTAACCTTTGATTTTAAGCACTTTCCCATAGTGGTGCAATAGCGCATATTATCAAAAGGACTCCTGTTAAAGTAGTTAGTATTCGATATATTACTAACCATACTAAATTATCAAATGCGTCATATTTGGGGCTAAGCTTCAATATAAATGTCCAATTAAATATACCAGCCAATACTAAAATAAAACCTATGATTATGATAATAGCATGTGTAAAGATTTGCATCATATTACCACCTTCACCAGTTAAACATAGAAAACTAAACATGACTTAAACTACCCTTACTTGTTTATCCCTAATAGAGAACATGATTAATAAAAACCAAATTAGCAGATTTTAAGATATCAAATTTCAAAATCCTTAAACAATATTCTTGATTTTAGCTTATGAACTTTTTAAATTAAAAGTATCATAATCCACTATGTTCTATCTCAATAGCATATCTTCTCTCTTCGCTTCCTATTTCCGTATAGTTAATTAATTGAACTTTCGTATAACGTTTCGTTTTCACGATGCCAATCGAACCGGACCAGCGAAGCCCTTCCCTTTAGCGGCGCTTGCCGCCCGGTGAGATGGTGTGGCAGCAATGACCTATGAGCACGCCCGAAGCTTGAAAACTGTGTTAAATGAAGTACACCGATCATCCTGTTTACCTACAAAAACTACCTATTTCGTTCCAAGTATATAATAATGCCACGAATTCTGGTCCTTACCATCGAAAATAAGATCTTGAATGTGACGTACAGAGATAAGTTTGAATTCTTTAAATAATGGTTTTAATATTGTATCATCGGCAAAAAAGTGAGGGATACCATTTTCAGGACCATCCTCTACTTTTATAACAGTATTTTCATCATGCTTAGGAAAGCCAGCATCCTTATAACTCCATGAATTTTTTGAACATAGTGTTATGTAAAACTCACCATCATTCTTTAGAACTCTCGTAATTTCAGAAAGAATGATGTCAATTCCTTTGCTATCTGTATGTGATATAACATGATAGGCCAATAAACAATCAAAAGAGTTGTCTTTATACGGCAAAGAAAGCATATCACCTTTTTGAGCTGTAATATGTAAGCTTTTTTTCTCAGAAATTTCTTTTAAAGATACAACAACTTCTTCACACAGATCAAATGAACTCACAGTAAAACCAGCCTTGGCAAATTGAATGGAGTGTCTACCTCTACCACAACCTAAATCTAAAAATGACTTATATCCTTTTTCCTGCCACCGATTAACTAGATAATAAGATTCCTCGCAAGGTTTATACCATGTTTTTTCGTTGCTTTTAGACCAATCCCATCCTTTTGATATGCTCTCCATACTTAGCCCTAACCCTTCTTTCACTTTCCTGAATGTACACATTACCGGTGTATTTCATTTAACGATAGGCTTACCCGACGTTATCGAACCGGACCAGCGGAGCCTTTCCCTTTAGCGGCGCTTGCCGCCCGGTGAGATTAAATGTGTGTTTATGTCATACTAAAAATACATAGAAATGCAGCATAAAAATGCATAGATAAATTGCAACTCAGAAGCAAAATAAAAGGCACTTGTCAGCATCCATTTAAACCCTTATCGTTGTATTTGGCTAAA
>JAEZLR010000034.1 GCA_023415205.1 Bacillota bacterium | reverse complement strand
CAACCTGGATGGCGCGATTGCCAGCGACCTCACAAGAACAAAAACGAGCATTGACAACTTCCTGCGACGAGGACAGCAAGAAGATTTAAACATCATGGCCTATCATCAATCAAACTTTTGAGACAGCCCCTTTCTTATACAGAACATACACTACAGGTGTAAATAACCTTTGAGGTTGTAATTCTCAATAGGGCTTATACGCAGGTGTAACCACCGTCGACCGGCAGTATAACGCCTGTTACATAGGAAGATGCGTCAGAGGCAAGATAAACGGCTGTAGTATCCAATTCACCCTCATGGCCATAGCGTCCGACAGGCACCGTCGCTTTCATATAATTAGTGAAGGACTCCGTATTCAGGGTATCAACCGTCAGCTCTGTTGCAAAATAGCCGGGGCAAAGCGCATTCACTGTAATACCGTGTTTAGCCCATTCTGAGGCCAGGGCACGTGTTAAATTCACAACGCCACCCTTTGCCGCATGATAGGCCGCGGTGGGCAGAGCCATGTTTCCAACCATTCCGTACATGGAAGAAATATTAATAATTCGTCCGTATTTGTTCTTAATCATGATTTTTCCAAATTCACGGGATACCTTAAAAACGCCGTCTAGGTCCACTTTAATGGTATGGCTCCAGGCTTCATCCGTGGTTTCTTCTGCAGGGCCAACACCTCCGGAGCCTGCATTGTTGATAAGAATATCAACCTTGCCAAACTCAGCCTCTATCAGCCCTGCAGCCTTTATGATCTCTTCAGTATCAGTAATGTCACACTGAACGGCCAGGCACTTTACACCCATGGCCTTAATTTCATTGGCCACACCCTCAAGCTTTTCCTTACGTCTGGCCATAATAGCTATATCCGCACCCTGTCGGGCGAGAGCCTTCGCCATCTGAACACCTAATCCGGATGAAGCACCCGTTACAACAGCTACCCTTCCGGTCAAATCAAACAAATTCTTATGGGTCATAATAAAATCCTCCTCATGTCTACTTTAACTGTGCCACTTTTGCACTCCCATTATACTTGATTGATAAATATATATCAATCATAATTTTGTTATTTTTTTAACTATCGGTTATTTAATTTTTATTAGTGCGGTTTTCCATCTATCCTTCCCATTTGATTGTAAACTTATTCCACAGCAAAAGGCCCCTTAGTTAAACATAAGGAGCCTTTGATATCGATGAAGAACACTTATAGACCTATGGACTCACCGAGAATGATAGATGTTCTCACTTTCAATTCTTTCTTAAAGGGGAGACAAGGTAGGCTTGACCTCAATATACTCATCATAAGTGGCCAGCTTATCATACATGCCCTCATCGGTAAATTCGATGATGCGGTTGGCCACCGTCTGGATGAATTGATGGTCATGAGAAGCAAAGAGTACAACCCCCTTAAATTCTATCAGCCCATTGTTGACAGCCGTGATGGATTCAAGGTCCAGATGGTTGGTGGGTTGGTCAAGAACCAATATATTGGCCCCAAACATCATCATCCTTGAGAGCATGCAGCGAACCTTCTCACCGCCCGAAAGCACATTCACCGGCTTGAAGACATCGTCGCCTGAGAATAGCATTCTTCCTAAAAAGCCTCTTAAATAAGTGTCGGTCTTATCCCTTGAATATTGCTCAAGCCAGCGAATAATGGCCGTATCACAATCATTGAAAAACCCGGAATTGTCCTTGGGAAAATAGGACTGTGAGGTGCTGATACCCCATTTGAAGGTTCCCTCATCGGGCTCCAGCTCACCCATTAAAATCTTAAAGAGTGCGGTATTGGCAATTTCATTCTCACCGACAAAGGCGATTTTATCACCCTTATTCACTCTGAAAGAAACATTATTCAGCACCTTTACACCATCAACGGTTTTGCTGAGGCCATGGACGGTGAGTATCTCCTTTCCGGGTTCCCGGTCCATTTGAAAGCCCACATAGGGGTACTTACGAGACGACACAGGCAGATCGTCCAGGGTAAGCTTTTCCAGGAGCTTCTTTCGTGAAGTGGCCTGCTTTGATTTGGATTTATTGGCCGAAAAACGTGCAATAAAGGCCTGTAAATCCTTGGCCTTATCCTCATTTTTCTTATTCTGTTCCTTAATCATGCGCTGGATCAACTGGCTGGACTCATACCAGAAGTCGTAGTTGCCCACAAATACCTTGATCTTGCCATAATCTATATCCGCAATATGGGTACAGACGGTATTAAGAAAATGGCGGTCATGGGAAACCACGATAATGGTTCCCGTATACTCCAGCAAAAAGTCTTCCAGCCAATTCTTGGACTGAATATCCAAATGGTTGGTAGGCTCGTCCAATAAGATAATGTCTGGGTGACCGAACAAAGCCTGAGCCAGCAGAATCTTTACCTTTTCATTACCTGAAAGGCTGTTCATTTGGGCATAGAGTAATTCATTCTCCAGACCCAAGCCCTGGATAAGCTTTGAGGCCTCGGTTTCTGCCTCCCATCCGTTGAGTTCTGCAAATTCAGCCTCAAGTTCTGAGGCCCTTATCCCATCCTCGTCAGAAAAATCAGCCTTGGCATAGAGCTCGTCCTTTTCCTTCGAGATCTCATACAAACGCATATTCCCCATGATAATAGTGTCCAGAACGGTATAGTCATCATAGGCAAAATGGTCCTGCTTCAATACCGAAAGACGAATGTTTTCGGGAATCAGAACCTCCCCGGTAGAGGGTTCAATCTCCCCGGATAAAATTTTTAGAAAAGTAGACTTCCCTGCACCGTTAGCACCAATAATCCCATAGCAATTGCCTGGGGTAAACTTCACATTGACATTGGAAAACAAGGGGGTACCGGAAAAATTCAAGCTTAGGTTGTTAATAGTAATCAATTTTCCTCCAGAAGTGCCTGCACACCAGTTTTTTATTTTTATAAGCGGACACCATTTTACCATAGAACCCTCAGAAAGGGTAGCCCTTTTGGATTCTTTCCCATTACAGTAAAAAATCCACCCTCATCCAGGTGGATTTTGTCGAATTGAGTCATCTTAGTAAAGGAGTATCATACCCTTATACCTTATTAAATCCCGTATATATATGGATAGCATCTCTTAAAAATACAGCCGCTCCCGGTTTGTCCTTTTCATAATAGGCTGCAAAGCGTTCATCCTCCACATACATCTGTGCCAAGTTGGCATGGGCTTCCTTGTTGTACTCACCCCAACAGCAGGTTAACCATTGTCTGTGCAAATCGGCCGCCTTTTGGGCCAACGGGCCTGCAGGATCTCCTTCTTTAAAGGCTTCGGCCAGAGCATCCTGTACCTGTTCGCCTAGTATTGTCATTGCATCATAGTCTCCCTTACTCATGTTCCTGAACCTCTCATTGGATTTTTCAACAGCCTCGGGGCCATACTTTTCCCTGGTCTCCTTGCCATATTTCTGCTCATTCTCATTGACAAGGCTTTTCTTAAAGCCTTCAAATTTTTCATAATCGTTCATGATGATTCTCCCTTCAGTTGCCGCCATTGTTTTCTCCACATTTTTTATGAGGATATCCAATTGCTTGCGTTTGATCAGAAGTTTCTCATGGTGTTCCTTTAGTGCACGGTTCCCATCAAAATTAGGTAAGGTGACCATCCCTTTGATGTCCTCTAGGCTTACCCCCAGCTCCCTGAAAAAGAGAATCTGCTGCAGCCTGTCAACCTCAGCCCGTCCATAAATCCTGTATCCTGAGGAATTAATTCTTGCCGGCTTTAGAATTCCTACCTCATCGTAATACCTTAAGGTGCGCGTACTCACTCCAGCTAATTTGGCCAGTCCCTGCACTGTGTATTCCATTGACTCACTTCCTTAATGAGATACTACACCTTGACGTAACGTTAATGTCAAGACCTTTTACAAAGTGATTTTATTATTCTTAATTAACCTGACAAACGCCTTTACCATTTCAGGATCAAATTGTTTTCCTGAGCACTCCTTGAGCTCCCGGACAGCTTCGTCAATGCCCATGGCTTTCTTATAGTGCCGGTCATGGGTCATGACGTCAAAGGAATCCACAATGGTCAGGAGTCTGGAGAGCTTGGGGATATCATGACCCTTCAAACCCTGTGGATAGCCACTCCCATCGTACCGCTCATGATGGAAAAGGATTTCATCTGCAATATGTGCCAACTCGGGGGTTGCGGCAACAATGCGGTAACCAATCTCCGAATGGGTTTTCATGATCTCCCATTCAGCGGGTGTGAGCGCCCCAGGCTTCATCAGCACCGCCTCGGGTATGGCAATCTTCCCGATGTCATGGAGCACTCCCAGCAGGGCTAGTTCATCCAGCTCATCCTGTGAGAGATTTATACTGGTGCCAATTTCCATGCAGAGTTTTTTGATCCTTTTGGTGTGCGCTTCCGTCTCAATGTGCTTTTCATGAAGAGACTGTTCCAGGGAGGCAATAATGGCGCTCCTTGCGCTCCTGCTTTCCAACAGCTTATGGCGGTACATTCGCTCCTCTGCCAGTTTCAGTACCCCGTTCAGATCGTTGTTCCTTTTAGTTCTTTCTGCACAGCCAAGGGCAATACTTACTTTAATAGGGAAACCTGAAATTTCCTCGCATTCTTTTTTGATGCTTCTAAGAAGGTCATCGATATAAAGGAAGCCCTTATCCCGAACAACAATAATGAATTCGTCGCCCCCCCAGCGTGCTGCAACATCATCGGGGGCACAGCATTTTTTCAAAATAGCACCGACAGCCCACAAGAGGCGGTCACCCTCTTGGTGTCCAAAGCTATCATTAATGATCTTCAAGCCGTTGACATCTCCCATGATAATCCAGCTCTGGCCCGACTTACTTTGGATATTATTCAGAACCTTCTCTACAGAAGCCCTGTTCTTAAGGGTCGTGACAACATCCGTTTCACTTAAGTACAGGTTTTCTTCTTCAACCTTTTTTTGGCTCTGAATATCCGAAAGCGTACCAATGGCACGTAAGGGTCTTCCCTTGTCATCCCTTTCCACGATTTTTCCTCGGATGAGTACCCAGCAATAGCCCCCCTTCTTCAACGGGGCTCTATAGTCTAGACGAAGAAGAGCGTCCTTCTCTTTCCACCATTGGCAAATCGCTTTACAGGTCTTTTTCCTGTCCTCGGGATGAACCTTGTCCATATATTGCTTCAATCCGCCCACCCCTTCCCCAAGGGACTCATATTCAGATAGGGCCGGACTGAGATAGCATTGGCCACTCTCAAAATGAATATCAAAATAGCCGTCATTGGTGGCTTCAGTGGTCAGTCTGAAACGCTCCTTAATTATTTTCAGTTCCAGGTAGGAGTCGTCAAGCGCCTTAAGCATGCCATTGGTGCTGGCAGCCAGATCTGCCATTTCATCCTTCCCACCAAGGGTGATCCGTGCCGCCGTATCCTTCTTATTTTCCACTTCTTTCATAAACCTATGAAGCTTTTCAATGGGTCCGGTAATCCATTGGCTCAAGCCCACCCATAGAATTATTCCATTGATGACGAAGGTCAGAACCATTAAGTCAAGAAAAAGACTGATCTTGTCCAACCAACTTCTGTAGAGAGCTCTGTCAGACTGAAGAATCAGTAAAAGCTCCCTTCTGTCCTTATGATCAGGCAGATAGGCAGCACTGCGGATAAACCCGTTGCCAGTGTCTATCCAAAGGGTCAACTCCCTATTGTGAACCTGCTGTATACCCTCCCGGCTAAGTATTTCCTCCCTTGAGGTTTGAATGGAAACATCCTTTTTAAGGACTTTTCCCAGATAACCGACAAAGGATTCATCGATCAGTCTGCCCATGATCAAAAAACTGCTGGGCGTGGCCTTAAGATCGGAGGTGGTGATCGGCGCAACGGATATTAAGAAGGGTTGTCCGGCTAATTCAATCACCTCCGTGACGGGCTTTTGATCGGTTAAATATGTATTTTCAGCATCAGTATAAAGCTTTTGAAGAAGTTGACCCTCAATTTGGTCTCCGCTGACCGGCAGTCCCTCATGAATGGCATATAATTCTTCGCCCTGCTCATTGACAAACAACATCAGGTTAAGGTCCAGGGCATGCAAGGTACTTTGGAGCAGATTAACCGAAATGAACTCAGGGTTAGTGCCTTCTGTAAAGTAATAACTTTCATCCCATTGTGACCAATCCAAAGCCACACTTTCAAGAGCATCCTGCTCTCTTTGGATCATTGAAAAGGCGCGATGATAGTCATCATAAACAAATTCTATTTCCTGCTTTTTTATGTACCCCATCACGGAAAAATGAAGAATGCTACTGATAAGCAGACAGATCAGGCTTAAGCTGACGATAATAGTGAGCATCAGCTTAGTTTTTATTTTCACGGTTTTTACCCCCATTTATTGTACGTCAACAAAGTAACTTTAAATAAGCACCTATAATACATTCCCATAACTGGTGTTATTAATCACTTTTAAATGGAACACCCCCTAAAAATCATTCGCCTGGTGAGAGTATCGATGGCCTTCCTGACTTCTGATGAGTGAATTTTAAATTATAGGAAATAATGTAGATAAAATCACCACAAACAGGAGGTTACCCAATGAAAAACATAATCCGGCTTAAAACTTTGTTCATGGTCTTAATCCTGCTGATATCCGTATTATCGGCATGTGGATCCTCTGGTACCAAGAATACGCCCACCCCTTCTATAAATGCAAATTCCCCCACCCCCAATGCGACGGGTGGGCCGACCACATCACCGGGGCGAGGGGATGTAAACACCACCGCATCCATTGTCAATGAGGCCGGCGCCTTTGAAAAGGCCATCAGCAATAATGGCACCTGGATCATATGCCTACTCAATGACCTAACCATCAATAAAGACCTGGTTCTTGACGGTGAATTCAAGAATGGTAAAAAAGATGATGCGGGAATGGATATAATTCAAAGAAAGATTGCCCTCTATACCCAGGACGATAACAGAAAGGTTACCAACCGTTTCACCCTGACCGCCCCCAAGCTTACCATCAACAGCCCGAAAGCCAGAATACAGAGCGGTACCTTTAAAGGGGATATCTATGTTACCGCGAAAGATTTCGAGCTTGTTGATGCCACAGTGGAGGGGAATTTATACTTCACCAATACCGATGCAGAATCGAGCTTTAAGATGGATGCCACCAGCAAGGTTACAGGCACGAAAGAATTGAAGAAGTAACTATAAAAGAATCCGCCTCTTAAGGATTTCTCCAAATGGCGGATTCTTGCCATAACTCTATTACATTTGAGGATTTGAAGGCTTTGAAATTTCAGAAAGTGCTTCAGATGCCTCCATGTTGAAATGGTTATTGGTGGCCACATCTCCCAAGGCTATCATACCGACAATCCTATTACCATCCACAACTGGAACGCGACGTATCTGCTTTTCGGACATCATTCTAGTGATATCATCCACCTCCATTTCAGGAGAGGCAGTGGTTACCTGGCCCGTCATCACATCTCTGACAGGTGTATCCTTAGGGCTTTTCCCGTGAGCTATATTGCGAACGACAATATCCCGGTCGGTTACAATACCAATCACACCCGACTGGTCACAGACAGGAATGGACCCCACATTATGCTTTTGCATAAGCTGTGCGGCTTCCAGGATATTGGAATCAGGGTTAACGGTAGCAACATTCTTAGTCATAATATCCTTAACTTTCATTTGCTATATCCTCCTTAAATGTCATGATTCAACCCTAGTTTTTGTAGAAGCCGACAAACTAAACAATGAAATTTATTCTAAAAAAGCAATGAAGATAGAACGTCTACGAAAAAGAGCGGTCTCAAAATACTCTGCTAAAAAAGCAAAATTATCGAAACCGCTCACAATTCTGAAGGGCTATCCCTCAGGAAAGCCTTGAGGCATAATCCTCAAATTTAAATTCCCTGATGATTTTAATGCCTTCCTCCTCGCTAAAAAGCGCAATAGACGGAAGATTAACACCATTGAACATATTGTTCTTCACCATGGTGTAATGGGCCATGTCACAGAAAATCAGCTTATCTCCGATCTTAAGCGGCTGCCTGAAGGAATAGTCTCCAATGACATCCCCGGCCAGGCAGGTCAGCCCTCCTAAGCGATAGGTATGAGCATGTTCACCCGGCTTTCCCGCATCAATGATATTGGGTCTATAGGGCATCTCCATTACATCGGGCATATGGCAGGCTGCAGAGGTATCCAGAATAGCCAGATCCATGCCGTTATTGACAATATCCAGAACCTTGGCCACCAAAAAGCCTGTATTGAGCGCAATGGCTTCTCCAGGCTCCAGATAGACCTCCACCCCATACTTGTTCTTAAAATACAGGATACACCTTACAAGGGTCTCAATATCGTAGTCCGGACGGGTGATATGGTGCCCGCCGCCCATATTGATCCACTTCATTTGGGCAATATAGGGGCCAAACTTTTCATCCACCACCTTGATGGTCCGTTCCAAGGTGTCTGAGTTCTGTTCGCAGAGGGTATGGAAATGAATCCCCTCAATACCATCAAGCTCCTCAGGTCTGAAATTAGCCAAGGTCACCCCCAGGCGGGAATTCTTATAGCAAGGATTATAAATAGGGGTTTGGATTTCGGAATACTCCGGGTTGACCCGTATGCCACACTCAACTTTTTTAGGGCTACATCTAACCTTCTCCTTAAACCTATTCCATTGGTCAAAGGAGTTAAATACAATGTGGTCGCAGTATTTAAGGATTTCGTCAAATTCTTCGTCAATATAGGCAGGGGCATAAATATGCACCTCTTTGCCCATTTTCTCATAACCTAGCCGGGCTTCAAACAAGGAGCTTGAGGTAATTCCCTTGAGGTATTGTCCCACTAGAGGAAAGACAGCATGCATAGAAAAACCCTTTAAAGCCAGGAGAATATTGCACCCGGTACGCTCCTGCACAGAATGAAGCACCTCAAGATTACGTTTTAAAAGCCTCTCATCCACAATATAGCACGGGGTCGGACATGCGTTAAAATCTAAATTCATTTTTGTACCTCAGTCCAATAAAGTTGGAGAAAAGCTTTCCTGCCATGGCAGACCATACTTGTTCAGAGCTTCCATGAAAGGATCGGGATCAAACTCCTCCACATTATAAACTCCAGGCTTTTTCCAGAGACCCTTTATAATCAGCATGGCACCAATCATAGCCGGTACGCCCGTCGTATAGGATATCGCCTGTGAACCAACCTCTTGGTAGCATTCCTGATGATCGCAGACATTATAGACATAATAGGTCAGAGGCTTTCCGTCCTTCAATCCTTGAATAATACACCCTATATTGGTCTTCCCTTTGGTTCTGGGGCCTAAGGAGGCGGGATCAGGAAGAACGGCCTTCAGAAACTGAATGGGCTGAATCATTTTGCCTTCAAACTCAATAGGCTCAATGGATGTCATTCCAACATTTTGGAGCACTTTGAGATGATTGAGGTAATTGTCCGAGAAGGTCATCCAGAATCTGATCTTTTTGACACCCTTGATATTAACCGCCAGGGATTCCAGTTCCTCATGATAGAGCAGATAGATGTTTTTGGGCCCGATCTGATCAAAATCAAAGGTCTTTTTTATGGCCAGGGGGTCGGTTTCCATCCACTGGCCGTTTTCGAAATACCGGCCTTTAGCGGTAATCTCACGGATATTAATCTCGGGATTAAAATTGGTGGCGAAGGGATAGCCGTGATCCCCGCCATTGGCATCAAGGATATCAATGGTATGAATCTCGTCAAAGTAATGCTTTTGGGCATAGGCACAGAAAACCCCGGTGACTCCAGGATCGAATCCGCTTCCCAGTAATCCGGTAATACCAGCCTTTTCGTACCTTTCACGATACGCCCATTGCCATTTGTATTCAAACTTCGGTATCTCCGGAGGCTCATAGTTGGCGGTATCCACATAGTGAACACCCGTGGCCAGGCAGGCATCCATAATGGTCAGATCCTGGTAGGGAAGCGCCACATTGATGACCACGTCCGGGCCAAATTTTTTGATGAGGTCAATCACCTGTTGTGTATCATCAGCATCGAGCTGAGCCGTTTGAATTTTGGTCTGCCCACCGTCCAGTTTGGCTTTCAGGGCATTACACTTTTCTACCGTTCTGCTGGCGATGCATATTTCTTCGAAAACATCTGGATTCTGCACGCATTTGTGCACCACGACGCTGGCTACTCCGCCAGCACCAATAATTAAAGCTTTTCCCATTATCAACAACCCCTCTATTTTATAGTGTTGGATTAATAGCAAGATTATACAGAAAACGTCATCAATTATCAATGATGTTTTTGAAGCTGCTTTTCAAAGAAAAACCAGCCAGGGTATGCCTGGCTGGTCTGCTAGCAAATGAGCCGTATACTCATTTATTCACGGGTAAGAAGTTCGTATAAAACCTGTGCCATTTGTGCTCTGTTGGCAAAGGCTCTGGGAGCGAGCAGCTGTCCGTTGCCCTTTACCACGCCTGCACCCACCAGTGCTTCCATAGCTTCCTTAGCCCAGATATCAATATCTTTCAGATCGCTGAAGGTGGCCAGCGGTTTTTGCTGGGCTGACTCAGGAAGTAAATCTAAAAGCTTCAGGGTATTGTACAGTAACGTGAACATTTCCTGCCTGGATATGACTTTCTCCGGCGCGAACAGGTTGTTACCCACGCCCTTTGTTATACCCATTCTCTTAGCTGCAGCCAGATAACCGGTATAGTACGTGTTTCCTGCATCCGCAAAATTATCCCCACCCTTTTCATCAGGCGAAAGACCATAAGCTCTCATCACCATGACCAGGAACTGTCCTCTGGTCAGCTCAGCGTCGGGGCTGAAGCGACCGTTCCCAGTACCTGTGGTAATGCCTCTGGCTGCGATAAATTCAACGGCGCGGCTATACCATGCATTGGATAAGACATCGGTAAAGGTTACCTTGTTGTACCCCACAGCATACTTGGAGAAATGCTGGGTTGTAAAGGTAACGGTTCCAGTCACAGGATCATATTTACAGTTGGGTATGGTTTCTAGCTGACCCTGATCATTAATGAAGTAAATCACAATGGCATCAAGGTTCTCATTGGCTTGGGGAGTATAGGGTACCGAGACCTGAACATTGCCATTAAAGTGAGATATGGTCTGATTTCCGCTTTTAACAGTGAAATCAAAGACCGGCCGATCTCCCACCATAGCCCTGGTTTCCGGGGTGAGGCTGGAGTTCTCTACTTTAGAGGCACTGATGGTTACATCCCCCTGAGCCTGGCCGGCAATGGTTGAAAGGGCATCGCTTCCAAAGGTAATGGTGGCAATGGGCGTATTGACCCTCAGGCCATCCGCATTCCCTTCATTCAAAAGCTCAACGGCGGCTCTGGGAAGGCTGGCCTCCACTGTCCGGGCATTGGCCGAAGTCTCCACGCGAACCTCCACCAGTGTCTTTCCACTGTCACCGGCAGCCTGTTGTGCTTTGGCTAGGGCATCGCTGATCTCAGCTTGTGAAACCGAGGCAGAAGCCTTTCCGTTGCTATCTGCCGTCGCGGTCACAACCTTTGACACAACTGTTGTATTTCCGGACTGGTTGGTCTCAGTTTTGACAGTTCCTGCAGCTCCTCCACTGTTTGAGGGTGAGGTGGCCGATGGCATCACCTTGATAATCACCGTTGTGAGAGGATCCAGCGTAATGGTACTCGTCGTCAGGCTGAAGCCTGTTTTTTCAGCGACGGGTACAATACCGGCCTCATCACTGTCAACCAGTACCTGCCCCTGGGTAAGGTCTTCCCGGAGGGTCAGTGTCCTTGCACGGCTGTCGGCGTTGACAAAGACATAATAATTACCCGTACCATCGGTAGAAACATTCTTATAAGCAATCACAAGATCATTCGGGTTAATTTCAGGTGCGCTTATCAGGGTGACATTGTTGTTGACCACTGCCTGGCTTCCAAGCCTGAAGGCATTGGTGGATTTCCTGAGAGCTATGAGACCTTGGGTATATTTTTGAGTCAGGGTATTGACAGGGTAGAGGGTCTCATTGGTAGCTTTTGTCCAGTCAAACTTGTTAATGGCATCTGAAGAGTCATAGGAGTCATGGATGAAGTAGCCAAAAGGATTTCCGTTGACATCCTGAAGGGTATGATACTTCTGTTCAGGTACGCCTTCACCCAGCCACTGCTTGGTACGCCCGTATTCCTGACCTGCATGAAGGAAGGCTGTTCCTTGTGAGGTCAGTACCAATGAATTACCCAAGCGGATTCTTTGATGGATTTCCCTATCATTGGCCGGTATTGAGGGATCCTTTTTGATGGATTGAGCGATGACATCATAAAGGGGCAGGTTATCATGGGCTGCAATATACTGGACGATGTCTCCGGGATCATCCTCAGTGACATTGCCAGGCTGGCCCTTGATATTGTTGAAAATCGTCTGGATGCTTCTAGCACCACCGGTGATGAAGCGTGGCTCACCTTCAGAACCAAAGCCGGATTTGAGCTCATTTCTGATTTCATCGGAGAATACGCCTACATCATTGGTCTTATCCATCCAATCCTGATCAGCGCCTTTTCCTGCAAGGCTGGGGTCGGAAAGGTGACCTGCAAAGGTTCTCCAGCCTTCACCCAGGAACAGGGCGTTGGGATTAATGGCAGCAGCCGCATTATAGGCATTCTGGATGGCCTCGTAGGTGGCATCACCCATCATGTCAAATCTCATACCGTCAATCTTGTACTCATCAAACCAATACTTGACAGAATCCACCATGAGCTTCTCAGCCATTTTTCTATTGGTTGCCAGATTGTTGCCAAATCCGCCAAGGAAGTTTCCGTTGGCATCCTTAAAGGCGTAATAGTCAGGCACGATATCATTGAGGAAATCGGCCTTGGCCATATGGGTGTACACAACGTCGAGAACAACACCCATTCCTGCATCGTGAATGGCATCAATCAGCTCCTTGAGCTCCTTCACTCTCAATTCAGGATCTTCTGCATTTTCCGAATAGGCCCCGTCGGGAGAGAAGTAGCTGTGGGGATCATAGCCCCAGTTATAGTTATTCCCCTGGGCTGAGTAATGGTTTTCTCTTTCATCCATCACGGCTTCATCGCCATAGTACCAGGCCATGACGGGGAGAAGCTGAATATGGGTCACTCCCAAAGATTTAATATAGTCCAGCTTGTCAATAAAGGCCTTATAGGAACCCCAGCGGGCATTAAGGTCACCCTCGATGGAGGTGTCCGAAGTAAAGTCCCGGATATGGACTTCCCAGATGACAGCATCTTCACGTTTTTGATAGCCCGGAATAGTGGCATGGGCAAACTGTGAGGGATCGGTGGTGCTCAGGTCAATAATGGCCGCCTTGCCCACAGTATCGCCATCAGGGCCTGCATTCCCTTCTGAATCCACCCTGAATATGGCCATGGATTTAGCGTAGGGATCCAACACTTTTTTAGTGGTGCCATCATGGGTTACCTCATATTGGTAGAAGTATCCCTTGAGGTCCGAAACTCCCTCAAAATCGCTAGGCTCAACTTCAACTGCCCAAACGCCTTTTTCACCCTTGACGAGCTCCAAACTTCCCATAAGAAGAGTGGAATCATTCTTATCATAGAATTGAACGGTCACCTGAGAAGCCTTTGGCGCCCACAGCTTCAATGTGGCTTTGCCCTGATGATAGGTGGCCCCCAAGTCATCCCCTTCATAATAATAGGCTTGGTCTAAGAATCTCCACCCAGTATTGGCTGTGATGGTTCTTCCAGAGAAGGTTACCGATAGGGGCAGCTTGTCGAGAGGAACCTGGGCATTTACCTCAACGTTGGTACTCCCTGTAATGGCTACACTATTAACCAGTACGGGATCCCCGTCAACATCAGTGATGACGAGCGCCTCTTTAAGTGCCTCGGCCTCAAGGCCGTCGGTCATGGTAAAGCCAAGGAGAATCCTACTATCAGATACAACCTCCGCGCTCACAAGACCGGTAGCGACTTCATAATAGGGCGAAATATAAACGGTGTCATCCCCTTCTTTCACCCATATATGATTGTATTTGTCCAGAAGGTTAAAGCCCTTATCTCCGCCGTCCTTATTCCCGTCATCGCGGTTGACGATAAGGAAACCGATCTTTTTAGCAGATTCGGTAAGGGGAATATCCAGATAGGCCCCATAGCGATCCGTTCCACCCGACGTAAAGGGGGTGGCGCCTGTGGGCCAGTCTCCGCCTGAGGGGGTGGCTACATCCGCCCATGACCATATGCCAAAGGGGGTATACTCCGCATCATTTCTGACATAATGGATTCTCAGGGTGTTTTCCGGTAGATCCACCGGCTCATATTTATAAACCGTATCAGAGCCCTGCTTGATCCATATTTCATTCATTTCTGATGACAGAATGGAGAAGGTCTTATCCCCAGCATCCTTGTCACCATTCTGGTTAACAACCAGGAATCCGATATTTTTGGGATTAGCATTAAGAGGAATGTCCAGATAGGCTCCATAGCTATCCATCTGTTCAGAGGTAAATGGAGTTGCCCCTGTGGGCCAATTGCTTGACGGGGAGGCTACATCATTCCATAACCACAGACCATATCCTGAATAATCTGCCGATGTTCTCTTGTAGTGAATGCGGATGTGGCCCGCCGGCACAGCTCCGGGGCCCTCCACAACGACATCGGTAGTGAGAATAGCTGTACCGCCATCATTTCTACCAGGAAGAGTAAAAGTAACCTTACCTTCGGCTACGGTATATTCCTGCCCACTATACTCATCGGTGTAAACAGTGCCATCAGGGACAGAAACATTGAAGGTTACTGTTTTTTCATCGGTTGTGGTGTTAAGGGCCACATAAATCTGGTTTCCTTCGTATGCTCTCCGTATGACCAGATATCCTTCTGAATCTCCGCCGGCCACCTTTGAATGGGTGCCCTTAGAGAATACCTTTGAGAAGTCTTCTCTGATGGTTAACAGCTTTTGATAATGCGTAAAGAAGTCCTTTACGGTGGGTTCCTCAGCTTCAAACGCTGCCCAGGGCATTTCATAGCGGTTATCATAGGCCGGCCAATTATTGATACCAGAAAGGCCCCATTCTTCGCCGTAATATATAACCGGCTGACCCTTGGCTGTTATCTGGAGAGCGGCAGCGACCTTCATCTTGCCCTCATCCCCCCCAACCTTATCGATCAGGAAGCCCGGTTCATCATGGCTGCTCAAGAACTGGCCCAGGGTAGCGGTGTTGTCCATCTTACTGTTGCGGGCCGCAAGAGCTGCTTCTGCGGTGTTAATATTCCCATCCACAAAGTTTTTGGCGATATTCTTAAAATCAAAATCAAGAAGTGAGTCCATTTGACCGGTCTGGAGCTGACCGCCGGTGCTATTAGCACCTGCGCCGTACCATTCACCGATCATTTTATGCTCGGGCTCGATGGCGGTCAGGGCATTTTTAAAGGCTCTCCAGGTGGTATCTTCCACATGCTTGACGGTGTCCACTCTGAAATAGTCAATGGTATCCCCTCTGTCGGTTCTGGCTCGTTCAAGCCATGCAGACTGCCATTCCACAATCTGCTCCCTCACTTCGGGATCTTCAGTTAAAAAGTCGGGAAGCCCCGATAGCTCGCTTCTTACGTCTCCCGATTCATTGACGGTACGCAGCATGCCTTCAAAGAGGGCACGATCGCTATCGGTGGGGAAATTAGATATACCGTCTCCCGTATCTGTCGCCTTAAGACCGTAGCCTGTATGATTAAGGACTACATCCACCATAATTTTGATGCCTCTGTCATGGGCGGCATCAATCAAGGCCTTGAAGGTCTCCACATCTCCCAGATGCTCGTCAATGGCTTCAAAATTCTTGGCCCAATAGCCATGATAGCCATAGAAGGAACCCGCACCACCGCTTTCAACATCATAGTTGATGTTATCCACGATGGGTGTGATCCATAGGGTGTTAACCCCCAGGCTATCAAGATAGTCCAGCTTCTCAATAATCCCTTGGAAGTCGCCTCCCGCATAGTCACCGGGATCCTCGGGAGTATAAGCTTCACCATTGGGGTCATCGTTGGAGGAATCTCCATTATTGAAACGGTCGGTAAGCATAAAGTAGATTCTGGCCTCATCCCAGTCAAAATCAAGCTCGCCGGTGGAAACCCGTGTCTTAACTTCCAGGGTGGCCTCAGCACCATGTTCATTACCGTATTCATCAATGATGGTAATAGGAATGGTTTTAACTCCTGCTGTGACATTATCCCTGACCGACAGGGTTGCCGCATTCAGTGCGGTATCAATGGGCAATCTGGGATTTCCCCCCAAGGCAGTCAGATCAGCATACATCTCTTTGACAGTACCTTGGCTCAAGGTCACATCAACACTGAGGACAGCATTCTGGTTATAGTCGATGCTGCTTGGTAAAACCTCAGATTGTATGTCCGCCACAGGTTTGATATAAACGATTTTAGAAACCCCATCCACAGTATTCATGGGATCGGGTATTTCAGTTACCTCTGTGTCCTTTGTAATAATGTAGGTATACTCATAAATCCCTTGAGCAACATCTTCGAGGGTTAGAATAAAACGCTCTTCCAATGGCTGATAAACCATGGGATATTCAGAACCATCAAATTTAAGAACAACGCCATTATCACCTTCAGCCAGGGTATGCATTAAGTTTTTCTGATAAAGGTCCTCATCCCTGTAGAAGAAGGTAATATCACCATTCTGGTTAATGGGTGCATGTGACGTGGGGACAACGGTTAGATCACCAACACCGGAAGTGGCCGTAACCTTGGTGACCACTTGACCCGTGGTGTCAATATACCGATCATAATCCTGGTCAATGGTATCCCAACCGGTTCCCTTTCTTATTTTAAAGCCAACCCTTGTGTTTGTGGCAGAAACCAGAATCTTGGCATAAGCCGCGTCATCACGGAACTCTGTAAAATCGATCTGGTCGTCTTTCTTACCTGTCCCCCAGACCCAGAGATTCCAGCCGTCATAATCTTTATCCTCCCGGACATACTTAAAGAGGATAACCCTCTGTACAGCGGTAGGTATATCGTTCACTGAATCCTTGACGATTTTGTTCACGCTGTCATAAAGAAAAAGAACCGTGGTTCCACCCACAGGCACTGTCAGGCTGATATTGCTTCCGGGAATAGCGCCGTCCCAACCGCCATTAAAGGTCACCTTATACTCATAGGCGCCTTGGGGTAAGAAGGTTTGGAACATGTAGATACCGTCTTCATCCACATCGTGCATTCTAGTAACGGTGTTGGAAGGGGCCCAATCGCTTCCACCCAGCTTAGACTGAAAGCTACCGGCCAGCACTACATAGTCCAGGGCATCATTCACGCTATCCTTTACCGAATGGGTGTTGTGGTTGTAATAGAAGGTTACTGTACCGTCTGATTCAACCTCAAGGGGTATGTTATCATTGGGATAGGATTTATCCCAGGTATCGTTGAGAGCAACCTTATACTCATGGCTGCCGGCTTGGACCTCAGTCGAGTAACGATAAAGGCCTCCCCCTATGTAAACCATTTCTGTAGCCGGGTTATCCGGTGTCCATCCAATGGCATCCCCCGAGGTAACCTGTATATCCCCCACTACGGCCACTGAAACAAATCTCCCCGGATTATTAACCGAGTCAAAAACCTCATGAGTGGCTGTGTCATATTGGAAAATAACATGAGTCCCACCCGCTGGGATACTTAGGGCAATATCACTGGAGGGATAGGCCTCAGTCCAGGAATCATTTAGAGCTACTTTATAGTTATAATCACCTTCAGGAAGCTCTGCGATAAACTCCATGATCCCATTATCATAATAGGTCATCTCTGTTATTGCACTATCGGGCATCCAATCCCCGGGCGCTCCCAATTCAGACTGAAAGCTTCCCGCCAATGCCGCGGTGACTACCTGTGGAAGGGCTGCTTCCGCTGCGGAAGCTATGGAGATTGGAAATGTTGTATTAAACAATCCGATAACCATAGCCAACATTAAAATCCATGCCATTATTTTACGACAGGGTGTGCGCATAAGAACGATTCCTCCTTCAATTTAATCTAATGATCAACATGCTATTAATGAACAAAATTGACCTCCTTTCGGCTAAAAACGTTAAATATCAAGCTTTTTATTAATTGCAATCGTTTGCACTAAGCAGAATAGATGGCCATACATTAAATTATTTCCTGAAAAATACACATTCTGAGCAGAAATCAACCATAGGATAGTGCAATCGTTTGCATAAATAGGCGAGAATAATCTATAAAAAAATACTCCATTCCCTCCAATTTTATCACCTGCTTGTAAAGGTTGCAATAAAATATATAAATTTTTGCGGAATATTTTCGTCTATTATCACAACTTTATTACCATTATTTTACTATTTATATATTCATACAGCTAAGCTGTGATTTATTGGATTTTGTTTACTCCGGCAAGGTTTTTACTTTTTGTGCAAAATTATTGCATAACTTTCTGTCATCTCTAGGGGAGGAGGAAACAATTTACCCTAGCACATTGAAGTCCGTAAAACGAAATGATAACATGGTGATAAGAGTATTCTATAGCTCTTTACCATGCTTTTTTAAAGGGCTATTAAATTATCTTCGGAGGGATGGGATATAATAAGAACCTTGATTTGGGGCCACAGAGGTGCATCGGCCTATGCGCCTGAAAATACCATGGAGGCTTTTACGTTGGCTTATGAAATGGGTGCTGATGGCATTGAACTTGATGTTCATCTTACCCGTGACGGTCATGTAGTGGTTGCTCATGATGAGACAGTGGACCGCTGTTCTGACGGAACAGGCAGAATCATTGACATGACGCTTTCTGAATTGCTTTCTCTTGATTTCTCAAATGGCTTTGGTCAGTATTCCAAAGTTCGGATACCTACACTTGACCAGGTTCTGAGTTTTATTCAAAACACAGGTTTAAGCCTCAATATCGAAATAAAATCAACCATAGTCCTTTATGAGGGCATTGAGGAAAAGGTCCTGGATCTTGTAAAGAGGGCGGGTCTTGGGGAAAGAGTGCTTTTTTCCTCCTTTAACCATTATAGTCTTCTTCTTCTGAGAAAACTGGACCCCACCGCCAAAATAGGACTTTTATACAGTGAGGCCATGGTTGATCCTTATGTCTATGCCCAACACCTTGGGGCTGACGCCATCCACCCCTATTTCGCTACTTTGCTTGTTCCGGGAACTGTGAGGGATTGCCAGCAAAGAGGCATACGGGTTCATCCCTGGACCGTTAATCAACCGGAGCACATGGCATGGATGTTTAAAGAGAAGGTAGATGCCATCATTACCAATTATCCTGATCGTGCTGTGGGAATACGTCAGCAAATACACTATTGAAATTTTAAAGAATTAAATAAATCGGAGGCAAGTACTTATGAAGCTCAATTACAAACAAACCTTCCTGATCGGTTTCGGTTTCTTTGCCAGTTCTGTTGCCTGGTCCATGTACAATGCCTACATCCCCATTCTCCTTGAGAAGTATGTTGCCAGCACCTTTCTTATTGGTATGGTCATGATCATTGACAATGTGTTCGGAGTTATTTTTCAACCCCTTTTTGGAGCTCTGTCCGATAAAACCAAAACGCGTTTTGGAAGACGGATGCCTTATATTATGGCGGGCCTTCCCATCTGCGCCCTGGCCTTTGCACTCATCCCCTTTACCTGGTCCCTTGCAACCCTCATGGGCGTCGCCATTCTCTTTAATTTTGTCATGTCTACCTGGAGGGCTCCCGTGGTGGCGTTAATGCCCGACATCACACAGCCCCAGCTCAGAAGCCAGGCCAACGGAATCATCAATTTCATGGGTGGCTTTGGAAGCTTTATTTCATTTTTTCTGGGAGGCATCCTGTTTAAAATAGGCGGTATGCCGCTTCCCTTTGTGGCCAGTGGCCTTGTGATGCTCCTTGCATTAGCCGTTATGGTATTTTTTGTCAATGAGGAAAAATACCGGGTACAAGCCGGAGTTGAGGACGTCGTCCCCAATGAGGAAGAGGCTATGGATACAACAAAGGAAAAGAAGACCGCCAGCCTTATCTTTCTTCTTTTTGCCATCCTCTTTTGGTTCTGTGGCTACAATGCCGTGGAAACCTTCTTCTCACTTTATGTGACCAATACCCTCAAGGATGCATCGGGTGAGTTCCTATTAGCTGGAGATGCCTCACTCCTCCTCTCCATGTTCTCTCTTTCCTTCCTTTTCTTTTCCATTCCCGCAGGCTTTATCGGAGCAAAGATTGGACGCCGAAAGACTATTATGATTGGTTTAATGGGTGTGGCCCTTCTCTTCTTGGGCATGCTACTGGCGAATAATAACATTACGTTACTAAGAATTCTCCTTCTTCTGGGGGGATGCTTCTGGGCTTGCGTGAATATAAATTCCCTGCCCATGGTGGTGGAGTTGGCCCCTTGGAAAAACATAGGTAAATACACCGGCTATTATTATTTCTTCTCTTTCAGCGCCGCCATCATCAGTCCTGTTCTTTTCGGATGGATACGCGACCAGGTCATCACCTATAGTTCTTTATTTGTCTATGCGGCCATTTCTTTCGTATTGGCTTTTCTGTGCATGTTCTTCGTCCGTCATGGTGAGGCACAATCCGTAAAGGCAACCGTTAGTGAAGTTCCCGAAGCCAGACAATAAAAAAGGGGGGCCGATGCCCCCTTGCTTCTATCCTTCGATTCTCAACAGGGTTTCCCTAAGGATCTCCGAAACGGTGGGATGAGGGAAAACCACCCTTTTTATATCATCAATCCTCATCCCCTGCTCTATCATCACTGCTGCACCATAGATCATTTCCGAGGCATAGCTTCCAAGGATGTGAACGCCTATCAGCCTCCTGCTGGACCGCTCTACCAGCACTTTACACAGGCCGTCTCCCCCCTCGTTTTCCGCCAGAAATCGTCCGCTGAAACGCAGAGAGAGCTTGGCTGCTTCATAATCCAATCCCTTTTGCCTTGCCGTTTCCTCTGTTTCACCCACACCCCCTACCTCGGGCTGGGTATAGATCACCGCAGGGATGGCTTGATAGGAAAGGGTATCTTGTATGCCCAGCATATGGTGTACGCATACCTCCGCTTCCCGATAGGCAGTATGGGCCAGCATGGAGATACCGTTAACATCCCCGGCTCCATAAACACCAGGGATACTTGTTCTGCCAAATTCGTCGGTCAGTATTTTATCTCCCTCTATTTGGACACCCAGGGTTTCAAGGCCAAGCCCTTGGGTTGCGGGCCTTCTGCCCACGCTCAAAAGCACCTTCTCAGCCGTAAGAGTCTGCGTCTTACCCTCTGATTCAAAGCAGACCTCTTTCTCCCTGATTTCAGTTACTTTTGCACTGAGTTTGAAGGACACACCCCTTTTTTGGAGGTGTTTAAGCAGCATACCGCCAATCTCTCCGTCCGTTGCACCGGCAATATGATCCAGCATTTCCACCACAGTCACCTGGCTCCCCGCCGTGCTAAAATAGGCGGCCATTTCCAGCCCAATAACTCCACCCCCTAGAATGACCAGGGATGAGGGGATGTCTCGGAGGCCAAGAAGCTCCCGACTGGTCACCACATAACCCCGTTCCAGTCCCTCGACAATTCCGGGGAGCGGAGGAATTACAGGCACCGAGCCGGTGGCGATTAAAAGCCTGCTCCCTTCAAAAACCTGTTCACCGGAGCGAACTAAAAAACCTTCTTCTCCTTTCCCTACAACCTGAGCGCGGCCCTCAAAAATAACCACCCCGGACTTTTTCAGGGCATCTTTTATTCCTATAAGGAGGGTTCTAACCACCTTGTTTTTTCTGTCCACCACCACTGTGTGGTTGAGCTGAGGATTAGTCACCGCCACACCATATTTTTGACCATTTAAGGCCTGCTCATAGAGCTTGGCCGAGTAGAGCAGGGTTTTTGACGGGATACAGCCCTCATTAAGGCAGACGCCGCCTACGCCACGCTCCTCGATGAGCAAGGTTTTAAGGCCCGCTCGGCCTGCCTTTTCGGCTGCGAGATATCCCGCAGGGCCTCCGCCAATGATGATTAAATCATGATTCATACTCCCTCTTCCTTCCCTATGCTGTCATGGAACTCGTCTTAGCTTGTTGAAATCATATTAAATCATTCCCAATAAAAATTCAATCTGAACCCTCGGAAACCAAGGGACATAAAGAGAGCCACTTGCTTAGCAAGCAAGTGGCTGGTGAAGGTTATTACACTGCTTCTATTTGTTCTGAAGCTTGTATAGAATCTTAAATCCCTGCTTTTCAATGGACTTTTCCATGTCGGCGGTATTGAGGGAGTTCACCCCCACTACGATGGCGCTTTTTCCGTTGGAGCCCCGGTAAACAGCCACATGATTGATATTGGCCCCAAACTCCCCGATGATTCGGGTCAGGTTGGACATAATGCCCGGAGCGTCATCTGCTTCTATTGTAAGTCGGGTTCCGTTCTCCCTAAAGCCCAAAAGCTCAATAAAGGAGTCGAAAATATCACTCTCGGTGATAATCCCTACCAGCTTGTCGCCATCCACCACAGGAAGGAAGCTGATGCTGTTATCGCGCATCAGGATAGCTGCCTCTTCTAGAAGCGCACTGGAGGAGATGGTGGTAGGGTCCTTAGTCATAATCATACTGATTTTCGTTTTGGCAAGAAGGTAGGTTATTTCTCCCATACTCAGGCTTGTCGCCTTAGATGGGCTGTATTTAGAAATATCTTCCCTGGAGACGATACCCACCAGCTTGCCGTTCTTCATAACAGGCAAGCGGCGAATGCCATGGGCCGCCATGATTTCATGCGCATCAGGAATGGTCTGATCTGGCGAGATGGTGAACGGGTTTGCTGTCATCTTATTTTTTACAAACATAACTTTAACCTCCTAGGTAGGCTTTTTTAATGTCCTCACTCTCAATGAGATCCGTTCCCGTACCCGAAAGAACGATGGATCCAGTCTCCATAACATAGGCATGATGGGCAATCTGCAAGGCCATGCTGGCATTCTGCTCAATAAGGAGAATCGTTGTTCCAGCCTTATTAATGTCTTTTATTATACTGAAAATCTCCTGAACCAACAGGGGAGCAAGTCCCATAGAGGGTTCATCCAGAAACAGAATTTTAGGTTTGCTCATGAGGGCACGGCCTATGGCCAGCATTTGCTGTTCTCCTCCGGACAAGGTTCCCGCCGCCTGCTTTTTTCTATCGGCCAGAATGGGAAAGCGCTCATAGACTCTCTGAAGATCCTTGGCAATACCCTCCTTGTCGCGCCTCAAGTAGGCACCCAGTTCAAGATTCTCAAGCACCGTCATGGAGGAAAAGACACGGCGTCCTTCCGGAACGTGGGAGATTCCCATTTTAACCCTATCCTGAGCTGAGGTGGCGGTAATATTTTTACCATCCAGCCATATCTCACCCTGAGTTGGTTTTTTAAGGCCCGAAGCGGTGCGCAGGGTGGTGGTCTTTCCTGCACCGTTAGCCCCGATCAAGGTAACAATGGTCCCATCATTGACAGTTAACGACACATTCTTGAGGGCATGGATCACACCAAAATGGACATCGATGTTCTTTATCTCAAACATTGCTGATTTCCTCCCCCAGATAAGCTTCAATAACACGTTTATTATTTTTAATCTCCTGCGGCGTTCCGTTGGCAATTATCATCCCGTAGTCCAAGACATAGATGCGCTCACAGATTTTCATCACCAGAGACATATCATGCTCAATGAGAAGTATCGTCAGATTAAATTTTGCCCTGATCCAGCCAATCAACTCGGTTAATTGGGCGGTTTCAGCCGGGTTCATACCAGCCGCAGGTTCGTCCAGAAGAAGCAGAACAGGCTTGGTTGCTAAAGCACGGGCAATTTCAAGATGTCGTTGCTCACCGTAGGGCAAATTTCTGGCCAACTCATCCTTTTTATGATCAAGCTGGAATATTTTTAAAAGCTCCAGAGCCTCCTCCAGTAGCTTTTCCTCTTCCTTTCTATAAGTCGGAAGATGGAAAAAGCTTGGGATGAGGCCATACTTGACATTTTGATGCATGGCTATTCGTACGTTGTCTAAAACGGTCAGATCCTTAAAAAGACGAATATTCTGAAAGGTTCTTGCCAGGCCCGCCTTACAGATAGTGTAAGGCTTAAGACCTTGAAGGGACTTACTTTGACTCTCCTTTGCAAGAGTGATGGTTCCATTGGTGGGTACGTAAACACCGGTAAGCAGATTAAACAATGTCGTTTTTCCGGCGCCATTGGGCCCAATGAGCCCTACCAGCTCGCCCTGTTCCAGCTCCATGCTGACATTGGAGACGGCTGTTAATCCGCCAAAGGATTTAGTTAACTTGTTAACACTCAGGATTGGCATCATTTTAGCCCTCCCTTCTTGGATTGGAAGCGTTGTCCCACCTTGCTTAATGCCGACAGGGAAACCTCTTTGGAACCCATCAGGCCCTGGGGACGGAAAATCATGATGACCACCAGAAGCAAGGCATACAGAATCATGCGAATTTCCGAGAAGGACTGGAGATAGGTGGAAATCAGAGCCAGCAAGAAAGCTGAAATAACCGATCCTGACAAGCTGCCCATCCCTCCGAATACCACGATGACGAGAACATCGATGGATTTAAGGAAGCCAAACAAATCAGGCTTAATAAAATAGAAATAAGAGGCATACAGAGCACCGGCAATACCAGCGAAAAAGGCCCCAATGGTAAAGGCCATGACCTTATACCTTGTGGAATTAATACCCATGGCCTCAGCGGCAATCTCATCCTCTCGGATGGAGATTAAGGCCCGTCCGTGAGAAGACTTAATGAAGTTGGCGATAAGGATGATAGTTCCCGCTGTAAAGACGAATAGCCATATCCAGTTGACAAACTGCGGAATGCCACTTAAGCCCGCGGCGCCATTGGTGATCTCCATATTAAGGAAGACAATACGAATGATCTCTGCCATACCCAGGGTGGCTATGGCCAGATAATCCCCTTTAAGCCTGAGAGTGGGTAGTCCAACCAGGCATCCTATGAGGGCAGCAGTTAAAGCCCCGGCAAAAACACCCAGGACAAAGCCAAAGGTAGTGGACATGCGAAGAGTAATAATCGCACACACATAAGCGCCAATAGACATAAAACCTGCATGACCCAAGGAGAATTGACCCGTAAAGCCTGTGATAAGGTTCAGGCTGACCGCCAGAATAATATTAATGCAAATGGTGGCCAACGTCGCCTGAAGATAGTCACTGATAATACCTGTAGAGATAAGAGCCTGTACAATGGCAAAGGCTAGAACGAGAGAGATGAGCTTCATGAGTCTGCTGTTCTTCAATAGTTTCTTCATGCTACACCTTCTCCCTTACATTTTTACCAAGAAGACCTGCTGGCTTTAGAATCAGTATCAGAATCAAAATGGCAAAAACGACTCCGTCCCTGTACATGGAGTTTCCATAGCCGGAGACGAAGACCTCAACGATACCAATAAAGTAACCACCAATCATGGCCCCCGGGATAAGGCCGATCCCGCCAAATACGGCGGCAACAAAGGCCTTCAGCCCTGGAAGTGTACCCATAAGGGGGTTGATGGAATTGTAATAGACCCCCACCAGAACACCGGCCGCACCCGCCAAAGCAGAACCCAGGGCGAAGGTAAAGGAAATGGTGGTATTGATATTAATGCCCATGAGTTCGGAGGCATCCCTATCCAATGAAACGGCCCGCATGGCCCGTCCTATTCTTGTTTTCTTGACAATGAACTGTAGAACGATCATTAATACCACAGTGACTGATATAATAATTATTTGCTGGGCGGAGATTCGGACACTGCCTAATGTAAGAGACTCTGCCAGTAACCCTCCCACTGCAGGATAGGTTCGCACATTGGGCCCTACAATAGCCATGGTAACGTATTGCAAAAAAAGCGAAACTCCAATAGCGGTAATCAGAACGGCTATCCTGGTGGCATTTCTTAAGGGCTTATAAGCGACTTTTTCAACAACGACGCCCAACAAAGTACAAAAAGCCATCGCTACCAAGAGAGACCAAAAGAAACCAAGGCGCAATGTTGTCATGCAAAGGTAGCCCACATAGGCGCCCAGCATATAAACCTCACTATGAGCAAAATTGATGAGTTTGATTATACCGTAAACCATGGTATAACCCAGTGCAATCAAGGCATAGATACTTCCTAACGATATCCCATTAACAATCTGTTGTAAAAGCTGTTCCAAGTGATCATCCCTTCTTTCAATGGCGATAGGCAGTGTAAAGTCATGAAACACATATAAGTGGGAGCAATTAATTGTCCCACTTATATATCATTCTTGATTCTGTTTCTATTGGGCGACTTTTTCACTGGTGGATTGTACGCCATCCTTCAAGCCGATAACTACAATGGCCTTAACAGGGTTATGGTTTTCGTCAACACTGAAGGAACCAGTGACCCCGGTGAAGTTCTGGGTAGCTGCGAGGGCATTTTTGATCGACTCGCCCGTAAGCTTTTCGCTTCGTGCAATACCATCGGCAACAAACTTCGCCAGATCATAGCCCAAGGCATTGAAAGCATCGGGTTCCTTATTGTATTTGGCCTTAAAATCGGCTATAAATTTAACAACCGTAGGATCCTGATCCAGAGATGAATAATGGTTGGAGAAGTAAACATTGTTTAGGGCTTCGGCACCTGCCAATTCAAGAAGCGTTGGGGAATCAAAGCCGTCGGCACCCAGCACAGGAACATCAATTCCCAGAGCACGGGCCTGTTTAATGATAAGACCAGCCTCATTGTAATAACCGGGAATAAAGATCACATCAAAATCCTTACCCTTAATCTTAGTCAAAATAGCATTAAAGTCGGTATCCTTCGCCACATAGGCCTCTCTGGCCACGATGGTGCCGCCTGCGGCTTCAAAAGTTTTGATAAAGTTTTCTGCAAGCCCCTTGCCATAGTCACTGGAGCTGTCCATGATGACAACGGCTTTGGTCTTGGAAAGGTTCTTTAATGCAAAGTTAGCCATAGCCGTTCCCTGGTAGGAGTCATTAAAGCAGATGCGGAAGGCGTATTCCTTCACACCCTTCTCATCTACGGTAACATCATCGGCTGTAGCCGATCCGGAAACAACTGGAATTTTGTTCTTGATGGCGACAGGGATTTCCGCCTTAAATGAACCGGATGTGGCGGGGCCAAGGATGGCGAGCACCTTATCCTGGGTCATTAGCTTGGAGGCAAGGGTGGTAGCCTCGGCAGGCTCGGATTTGTTGTCGTACTTAACAGCCTCGATTGTCTTGCCGTTAATACCTCCTGCCCCATTGATTTGCTCAATGGCTAATTCAATTCCTTCAACAGAGCTTTGTCCATAGGAGGCCACGTCCCCTGAAAGCTCATAGTTGATACCGATCTTGATAACATCACCCTTCTGATTATCTTTTTCATCGGTTTTGTTCATCTGACTTCCACAACCTGCGGAAAGAGTGGCAACCAAAGTGACCAAAAGAACTAAGCTAGTAATACGTTTCATGTTCTCTCTCCTTCTCTCTATAAAAATTATTATATATTATACTAGGAAAAGTATAATTGCACTAGGGTGAAATTATACCTAGTCTCTCCTTTTTATGCCTATTTAGAACTCGTTGAACCTGTTTAAAAAAGCCTTGGTTCGATCACTTTGAGGGTTATTGATGACTTCCTCCGGAGTGCCTTCCTCAACGATAACTCCACCATCCATAAAAATAATATGATCGGCCACGTCTCTGGCAAAGCTCATCTCATGGGTTACGATCACCATGGTCATATGCTCGGCCGCCAAATCCCTGATGACTCTGAGTATTTCCCCGGTTAATTCAGGGTCAAGGGCGGAGGTGGGCTCGTCGAAAAAGAGTATCTTTGGATTTAGTGCAAGGGCTCGGGCAATGGATACACGCTGCTGCTGGCCTCCCGAAAGCTGACAGGGGTAAGCGTTTTCCTTGTCTGATAGCCCCATCTTCTCCAGTAGCTCCCGGCCTACAGTCAGAGCCTCTTGCCTGCTTTTTTTCTGCACATGCATGGGGGCATCAATAATGTTTTTAATCACCGAATAATGGGGAAATAGATTAAAATTCTGGAAAACCAGACCAAAATAGCTTTGAATCTTTTTAAGGTGCTTGGGCGGCGCATAGCAGGTCTCGCCGTGAATATCCGTGTGGACGGCAGGCTCACCCATGTATATAAGATCCCCTGAATCCACCGTTTCCAATAGGGTGGCACACCGCAGCAAGGTTGATTTGCCGGAACCCGATGGACCGATAATGGCCACTACCTGCCCTTGTTCAACCTTGAGTGAGATATCCTTGATGACCTCAAGGCCATCAAAGGTCTTTCTTAGATTTCTGATTTCCAATAATGTCATGGGATGGCCTCCTATCTGTAATAGCTGAACCTTTTCTCCACCCATTCCATGGTGAAGGCGACAATATAATTGAATACATAATAAAAGAGACCGGCCGCAAGGTAGGGAATCATGTTGGCTTGGGCCGAGGCAATGGCCTTGGCCGCCGTGAACATTTCAGAAACAGAAATAACAAAGGCCAGAGAGGTATCTTTTATCAACGTAATAATTTCATTGGTTACTGAGGGAAGAATCCGCTTGATCACCTGGGGCAGTATGATCTTCATAAAGGTCTGGGCTCTGCTGTAACCCAGTACCTTGGCAGCCTCATACTGTCCTATGGACATGGAAGCAATACCGCCCCGATAGATCTCCGCAAAATAGGCGGCATAGTTTAACACAAAGCCGATGATGACAGCAATAAACCGATAGCCCCGGGGCATGGTCCAGCCAAAGAGGTAGAAGGGTCCAAAATAGACCACCATGAGCTGAAGCATCAAAGGGGTTCCGCGCATAATGGAAATGTATATTTTGATAATATTTCTTAAAAGGAAATTCCTGGACATGCGGCCCAAGGCCACAATAAGCCCTAAGGGGAGCGAAAACAAAAGCGTTAACGCAAATATTTGAAACGAGACAAGCATGCCTTCGCTTAGCTTAGCCAGCAAAACTGATAATTCCACGATATAGGCACCTCCAGATCCTAGGTAATGTCATCAGCCCACGTTAGTCTCTTCTTAAGAATCCGTTCGCCAAGATTACTTTCTATGGAGCATTTAATAATGAGCCAATACACAAAAGAAGGGGCCATCTCACTGGGACAGCCCCTGCTATTAATTCTATGAATGATTACTTACCGAGAGTGGTAATATCTTCGCCAAACCATTTTTCAGAAATCTTCTTCATGGTGCCATCCTTTGCCATATCCAACAAAGTATTTTCTACCTTGTCTCTTAGCAATTCATTCCCTAACAGGAAGCCCACGCCATAATTCTCGGAAGCAAGGGTTTCCTCAAGCACAGCAAAATTGTCACCGCGTTTTTCAATCTGGTATTGTGCTACAACCAGGTCCATGGCCACGGCATCCACTGCCCCTGAGCCCAGATCCAAAAGTGCACTGTTGTAATCTTCCGCTTTTATGTATTCCCCAAAGGTAGCCACCAATTCCGGCTTATCCTTAAGTGCGGCCTCGGCACTGGAATCCGACTGGACAGCCACTGCCTTGCCTGATAAATCTTCTAAGGTTTCGATGCCGGAGTCAGCCTTGACGACGAAAACCTGTTTATTGGACATATAGGGTTTTGTCCAGGTGTATTGTTCTTCACGCCCATTAATGGTAAAACCGTTCCAGATACAATCTACATTCTTTGTAGATAGCTCCATATCCTTGGAGGCCCAAGCAATAGGCTGAAGCTCTAGCTCTAGCTTTAAGCGTTTGGCAACCTCAGCAGCCAGCTCAAGATCAAAGCCGGTAAATTCTCCGTCATCATCCACAAAGCCCATGGGTGGGAAGTTCTGGTCGAAGCCAACGGTCAGGACGCCGGCAACATTGGCCCCCACATCGGTGACCTTGTTGCCGGAACAGGCTGTCATCAACAAAGCTACCATAACCAGTAGTATAATTGCTAAACGGTTTTTCCTCATAAATTATGTCCTCCATTATCGTTCTTTTTATCGCACCATCATATTAGCACATTAGCGTGTTAAAGTAAAGGGGGAACACCTACCCAAACCATCGCATTCTATCAACAAAAAAGGCTGGTCCTGTACGAACCAGCCTTTCCTTATAACCTAACGCTTAATTAACACACATGGCTTTTTACTAACTCAAATTCCTTCTGAATTTCTTCCGAAGGCTCTTTGGACAGCAGTGAAACAAGAACAATGAAAATACAGGAAATTACAAAAGCAGGAAACAGCTCATAGATGCCGAATACCCCGCCCATAGGCTTGATCAGAAGCTTCCAGATAATGACCATACCTCCGCCGGACAGCATGCCCGCAATGGCGGCAGACCGGGTAACTCTTTTCCAGAACAAGGAGAAGAGCATGAGGGGGCCGAAGGTGGCACCAAAACCGGCCCAGGCGAAGGAAACCAGTGTAAAGATAATACTGTTCTCATCCAGAGCGATGACCATGGCAAGGGCTGATACCACCAACAAAGTCAGTCGTGTGGCTTTCAGCAGGGTTTTGTCCGAGGCATCCTTTTTAAAAATCCCGTGGTAGATGTTTTTAGAGAACGCCGAAGCAGCAATAAGCAGGTATGAGTCAGAGGAGCTGATGGTTGCGGCAAGAATACCCGCCATGACAACTCCCGCCACAAGAGGCAGGAAGAAGTCTGTGGACATCAGCACAAAGATGCTTTCCGCCTCAGCCTGAGTCTTTAAGGCTGTCGGGAACAAGGATCTTCCAATGATACCAATAGCAACTGCTGCAGTCAGAGAGATAGCACACCAGATGGTGGCGATCCTTCTGGATAATTTGAGTTCGTCAGCTTTGCGTATAGCCATAAACTTAAGCAGAACCTGGGGCATACCGAAATAGCCCAGCCCCCAGGAAAGTGTGGAGATTATAGTGAGAAAACCATAATTCCCTGCTGCACCAAAGACAGGCTTTGCACCCTCTGTGGCTTGCACCCCCTCAATCATTGTAGGAGAAGCAATGCCGAAGAAATCCATGAAGCCCGGGAATTCTCTCACATTATTCACCACAGCCGATATTCCTCCGGCGGTTGAAATGCCCACAACCAGTACGGCTACCAGTGAGAAGAACATCACAATGCCCTGCATGAAGTCGGAGGCGCTTTCGGCCAGAAAACCACCGATAAAGGTATAGAGTATAACAAAAAGAGCTCCGGCGATCATCATATACTGGTATTGGACATCGAAGAGTCTGCTGAATAGCTTACCCACCGTCACAAAGCAACTGGAGGCATAGACGGTAAAGAAAATAAGGATAAACAACGCGGCAAGGGTCATAATAACCTTTTTCTTTTCTTTGAACCGGTTACTGAAGAAATCAGGGATAGTAATGGAGTCCCCCGCAAGGCTTGAATACCCACGAAGCCGCTTGGCAACCAGGAGCCAGTTGAGGTAGGTACCGATCAGAAGACCAATGGCTGTCCAGATGGCATCACTTAAGCCAAACCAGTAGGCTACACCAGGAAGTCCCATCAACAACCATCCGCTCATATCGGAGGCTTCCGCACCCATGGCTGTTACCCAAGGCCCCAGCGAGCGGCCACCGATGAGATAATTGTTGCTGCTCTCACTGGCACGTCTGGCATAGTACAAGCCGATGCCGACAACAATAGCCATGTAGAAGCACATGGCAAAAAGGATCTGAATTTTGTCTTGGCTCATTTCTTTTCCCCTTTTCCAATTAGTTATGTATAATTATACATAAACATTGTTATTTATTCAACAAATTCTAAGGAAAAAACAAGCAATTAAATACCCCTAAAACCCCTTCTTTTGCTTGCATGACTCCAGGCTAAAAATAATTATTGATATAGAGCCTCTTAGGTGTAAAAAGCTTTTTAATCCTTTCTTCGTGGTAATGTACTTCCAGCCTCCCCATTCCTTTTAGCTCCTCTGGGTGGCAAAAGCCGGTGATAAGCTGAGTCAGGGTCTGAACATCACAGGTTAAATCCGGAGATTTCTGACCTTTCATCACCTCTGAACGGCCCTTTTCCCAGGCCAGGGTATAGTTGCCGCTGTTACGACCAAAAAAGTCATCCTTGATTTCCAGCGTCAGCTCCCCTGCTTCCATTGGAGTAAGGGTACCTTCAAGGGCCTTCGCCACATTGACGATGCGGTTCATCCCAAAGGTTTCTATTTCCTGCTTGATATCATAGGGTTCTTTGAACAAAGGCAATAAATCCACGAAATCCGGAGCTTTCCAGACCATTTGATCAGCCTGGGCCGAGAGCCCACCCATGAAGCTTAAAATACCCTTTAATGCCGAATAACCCAGCCAGACCAACTCCTGCACCTGAAGGGTATTGCTACCTCCGGGCTGCTTTTCTGGCCGGAATTGGATATAGCCTTTGGGCTCCCCCTGGGCATTGAACCAAAGATAGAGATACACATTGTCCTTATAAGGGTCTTTCTCGAAAAAGCGATTCCATAGCCTTTCTGTTCGGTGAACGGCAAGATTTTTATCGAGGATAAACTGATCATAGACAGAGATAACTGAGCTTCTGTCCATGAGGTCGGAAACCATCTTGAGGGTGCCGCTCTGTTCAAAACCCTTCAGGGCGGTGATGGGAATAGGGTAGATACGACGCCTCATATTCAATTCATAGCCGAATTTTCTGTAGTAAACGTGGGAAAAGGGATAAAGGTAGGAATAAACAACACCCTTTTCATACATTTCATCCATAACGTACTCGAAAATATGTCGGATATACCGCTTTTCCCTTTCCTCCGGGAGCGAGGCCACCCCTCCGATGCCTCCCATAGGGACACTTTTTCCATCAAACTGAACCCTAAAGGGTATCAATTCAAGGCATGAGCACATCTTTCCATTTTCATCAAAGGCTGCTCGAGTAGTTTCATAGTCTTTCTCATTTTCCCCGGGGTTTTTCTCACCTTGGCTAAAGTCCTGGCTGTACATAAAGGCGATGGACTGAATCTTAGACTTCATTATTTTCTCTTCCGGGTTTATAGGTCTGATAACCATAGGGCACCTCCGCGCACCACATCTTTGATTAAACAGGCTATTGGCTTATACAGGTCATCATAGCATAATATACCAGGAAAATCACCTTTCCTTCTACTTGCTTTTTTGCTAGGTTATATTTTCCACTCCGTATTGGCATGCCAATGTGGACATGTTAAAATAGAACATACGTTTCTTTCGAGGTGACACATGGATCAATCAGAGGGTTTAGATGCCTTTCACCCTTCTATCAAGGCATGGTTCAACCAGCATATAGGCACCCCCAGCCTTCCACAGCTTCAAGGCTGGCCCCAAATCCGCGCAGGAAGAAATGTGCTCATCAGTGCTCCCACTGGGGCGGGTAAAACTCTGGCCGCGTTTTTGGAAAGCATTGACGTTCTCCTCAAGAAAGGTCTTGAGGGGGAGCTTCCGGCGGGTGTGTTTATTCTCTATGTTTCTCCTTTAAAGGCTCTTAATAACGACATCTATAAAAACCTGGATATCCCCCTTAAGGGCATCGCCCAGTCCTTACGGGAAGCGGGCCTTCCCTTTCCCGATATCAGAAAAGCCGTGCGTACAGGGGATACGCCTCAGAACGAGCGGCAGAAAATCCTGAAGCACCCCCCTCATATCCTGATTACCACCCCAGAATCCCTTTATTTAATGCTGACATCCAAAAACACTGCAAAGATTCTTAAAAATATCCGCTACCTGATTATCGACGAAATCCATACCATGCTGGGAACAAAACGGGGTGTCCACCTGGCACTGTCCATTGAACGACTCCAGCACCTTGTGGGTCAGGAGCTGGTAAGAATCGGACTTTCGGCCACCGTAAACCCCATAGAAAAGGCAGCTGCCTATCTTGGGGGGCTTAAAAAAACAGAGGAACAGTACATCCCAAGGCCCGTCACGATTGTGGCTCCCGTTATGGAGAGATCCAAAAACCTAAAAATTCATATGCCCGTGGCCGATTACCGGGCCCTTGAGCAGGGGACCATCTGGCCCGAGATCTATGATAGCATCTATCAGCTTGTCAAGAGCTCCCAATCCTCCATCGTCTTTGTCAATAACCGGGCAGTGGCTGAAAGGGTGGCAGCTAATCTCAATAGCATGGAGGATCAGGCATTCTGCCGACCTCACCATGGCAGTCTCTCCAAGGCCAAGCGTCTGGAGGTGGAGGAGCGCTTCAAGGAGGGTGACCTCACCTGCATGATTGCCACCTCCACCCTGGAATTAGGGATTGATGTGGGGAGCGTGGATCTGATGATTCAGGTCTCCTCTCCCCTTACCGTATCCAGCGGATTACAGCGGTTGGGTCGGGCAGGCCACCGCTTGGATGCCACCAGTACGGGAAGAATACTGCCCAAGACCCGGGGGGATCTTTTAAAGAGCGCCTTTATGTGCCAGGCTATGCTTCAAGGCGCCATTGAAGAGGAAAAGATACCCGAAAACTGCTTGGACGTTCTGGCACAGCACATTGTTTCCATGTGCTGTGAAAAGGCCTGGCCCGAGGAGGAGATGTACCAGGTTATCCAGAGCTGTTGGTCCTACAGGAACCTGACGAAGGGTGATTTTTTAAAGGTCATCGCCATGCTGGCCGGAGATTTCGAGCATTCGGAGGACATCCCCGCAAAACCCAGGATTTATTGGGACAGACAAAATAAAACCCTTGAAGGAACGGGATATAGCAGGATGCTGGCTGTGAATAGCAGCGGTACCATTCCCGACAGGGGCTATTTTCCTGTCGTTCTGGAGGATTATAAAACCCGAATTGGTGAATTGGACGAGGTCTTTGTATTTGAGGCCAGGCTTGGAGATCGTTTCATGCTGGGCAATTCCCCATGGAAGGTGGTCAAAATTGAAAAAAACCGGGTTATAGTGGCTCCCGGCAGCAGTGTGGGTGCAAAAACCCCCTTCTGGCAGGGAGATGGCGTTGGTAGCCCCTATGAACAGGGCGTATCCTTTGGCAGGTATCTGAGAACACTCTCGGAAAACCTTGAATCGGAGGATTTCATTTCCGAGTTAACCGGGACAGGCGTCATGGATGAAACGGCTGCCATGAACATCAGAGACTATCTCATGGATCAGAAGGAAGCCTTGGGGGTCCTTTCCCACGACCGCCGAATTGTGGTGGAGTATTTAAAGGACGAAATTTCCGACCAAAGGATTGTTATCCATGCCCATTTAGGAGGCCGGGTGAACAGTGTTCTGGCTATCCTTCTCCAGAAGGCTCTGGAGGATACCCTTCACTGCCAGGTTTATTCAAGCCATAACAATGATGCCATCCTGCTTCATATTTACGGCTGTCCCGATACACTATCCCATGTTCTATCCCTCGTCAATCCCGCAACAGTGGAAAAGTCGCTGATTGACATGCTGCCCGGCACCTCCCGCTTCGCCATGACCTTTCGGTATAATGCCTACCGTTCCATGATGATGGGTGTGCGGAACATTGGTCAGCGCCTTCCCCTATGGATTCAAAGGCTTCGGTCGGTGGATGCCTTGGAAAACGCCCGGAGAACCTTGGATCACCCGCTGATTATCGAAACCATGCGGGAGTGTCTGGAGGATCTCTTTGATATCCCCCACGCCGTTGAGGTTTTGAAGGATATCCGTTCCGGTCATATAGAAGTGGTGGAAAAAAGCAGTTGGTTTCCCTCCCCTTTTGCCTCCGAGCTCTTATTTGAGTTTAAATTCATCATGATGTATGCAGAAAAGGCTCCCCATCCCGGAGATACCAAGGGCCCGATGATTACAGGAGTGGATGCCCTGCATTTGTCATACCGTCAGGAGGAGGAGAGGCCGCCCCTGCTTCTCGAAGCCGTCAACGAGGTGAAATCAAAAAATAATCCAACGACAAAATTGGATGGGGTATCCAGCCCCAATGAGCTTCATTCCTTTCTTCTGATCTATGGGGATATCCCCCTTTCCCTGGTTCCCGCAGGAAGTTTACGGACATGGGTCAATGAATTGACCGCAGAAAACCGCTTAATTCTCCTTAATGGGGCCGAGGGACACCCGGACCTTATCATTGCCGCAGAGGAGGCTGAATTGTACCTTTGTGCCATGAAACTTCCTTCTTCAGTTCTTCCCGAAGGCCTGCTCCGGTTAGTGACCACCGAAGGTACCTGGAGCCATGAGGACGCTATTTTGCGTATTCTGCGCAGGTTCAGCCGGTACAACAGTCCCTTTTCACGGGAAGATATCGCCTTGCGCTATGGGTTTTCTTCTTTAGCAATCGATAAAGCCCTTCTGGGGCTTCATACCGGGGAGATTCTTGTGAAAGGGCATTTCTCTGACGAATCCGCCGAGGAGTTTTGCCACATAAAGCTCTATGAGTCTATGATACGAAAAGCCAGCACCTTAAGATCCAATGAAGTGGAGACTTTAGGATCGTCGGCCTATGCCTCCTTCCTTCCCCTCTGGCAAAAAATCGGTCAGGAATCCGTCAGCCCCGTGGAATCCCTGTACAGTACCATTGTACAAATGGAGGGCTTATACTTGCCGTGGGACTGGTGGGAGACCATTGTTTTCCCCGCTCGGGTTCCCCATTACTCTCCCGCTCATTTGGACAGGCTTTGCGCTTCGGGACGAGTTTTCTGGCGGGCATTACAGGATGAGGAGGACAAGGGCCTCACCCTTGCCTGGTATGCCACCGAAACAACGCAACTTACCTTGGAGACACCCTCTGAGTGGCTTAATACTTCTGACCCGGAGGAGGAACGAGTTCTTGAGGCTCTCAAACAGAAGGGCGCCTGTTTTGTTCATGTGTTGACCGCACTAACGGGCTTTTCCACCCCGGTGCTTCTGAATATCCTTGAACGCCTTGTCTTCAAAGGCCAAGTGATCAACGACGCCTTCATCCCTGTACGCTTTTTCATGAATAAAACACCCCCGTCAAGAGGCCCTCAGAGGCCTGGGGTCGAAAAAGCCAAAAGAGCAGCCCTGGCTGTATCAAGAATGGATATGGGACGTTGGGAACTGGCCTGGCCCGTTAAAGAGGACAATCTCAATCAACTGATTGATCGCTGGCTTGCCCGTTACGGTCTGTTATCCAGGGAAACCCTGAGCCTTGAAAGATCTCCCTTCACCTGGAATGAAATCTACGAGGCCCTCAAAAACCGTGAGTACGCGGGGAATATCCTCCGGGGCTACTTCATCGAGGGCCTGTCCGGCGCACAGTTCATGGCTCCCGAGGCCTACCGGCGGCTTGAACTTACCGCGGAGTACCAGGTCATCAATGGATGTGACCCCGCCCAGGTTTATGGGAAAATAGTGGCCAGAAATGAGGAGCTTCTGACCTTCGTCAATATTCCTGGCACCGTTATTGTCCTTCACCGGGGGAAGCCCCAAGTCATTGTTGATAAGTTCGGGGAGAGGATTGTTTTTTCAGGAGAAGCCCATGAGCTCACAGGTGCATTGAAAGCCTTCACGGAGGCCTTTAAAGCTAAACGTATCTGGCCGGATCGTAAAAAGGTTGCCGTCAAGTATTGGCCTGAGGATGAGGCCCAGAGAGATCTTTTGATGAATGCCCTCTCAGATGTCGGCTTTAGAAAAGATATCCTTAGGATGGTTCTCTGGCGATAGAGCGTTTCAAGGTTCCGAATAGAAACATCGCCTTTATACTGCACCCTTTAATTCTCAAGGATTCTGCTTCAATGAAATTAAAAAGAAATCCGCCCGGAACTTAAGCCGTAGCGGATTGACTTAGTCAGTCAGCGTCATCCCTTATACATGGGGTTGATTGTGATTATCCACCCATTCAAGATACAGGGTGAGGAAGTTTTGTCGGTCGGTTGCATTGCATTTTTTAAACATGTTCTGAATATGTTTTTTTACAGTTGCCTCAGAAATATAAAGCTGTTGTGCAATTTCCTTATTGGATATGCCCTCCATGAGCTTGAGCGCAACATGGCATTCCCGTGACGAAAACCCTTTAGCCAACAGGATGGGGTGTGCCACCTGGGGTGAAAAGGCGTCACTAGGCTTATTAGATGTATTGACTTCAACCTTCTCCTGCCGCCTGGGAGGCTCATGTCTCATGAAGAGATCTATAATGAAATAGAGGATGCTTCCGTAAATCAATGGGATCAGGTTTTCTGTCAGCATTCCAATGGATAACTGGCCCACATCTGAAAAAAGTGATAACAGGGAAAACAGGGAGGCCAGAAGTCCCGCGAAGAATGCATTCCATTGGGCATGGCTTAGTAGCTCCTCTTTCCCCATTCCTTTTTTGTATTGGGAAAGGGTCAGAATGATTACCCCCAAAACGACCGACAGGAGGGGTACAGGCTGTAAAATCTTCAACCAATTAAACTCAAAAAACAATCCCAAAAGCAGAAGATAGAGCAGAATCCCCAAAAGAAGATAAGAAAGCCTTTTCATTGAATTTACCCCTATTCCATGGTCTTAAGAATCACCCGTACCTTGGATTTGATCGGCAGGATTAGAGCGTTAAGGATTAAGGAATAGAGGACGGAGAAGAGCGCCAGGGCCAAACTCGGGCCCAAGTGAGATAGATCGTCAAGGGTTGTGAGAATAATAGCCGCCGATAGAACGATTACCATGCCTCCCGAAAGAAACAGTACAGAGGTTGCCAGCTTATGTGCTTCTAAAATACGTTCCAGGTCTATTTTTGAATAGTAGTTTACCTTTTGTCCCATCAGCTTAAAGCCCTTTAAAAAGTCAGGCAAGAGACCCGAGGCCACCAGGGTGGGAATGCTTAAAGCTAGAATGAGCAGTATACTGGGGAAATCTACTAACAATGCAACCGAGCCATTAGATATACCTAACACGAACATCACTACAAAAAACAGAATTACTCCAATGAAATACATAGAATACCTCCTAGATAAGAGAATGATTTGTCCGGACACCCTTGAGTATAGTACACGCTCCCAAAAAACACCATACTCCTTGAGGGCGAATAAAAGGCGTATGGGTAGAATCTTGTCAAATTCACTATGGTTTCGCTTAAGGCCCAAGGCCTCTCCCCCTACTCTTTCCATGAAACATTTAGGGAATTCGGTTTAAAACTAGAGAAAATTGATGTATATTTAAATATAAGATAAAAATTCTGGACAAGAGGGTTATTAATAGTGGCTAAAGAATTATTATTAGGGAATCAGGCGATTGCCCTGGGGGCCATTCGCGCAGGTGTAGGTGTTGTTACGGGCTATCCCGGAACACCCTCCACAGAAATATTAGAAACCGTGGCAAAATACAATCCCGGAGACATCTATGTGGAGTGGTCAGTCAACGAAAAGTCCGCTTTGGAAGTGGCTTCGGGGGCTGCCTTTACTGGCACCCGAACCTTGGTCACCATGAAGCAGGTGGGATTAAATGTAGCCTCCGACCCCATCATGAGTCTGGCATACATAGGAGTCAAAGGCGGTATGGTGGTGGTTGTGGCTGATGATCCGGGTCCTATTTCCTCACAGACCGAGCAGGATACACGACAATTCGGTGTATTTTCCAGGTTGCCTGTTTTGGATCCCTCTTCCCCGGAAGAGGCCTTTATCATGATACAGGAGGCTTTTGAGCTATCCGAGAAATATTCTACACCTGTTATTTTGCGCCCTACCACCCGAGTATGTCATGCAAGTGCTGACATTCTTCTGGACGATTATCGCAAGAGCATCGCTTCTGAAGGCTTTCAAAAGGATCCTAAATGGGTGATCTTCCCCCGTCTGTCCCATCAGAACCATATAAAGATAGAAGAGCGCAACCTTCAGCTTAGCGAGGAATTCTCTGCCTCCCCGTTTAATTCCCTATCCGGTAGCGGAAAAAAGGGCATCGTGACTCACGGCATCAATGATGCCTATACCCGTGAAGCCCTGTCTTTTATGGACCCTCCAGTAAAGCTCATGAAAATCGGAACGCCCCATCCGTTCCCGGAAAAGTTGGCCCTTGATTTCCTTGAAGACCTGGAGGAGGTTCTTGTGATTGAAGAGCTTTCTCCTTATATAGAAAAAGAGCTTCTAGTGATCTGTGGTAAATATCATCTGCCTGTAAGAATCAGAGGGAAGCTCACCGGTGATTCGCCCTTTGCCGGAGAAAACACCGTAGAATCGGTAGGGGCCATGATCCAGCATTTTTTGGGCCTTCCCCAAACCCCATCCCAAACCCAGGACGTGTCTGTTCCTTTGCCTGTCCGCCCTCCCGTTCTTTGCGCAGGCTGTCCCCACCGTGCCTCCTTTTATGCTGTCAAGCAGGCTATGAAGGGACGAAAAGCCGTCTTTTCTGGAGACATCGGCTGTTACACCCTAGGAAACGCCAAACCCCTTGAAATGGTGGACACCTGTTTGTGTATGGGTGCCGGAGTGACCATGGCCCAAGGGCTTCATAGAACTGAGCCCGATGGAGTTCATTTCGCCTTTATCGGGGACTCCACCTTCTTCCATACGGGTATCCCCGGTGTCGTCAATGCCATTTACAATGAGACTGATTTTGTGTTGGTGGTTCTGGATAACGCCACAACAGCCATGACCGGTAACCAACCCCATCCCGGGACCGGAAAAACCATGATGGGAACTATCTCAGAGAAAATCAGCATGACTCAGGTCCTGACTGCCTTGGGTGTAAAGTCCATCGAGAGGGTTAACCCCTTCAACCTAGAAGAGGCAAAGAGGGCTGTAGTTAAAGCTACAGGCACTAAAGGCGTTTCAGCCATTATTTTTGAAGCACCCTGTATCCAGGTGGCAAAGCCGGCGCCCTCCTTTACCGTAAATCAAGAATCGTGTAGAGGCTGTCGGCGCTGTATCAGAGAATTAGGTTGTCCAGCCATGTCCATGGATAATGGCAAAGCGGTGATTGACGCCTATATGTGCTATGGCTGCTCCATCTGTGCCCAGGTTTGCCCATTTGACGCCATAGGAGGTGCCAAGCTATGAAAAGCTGTATTTTAACGGGTGTCGGTGGACAGGGTACCATTCTGGCCGCAAAGCTCATCGCTCAGACGGCTATGGACAAGGGGCTCAAGGTGCGTACGGCAGAGACCATTGGAATGGCTCAGCGGGGAGGCAGCGTTTTAAGTCATGTCCGTGTGGGCAAAGAAATACACTCGCCCCTCATCCCATTAGGCACCGCCGACATGATCATAGCCTTTGAGATGGCTGAGGCTGTTAGGGCCCTCCCCTATCTTAAGCCCGACGGTTATATGGTGGTAAGTCAGAAGAGCATCATCCCCTTCACCACCTCATTATCGGGAGCGGAATATAACAGCCAGGAAATTTTGTCCTTCTTAAGGAATAGGGTAAAGCAACTCACCCTGCTGGATACGGGGGGCATTGCTCAGCTTTGTGGTACCGAAAAGGTGGTCAATGTGGCTCTCCTTGGAGCAGTGGCCGCGCTTGGTGTATTGGATTTCACCGTTGGGGATATGGAACGCGCCCTGAATCATGTCCTTCCTGAAAAAATAAAAGCCATGAATATTAAGGCGCTGCACCTGGGAGCTGAGGCTGCCAGGAATAAAATCCGTTAAGATAGGTCGTGCTTTCCCTGGGAAAGCCTTTATACAAGATCAGAGGAGACGAGAAGAGTATGAACGAGATTCAATTTAAGGCCATTAAGGGTCAGCTATGTGCCCTGACTCGCCAAGAGGGTTTTTACAGTAGAAAATTTCAGGGTATCTCAATTGCAGATATTCAAACCAAAGGGGATTTTGAGACCCTTCCCTTTACCAACAAGGAGGACTTAAGGGAGGCTTACCCCCTGGGACTCATGGCCGCCCCCGAAAGTGAGATTGTTCGCATTCATTCCTCATCGGGAACCACAGGCACTCCCATCATCATCCCCTATACCCGAAGGGATGTGGACGATTGGGCCCATATGTTCAAGCGCTGTTATGAGACAGCGGGGATCACTCCCATGGATCGTATACATATCACCCCCGGCTACGGGCTCTGGACCGCGGGCATCGGCTTTCAGACCGGTGCAGAGCTCTTAGGGGCCATGGTCATCCCCATGGGTCCCGGAAATACAGAAAAACAGCTTAAAATGATGATGGATATGAAAAGCACTGTTCTTTGCGCCACCTCCTCCTATGCCCTTCTTCTGGCCGAGGAAATAGCCAGGCTGGGAATCAGGGAAAAAATACATTTGAAAAAAGGGGTTATCGGTTCCGAGCGCTGGGGCGAAAAAATGCGTAGGCGCATTGCCCATGAACTGGGTGTTCAGTTATATGACATCTACGGCTTGACCGAAATCTACGGCCCCGGCATTGCCATGAGCTGTGATTACGAATGTGGAATGCACTACTGGGATGATTACCTGTACTTTGAAATCATCAATCCCCACACCGGCGAGGTGCTGCCCGAGGGAGAAATCGGCGAACTGGTCATCACGACCTTCCGAAAGGAGGGGGCGCCCCTTATCCGCTATCGTACCCATGACCTGACTCGGTTTTTACCGGGGGAATGCTCCTGTGGAAGAAAGTACCCCAGAATAGACACGATTATTGGACGCACCGATGACATGGTTAAGATCAAGGGGGTCAATATCTATCCCGGACAGATTGATTCCCTGCTAAAGGACGTGGAAGGTGCCAGCAGCGAATACCAGGTAATGATTGATCATCTGAACGGAAAGGATATCATGACGGTGTTTGTTGAGGCTGTTCCCAACAGCGACAAGAAAGACGTGGAGCATGCTTTGGCAACACTCTTCAAGACCCGTATCGGTGTCACCATTGTGCCGAAGGTGGTTAATATCGGCGATCTTCCCAGAAGCGAGAAAAAATCTACCCGAATTTATGATAACAGATACTAAGGTTCGACTTAAGTAAAAGGGGCTGTCACAAAAGTTAGTTTTATGATATGCCTCTTTCCATTATTTGAGGATATAGGGGTCTTCGGCTGTTCCTGAACCTGTGACATTCAGTTCTGAGCTTGTAAGATAACAGGCGGGTCTGACACCCACTCCCGAAAGGACGGCGTAATCGCTATAGATAATATCTCCCGTAGTAGCCACAATACAAACCTCACAGGGCGTATTGGCATTGGGGGTGCGAAGCCACCACATGAAAGCGCCTCCGGCCTCATGCTTTAAATCCTTATACCAGTAGGACTCATCCCGCTCCTTGGCCTCCTCGGTAAGAAAGACCTTGAGCAATTGACCCTTGTCATAGATATAGCTTAAGGCCTCTTCCACCGACAAGAGGAAAACCTTGTCCTCCACATAGGTATAATAGGCCTGATCCGTGTTATGCCAAGCATCCTGTAGAGAAGCCCTTGAGAAATTGTAAAGGGCACTGCCTCCAGTCGCCTTGTCCTTTTCCATCATGGAAACCACCGACTTATTCTGCACCTTTTTAATAAGGGCTTTCTCCTCCTCTGTAAAATTATAGAGGAAGCCCATCTCTTTGTCGTAGGCGTTATAGCCGCCCCAAACGGCGGAGACCGACGGGGGCTGGGTGGAATAGCTTACCTTCTTTTGATCTGAATTAAGCCACTGCCTGAGGTTGGATTCTGCCCAGGAGTTGCTTCCTTTCATGGCTATCATATCCTCGGATGAATAGCTGGTATACGCCTCGGTCCGAGGCTTTTTGTTGTCAAAAACCATGTCCCCGGTCTTGTTATAGGTTCCACTTTCAGAGGCATCAAAGGGTTTTAGGGTAAGAATGTGGGTGGTTAGCAGTAAAGGCTTGCCTTCTTTATCCACATGAATTACGGCCCAATCAACAGGCTGACCAAAATAATTTCCAAAGCGCAGGATTTGCCCTACCTTGAGCTTGGTTTTCGCCTCATCAGGTGCAGGCGACTGGGCTTCGGTCCCGATTTGTTTGCCTGAGGACTGACTTTCTTCTGAAGGGGGTTGATGGGTTTCATTTCCAGAGGTCCCGGGATTAACAGGGACATTACCCTCACCTTCGCCTCCCGGCTGTTCGACAGCCTCGGGAGAAGTTCCGGCTTCCGGAGCGCCTGATGGTTCGGGAGAGGATGTTGTAGAGGGTATGGCTTCGTTCCCGGGGGTTTTATCCTCTTCTATCAATGGGCTGGATGAATTTGAAGGAGGGACGGTCTGGATACCCGCTGTCTGTTGGGATCTTGTAAAAACGGTGGCCATGCCATAGATGCTAAAGCAGGCAAGAATAATCCCCAAAAGGATGAACAGAGCCATTTTAAGCTTTTTCTTTGGCTTTTGGGAAGGAATGGCCATAAAGGGCTTAGAGGTTGTCTCAGTCTTGATTTCCCTATCCATGAACTTCCCTACGGTATCCACCAGGACATCAATATACTTTTCCACATCAGGGGTCAGGGCATCGAGCCAATGGGTGGAGTAAAGAAAGTATTCCATGGATTTGGTGGGAACAACCGGCTCTATACGGAAGGGAACGATGACGACATTTTTGTTGACGGCTCGCTCCACTTCTCTTAACACCTGCTGTGAATTATTGGATGCCGATGAGAAGATCAGCACCATGACCTTGCTTTCACTGATGGCATCTACAATAGCCTCTCCCCATTCTTTTCCGGGAATCACATCCCTTGGCGCAATCCAGCACCTGATCCTAGAATTTTCAAGGTTGGAGCAGATGGCGTCAGCTATACTTTTATCATGTGATGAATAGGAGATGAAAACATCATGGGCCACAATTCATTCCTCCAGAATAAAATAGCCTCTTTATTCTACACAAAATACCAAATGGTTACAACACCTTGTTTTGAGTTGCCTATTATCTCATTGTTTTTTCTAATTTTGGAATATTGGGGTAATTAAATTTGAGACTTTTGAATTCTTCCAGTATAATAGAACTAAATATTTGAGGAGGGGAAATAAACGATGATTTTATTTAAAAGCCTGGAAAGAAAAAAGAAAGCTTGGCGGGAGGGTGTTTCTCACGTTACCCTTGACCCTAATGGGCCCGGTGTTGCCAGATTACACTTGATTCCTCCAAAACCTTCTCTTTTTAATGATCCCCCCAGCCTTCTTGTCATCAACGGAACGTATTTTCTGCCTGTAGGCCCTTCATGGGCAACCATCCTGAGAGAGTTCTTTGAAAGCCTGCAGCAGTGTTGCAAGGACAAGCACGAAATAAGCCCTGAAGAGATTGAACAGGTAGAGGCTGCTGTGGCAAAAAAGGTCCATTATTTCTATCCTTCGGCAAAAGCCGCGTTAATTCTTGAGGATTTAGATGAGATCATCACCCTGGCGGTAAATATTGCGACGGGAAAGGAAATTCCCGAGGATACCATGAAGGGTGTCAGTATTGAAAAGTATCGTAAGCTCATGACAGCTCCTCACCGCATGGATCTGATTGTCGCTCCTATGTCAGTCAATAATAAGAGAATCTGCCCTTTGGAATGCTCATGCTGCTATGCTGACGATCATGAATTGATGGATATAGATCACCCGTTACCCACCGAGGATTGGAAAAAGATCATTGATCGTTGTCGGGAGGAAAGAATTCCAATGCTTACCTTTACAGGGGGAGAACCCCTGACTAGACCCGATATTGTTGAGCTTGTCCAATATGCCTCCTGGTTTGTAACAAGACTGAATACCAACGCTTTCCTTCTGACTCCGGAGATGGCAGCGGCCTTACATAATGCCAGTCTTGATGGAATTCAAATCACTCTCTATTCCAGTGATCCAGCCATCCATGATGACCTTGTGGGAAGACCCGGGGCTTGGGAAAAAACGGTGACCGGTATTAAAAACGCCTTGCAGGCTGGCCTTAGCGTCAGCATTAACACCCCCCTGGTAGAGAGAAATAGTGATTATGCCTCCACCCTGCGTTTTGCCCATTCCTTGGGCATCCATTGCGTAGGCTGCTCAAGCCTTATTCCAACGGGTGGAGCCCAGGAACAGATTGCAACAGGAAAGGCATTGACCCCGGAAGCTTTAAAAAACATTCTCAAAGAAGCCGTGAGCCTATGCAAGGAACTATCCATGGAAATTTCCTTTACCTCGCCGGGTTGGATGGATTCCCAAGAAATCCTCCAAATGGGCCTTCCCAGTGCTCCTGAATGCGGAGCGTGTCTGTCCAACATGGCTATTGCCCCCAACGGGCAGGTTGTACCCTGCCAAAGCTGGTTGAATGGCCTGACCTTAGGAGATATGAGAACGACTCCCTGGAAGGACATCTGGAATAGCAATGACTGTGTCACAATTCGCAACCAATCGGCAGGTAAACCCCAATGTGCTTTAAAGGAGGTCCATTGATCATGAAAATGAAAAGAATGCTTGTCCTGATCCTGATGATCTGCTTGCTCTGTTCCAGCGGATACCTGGCTTTTGGAGTGCCTCCCGACATCATCCATGAAATGGTCGTCACCATCACTCCCCAGGATGACGGCTATCTCAATATACACTACTCCTTGGATTATGAAGCTGCCACCGACTTTCCTGAAGACATCCAATACCTTGAGGTGGGAGTGGCCAACACCGACTTTACCCTATTGGATTATTCCCCTGACACCTTGATTGAGGATGCCTATGGGACAACGCAGAACGGTGCATTTGTCCATTTAGACTTTAAAAAGCTTCCCAAAGCAGGGGATCGCTTTACCCTGGAATTCACCGTCAAGCAGGGCTCCATGTACAATAAGTCCGGACAGAACGATGTCTCCTTCCAATTCGTTCCCGGTTGGTTTGATTTCGCCATTATCAAGGAGCTCCAAGTCATTGTTGAAACCGATGGCCTCAATAATGTGGTGGTGATGCCCACTCCCGACAAATGGTCGGATTCCAAGGCCATTTGGATAACAAAAAACCTTGAGGCCAATGAAAAAGCTGAGAAAATATCTGTTTTGAACAGTCGTTCTTCCGGCTTTTCAGAGGATAACGCCTACCAAGATCAGCCCAACAACTATAACGAGGACTATGCCCCCAACTATAACGATAACCCTCGCACAAGCTCATCATTTAGTTTCGGACGAATAATTCTTTTCATTTTCGTGCTAATATTTATCGCTTCGCTCTTAGGGGGTAGAAGAAACCGCTATAGGGCAGGGCGATATGGTGGCGGCTATTGGGGCCCCCCTCCACCCCGCCATCGCTCTTTCTGGGGCCCTCCTCCACCTCCTCCTGGTGGCTTTGGCGGTAGGCCACCCCGTGGCTTCGGCGGTGGCGGCTTTGGTGGCGGTCGCAGCAGTGGTGGAAGCAGCGGTCGCAGCAGTGGTCGCAGCAGTGGCGGCGGTGGCCGCAGTTGTGCCTGTGCCTGCGCCTGCGCCGGCGGCGGCCGTGTAGGCTGCTCTGAAAGAGGCTATCAGGTTCTACACTGGTTGATAAAAAACAAAGAAACCTCCTGTTAATAGGACGAAACTCTTCTCGGAAGTGGCTCCGAGCAATAAAATGCCCTGATGTTTTAATTTGAATTGCCCCCGCATGAGCAGATTAAGTTGTGATGCGAGAATGCAGTTGGAGTGAGGAACATCAGGGCCTTTCTATCTTTTTTGATCCAGCTCCTGTTTTCTCTTCCGTCATTCTGGTCATACTACTGCTTGAAACCAACTTAGCGGTTAAAACAATGATGACCGGAAGAAAGGAAAGAAAGCATCTCATGAATTGCAGGGTCGGCGCTGGGGATAAGCTCTTGCATCTGGGTATAGACGTGGGTTCCACCACCATTAAAATTGCTGTTTTAGATGAACTAAACCAATTGATTTACGATAGATATCAAAGACATCACTCCGAGCTCTGGAAAACACTGGAGTACCTGTGGGATGATCTCTATGAATCCTTTGGTAATCGGAAGATCACCGTTACCCTTACCGGATCGGGAGGGCTCGCCCTCTCCCAGGTTCTTCGGGTCCCCTTTGTACAGGAGGTCATTGCTGGCTGTAAAGCCATTGAGCACTATAATCCCGGCATCAATGTGATGATTGAGCTGGGGGGAGAAGACGCAAAAATGACCTTTTTTGAGAAAGGTGTTGATCACCGTATGAATGGCATCTGTGCAGGAGGAACAGGTGCCTTTATTGACCAGATGGCAGCGCTATTAAATACCGATGCCCAGGGATTGGACATTCTAGCGCAGGATCACCGGATCATTTACCCCATCGCTGCCCGGTGCGGCGTTTTTGCCAAAACCGACATCCAGCCCCTCCTCAATGAGGGGGCAAGAAAAGAGGATATTGCCGCTTCCATCTTTCAGGCGGTGGTCAACCAAACCGTGGGGGGGTTATCCTGTGGCCGGAAAATTCGCGGAAGAGTCGGCTTTCTTGGGGGGCCCCTACATTTTCTGCCCCAGCTTAGGAAGCGCTTTCAGGAAACCCTGGGGCTTGCTGATGAAGAGATGGTCGTCCCTGAAAAGGCCCAGGTCTATATGGCCATGGGCGCAGCCTTGGCCTCTAAAAACGGGGAGGATTCCCTCACCCTCAAGGAGCTTCATAACAGGCTCAAGGCAGACAAAGGTCTTTTTAAGTATGAAACCGGGAATCTTGAGCCGCTTTTCAAGAGTGAGCAGGAATATGACCTATTTACCAAGAGACATCAAAAAAACAGGGTGCGGAGAAAGGAATTGAAGGACCATCGGGGCAAATGTTTTCTTGGTCTGGATATAGGCTCCACCACCAGCAAGGCCGCCTTGATTGATAATGAGAGTAATTTACTCTTTTCACAGTATGGCCGTAACGAGGGAAGCCCCTTAAGCTCAGCCATCAAAATGCTTGATAAGATATATGCTGATCTCCCAGAGGATGCATATATCGCCTATTGCGTGGTGACAGGCTACGGGGAGCAGCTTGTCAAATCCGCCCTTCATTGTGATATGGGCGAGGTGGAGACCGTAGCGCATTATACTGCCGCCCAGCACTTTTTGCCCGGTGTGGATTTCATCCTGGACATCGGCGGACAGGATATGAAATGTATAAAGGTGCGTGATGGCCTCATTGAGAGTGTTGTCCTCAACGAGTCCTGTTCATCGGGCTGCGGATCGTTTATCGAGACCTTTGCGGGATCTCTGGGATTATCCATTGAAGCCTTTGTCCGTGAGGGACTTGCCTCCAGGGCACCTGCCGATCTGGGCTCTCGCTGCACAGTATTCATGAACTCTAAAGTCAAGCAGGTACAAAAGGAAGGGGTGTCGGTAGGAGACATCTCTGCAGGCCTGTGCTACTCTGTCATAAAAAATGCCCTTCATAAGGTGATCAAGATAAAAGATCCGTCTGAGTTGGGAGAAAAGATTATCGTTCAGGGAGGCACCTTCTTGAATAATGCCATTGTTAGAAGCCTTGAACTCATGACAGAAAAAAATGTGGTTCGACCTGATATTGCGGGACTTATGGGGGCTTACGGTGCCGCTCTCCTGGCTAGAAGGCATAGTCCCGAGGATCACGTAAGCACATTGATCTCCGCCGAAAAGCTCAAAGCCTTTTCCTTCAACACCACCCTCTCCCGTTGCCAGGGATGCACCAATAACTGTCTCTTAACCATTAACAGCTTCAATGATGGACAAAGGCACATTTCAGGCAACCGCTGCGAAAGAGGATCTGGGCTGGAAAAGCAAAAAGAGATTCCCAATCTGTTTGATTATAAGCTCAGGCGCTTATTTGATTACCGTCCTTTGGATAAAGAATTTGCCCTCAGAGGAGTCATTGGTATTCCACGCGTACTGAATATGTATGAAAACTACCCCTTCTGGTTCATCTTTTTTACAGTGTTGGGCTTCAGGGTGATTCTCTCTTCCGTTTCCAGCCGTAAGGTATATGAGCTGGGCATGGATACCATTTCTTCGGACACGGCCTGCTATCCTGCAAAGCTCGTCCACGGGCATATTGTCTCCTTGATTGAAGAGGGTGTGAAAACCATTTTCTATCCCTGCCTGCCCTTGGAACATCAGGAATTCAAAAAGGCGGACAACCACTATAATTGTCCCATGGTGGTGGGTTATGCCGAGGTCATACGCGCCAATATGGATGTGCTCCGGGAAAATAATATCCGGTTTCTCAACCCCTTCCTCCCATATAACGACAAGAAGAGGTTGATTCAGAGGCTTTCCGAGGAATTACTTGAGTTTGGTATCTCCTTCAAAGAAATTGAACAAGCCGTTCAAAAGGCTTGGGAGGAAGATGAAAAATGTAAACAGGATATCCGAAGAAAGGGCGAGGAGGTGCTTACCTGGCTTGAATCCACGAAAAGCCGTGGGATAGTGCTTTCAGGCAGACCCTACCATTTGGATCCCGAGGTGCATCATGGCATTCCCGACCTACTCTCCTCCATGGGTCTGGCTGTGCTTACAGAAGATTCGGTGGCCCATCTGGGCCATGTACAAAGGCCGTTGAGAGTCTTGGATCAATGGATGTACCATTCCAGGCTTTATGAGGCGGCTGACTTTGTTTCACGGACGCCGTATCTTGAATTGGTACAATTGAACTCCTTCGGTTGCGGCCCTGATTCCATCGCCGCCGAGCAGGCCCAGGAGATACTCTCCTCCAAGGGAAAGACCTATACCCTGATCAAAATTGACGAGGTCAGCAACCTAGGGGCCATCCGAATTCGTTTGAGATCGTTAAATGCGGCATTGAAAACAAGGCTTCCTCCTTCCTCCCAGGACACGGCTCAGTCTAAAAGAGGGACTACCCCTTTACGTCCGGTTTTTACCAAGGCCATGCGCAATGGGCCCCATACCATTTTGGCTCCCCAGATGTCCCCCATCCATTTTGAACTGGTGGAGGCTGCGGCACGCTCAGAAGGCTACCATTTTGAAATCCTCCGTGAGGCTACCAAGGAGGACATTGAGCTTGGTCTTAAATATGTGAACAATGATTCCTGCTATCCCTCCATCATTATCATTGGACAAATACTCCGGGCCCTTAAGTCCGGGAAATATGACCTTGAGCATACCGCCATTATTATGAGTCAGACCGGAGGGCCCTGCAGGGCCAGCAACTACCTTCCTCTCTTGAAAAAAGCCCTTATGGCCACAGGGTTTCACAGTATCCCCGTCATCTCCCTGAATGTTATGGGCTTTGAAAAGAATCCTGGGTTTAGACTGACGCCAACGCTGATTAAGAAGGCCATTATGGGGGTAATTTACGGGGATCTTATCATGAAGGTATTGTTCCAGACCCAACCCTATGAGAGGGTAAAAGGACGGGCCCAGCAGGTTTATCAACATTGGATGAACCAATGTAAGGAAAGTCTTAGGACGGGCGACAGAAAAGGCTTCCGTGAAAACCTCCGGGGCATAGTCAAGGATTTTGAAGCCATTGAGGTTTCGGGTGTTAAAAAGCCTCGGGTGGGGCTGGTGGGTGAAATACTGGTCAAATATCATCCCACCGCCAACAATCACATGGCTGAATTTATTGAGGAATCGGGTGCAGAGCTGGTGGTTCCCGGGCTGATGGACTTTTTTCTCTACTGCGCCTTTGGAAGGGATTATGATTACCATGCCCTGTCGGGGAAAAACACTCCCCGGCTATTGGGTAATTTTTTTATCAAGCTTGCGGAGGATTATAGAAATGATGTGCGTGTGGCTCTGAGTGAGAGCCGGAGATATGCACCCCCAGCTCATATTTACGAAATGGCTCAGCTTGTTAATGGCCTTCTTTCTCTGGGCAACCATACCGGAGAGGGCTGGCTTTTGACTGCTGAGATGGTCGAGCTCATTGAGGAGGGCGCCCATCATATCGTCTGTATGCAGCCCTTTGCCTGCCTCCCCAACCATATCACAGGAAAAGGGATGATCAAGGCCATAAAGGATAAGTATCCCCAGGCCAATATTGTCGCCGTAGACTATGATCCCGGTGCCAGTGAAGTGAATCAAACTAACCGCATCCGCTTAATGCTGGAAAGGGCAAAGGACTATGAGGGAATCCACTCCTGAACCCTTCCCAGTCAAACTCATATCCGCATTACAATAATATCGAAGCCACTAAGAGCAAGGTGAAGAAAGCCAGCCCCCCCGCATCGTGAGCCTTAAAGCCGTATTGTTTATATCCACTGTTCTTTTTTCGGTTGTGAAAGCCTCTCAGCTCTGCCGAAAGTGCGCCGTATTCAATACGCTTTACTGATGAAATCAGCAGAGGAACGCAAAGAGGCAGCAGAAGGCCGATTTTCTTTAACAGGTTTTTGGTGTCAAATTCTACACCCCGTGCCGTCTGAGCCTCCATAATAGCCTGCATGTCATTCATGAAAACCGGAATGAAACGGATGGCTGTTATGAGGGAAAAAGCGTATTTATAAGGGATACCCAGCTTTTCCACCAGGACATTGGACAGATCATTCATTGGGGTAAGGGAGAGCATCAGGGTTAAGGGCATGGTCGCTCCGATGAGCCTGAGTATAATCAGCAGAGAAAAGGATAGCCCCTTGTCGGTAATATAAATATTCAACGGAAGATTTATAAGGATATTTCCATCCCGGATAAAAAAGACCTGAAGCAGAAAAAGTATGATGGAAAGCTTTAAAAGGGCTTTCAGCATACCAAGTCCCCGGTCAAGTATTCCACCAACAGCCGCGAGGGCTAGATTAATCAGTAGGATGCCCAGAAGAAAAAGATGACCACTGCACAAAAAGCACGAAATACTGATAAGAAGGGCAATGAGCAACTTGCTTATGGGATTCATGCGGTGGAGTACTGTATTTCCTTCAGAATAGTTCAATAAGCCCTTCATGCACACCCGCCCCCTTTCAGATTTTGAATCCTGTCCGCCATTTCCGAAACATGATGAATGCCCTCAAAATTCCCGCCCAACCGATGAGCCAGAGCTGAAATCTGCGGTGGCATCAACGACGCGGCTCTCATTACCTCAGTATTCTTAAAGACCGAGGATTTATCTCCATCCGCCAGCAGCTTTCCTCCGCCCACAACCAGAACGCGGGAAGCAAAATCATTGACGATCTCCATATCATGAGTCACCATCATTACCGTCGTCCCCCTGCTGTTAAGGCCTTGTATCAGTTCCATGATATGCATGCATTCACGATAGTCCAAGCCGGTGGTAGGCTCATCCAGAACTAGAATTTCGGGCTGTATGGCTAAAACAGAGGCTAGAGCAATACGCTGTCTCTCTCCTCGGCTCATGCTAAAAGGGTCGGAGGAACCATCAAACCCAAAGGTCTCCAGTGTCTTATTCAGCCGACTTTCAATCTCCCTCTCATCCTGAAGGACGCATTTGAGACCGAAAAGGATTTCACCGGCGATGGTGTTCTGGCAGATCTGACGATCGGGGTTTTGAAAAAGGAAGCCAATGGTCCTGGCCATTTCACTGGTTCTCGTGGTCTTGGTATTCTTATCCTTGACGAGAACTCGCCCCGAGGTAGGCTTAAGTATGCCATTAGAAAGCTTGGACAGGGTGGTCTTCCCCGCGCCGTTTGCTCCAATGATAGCAGCAAAATCGCCCTTATTAATCTGAAAGGACACATCCTTAATGGTCTGTTTGCCTTCATAACCAAAGCTGACTGCTTCAAATCTTACCATGAAGAATCTCCTTTACCATCATTTCTGCTTCCTCTAGTTGAATAGGCGCCGGGCCATCATACAATCCCCGACCGGTCAACTCATCACACAGGCTGACCACCCTGGGACAATTAATCCCTGCATCGTAGAGTTCCTTGCTATGCTTGAGAACCTCCCTGACGCTGTCATCTAAAAGGACTTTCCCGTGCTCCATGACAATGAGCCTCTTAACATACTCACTTAAGAGCATAATTTTCTGCTCCACAATGACAATGGTCAGGCCCTCCTTCTCATTGAGCTCCTTAAGGATTTTGAAAATCTGCTGGCTGCTTTGTGGATCAAGTTCGGCGGTTGGCTCATCCAAAAGGAGCATCTGTGGTTTGAGTGCCAGAATGGCGCACAAAGCCACCTTCTGCTTCTCTCCACCACTTAATGAACTAATGGTGCGATATTTAAGATGAGTGATGCCAATTCTCTCAAGAGCGTCATTCATACGGCTTTCGATATCCTCTCTAGGAATACCGTTGTTTTCAAGACCAAAAAGAATCTCATCCTCAACCAAGGTTGACACCATCTGACCATCAATATCTTGAAAGACACTTCCCGATAGCAGCGAAAGTTGACCGAGGGATGTATCCACTGTGTCCAAGCCATCCACAAGAGCTTCACCGTAGAAATCTCCTCTGTAGTGGTGGGGAATTACCCCATTCATGGTGTAAATCAACGAGGTTTTCCCGGCACCACTGCTGCCTATGATACCTACAAAGTCACCCTTTTCGATGGTCACATGGATATTTTCCAGGGCAAATTTACTGCCATCTTTATATTTAAAGCTCAAGTCCTTGATATGTACCATGGGCCTACTCACCTTACATCACCCTCCGTCTTATCTGTCAATGCTGTCTTTATGAGTGCTTAATCCTTTTTAAGGGCCAGTTTCAGAGGAACATACAGTACCTGTACAATAATGCTGTTAATAAAAGCAGTTCCGAAAATAATACCCAGGAAAACCGCAAGGGGCGTAGGCTTGATGTCCGCTCCGGCGTAAAATACCAGGTACATGACGCCGATAAAGGTGAACCCGCTTGCCAGAGTGCTAATGAAGGTGGCAACTATGGGAGCCAGGGAAAACTTTTTTATAGCCATCGGGAGGCTTACAATGAGTACCATAACCACGGCCCCCACAAGCTCACTAACCAAGTTAATATACGGGGTTCCCGGGAAGAACTGACAGACAATACCGGCTAAAAGGCCGATAATAAGGCCCTCACCCAAACGGGGCTTAATCAAAAGAATGGCCAGGCAGTACATGGCAATGATAAAATTCGGCTTCATTCCTGCTGAAAACAATGATCCTACAAAAAATTTCAGTACGGCTCCAGCGGCAAGGAGTACTCCCACAAGGATCACATCATAAATGGAAAGTCCCTTTTTTTGATTAACTGATACCACTCTTCTCTTACTCATCTCATTACTCATCTCATCTCTTCCTTTCTCTTCTCATCTCATCTCAAAATTTTAGTAAACAAACAAAAAAGTCCATCCTTCGTTCAAAGGACAGACTTAATATCTGCGGTACCACCTTCATTGGTTTGCTTTAAGCAAACCCACTCATTACGAGAAAGCCAACACTTCCTCTGCCGTTAACGCCAGCACGCGTCTCAGATACTTGGCTTTAAGCCTTTCCCCTCGCCTTCAGCGGTCCATTTTTCGTTCAGCATTCCGCAAGCTTTCCACCACTGCCCGCTCTCTGTAGGAGCCCTAACGATTTTATCTCCGCATCATAAGTTTAAAATATTAGCTCTACTTTATAGTATGCGTGAAGGTTTGTCAAGTGCTTTATTTACAAAAAAATCCTGAATTTCTAAACATGAATCCTCGTCAGATCCATAAGGTGGCTATCAAAAGTTTATAATTCCCAGATGCTCCAGGAGAATCTTTAGTCCCATAAGGATAAGGATGATACCTCCCGCAATCTGGGCTTTGGATTGAAACCTTGATCCAAAGACATTACCGATCTTGACGCCTAGGAAGGAAAGGATAAAGGTTGTCAGCCCGATGAGAACAACAGCCGGAAGGATGGTGATTTGAAGAAATGCAAAGGTAATACCCACAGCCAGAGCATCCACGCTTGTGGCAAAGGCCATCATGGTTAAATCTTTAATATCAAGGGTTCCGTTAGAAACAGGACAGCATTCTTTTGCCTCACGGATCATTTTTATGCCGATGACGGCCAGTAAAACAAAGGTAATCCAGTGGTCTACCGGGGTAATGAATCCTTTAAATTGTGTCCCCAGAAGGTATCCAATAAGAGGCATAATCGCCTGAAAGCCCCCAAAGAACAAGCCTACGATACCTGCGTTTTTATAGCTCATCTTCTTCATGGACAGCCCTTTGCAAATGGAAACAGCAAAAGCATCCATGGAGAGGCTTACAGCAATGAGAAATAACCCAAAAAAGCCCATACCCAATCCCTTTCCGATCTTTTACTGACTTAATTAAGATTGGGTCATCAATTAATAATCAATTGCGACTTCCTAAGCCAGCCGAAGTTTTTGTAAAGAAAGACTATCCTTTCTCCCCATGCATTGGCATGTCCTTATATCTTAACATAAAATTAGCTGGTTGCAAGGTTAAGCAGAGTAAAATGCTGTACTTTTTTGGGCTATTTATAGTCCAAAGACATTTCTTAATTCGGCACCGGTAGCGCTTCCACAGGTTGCCGCCACCTCCTCGGGGGTTCCCTGGGCTACCAGATACCCTCCCTCCTGACCACCCTCGGGCCCCAAATCAATGACCCAGTCGGCCTGCCTAATGACCTCTAAATGATGCTCTATCATGAGAACTGTATTGCCGGCCTCTGTCATGCACCGCAGGATTTGAAGAAGCTTCCTGATATCAGTGGCGTGAAGGCCCGAGGTGGGTTCGTCAAGCAAATACAGGGTACGTCCTGAAGTCATCCGGCTTAACTCCTTAGCCAGCTTGACTCTTTGTGCCTCTCCTCCTGACAGAGTGAGGGCACTTTGCCCAAGCTTGACGTAATCCAGACCCACATTGGCCAGAGCGCCTAAAATCGACGTTATCCTGCCATGCCCTTTAAAGAAGGTCAGAGCCTCTTCAACACTCATTTCAAGGATATCCGAAATAGTTTTCCCTTCCAGGGTGATTTCAAGAGCCTCCCGATTAAATCTTTTACCGTGGCAAGCCGGGCACTCTATCCAGATGTCGGGCATGAAATGCATGGGGATGCACTTTCTACCTTCCCCATTGCACTCCCCACACTGCCCCTCCTTGCTGTTAAAGCTGAATTTGCTGCCCTTATAACCTCTGCACTTGGCCTCATCCGTTGTGGCAAAGAGCGTACGGATTTCATCAAAAACACCTGTGTAGGTGGCCGGATTGGAGCGTGGGGTACGGCCAATGGGTTGCTGGGAGATACTGATGATCTCATTGATGGACTCAAAGCCCTCAATGGCCTGGAAAGCTCCGGGCGGCGTTTCCTGGGCGTGTCCCAGCAGTACCGACAGGGCTGGCACAAGGGTTTTCGCAATCAGACTACTCTTTCCTGAACCGCTGACTCCCGTCACACAGGTTAGAACGCCCAAGGGTATTGAAACGGTAATATTCTTAAGATTATGATGCCTCGCCCCTTTCAGGGTCAACCACTGGCTGGCCCTTCTCCTGTTAATCCCTTGACCGGCACGGATTGAAGTCAGTTCCTTTAAATATTGCCCGGTAAGGGAATCGTTTTGTGCCATAACCTCCATAGGTGTTCCTTGAGCTACAATCAAGCCCCCGTGTTCTCCCGCTCCCGGGCCCATGTCAATAATCTTATCGGATGCCAGCATGGTTTCACCGTCATGCTCCACCACCACAACGGTATTGCCCTCCCGGACCAAGGCCTTCATCATGTCTATGAGCTTTTTGTGATCCCTTGGGTGAAGCCCTCCGGAGGGTTCATCCAAAATATACAGCATGTTGGTCATGTCCCCGCCCAATTGACCGGCCAGCTTGAGGCGCTGAGCCTCACCCCCCGACAAGGTCGGCAAGGAACGGTCCAGGGCCAGATAATGTAGTCCTATCTGAATAAGATTCTGAAGCCTTTTATCAAGAGCCTTCAGAAGCGGCAGGGCTATTTCTCGCTCCCTCGTTGAAAGCTTTTGTGGAAGGTGGGTAAGCCATTGGGTCAATTCCCCCAGGGTCATCCGAACAACCTCTGGGTACCTCATCCCCCCTACTGTCACTCCTCGTCCCTCGGATGCCAGACGCTCGCCATGGCAGCAGGGACAGGGCATTTCCCGCATGAATGTGGAAGCTATTCTGGCGGCAGTATTTCCCGTATTCTCCCTGAACAACCGCTGGATGCTGTTATAAGCTCCTTCAACCGGCCTCATAATTTCACCCTTGCGTCCATTGGTGTTTTCATATATAAAACGTACTTCCCTACCGTCATTTCCATAAAGCGCCTGCTTTTTGAAATCCTCGGGAAGCTGGTTCCAGCTTGTTTCAAGATCAATCTCCATTGCCTCGGCAAGTGCGAGTATTTCACCCCTCATCCAATTGGCATTGGGCTTCTGCCTGAATTTACGCAAGCTGCCCCACCATGGGGAGGCACCGTCTAAAAGGGAGAGATCGGGTCTGGAGACAATGAGCTCAGCATCCACCTCCAGCTTGACGCCGAGGCCCTTACATACAGGACACATGCTCTCAGGGTGGTTGAAACTGAAGCTTGACGGGGTTAAATCAAAAAATATCCGGTTACAGGGATAACACAGATGGGTCGTCTGAAAAAGAAAGCTGTTGCTTTTATCCACGGTGACGGTTATTGCCCCCTTGCCTTCTGAAAGAGCTTTTTTGACACTTCGGCTCAGTACTGGATGAAGGTTATCACGGGCTTCCTTGCCAGGAAGGATGAACTCTTGTTTGCTTTCCGTGCTGTTAAAGGGCTGTATGGTTAAAGCTGTCCCCGCCCGCAGTCGCAGAAGAAGCCTAACAATCTCTTCCGGGCTTTGGGGTTTAACAGCCCCGCCGCACTGGGGACAATGCCTTGTACCCACTTTAGAGAACAAAAGCCGTAAATAGCTCTCACAGTCGGTGGCGGTTCCCACTGTTGACCTGGGATTTCTGCCCATAGTACGCTGCTCGATGGCCACAGCAGGCGGAAGCCCTAGAATTCTGTCAACATCCGGTTTGTCCATCTCATCGCGGAGGGATCTTACCGCACCGGCCATTAAGTCCATCATCCGTCTTCTGCTTTCCGCAAAAAGCGTATCAAAGGCCAGACTAGACTTCCCGCTGCCGCTGACCCCTGTAATAACCGTCAGGCGATTTTTAGGAATGGTGCAGCTTATATCCTTCAGGTTATTGACCCTGGCTCCTTGGATTAAGATTTCTTCAAGGAGGGATACCTCGAGCAACTCCCTGAGCGGAGGAACTGGTGAAGAATCAAGGGGGGCCTCTTCCTCCATGAAGGCCTGAAGCCTGACATCCTCGGCTTCTTGAATATCCAGTTCCTCAAATACTGAGAGTTTTCCATCATCCTCCAGCCATTGAGGCCAATGCTCCAGCCAATAGGGAACAAGGGATTCCTTCACCCTGTACTGTGATGGAATATAGGGAAGGATTCCTATGACGGGTGTATGATCAAAGGCATCCAGGTCTGACACCTCGATCATCCGATTCATTTCATCCCATTGGATCACTCTGACAGTGGTTACCGCCACAGGATTGGGGCGCACCGGTGAGCGGGTGGCAAAAATGCCGGTTTTTGGGGCATTCTCATAAGGCGGATCGCTTTGGGTGATCTTTCTATAGATGGCCTTGTCAAACCGATCAAACCACCATAGGACGCGAAGGTGGGAATAGCCCCTTACGGCTTTTTGGATAATTGAAAAGGCCTCGTCAAACAGAAGGATATAGTTCCGGCCCTCAATTTTTGTCACCTGCCCCAGCGAAGTGATGGAGAAGCTTTCTCCATCTGCTTCAGGAGATACCCTGGTAACCTTAACTGAGGGGTCATAAGAAACAGGCCTCTCTTCCCGCCAAGCAGGCTGCTTCTCCGCTTTCTCCGGCAGACAAACTTCCCGCACCCTGTCCTCACAAGGAAAATAGGGTTTGATATCCATTATCGTAACTGGTGTCAAAGGCAAATCCCCTTCCAGTGCCAGAACACCGTTTTCCTCATCCACATGAAGGAGCTTGCAGACTCTCTCTTTTACTGGACTGTCTCCCATTAAAGGCCTCTTATCATCGTTTTGGGGATCCGTGAGGTAGAAAAGGAGTGTGTGACTGAAGTGATGGAGGAACTTTAAGGCCGGAATATACTCCCGGTCAAGAGTAAGAAAGTGGTGATCCTCACAGGCATGGAGTGTGCCAATGGATTTAAGCTCAAGGTTCTTTTTTGCGGGCTTGCTCATTCTAAAGGCTCCTTTTCCCGGTGAACAACCGAAGAAATTTTAAGAATTCGAGCCATAGGATAAGGGCGTGAGAGGCAGATAAATATCTACCTTTTGTATGCCACAGGGCTGATTTGAGTTTTCAGGATAGCATTCAAAGCAATACCGGTCATCGGGTTGATATCCGCTTTCGGGAAGCCAGTCCACAACCATGGCCCGCCAGGCCTCTTGGTATTGGTCTTCCTTAAGCTCAAAATGTCCAATGGCGTATTTACCACCAGGAATGGTCATATTGCCTATCTCGCCCTCTCCCTGAACATCCCCTTCAACCGCCAAGCAAAAACTGATTCGGAGCTTATGCTCCTCAGTCAGGCCGGTCTGATCGTGAAATAGGGTGATCCACTGTATTCCAGGATTATTCAGCAAGCCCCGGGGCTCTGCCCATTGGTACAGTCTCCGATTGAGCCTTTCAAAAAGAGCTGCATTTTTCTTGTACGGACCCGAATGACGAATATAGACGACCTTCCTGTCCGGTATGTCTTTTACTTCAACAGTATAGGGAATCTCAACAGCCTGCCCAAAGTCATAATCTCTCCTTCTTACAGGAGTATTGTAGCAGACTCCTTGATATAATTCTTTTCCTAAATTGCTTTCTGTCTTTAGGGCATAGGCTTCGCAGATTTTGCTTTTGGCTCTGAACTGGCTGGCAGTGGTACCAAAATAGGCTTTAAAGGCCTTGGCAAAGGAAGCCTGGTTGGAAAAACCGCAATCCAGGGCTATGGGTGTGATCTCCCTATTTTTATGGGTGAGCAATAGAAAAGCCGATTTTTCAAGACGCACCCTCTGAATAAATTGAAACAGCGTCTCCCCTGTCATAGCTGCGAATATCCGGTGAAAATGAAAAGGCGAAAACCGGGCCACTCCGGCCAGCTCCTCCAAGGAAAACCCCTCGGAAATATGGCTCTCAATATAGTCCTGAACAATATTGATCCTTGAGATATATTCCTCTCTTTGACGGCTGAGCTTTTCTTCCTGGACCATCTCATCCCTGCTTCAAATAAAATATATTATCCTAATCAAACCTGGTCGTTCTCTTCAAGGGCTAGGCTAGCCGCCGGGAAGGGCTTCAGGGCCCTTGGAAGGATTCCCTGAACATAGGCAATGAGCATGCCGTAATTGGTGATATGGACACCCTGCTCTCTTGCCCTGGCCACCCTGTACTGCATCTCCCTGCGGTTGAGCATGCAGCCTCCGCAATGAATAATGACCGCATAATCTTCAATATTCTTGGGATAATGAGCACCGGAGGCCCATTCAAACTGGATGTCCCCTCCCGCAATCTGCCGTATCCACCGAGGGATTTTCACCTTCCCGATATCATCTGCCTGGCGGTGGTGGGTGCACCCTTCCACAATCAAAACCTTATCTCCTGCCCTTAGCCGCTCAATACGTTTAATTCCCCTTACCATCTCAGCCAGGTCTGCCTTTTGACGGGCAAACAGAATGGAGAAGGAGGTTAAGGGAATATGGGACGGAGTGTCGCCGGAAACCTTGTTAAAGGCTTGGGAATCGGTGATCACCATAGCAGGGGGAGTTTTTAGGCTTTCTAGGGTATGCTTGAGCTCATGCTCCTTGGTAATCAGTGCAACAGCATCGCTTTCAATGATATCCCTGATGGTCTGCTGCTGGGGAAGGATAAGCCTCCCCTTGGGGGCCGCCTTATCGATGGGCGTTACCAGAACAACGAGATCCCCGCCTTTTATCAGGTCACCCACCAGCATGGGTTCGGACTCCTCGTAGGCCGAGCTTGCCACAATCTGCTCCTTGACCTTTTCGATACCGTCCCCGGTTGAGGCGCTGGCCAAAACAACGGGAACCCCTAGCTGCCTTTGGCAGGCCTTGAGCTCCTCCTGGCTTAATGGCTTCTGATCGCTTTTATTGAAAACGAACAGGGTGGGAATCCTGCGTTTAACCAATTCTAAGACAAAATCCGTTTCAAAGGGGGTCACTCCAGAGGCAATATCAGCTACGACAATGGCTAAATTACACTTCCTCAAAACCTCATAGGTCTTTTCAATGCGCAGTTGACCCAGAGCCCCTTCGTCATCCAGCCCCGCAGTGTCAATAAAAACAACGGGGCCAATGGGTAAAAGCTCCATGGCCTTGTACACCGGATCGGTGGTAGTCCCCGGCACCTCTGAGGTAATGGCAATGGTCTGCCCGGTTATGGCATTTATAAGGGAGGACTTTCCCGCGTTTCTTCTGCCGAAAAGGCCAATGGTAAATCTGCTTCCCATGGGGGTTTCATTTAAATTGTTCATGAGGTCGCTCCTTAAGTGTTTATTTATTGGGTGTTGTTAAAAGCTCAGGCTTAAGTATTTCCTTAAGCTTCTGTTCATCCATAAGCTTTTCTTCCAATACTACTTCCTGAACTGTTTTTCCGGTTTTAGCGCATAGAGAGGCCACATAAGTGGCTTGATCATACCCCAGATACCGACTTAGAGCTGTAATCAGGGAATAACTTCCACTGAGCTTCTCCAGGCAGACTTCGGTATTGGCGGTAATGCCCTTAATGCATTGGTGAATGAATATGGGAAGAACGTTATTAAGCAGATCCAGCATCTCAAATAGGTTCTTGGCTATCAGGGGCAGAAAGGCATTGAGCTCCAATTGTCCGCCCTGGGCCGCCAGAGTGATAGCCAGGTCATTGGCCATAATCTGGTAGGCCACCTGGTTGACTGCCTCCGCGATGACAGGGTTGACCTTGCCGGGCATCATGGAGGAACCTGCCTGCACCGCCGGGAGCATGATCTCTCCCAGGCCTGCTCTGGGCCCCGAAGACAAAAGCCTCAGGTCGTTGGCAATCTTAGTGAGATTCACAGCGGCGGTTTTTAATAGCCCTGAGACCTCCACAAAGACATCACAGTTTTGGGTGGGATCCATCATATACTCGGCACGGGATAAGCCCATCCCCGTGAGCTCCCGCAGCCTTTCAATACAGATGAAAATATAGGCTTTGGGGGCATTTAAGCCTGTTCCCACTGCCGTTCCCCCGATATTCACCTGCCGGAGCCTCTCCTCCGCCTTATAGAGCCGCCAACGGTCTCTTGAAATCGCTTGGGCCCATGCCCCGAATTCCTGGCCCAAGGTCACCGGGACGGCATCCTGCAACTGGGTACGTCCCACCTTCACCACCTTGGAGAATTCCTCTTCCTTCTCCTGCAGGGCGGTTTGTAGCTGGGCAAACTGTTCGGTTACGGGCTTTAAAAGGCGTATGGCCGCAATGCGCACCGCCGTAGGAAATACGTCGTTGGTAGACTGGTGCCTGTTGACATGATCCAGGGGATGGATAAGGCCGTAGCCCCCTTTGGGCTCACCCAGAAGCTCCAGAGCGCGGTTGGCAATCACCTCATTGGCATTCATATTGGCCGAGGTGCCCGCCCCTCCCATCATGGCATCCACCACAAACTGATCCCGGATGGCCCCTGCCAGTATTTCATCACAAGCATCAATAATGGCGTTGGCAATACGCTTGTCCAGTGCACCAATCTCACGGTTGGTGAGAGCAGCCGCCTTTTTTACCGTCACCAGGGCCTCCACCAATTCGGGATGAATGGGCCGCCCTGTCAGGGCAAAATTCTTTAAGGCCCGAGCCGTATGAATGCCATAGTATTTATCATCGTCTATCGGCATTTCACCGATCAGGTCGTGTTCGTATCTCATCGGTTCTACCTCTTTTACTGTCTTTAACTCAATATGCTTTCATTATACTAAGAAAACTGTACTTGTGGATGGAATAATTACAAAAGGGCCTCCCTATTGTAATGCGGCGAGTATTTGGCCGCCAATCTGATAGCCTCCATCATGCTTACAGCACTGGCCTTGCCTGTTCCTGCAATATCAAAGGCAGTTCCGTGGTCCACGGAGGTTCTTAAGAAGGGCAATCCGATGGTCAGGGCGATGGTTCTTTCAAAATCAAGGGTTTTGGTGGCAATGTGCCCCTGGTCATGATAGAGGGATAAAACAGAATTAAATCTGCCCATCAAGGCCAGATGGAAAACCGAATCGGCCCCTATGGGGCCTACCACCTGATACCCTTGCTTCTGTGCCTCCAAAACAGCCGGTGTGACCTGCTCCACTTCCTCATCACCAAAAAGGCCATGCTCTCCCGAATGGGGATTGAGGCCTGCAACAGCCATTGTTCCTTCGGTAATCCCAAGACGTTGAAGGGCTTGGTGACACCGGGTAATATAGTCCAGTATCCTCTCTTTAGTGACCAAATCACAAGCCTGTCTCAGGGAAACATGCCGGGTCAGGAAAAACACCCGCATATTCCTGACCTCAAACATGGTCAGGGGGTCATGGGTGTCGGTCAGCCCGGCAAGAATCTCGGTATGGCCGATATAATCCACCTTTCCCGCACGCAGAGACTCTTTGTTGATAGGTGTTGTGGCAATGGCATCCACCTCATGGGCCAGGGCCATATCCACAGATTTTTTGATAAATTCAAAAGCCGCTTGGCCGCCCTGAGCCTGAACCTGTCCCATTCTTAATGAGGCCATATCCACATTATGAAGGTCGATTACATCCAGCGTTCCTACGCTATAGATACCTTTACTCGCCTTATCCACTGAATTTATGTTTAAATGAAGGCCGCAAAACCCTATGGCTTGCTTCAAAACACGGGTATCTCCAACTACCAAGGGCCTACAAATATCATAAATTTCTTTTTCTGCAAGGGCTTTGATAACGATTTCCGGGCCTATGCCCGCCGGATCTCCCAAAGGAATGGCTATTATGGGTAGTCTCATGGGTTCCAACTCCTCCTCATAAAAAGCAGATGATGGGTCAAAGCTTTTTTGGCTCTGGCCCACGAAGATACATTATGATCAATAGATACCACTCTTATTTCTTTTTTATTTGCTTCAGTATATCCTTTAGCTTCTGTGGAATGGGTAGCCCTATCTTCGCCGAGTTTTCCAGAATACTTATTCCTTCATTGGAAAGATAGAAAAAGATGATCGCTGTTCTTATGCCACAACCGTTTTGTATGATATGGGTATCAATGAGATTTGCTATCCCCACCAGTACAAAGATAAGGATTTTCTTGAATATTCCTCTAAATCCTATAGTGCTTGACAGGTTCTTTTCAATGATAGCTACCATAATACCGGTTAAATAATCAATAACAACAAAAACGATTAATGCATACATAAATCCGTCAAGACCTCCGAGAAACCATCCCAGAAATCCCCCTATGGTCGATAATATAGCCTGAAATATGTTCACAACAGTTTTCATGCGATGTTCCTCCAAAATGCACCCATTTTTCTACGATTGATGCAGACAGGTTGTCCTTATACAGCTTATGCAAAAGACCGTTTTTGGTGCCATAAATTGTCGTAATATCGCAAAAAAAATAAAGGGAGGTCCTGCCCTAAAACTCCTTTTTATTTTAAATGGGACTATCTTTATGACTACGCCAAGGAGAAGCATCTATGAACCTCCTGTTATTATATACGAGTTGCTTCTCAAAGGAAATTGTGTTTAGCTAATATATTTATTGCCCCATCAAATGTTATAATAGACGTGTCTTAAAGTGGGCCATTACCCTTAGATCCCCTATAATCCGATTGTTTTTGGATAAACTACCCATGATGAATAGTGATACATAGAAAGAGAGGCTCCTATGAACCCTCTGCGAAAAATTTTACTAAAGGCTTTGACCCCTCCTGACTACAATCTTAAAAAAAACTATGCCCTGCACCGTAAATTCATGAATGCAGTGAACCCTTATATAAGACCGTTCTATAAGCTCTCCGACCATAAAATCATGGCCGAGGGCAGGGAAATCCCGGTTCGCATCTTCTTTCCAAGGAAACAGGGAACAAACCGGATTTTAATCTTTTTCCATGGCGGCGGATGGGTAACTGGAAACATCGATTCCTATACCCATGTCTGTGCCAACATGGCGAATCAGACCTTGCATAATGTTATCAGTGTTGATTATAGACTGGCCCCTGAAAACCCGTTCCCGAAAGGGCTGGAGGATTGCTACCATGTCACCCGTGAGATTTTTGAAAAATGTGACTTTTTTCAGTGTAAGCCCGAGGACATCACCCTCATTGGGGATAGCGCAGGGGGAAATCTTGCGGCAGCAGTCTCCCTCATGGCCCGTGACAGGGGTGAATTCAAGCCCCAAAGACAGATTCTCATCTATCCTGCAACGAATAATGACCATGGGCCCAACTCCCCATTTCCTTCTATTAGAGAAAACGGCACCGATTACATCCTGACCTCCAAGCGGATTCAGGATTATATGGATCTCTATGTGACCAAGGAGGAGGATCGCCTCAATCCTTATGTTGCCCCCTTATTGGAAAAGAATTTATCCCAACAGCCGGACACCCTGATTATCACAGCCCAATATGATCCACTCCGGGACGAAGGGGAGGCCTATGGGTTAAAACTAGCAGAGGATGGAAACAGGGTGAGTCACTACCGTATGGAGGATGCCGTCCATGGTTTTTTTGCTATGCCCTGGCATTCCGACTATGTGCAAAAGTGCTATTTATGTATCAACAGTTTTTTAAATCAAGGAGAGTACCATGAAACAACGGAAAAGAATTGAGTGGACCCGATTGGACAATGCCTCAAAAATTTTTCCGGCGACCTATAATCATCAGGATACCAAGGTCTTTCGTCTTGTCTGTGAGCTTAAGGAAGCCGTAGAGCCGGATAAGCTTCAGACCGCCCTGGATATGACTATGAGGGAGTTTCCTCTCTTTAGATCGGTTTTGAGAAAGGGGGTCTTCTGGTATTATTTTGAATCCAGCGAACTTGAACCCAGTATAGATGAGGAATCATTGCCGGTATGCGCCCCTCTCTATATCAAGGATAGGAAAAATCTCCTATTCCAGGTGTCTTATTATCACAATCGCATTAATCTTGAGGTATTCCATGCCCTTTCCGATGGGACAGGCGCCCTTTGGTTTCTAAAAAGCCTGGTCTGCCATTATTTATGCCTGGCACATACAACCAAGTTCGCCCTTCAGGAGCCCTTGCTGGGATACAGCACCTCCCTTAGCAAGAGGATGGACGACAGCTTCGGGCGGCACTTCATCGGCACTAAAGCCCTTAAGTCTAATCTCCCGGCCACAACAGCCTCTAGGGCCTATCTTATTCGTGGAAGTCGGCTGGATGAAAACAGGCTTAAGGTGATTGAGGGATGCATGTCGGCAAAGGCTGTTTTGGAGCAAGCCCATGCTCATCATACCACCCTGACGGTATTTCTTTCATCCCTTTTTATCTATGCCATCTATAAAGAAATGCCCCTCCGAAGCATCCATCGCCCCATCATTCTCTCCATCCCCATTAACTTAAGACAGTTCTTCGAGTCGGAAACAGCTCGTAATTTTTTCAGCACCATGTCCATCGGCTACCATTTTAACAATGAGCAGGCTGACCTTGGGAACATCATTAAGAGTGTGGATGAATCCTTTAAGAAGGAACTAACCTCCGATAAGCTGAAAAATCACCTCAACCGGCTTATCGCATTGGAAAAAAACCCCCTGGCCCGAATAGTCCCCTTACCCGCTAAGGATTTATCCCTACGGGCAGTGGACAAGATAAGGGATAGGGGGATTACTGCCTCCCTGTCCAACCTGGGGCGTATTACCATGCCTGGGGAGCTCGGTTCTCATATTGAAAGGTTCAGTGTTTTCACCAGCGCCCGAAGGCCTCAGATATGCCTGTGTTCCTTTGAAGACCGGCTGGTGGTCACCTTTTCTTCTCCCTTTCGAGAGACAGAAATTCAAAGAAACTTTTTTACCTACCTTTCTGAAAAAGGTATTGAATGCGATATTACATCAAATCAATAATGAGGAAAAAACTATGCACTATTGCGCCTACTGTAAAATTCATATACAAGGTAATCCAGAGGAATGCCCTTTATGCCAGAATCATCTAGTAACTGGTGACAAAACCGGGAGCAGGGATAAGTTCCCTAAGATTCCCCCCACTTACGAACGGCATCTGGCCATACGCATCATGCTTTTTTTCTCCCTTGCTGCTCTGGTCATAAGCTTTGCGATCAACTACCTCTTTCCTTCATCTATCAACTGGCCTCTATGGATGCTTTTCGGGCTGGCGAGCATGTGGGTCAGTCTTATTATCGTTATTAGAAAGAGACATCATATCACAAAGAATATCATGTGGCAGGTCACCCTTGTTTCTATTCTTTCCATTGCATGGGACTGGGCCACCGGCTGGTCGGGGTGGTCTCTTGACTATGTCCTCCCAACGGTTTATGTTGTGGCCATGCTGGTCATGTATGTGTTAGCCAGAATCATGAAGCTCAGCGTCAGAGACTATATCACCTATTTACTCCTTGACGGTGTGTTCGGGGTTATTCCCATCTTGTTCCTCATTTTTAATTGGGTGAATGTGACCTATCCTTCTCTATTGTCAGTTGCGGTGAGCTTTCTCTTCCTTTCGGCCATTCTCATCTTCCAAGGCGAAAGCATCAAGGCAGAGCTTGATAAACGAATGCACGTCTAGGATTCATGAATCCAAGGAGTATTACCTTCATATTACAATTTCCTTAAAAAAGCGGCCCAATCAGAGATTAGTTGTCTTTTTCTGCTAAAATAAAGGTAGAAATAGGTCTGATTTAGACACTTTGGAGAGTAGTATGAAGCGTATTCTGAAATTGATTTCCCTTGCCTTAATCTTATTAGTCAGTCTTCCCGTTCTGGCAGAAACCACCTCTGTTCCTTCATCCAACCGTGATTTCCGTGGATTATGGGTGGCTACGGTAGTCAATATTGATTACCCGTCAAAACCTACCACTGATGCGGAGCTTCTGAAGCAAGAGGCCTTAAAGATTCTGGACTATGCAAAGGATACGGGCTTTAACGCTGTTTTTTTGCAGGTTAGGCCTACCGCTGATGCTCTCTATCCTTCAAAATACTTCCCCTGGTCCAAATATCTGACAGGAGCACAAGGAACTAGCCCGACCGCTGCCTTTGACCCTCTGGATTTTTGGGTCACCGAGGCCCATAACCGCGGGATTGAGCTTCATGCCTGGATCAACCCCTATAGAGTCACTAAAAAGGCTTCCGGCGAGCCAGTGCACAATTTTGCCTCGCTAACTTCAAACCACCCTGCTATTCTAAATCCCGGATGGGTGGTCAAGCACTCCGACGGCAACCTTTATTTCAATCCCGGCCTCCCTGAGGTCCGGCAGCTCATTGTTGACAGCATCCTGGAAATAGTCAGCAACTATGCCGTGGATGGCATTCATTTTGATGACTATTTTTATCCCGATAAAACCTTCAACGACACTGCGACCTACAATCAGTATAAAAAAGGGGGGCAAAGCCTTGACGATTGGCGCAGGGAAAACGTCAATACATTGGTTGGCAATGTTTCCAAAGCCATTAAGGATACCGGCAAAAATATCCGCTTTGGTATTAGCCCCTTCGGCATATGGGCCAACAAGTCCAGCAACTCCTTAGGCAGCGATACAAAAGGGCTTGAATCCTATTCCAGCCACTATGCCGACTCCAGAAAATGGGTCAAGGAAGGCATGATAGACTATATCGTTCCCCAGCTTTACTGGAACATTGGCTATTCCGTCGCTGATTACAGCAAGCTCACTGCATGGTGGAAAAATGTTGTATCGGGAACCAACGTAGATCTCTATATTGGTCAGGCCGCCTACAAAGCAGGAAATGTGAACCCCTCCAGCGAATGGTACGGAACCTCTGAGATAGACAAGCAACTAAAACTCAATGAGACAATTCCTGAAATCAAGGGAAGCATATTTTATAACTATTCCTCATTAAGGGATCAACCCGCCCTAACGGCTGTTGTAAAAACACTGTTTGAAAAACGTGACGGTGTCATCCCCAATGTCCCAGTTACCCTTTCACGACCCTCCGGGAATGCTAAAACCCGGTACACCGGCTTCTATTTAAACGGTACCTCAGACCCCACCAAGCCTCTTTATTTGAATGGAAAACTGGTTGAAAACCGTTCCAGCCAAGGCCATTTCGGTGTTTTTGTACCCCTTTCAGGGGGCGCCAATGTTTTTGCCTTCTCCCAAGAGGGATCCTATGCTGCAAGCGTCATCTACAGGGAGACGGGCGCATCCGCTCCTCAAAAAATGAGCAAAGTCGAAATTCCGGCTACCTCAACCTTCCCTCAGGCTCAGGAATACCGCATGGCCGGAGAGAAGATCACCCTGTCCTGCCAAGCTCCCATTGGCTCCAAGGTTACCGTAAAGATTAATGGTAAAAGCTATTCCATGAAATCTACCACCAACGCTTCTTATAGCGATGGGGTTTACGCCGCTACCTATACCTATACCTATACCATTCCGACTTTCACCGGAACGGCCAGGATTGTGGATTTAGGAGTTCCGGTTTATACCATGACCTATAAGGGAGCCACAAAAACACAAAAAGCACCTGCCAAAGTGGGTGTCATCATGAAAGGAGCTCCCTTTTATGCCGAGGTAACCGATGCGGTGATCGATACCTATAATGAACCGGTCTCTGGCAATGGCGCCGCCTACGAGCTCTATAAGGGGATGGTGGATTCAATAACCGGTATGACGGGAAGCTATGCACGCCTTTCCTCGGGCCAATGGGTCTTTAAAAACAAGGTCAAGACCTATACTCTGAAGACAGCCCAACAGCCCAAAATCAATAAAACCGAGTACCTGGCCGAGGAAAAGTGGGATACCTTAAAGCTTGAGCTCTCTTCCCCTGCCGCAGCAATAGCCTCCTATGACGGAAAAACCATTAAAGTAACGGTTGCAGCCAATTCCATTGCCTCGCAGCCCAAGCTTCCTGAAATGGCATTGGTTTCTGTTGTCACCTCTTCAAGCATCACGGCTGGCACTCAATTCACCCTTACTGTCAAACCCAATGAATCCATCGAGGGCTATTATATTGAAAAGACTGCCACTGGTGTGGTGCTCAAGCTTAAACGTAAGGTCATATTGCCTCTTTCTGACAAGCCCCTTTCCGGCCTTACTATTATGCTGGATCCGGGTCATGGTGGTACCGAATCCGGTGCTATCGGGCCTTTAGGATTAAAATATGCCGAGAAGGATATCAACTTAAATCTTTCCTTCAAGCTTAAGACAGAGCTTGAGGCCTTGGGAGCCAAAGTCCTGATGACCAGAACCACCGACGTCACCGTATCTCTGGCGGCCCGCTTAACGGCTTCGCGAAATGCACGACCCGATCTCTTTATTTCCCTTCATGCCAATAGTATGGACGATAATGTGGATATTTCAAAAATCAACGGGTTCTCGGTCTTCTATCGTGAGTCCCTCGCCAAACCTATATCCCAAGCCATCTATGACCGGACCATCAGCACCCTTGGCAGAAACAAGCATGGAGTAAACCAGAGAAACTTTTACGTTACTCGAGGGACATGGACCCCTTCCATTTTGCTAGAAAGCGGTTTTGTCCCCAATCCCCAGGAGTTCGAGTGGCTCACCGATGACAACGAGCAGATCCGATTGTCTAAAACCATTGCCGAGTCCATAGTTAACTATTTTACAAAATAATCTCCATCCATCATATATGCAAACAGCATGGAATCGGCCAAGCCATTCCATGCTGTTTCTTTTCAATATTTTAATTGCCACGGTCTATATGTCCATTAAGCTTTTCTCTCATGGGCTTCATATAGCTTTTGGGAAGGCCGTATTCATCCCTCAGCCTGTTAACCATTTCGTAGAGCTGGTTTTTGTAGGCTTGCCCTGCTCCACCGGTTTTGTAAAGACATACCATTTTTTCATAAACCTCCGGAAACGTCCTTCTCACGAAATCCAGAAAATAGGGCCGGGTACTACCTCGTAAATACAGGGTTCCCGGCAGTACATAGTGGACACCACATGCCCTTGCCTGTTCAAACAGGCCTTGGAAATTGTCCTCACTGTCGGTGATGTAGGGAATGATGGGCATAACATGCAATCCAGTCGATGCATTGGTTTTTCTGAAAGCTCTTAGGACCTCAAACCTTTGGGCGCTGGGCGCGCCTCCCGGCTCTATTTTGCTTCTGATCTCCTCATGGGTTGTGGTTATGGTCGCTGCCACATTGATATAAGTAAGGCGCGAAAGCTCATCAATCAGATCATAATCTCTTAAAACAAGGGATGATTTTGTTGAGATGATTGCAGGGGTTTTGTACTTGATAAGAAGTCGGAGAATTTGAGGCATGAGCTTGTACTGAGCTTCAGCAGGCTGATAGCTGTCGGTGACCCCTCCAATATTGATAACCTCATGCTTCCATTGATCACTTTTCAGCGTTTTCTCCAGTTCATCCACAATATTGGTCTTGATATGGATCTCGTCAAAAAAGGCTGTTGAGCCCAAGTACTGGTGAGAATACATGGCATAGCAATATTGGCAGCTATGCTGGCAGCCCCGATAGATGTTGAGATCCCAACCATAGGGAATTTTCCTTTTGAGCTTCGTTAGGGCAGTATGAGCGCTATCCTCTTTAAAAATAACCTGTTGCAACAGATCTCCTTCTTCCCGCCAAGAATTGGCCTTCTTTCAGTACATTAAATATTTTTTTTAAGAGAAATCTGACGATGTAGATGGCTGACCAGACCCGGTTATAGGTTCCAAAAAGGTGAGGCCATCCACCATCCGGCTCCTGGTGCTTTTGTATGAGCTCAAGGGTGAGAGACTGAACAGTCTCCGGAATGGGAATATCATCCTCAATCATCCCCATGGCCTGCTGCCATCCGAACCCAGCCCCTTCGGGCATGAGTAGCCTCATGCTCCATTCCATGATTTGAGGATACTTCGGATGGTGGGTTAGGAAGGAAAACGCACCAGAATAAGCGACCGCAGACCAAAAATCGTTTCTTTTCGATATCTCCTCAAAAGAATCAGCCATATAGGTAATAGCCCGATCTATCATGGCCGTCTGATGAACATTCAATCTGAGCAAGCCCTTAAGGATCATTCCGGTTTTATACTCTGTATAAACTCCAGGACCCATATAGGGAGGATGTGGAAACTGTAGCATTTGGGGTGTATCATCCCACATTCCGTTTTCAAGCTGGGTACTCTTTAAGTAATCGAGAGTATCCAAAAGGAGCCCATGCTCCGAGAGGCTAAACTTATGGATGAGGCTAAGCGCAACAGCGGTGGTATAGGGAGAGCTCACGAGGCCGGGATATTCAATCTCAAGCCCGTTAGCCCAGCCTCCATCTTCATTTTGATAAGGGGACAAGGCCTTGACGATATCGTCCTTCGTCCCCTTTTCCTCTAAAAAATCCAGACATGCCTTTTGCAGGGGAGTGCCGTTCTCCCGAATATATCCTCCGGCTCTTTGAATGATTTCCCTCATGAGGCAAATCCCTCCTTAACATTACTCTAGGTCTAACTAGAATAATAAAGCCTCCAGTTACTAGAGGGTCAAGCCTGAATTTTTTGAACCGGCAGTATTATTTCTGTGACATAATTTTCTTCAATACCCGTGCTGGTAGCATCGAGAATATATTTTTCAGTGGCCGGCCCCACGAATTGAAGACCCTTTTTTTCAATCCACTCAAGAGCAGCACCATAGGACTCGGGCATCCTTGAATACAACCCCTTATGAAGCAGGGTGACGCCTAAAAAGCCCCCATAGGTTCTTATACTGGGGCATTCCTTGAGATTACCGACCACAGGAAAGCAAACCTCAATATCTGCATTATTATAATCAAATTGGTTATAGTCATCATAAAAAACAGCCATCAGAGGCCCTACCCGAAAGAGCCCGTACTTTTCCATAATCAACCCCAACTCACTATACCTTTTGATGTAGCTGGCCGGATTGTTGGGGCACCTGTACCGGGTGAAAAGCACCGGAAAGGCTGGGAGCGTCTTTAACTCAAATCCCCTTTCACCTGGATCTTCACCCTTCCTTATCAGAAAATCCGAAAACTCCCTGCTGACCTTGAGATTTTCAATATCGGTTTCAAGCTTTTCCTTCAGATAGTTAAGCTCTTGAATTTTTTGATGGGTCTCCTGCAGCTTTTGTTCCAGCTTCATCAATAGCCCGGAAATATCCTGTCCCTTGATCAACTCCCGTATATCCTCTAGGGAGAACCCCGAGGCTTTAAAATGCTTGATAATATTCAGAGAAAGGATTTCATTCTTGGAATAAAACCTGTAGTTGTTCTGTGCATCCACTTTATAAGGCGTCAATAAACCAATTTCATCATAGTACCTGAGGGTTTGAATGGGTATATTGCATAGACCCGAGACTTGACCAATGGTATATAATTCACCGCTTGAGTCCATTTACTCTCCTTTCTTTTGACAGGAGCATTTCCCGGTTTATAGTTGGTGACAATTTTGTTCTGGATAATTTCTCAAAAAATCTTATAATAAATGTATTATACTAAACAATATTCAAGGAGGAAACATGTTTCATAAGGGACCAACGGCGCATAATTCTATGGATAATCCGATGTGCTAATATATAAATTCACCGTCTTTACCTACAGCATCCCTTGCCGATATCGGTGAAGATGGTATAATAAAATCAATCTCGAAAAAATGAAAGAAGATAAAAATGGTAAATAGTTTTAATGAACTAGGGCTTTCCGCCCCGCTTTTAAAGGCCATCGAAGAGATGGGCTTCGTCACACCCACCGAGGTACAAGGCAGAGCTATCCCCCATATCCTTGAAAAAAAAGATCTCATCGTCATGTCAAAAACAGGAAGTGGAAAAACTGCCGTTTTTGGTGTTTCCATGTTTGAGATGATCGATCCTAAAGCAGAAGGGCCCCAGGGCCTCATACTTACCCCAACCCGTGAACTGGCTGTTCAAGTAGACAATGATCTTCAGCTTATGTCCAAGCATCTTTCTCACAGGACAACCGCGGTCTATGGACAGCATAGCATGAATGCGGAGATCACTGTTCTCAAAAAAGGGGTGTCCATTGTCACCGGAACACCGGGAAGAGTCTATGATCATATTCGACATGGGAATCTTGTAACAAAAAACATTCGTTTTCTGGTATTGGATGAAGCCGACCGAATGCTGGACATGGGCTTTATCGATCAGGTGGAGAAAATTATCAAAACTCTTCCCAGGGATCGAATCACCCTTCTGTTCTCAGCCACCATTCCGGCCGAGGTCCGAAGAATTTGCACCCACTATATGAAATCTCCGGAGACCATTGAGATTGAATCTCCTACAAAAACTGTCGATACTATTGAACAGTTCTATTACCGGGTTAAGCATAATGAAAAGAACACCTGGCTCAATCGACTTTTGCTTGTAGAGCAGCCCGAGAGCTGCATGATTTTCTGTAATACGCGCATGGCCGTAGACAGAGTTCAAAGCTTTCTCACACGTAAGGGTTATGCCTGCCAGGCACTCCATGGCGATATCCCCCAGGGAAAGCGCATTAAAAGCATCCAACAATTCAAACAGGGAGACTTTCGCTTGCTTGTGGCCACCGATGTTGCAGCACGGGGAATACATATTGATGAATTGTCTCTGGTCATTAATTATGATGTACCCAATGAAAGGGACAGCTATGTCCATAGAATCGGGCGTACAGGCCGGGCCGGCAACGATGGCCGTGCTATCACGCTGGTGACGAGTGATGACATCATGAGCCTTTACGAAATCGAGGAGCATATAGGGGCTTTGATCAAGGAAGAAGAATTACCTACCGAGGCCTTGTTTAATGAACGCAAGGCCGGGGCAGAGCTTTGGATAAAGGCTAATGCCATTAAAAATGAAGCTCCATCAAAGAAAACCCCGTCACAGAAAAGCACCTCCTCGGGGAAAAATCAAGGACAATCCGGAAAAAGCAGGGCTACAGAAAGAAGCTCTGAGCGGACAGGCCAAAATCAGGGCCGAGGCTCCCAGTCACAGGGGCGTCCAAAGGGGAATAATTCAGCCCAGGCACCAAACAAAAGGATTAATCAAGCCTCCACTAGCGAGAAAGGGCAAGATTCTTCAAAGAAGCCTGCTTACCCAAGAAGCAACGACAGAAGGCCTTATGAAAACAGGCCTGACAACAATCGCCGTCCTCATGGCGACAGGCCTTCCAGCTCTGCAAATCCTGCTATGAAGAGTGAAAGGGCACCCCTGGCCACTCAGAGTACCAAGCCCACGCCACAAGTACCTTCACAGGAGGCAGGTGTAATCCAAAAGAAGGAATCCCTCTTGGCACGGCTGGTGCATCGTGTTTTTGGTAAGAAATAAGAACCCCACCCCGCTAAGGAATCATTGATTCCAAGCGAGGGCCCGGGAACCTTGTTGTTTTCACAATAAAAAAGGTCTTGGGGACATCAGTTCCCGAGACCTTTGTATTATCATACTTTTCATTTAATCATGCTAACTCAAGGGCAATCTCCATCATCTGGGTGAAGGACTTTTCCCTCTCCTCGGAAGTGGTCTCCTCATGGTTGATCAGGGAGTCGGATACCGTGAGAATGCAAAGGGCGTTGACCCCAGCCTTTGCAGCATTCATATAAAGTGCTGCGGCTTCCATCTCAACAGCTAGAACCCCCATGCCTGCCCATTTCTTCCAAGCTTCAGAATCCGCATTATAGAAGATGTCCGAGGATAAAATGTTCCCCACCTTCACTGGGATATTCTTTTGTTCAGCCACTGAAACGGCTTTCTTGACAAGGTTCCATGAGGCGGTGGGAGCGTACGTTCCGGGCATTTGATATTGGCTGGCATAATTGGAGTTGGTGGAAGCCGACAAGCCAATCACCACATCCCTCACCTTCACATCTGGCTGCATGCCACCGCAGGAGCCAATGCGGATAAGGTTCTCAACCCCGTAAAAGTGGATGAGCTCGTAGGAATAAATCCCTATGGAGGGCATTCCCATACCGCTTCCCATAACTGATACCCTTTTACCTTTATAGGTACCCGTGAAACCAAACATATTCCTGACTTTGTTAAACTGAATGACCTCTTGAAGGTAATTCTCTGCAATAAACTTGGCTCTTAACGGATCGCCTGGAAGAAGAACGGTTTTCGCAATCATACCTTCCTGATCCACTTCAATATGTGGTGTCTTCTTCATAGTCTTCCTCTCTCTTCCTTAATAATAGATGATCATTGGCTTCATATTATTGATTCTATCATATCTTCACTCTAGAAAACTATTCCATTCGCTTTCTTTTTCGCTCACCTCCTGCTTCCGTAAGAATGAAAAGCCTGCTTTTAGGGCTGATGAATAGAAACAATATGAAACGAAACAATAAGTAGGCATAAAACCATACAAGGAGAATCATCATGTCAGATCAGGAGAATAAATCCAAGGCCTTATCGGCACAGTGTGCTTATCAGCTTGCCGATGTCGAAAAAACCGCCCCCCAGTTTTTGCCCCTCACTCCGCGATGGCTCTCAAGATTTCTTGATTGGAAGCCGCTGGAGTCGGGTGTTTTTCGTTTAAACAAGGTAAAGGACGGAGAAAAACAGCTTGATGTCCTCTGCTCCCAGACCAATCAGGAGGATATTCCCGAGGGCTTCATTGACTATGAGCCCAACCCAAGGGAATACGTCCTCTCCGCCATCTCATCCATCATCAAAATCGAAACCCGGGTTTCAGATATATATAGCAAACCCTACGATCAGATTAAGGAGCAATTACGCCTTGGTATGGAGAGCATAAAAGAAAAACAGGAAACCTTGATTGTTAACAGTGAAGATTATGGGCTGCTCCATAATATCGATGCTTCCCAAAGGCTTCAATCCCGCACTGGATCCCCTACCCCTGATGATATGGATGAGCTGATTACAAGGGTCTGGAAGGAGCCCTCCTTCTTTCTGGCGCATCCTTCGGCTATTGCGGCCTTTGGACGGGAGTGTACCCGCCGGGGGGTTCCTCCGGTAGCCGTTCATCTCCACGGAGCACCCTTTCTAACATGGCGGGGAATTCCCATTGTCCCCTGCGACAAGCTCCTTGTGGACGGAAAGAAAAAAACCAGGGGAAGTAAAGGAAAAACAAATATCCTTCTCATCAGGAGCGGGGAAAGAAATCAGGGTATTATTGGCCTCTACCAAACGGGGCTTCCGGGTGAGCAGTCCAAAGGCTTGTCCGTACGTTTTATGGGTATAGACAATCAGGGAATAGGGCGGTATTTACTGTCCATCTATTGCTCTGTGGCTATATTGGCCGAGGATGCCATTGCCGTCCTTGAAGACATAGAGGTTGGTAACTATTATGAATACAAATAACCCCCAACAAAGCTGTACCGAGAAGGCTGCTTGGACCAGCCCCCAGGTACTTGTGGAATCCCTGGCCCGATCAATGGTTGAAGGCTATTTCCCCGAGTTCTTCTCCCCTCGTCAAGAGGAGGTGGAAGAATCCGACATGGGGCGTTTGGCTAATGATATGGTGCCAGGAAGCGCATTCGCCTCCCCCTTGGAGTCATCGGAGTATGAGGAGAAGCAACCCTGTTTTTTTCCTTCCATCATTCCGTGGAAACCTCCTGTTTCTCCCTTGGATGTCCATAGAAATCGTAAGGACTTTCCTATTCTCCAGGAGAAAATCCATGGTAAGAATCTAATCTGGTTTGATAATGCCGCAACCACCCAGAAACCCTCCCAGGTGATTGAGCGGATTAAATTCTATTACGAACACGAAAACTCCAATGTCCATCGAGGTGCCCACACCCTGGCGGCTCGAACCACGGATGCATTTGAAGGCGCTAGAAACACCATAGCTACATTTATGAATGCAAAACCAGAGGAGGTTCTTTTTGTCCGGGGAGCAACTGAGGGGATTAATCTGATTGCCCAGAGCTATGGCCTAAATAATTTAAGGCAGGGAGACGAAGTTATTCTCTCCCATCTGGAGCATCACGCCAACATCGTTCCCTGGCAAATGGTTTGTGCTCGAACAGGAGCCAAGCTGAGGATTATTCCGGTGGATGACAGAGGCCAACTTCTCCTCGACAGCTTCTCTCAGCTTTTGAATGAACGGACTAAGATTGTGGCTTTTACCCATGTATCCAATGCATTGGGCACTATTAACCCTGTTAAAAAGATGATTTCTACGGCCCACCAATGGGGTGCCATAGTATTGGTTGACGGAGCGCAAGCCATCGCCCATATGAAGGTGGATGTAAAAGAGCTTGACTGCGACTTTTACGTGTTTTCAGGGCACAAAATGTATGGCCCAACAGGAGTAGGCGTCGTTTATGGAAAGGCTTGCCTTTTGGAGGCTATGCAGCCCTATCAAGGGGGTGGCAATATGATTGAGGATGTCACCTTCGAGAAATCACGCTATAAGGCTCCTCCTTATCGATTTGAAGCAGGCACGGCAAGCATTGCCGATGTCATTGGTCTAGGAGCCGCCATTGATTATATTACTTCCATCGGTGTTGAAGTCATCTTCTCCCATGAGCACTCACTGCTGGAATATGCCAGGGCTTGCCTCAATGGAATTTCAGGCCTCAGAATCATCGGAAATGCCGCTGAGCAAACTAGCATCCTTTCCTTCGTTATGGACGGATTCACCAACGACGAGATCGGCAAGGCTTTAGACAACGAAGGTATCGCAGTCCGTACAGGCCATCATTGCTCCCAACCCATCCTGCGGCGATTTGGGCTGGAAAGCACCGTCCGGGCCTCATTTGCCTTGTACAACACAGTTGAGGAAGTGGATTATCTGGCATCAGTGCTGAAAAAACTCGCTAAGTTTCAATCCACGCTCCCATGAAGGGAGCGACCTTTTGCTCTTCTTCACCGATTGATCTTTTCCCTCTATTTCAATCCACGCACCCGTGAAGGGTGCGACCTGATCTGCTTCATTTTGTCGGTTTCTGCTTTCATATTTCAATCCACGCACCTGTGAAGGGTGCGACCTATCATCTTATGTTTATCACCGCTTGTCCTATATTTCAATCCACGCACCCGTGGAGGGTGCGACGCGCAGGGTCCTTAAGTCTGACGGCACATTGTGGCTATTTCAATCCACGCCCCTATGAAGGGAGCGACCTAACGATGATGGCACCAACAAAAAGCAAGCCATTTCAATCCACGCTCCCTATGAAGGGAGCGACCGGGTGCGGATTGTCCTCCAAAATCTGTGACAAGATTTCAATCCACGCTCCCTATGAAGGGAGCGACTTGAGATAGTCATGATGTGGCATCAGGGCAGTTGATTTCAATCCACGCACCCGTGAAGGGTGCGACTAGTTGGACTGTAGGCATGATGGTTACTTGTTTTATTTCAATCCACGCACCCGTGAAGGGTGCGACGATGGTGCTCAGATATCTCTTGGCCCAGGTATTTATTTCAATCCACGCTCCCTATGAAGGGAGCGACTAAAAAGTGGTATACCTTGTGGCAAGTCAGCAGGAATTTCAATCCACGCTCCCTATGAAGGGAGCGATGTGCGGAGGGCTCTGGAAAGCAGCAGCCTGATATTTCAATCCACGCTCCCTATGAAGGGAGCGACGTATGATTCCAGACTTTGCTACAATGTCCATAGCATTTCAATCCACGCTCCCTATGAAGGGAGCGACTAATAATGTCGTTTTACCCGCCCCTATATTTGCATTTCAATCCACGCTCCCTATGAAGGGAGCGACATGCTCAATTAGTTTTTCTAGATGATCAGTGGTATTTCAATCCACGCTCCCTATGAAGGGAGCGCCTTTCACTAGCTTGGCTCAAGGCGAGTTCAAGACATTTCAATCCACGCTCCCTATGAAGGGAGCGACATTAAATGAGCCGTAGGCCGGAACTTCATCATCGATTTCAATCCACGCTCCCTATGAAGGGAGCGACTAATAATGTCGTTTTACCCGCCCCTATATTTGCATTTCAATCCACGCTCCCTATGAAGGGAGCGACGGCCTCGGCATCATTGCCGCCGTTAAGCAGGATAAATTTCAATCCACGCTCCCTATGAAGGGAGCGACTCAATAGCGACGGCTCTTACCCGTCTCAAGATGGTAATTTCAATCCACGCTCCCTATGAAGGGAGCGACGGTGGGTATGATTATTGTGTAGTCATAAATTTAAAATTTCAATCCACGCTCCCTATGAAGGGAGCGACTAATAATGTCGTTTTACCCGCCCCTATATTTGCATTTCAATCCACGCTCCCTATGAAGGGAGCGACTGTGTTGATACGGTTTTTTGAGACCTTAGTAGGATTTCAATCCACGCTCCCTATGAAGGGAGCGACCAGCCTTTTCTAGCTTTTGAATATCCATGTCTGAATTTCAATCCACGCTCCCTATGAAGGGAGCGACCAGGCCTGCGGCATCGTCGGATGAGCTCATCAACATTTCAATCCACGCTCCCTATGAAGGGAGCGACTCTAACGGAATTCACTCACTTATGGGGTCAGAATTTCAATCCACGCTCCCTATGAAGGGAGCGACGTAAAATTGCACAAAGTTATTATAAGGTTTATGTGAATTTCAATCCACGCTCCCTATGAAGGGAGCGACTCTAACGGAATTCACTCACTTATGGGGTCAGAATTTCAATCCACGCTCCCTATGAAGGGAGCGACGTAAAATTGCACAAAGTTATTATAAG
>JAEZLR010000003.1 GCA_023415205.1 Bacillota bacterium | reverse complement strand
TCCGGTTGCCCCGTTTTAAAATCCCACAGGATGGGCGCCTGTTCATTTTTACTTTCCTGTGTCCCCGACACCTTATTCGGTAGTAGATCTAGTCCTGTCACAACACGTGACGGTGCGCCCTGACGGCTGACAATAAAGCCTTCCGTCCATAGCATATCATACGCTTCGCAAATGGTATTTCGAGAAACTCCCAAACCCTTTGCAAGCTCGCGTGTGGAGGGCAGAGCCTCGCCTTGGGAAATCTGACCCGCCAATATGCGTTGTCTCAGCGACAAGAAAACCTGACGGGACAGGCTGACTTCATCCTTATAGCGTAATTCAATACCCCACATTCAGATTCCCCCTTCCAACTGGCTCTATGAAAATGTAGCTTTACTGGCACTTAGATCAGTCCAGTTAATCTGATATAACTATAACAAAAAGCTACGATATTGCAATACCATAGAAAAGGGTTGAAGATGAAAAGAATAACGGGAAAAATATACTTATTACTAGCCTTTTCACTGGCCGGGACTTCGGTTATTACAGGCTATATTCTATCTGACAAGCTGGGCAGCTTTACTATTACCGCTGTCAGCTTAGGCATTATGCTTATCTGCTTATTGCCCTTTTATGGGAAGATAACCCTCCAAACCATTCGCCTGCTCAAAAAAAGTGATTGGAAAATGATTGGGCTGCAAGCTATCTTCGGAATATTTCTGTTCCGTATTTTTTTGTTGTTTGGTGTGGGTTTGACCAGCACCCTAGAAGCAGGAATTCTAACCGGAGCAACGCCTGCAATTACCTCCGTGCTGGCCTTCTTAATACTAAAGGAAAGGCTCTCCGGATGGACGGCTATAGGCATTGCTTGTACTGTTTTAGGTATAGTTTTGTTACAGGGAGTCAACCTGTCCGCCGCTGCGTTTTCTATGGAGCATATTGGAGGAAATCTACTTGTTCTTTGTGCTGCAGCGAGTGAATCAGCTTTTAATATCCTATCAAGAAAACACAGGGCGAAGCAGCAGCAGCATCTCAAAGTACAGATACATCCTTTGGTACAAACGCTACTGGTATCCGCAATCGCTTTTGTTTTATCTATCCTTCCGGCGATAACAGAACAACCCTTCAGCGCCTTTCAATGGGTAGGGATAAAGGAATGGCTGGCCTTACTATGGTATGGCCTGATTGTAACCGCTTTGGCCTTTGTGTTTTTCTATAAGGGTATAAAACTCTGCAACGCTTATACAGCCGCCGCTTTTTCTGGGATGATTCCTTTGACATCAATGCTCTTATCACTGTTCTTTTTGCATGAACCCATAAGCTACGCGCAATGGGCAGGAGGGGTTTTAATTATTACCAGTATGCTGCTGATTGGAAAGAAAGACCGAACTACTATTATAAAACCTTCTTAAATCTTCTTTGGTACTTTCGTTAAGATGGGTGTCTCTTATTCCCTCTATTGCTCCCTGTATGCCATAGAGCATATGCAGGCAAGCGCCGCTGTCTATGATCCGGATACGAAGGAAAGCTTCTTTACTCCCCATGGCTTTGAGCTCTTCTTGTGTATGCACACCAACAGCGTTGAGGTTCTTCTCCAAAACACTGCCCACATTGGGCAGATCCGATAATTTTCCCATATAAAATCTCCTATGCAAAATACTCTATCCACGCGGGAAGACGCTTCATATTGGCTTCAGCCATACGGAGGGCAGCTTTTTCATCAAATCCCTGGGTCTTTAATATAAAGTCCACCATACTTGCTTTCTTTTCTTCAAAGGACTGCATGGATCCATCAGGACGGGCGCAATGGACACAATAGTCCTTACTTGTGTTACCTCCTGCAAATTCAGTAGCTTCTCTCATGGGCATACCGCAAGCAATACATGTTTTCATTGAGTAGCCTCCTATTCATTTTTTTATTAGCTCCATAAAGGTATCTATAAGCTGTGGGCCATACCGTTCCAAAAGGGGCCTATCCGGGGAAAACAAGTCCTTGTTTTCTAAATAGTAATGGATCAAACCCATCCATGTATTAAAGATAAAATGAACCGGAAGCTTCTTGATGGTTTGATTCCCATACTCCCTCTCCATCACCCTACTAAAATGGTAGGCGAAGATGGACTGAATATTTGCAAAGGATAGCCGTGCATCCTCTGGCAAAGAACTTCTTTCAGTGATAAGCCGGGTATAAAATTCTTCATGTCCGGCCAAGGTATCCAGATGTGCCTTGAGTAACTCATGAAGGTTGTGGCTTTCTTCGGTCATGCGGTGAATTTCCAACCCTAAGGTATTGCCAAAATCCTGTATCAGGCAACACAACAATCCCTCCAGCGTTGGAAAGTGAACGAATATCGCGCCATGGGAAAGAGAGGCTTCCTTGGCGATGGCGGCTGTTGCCGCCGAAAACCCTTGCTTCCCATAAACCTGATAGGCTGCTTTCATTATGTTTTCTCTGGTCTTTTCTTTTTGCCGCTGTCTCTTTGATTGCATATTAATGATCACCTACTCATTGAGTATATAC
>JAEZLR010000038.1 GCA_023415205.1 Bacillota bacterium | reverse complement strand
TTCACTCACTTATGGGGTCAGAATTTCAATCCACGCTCCCTATGAAGGGAGCGACGTAAAATTGCACAAAGTTATTATAAGGTTTATGTGAATTTCAATCCACGCTCCCTATGAAGGGAGCGACATTTATCAAGTTGCGTATGAAGAGCATTGTATAATTTCAATCCACGCACCCTATGAAGGGAGCGACGTTTTTAAAACTTCCCAAAGTGCGCCTGAATATATTTCAATCCACGCTCCCTATGAAGGGAGCGACATTTATCAAGTTGCGTATGAAGAGCATTGTATAATTTCAATCCACGCTCCCTATGAAGGGAGCGACATCAGAATCATTCTTCTTTGGAGGTGAGCAGGATATTTCAATCCACGCTCCCTATGAAGGGAGCGACTTCTAATGTTGTTTCGTTCTCCCGTTACAGAGCATTTCAATCCACGCTCCCTATGAAGGGAGCGACGTTCCCGTCGTTGCGGTAAATCAAGGTCTTATCCATTTCAATCCACGCTCCCTATGAAGGGAGCGACCTAGATCAAAGTCACCGTCTTTAACAGCTATAATATTTCAATCCACGCTCCCTATGAAGGGAGCGACAGAGACCCAGCGGTTATGGGATGATGACATCAGAATTTCAATCCACGCTCCCTATGAAGGGAGCGACAGTTCTTTTCATGTTTTCGTAGAGTGAGATGTTTATTTCAATCCACGCTCCCTATGAAGGGAGCGACTGATTTGCTGATTACTACAGCGTTTGAGGCAAGTCATTTCAATCCACGCTCCCTATGAAGGGAGCGACGAAGAACAACCCGCCCTGCGTAAACGCCTTGTAATTTCAATCCACGCTCCCTATGAAGGGAGCGACCTCCTTGTCCCCAGTTAAGGTAATGCTTGATTTATTTCAATCCACGCTCCCTATGAAGGGAGCGACGCTATCATTCAGCGATATTTACTCAGTGTTTTTATTTCAATCCACGCTCCCTATGAAGGGAGCGACGTCTTTAAGCCCTAACTTTATCCATTCTAGCCCATTTCAATCCACGCTCCCTATGAAGGGAGCGACAACGGCTCTTAAAAATCTTCTCGCCAGAGGATTTATTTCAATCCACGCTCCCTATGAAGGGAGCGACGCGCTTGTAAAACGCGTTGGATTTTTCCTCAAGCTATTTCAATCCACGCTCCCTATGAAGGGAGCGACCACGCGTTATGAAAGGAGGCAGAGGAGTCAATGGATTTCAATCCACGCTCCCTATGAAGGGAGCGACGTACGGGTAACGAGTGGCGTTACTTATCAATATTTATTTCAATCCACGCTCCCTATGAAGGGAGCGACCTCCCGGCACTTGCTAGGCGTTTTAATACCACAGCTATTTCAATCCACGCTCCCTATGAAGGGAGCGACTATATGACTTTGATTTTCCCACTAATGCTTTATCAATTTCAATCCACGCTCCCTATGAAGGGAGCGACTTGCCCCGAGGAGTACGCAGAAGATGCGGTTGAAATTTCAATCCACGCTCCCTATGAAGGGAGCGACCTTCTGGGCAAATACGGCACAACTCTTACTTTTATTTCAATCCACGCTCCCTATGAAGGGAGCGACTTCCTATCCCCAAAAAAGCAATTGATTCTTATAAATTTCAATCCACGCTCCCTATGAAGGGAGCGACACGAGGTGGGCAATGAAACCAACGGGTATTGTGAGAATTTCAATCCACGCTCCCTATGAAGGGAGCGACTCTGAGGCCCTTGAAAAAGCACGGACCGATATGATTTCAATCCACGCTCCCTATGAAGGGAGCGACGACGTTGTCCATTAACTGCAGCTCAAACAAAAAAGATTTCAATCCACGCTCCCTATGAAGGGAGCGACCTAGGAGGTGTACGCAAGTGGTCAACAGTAAACAAATTTCAATCCACGCTCCCTATGAAGGGAGCGACATTAACATAACTACCACCTGAGTACCCTACCCCCATTTCAATCCACGCTCCCTATGAAGGGAGCGACATATCTCGCCCATGATGTGATAAATGTGCCTACAGATTTCAATCCACGCTCCCTATGAAGGGAGCGACGCGAGGCAGCACTTACCACTGGCGTTGCATTAAAAATTTCAATCCACGCTCCCTATGAAGGGAGCGACGATTTAATCATCATACAAGCCCAATCCGTTAAGATTTCAATCCACGCTCCCTATGAAGGGAGCGACCGCAATAGCCGTAAATAGCCAGATGGACGATGATATTTCAATCCACGCTCCCTATGAAGGGAGCGACCAATCGTTGAGGCGTTTAGACAAAATGGGGGAATTTCAATCCACGCTCCCTATGAAGGGAGCGACTAGACAAGTTCTTTGACTCGCACCCGGAACTAGAGATTTCAATCCACGCTCCCTATGAAGGGAGCGACTGGGGGCTTATTTAGATGCAATAGATTCAATAAAATTTCAATCCACGCTCCCTATGAAGGGAGCGACGGAGCAGCAGTAAAAATACTTACCCCGGCAATATTTCAATCCACGCTCCCTATGAAGGGAGCGACAAAATTCGCAAATGCCGAGGGTACTGCTTATGTATTTCAATCCACGCTCCCTATGAAGGGAGCGACGCTGATTTTGCAGAGCTCTTCAAGGACCGCTCGATTTCAATCCACGCTCCCTATGAAGGGAGCGACCATAGCCAACCAATTTTGATTAGACGAATAGGAATTTCAATCCACGCTCCCTATGAAGGGAGCGACTGGCACTAAAGGTACATATACTATAGATAAAACAATTTCAATCCACGCTCCCTATGAAGGGAGCGACTATAGCTTTGCGAGGTAAATAATATGCAAGATTATATTTCAATCCACGCTCCCTATGAAGGGAGCGACGGGACATATATAATATTATTCCGTATCTCAATCATATTTCAATCCACGCTCCCTATGAAGGGAGCGACGGCAGCAGCAGGATATCCTGGCCAAAAACGGTGAATTTCAATCCACGCTCCCTATGAAGGGAGCGACAGCTTTATTTTACCGAAGCCTGGTATTAGAGAAATTTCAATCCACGCTCCCTATGAAGGGAGCGACTTGGGGATGGATACTGTCATTTCCCTTCTGATATTTCAATCCACGCTCCCTATGAAGGGAGCGACTGATAAGCAGATCGGTAGTATATGGGATGGCCGATTTCAATCCACGCTCCCTATGAAGGGAGCGACCACTATCTTTTTATTTTTTGGTAAACCTGCATGGTCATTTCAATCCACGCTCCCTATGAAGGGAGCGACTGGGATACCCAGCTGGCCGCACAGAAGCGCGAAATTTCAATCCACGCTCCCTATGAAGGGAGCGACTTTGCGTGTTCCTAACTAACCCCTCACCAACAAATATTTCAATCCACGCTCCCTATGAAGGGAGCGACTTGCCACCACTGGCTTTTCCGCTCCTTTTTTCAAATTTCAATCCACGCTCCCTATGAAGGGAGCGACCAAGAGCAGTTTGTACGTGAGTATCCACTTCATTAAATTTCAATCCACGCTCCCTATGAAGGGAGCGACGAGGCATTCAAAGGAGCTTTTGCTGAAATTAAAATTTCAATCCACGCTCCCTATGAAGGGAGCGACCGAGTTTGTTGGGATGGTTTGGAGCTTTTTAATCAATTTCAATCCACGCTCCCTATGAAGGGAGCGACAGCACAGTGCTATGTTTCTGGGATTTTCAACAGAATTTCAATCCACGCTCCCTATGAAGGGAGCGACGTAACTGGTGACATCCCGGCTAAATGCCGGGGTATTTCAATCCACGCTCCCTATGAAGGGAGCGACAATAAATGTCCGTGGTGTGTCGTGCCGGTGAAAATTTCAATCCACGCTCCCTATGAAGGGAGCGACTTATCAGAGACAATCTCTTTTAATAGCGGCTTAATTTCAATCCACGCTCCCTATGAAGGGAGCGACGCGACCCGGAAACAGACCCGTACCTGGGGAAAGACATTTCAATCCACGCTCCCTATGAAGGGAGCGACCGTTACATAAGGCAAAAAACCTATATGGAATATGATTTCAATCCACGCTCCCTATGAAGGGAGCGACTCAAAGCCTGTAAGTGCGTATTATGTTCATGTTCAATTTCAATCCACGCTCCCTATGAAGGGAGCGACGGAGCGATACCCGCAAATGATATGGAACGTCTGAATTTCAATCCACGCTCCCTATGAAGGGAGCGACGCAATGTCGCTGTCATCAAGAAGGGTGTTGTGGAATTTCAATCCACGCTCCCTATGAAGGGAGCGACCAGATGCGACAATTGTATGGCTCTCCACGGACATTTCAATCCACGCTCCCTATGAAGGGAGCGACATCTGACCGGGTTGATTGTGGCCGGAGTTTTTAAATTTCAATCCACGCTCCCTATGAAGGGAGCGACTAATTGATCACATAGCCATCAGCCGTATCCATGATTTCAATCCACGCTCCCTATGAAGGGAGCGACCTTATTGAGAATGGATCCGGAGACCTTTGGCACATTTCAATCCACGCTCCCTATGAAGGGAGCGACTATGTATTCATCTATGCTGACCCTCCGTATGTCCGATTTCAATCCACGCTCCCTATGAAGGGAGCGACTCATGCTTTTCAATAACCTTATATGGGTCTATAGATTTCAATCCACGCTCCCTATGAAGGGAGCGACTTTATGTGAGAGCGTGAATGTCTCGGTATATAGTATTTCAATCCACGCTCCCTATGAAGGGAGCGACGAGCAGGGGTTTTACCGATGAGCTCAACAGCCGGATTTCAATCCACGCTCCCTATGAAGGGAGCGACGGAAAGAATCCGGATAGTTGGATTTGGTACATTTATTTCAATCCACGCTCCCTATGAAGGGAGCGACAGCAAAAATACATAAAAACGAATCGCTTATTTTGTATATTAGCGCTAACAATCCGATAACTTAATACATAATATTTGTTTTTCAAGGTTCAACCTCAAACAGAAATAGAAAATTTTTTAATCTTTATAAGTGCGAATGAGCCGCTGTTTTTATGTATGCTTATGTTTCGCACCAAACAGAGATAGACTACAAGATAAGGTTACCCTCGATGTTAAAGCTGGTCTTAGCACCATAATGCTCTACTTTATTCTTATAGTTGTCACCCAAGTAATAAAACCTTAAACTGTCCTTTTCTTTATCGATAATATCCATCAAAATGGCCTTCACTTGTCTGCTCTTTGCCGCATCCATAACACATTCAAAGACTGAATTCTGAACTCTTTGTCCGTAATTAACGCATTGCTTTGCCACTTTTCTTAACCTTTTTCTACCTGCTTCTGTTTCAGTATTCACATCATAGGTTATCAAAACGAGCATAAAATATCACCTACTTCCACAAAAACGGTGGATAACCATCTAATTCTCCTCTTATGAAACGTGCTAAAAGCAGTGCCTGTACATGTGGTACCAATCCCCACTCAATCTTTTCATGAAGATAGGGGTGCGAAATAGTATCCTGTTTTCTCGATTGCCAGTGGGATATCACCGTCTTCCTAGTTTCATCATCCATAATGACAGCACCATTTTCTTTACGGGTGAAACCGCTAGCCTGGATAACTTTTTTATTTATTATAGAAATAACAAAGCGGTCGGCGAAAACGGAGCGCAGTTCCTCCATTAAATCGAGTCCAAGCGACACTCTCCCCGGCCTGTCTTTATGAAGAAAACCAACATAGGGATCCAGACCTACAGATTGTAAGGCAGAGGCACATTCGTTGGCCAACAACGTATAGGTGAATGAAAGTAAGGCATTGACATTATCTAGAGGAGGTCTTTTGTTTCGACTTCTGAAATAAAAATCCTCCTTCTGTTGCAGGATGAGATCATCAAAAACTGAAAAATAGATACTGGCTGCCTCTCCTTCAATTCCTCGAAGTTGTTGAGTATCCAGACAGTCACTAACCTGCCTCAGCGAATTCTGAAGAAACATAGATTTTCGTTTCAGAAGCTCTACATCCAGGCGTAGCGCATAATCCCGTATGGCTCTTTCAATTACCCATTTGGAATTATAGATTTTTCCCGTTATAAAATTCCGGGCAATCTCTGTACACTTGTCCTCATCATCAGAAAGCCTGTACTGGTTTTTTCTCAAGACCACATTTCCTGTTTCGGACCCAACAACACGCGCAAGGAATCTACCGTTTTGAGTCAAGAAGCATAGGGAAATATCGCGTTTTGCGCAGGCTCCCATAAGAGCCGGACTAGCGCCCATGTACCCAAAGGTAACAATGCCCTGGAGATTGTGTAGGGGTATCCTTCCTACCTCATCCTCATTCTCTAAAACCACTATATTTTCGCCATCAAGAGAAAGATAACGGTTTGAAGAAGTAACATATAAAATATTAAGCAGTTTCTTCAAATCAGCCCTCCTCCCCAACCCTTTTTCGGATATATTCCATAACTGATTGACGACAACCCAATTCAGGGAGACATAAGTCTTTCAGAGAGCAGGATTTACATGCCTTTGAAGGTTTCACGCTTGGTGTATACTGCCTATCATAATACTGATGCATCTGAATAAAGGCTTTTTTCACTTCATCTCTTATGGCCTGAGTAAACTCTACATCTTCCCTATGCCGCGTTTCCCCATAATAAAGACTACCATTCTGAATCTCACAGCAGAGCATTTCCTCGAGGCACATGGCTTGGGCTGTAAGCTGGAGGATGTCAATATTTGAGTCCTTTGGTTTTCCTCTCTTGTACTCCACAGGGTATGGAAGGTACTTGCCTTCTCTTCCAAATAACTGGATACCATTTTCGTTTCGATGGAACTCAACAACATCACAGACGCCGTTGACACCAAGAGAAGGTGAAAATACTGGCATACCCCGGGATACAAGAACATCTCCTCTTTTTTCAAAGGCTTGTCCATCATGGGCTTTCTGATGGAGCAAATCGCCTTCAACAGTTTTAAGATTATCCTTCCAAAGCTTCTCAATATGGATAAGTGCCCATTGTCTCTGACAGAAGGCAAAATGCTGAATACCTGCCAGATTCAAATAATCCTCTTCGTTATAAACCTTCATACTCTTCAACATTAAGCCCTGGGAGAGAATCCAGAACGATCTCATAATCATTGATGGATGATGGGCTAGTTGATCTACCTTGTTCATGTGTCATTTGCTTTCTCACAACCTTGAGTAAATTATGAACCTTGGCCGTCGAGTATTGCCCTATTTTATTATTGTGCCTCCACCAATAAAGCTTTACCAGCTCCATGCTTCCGTCTGGTCTTGCAGAACTGGCATCGTTAACGAATAAGGTTCTTATAGCCTCTTTGATTTTATCTGTATCTTCCTCAGTAAAACCGGTGAGCTCAGCTAGCTGGACATTGATACTACCTTTGAGAATATATACACCAAAATCGACTCTATGCTTCATACCCATGGTGTCAGAGGATTTTTTGGCACTTTCAGTAGGTTCGCTATTGACGCTTTTAGTAATTTGAATGCTTGTGATATCCACCGGATCAAGACTAAACGCAGAATGTATGGAAACAGGTCCTCTGATGCCTACTGACAACCCATCACCACTTTCATCCTTTTTTCCTTTAAACGCAAACACTTGGCCAAAGCTTCTGACATCCAACCAACTTTTACAGGCAATCTTGGCAAACTCTTCTTTATTTTTTGCTGCCTTAAGCTCTGGGTTAGCCTCAGCACGATTTCGTAATGAAGAGAATTCATCGACCTTTTTGTCATCGGATTGGACAAAAATACTTTCCCCCATATCCAGCAAGCGATTTCTTATTTTGCGCTTAATGCAAACATCTGATATTTCTCCGAAACCGTTATAGGTTGTTCTTGGCATATTCCCGTTAAGGGGATCCCCATTAGGGTTGGAATGGTTTACAGTGATTATAGCGGTAAAATCAATCTTATTCTTCAACAGATTCATCATGGTCTCCTCCTGTTTCTTTTTTATAATTTCTTAAAGCATTCTTCTGCGAGTCGTAACCCAGTACCATCCGGCCATCCAGATTCTTTAGTTGTGGAAATTCTTTCGGATCAATTTTTGCAGATATGTTTTCCACTAGCTGATACAATCTATATCCTCGTTTTCCAAGTCTCTGTTTATAGGGATTGAGCTTGTTGTTGATAATGGCCCAAGTACTACAGGGTTCGGTCGCAAAACGGGTAAATAGCCTCATGGCATTGGTTTCTCGTTTTTCACTCTGAAGCTTTAAGGCATATCTTTCTATCTCATCAGCAACGGCAAGGAGTCTCCCACAGTTGTATACAATATCAGTGCTGTCTTCCATTACATTCACTTCCCATACCTCCTTAAATTCGGTTTTTTCCATGCGGTGTTTTCTATAAATAGCACAGGTAATACTGAGCACCTTATACCAGTTGTATTCCTCGCTGTAGTTCTGAGGATGTAAAGCTTTTCTTACTAAGGCATTGACAATATCTGTTGGTACGTGGGATCTGTCAACAATACAGGGAATAAGACGCTCCACAGTTGCACAAACCACCTTTCCCTTGGCAGTGATAAAGCCATTTTGCTCCGTGCCAAAGGCTGCATTCGCGACATCTACCAAGCCGGGAGAGCCTTCAAAGATGATGGTTTTTTTATTGAGCCTTTTATACCTGTGAATCCATGCACATTGCTCATGCCAGGCTTTGATATTATCAATCAAATCATTACCTTGAAGTCCATGGAATTCTTTATAGTAGGTAATGGCCATTCTTCCTGTTGTAGCCGCATCCAACCCAATAAGTGCTAGTTGTGTATGACTTGTGAGATTGGCTTTATAGCCCATAATGGCCTTATTGAATCTTTTAGCGATTTCTTCCTTGGTATCAATCACAACATCATTTGCTTCATCATCAAGAGAGAAATTGTCCTCCTGCAAAGCTTCATCGACAGTATCTCCCGTGAGACAGGGAACTTTTTGGTCCTCTGAACCCCACAGCAGGAAGACCCTTTCTCCCTTATCACCAAAACGCTTACCCTGTTTAACAACAAGCCATTTCAAGGCATTATGGGCTTTTTGGGAGACTTCATAACTAATTTGGAAAGCATCCTCCGGCTTATTAAATCTCCCCCTGTAAGTAAAGCCTGTTGAATCGTTGGCTGAGATAATTTTTGCTTTATCGCCGGTGTTCCTTATCTTCGAGGGATGATTGGTGGAGCAGGCAACCATTTTCCCGGTTATGTAGCAGAGTTGAGGTTCACTTTGCTGGCTCGTATAGTACTGTATAAAATCCTGCTGAACCTTCTCATCCTCCCAGAGGTTATTGATATTAGCCTCGTCATCTTCATCATGGACACAGAACCTGACAAAAGCATCACTTTGATTGCCAACCACTGCTTTAAAAATAGGCGGGCATTCGTTCTTAGGGCCACTCCATTTATCAACAAGCCGGTTATCCGGAGCAAACAACGTACCATCTTGTACCAAATCTCGAATGAGGCACCCCTTTTGAAGATACTTGTTAACGGCACAAACCTTGGGGTTTGCATAGGGCGATTCGCACCAGGCCTTCAAGGCTATCATGTAGTCCCTATGGAATGTGCCGCCTTTTTCTCCACCATAAGCCGAATAATCACCTGCCACATATTGGAGCTTGTCATGCAAAGGATGGGCCACGGGGTTTTTTCCCGCTCGTCCGGCTGAATCCTCAGAACATGGAATAAGAGTAGGCCGATTCTCTGTTACAACTCTGCTGCTGATAAATTCTCCGTTCCCACTGATCATAACTTCTATATCAGCATTCTGAGTGGTGTGGGCAATGGGTAAGAGATTCTCCGGTCTTTTGGGAAATACGTTATCGTATGTTTCCGAGAGCATGGTTAACCAACTCATCCATTACCCACCCCCATTTCATCATAACCCTCAAGAAGCAATTCCTCCTTAAGCCCTGTGAAGTTGAGCCCTTGGATAAACTTCTTGGGCTTTTGCTTGAAGATGACTCTTTCGTGGTGGCACTCTTCTGGTCTGCAGAAATTAATCACTCCATTATGCATTTCGGGAGTCCAGAGCTTAACAGTCAGTTGGTTGCTTGCCTGTTCATCGGGATATACAATGGAATGGTATTGGAGCCCAAAGGACATATCACCCATTTGATCATAGTAACCTTGGCCCTCATTGAACTCACAGGGCTCGACATAAGCCTGGCATTCCCGGGTTCCCAAAAAGATATCTCTTCTTCCCCCCTTTTCGATGCACCGCTTCATAATGAAATAATGCTTGTTCTCACAGCGATCCTGCTCCAGATCGGGGCGTTGGAGATTGAACTCAAAATGTGCCTTAACATGGTACTCCACATCACGGAGAAAGGTGTAGTAGGAAAGATCGTTGCCGCCACTCATATTTAGGGTTCGGATTCCCTTTGACTCTGTTTTGATGGGACGCATGATGCGGACATTATCAATAAACCAGTTGATAGTGGGTTTAAAATACACAGACTCTGTAACACCCTTAAGTGCCTGATATGTAGGGATAAGCAGGCTGTGCTTTTCGCCGCCTATTTTCGTTAGAGGGTCTGTAAACAAGGCATATCTCCCTGTCACTTTAAAGCATACTTCATTCTTCAAATTATCACTCCTTTCTTTAGAATTAATATTTATTATGGGTCAAACAGAGGCTCAAGTTTTTTTGTATAGGTCACCCCCAGTTCATCATCATAGAACCCATCCTTCAAAATGATGAGACCTTCCACTGGGGAAGGTGCCAGAGCACCCACGTCCATGAGTTTCCAATACTGGTGCTCAAATATATTGACTGTATATTGTTGTGCTTCCTTGAGATGCTTAAGCTTTTCTGACAGCGTACCGTTGCTGATGAGCTGGCTTATGATTATCTCTCCACCCCCATAGGGTACAAGCACTGAGCGCGTATTTTCTTCAATGACTTTAAACTCATTCGCAGCAGTCCTGAACATATGGAGAAATACTACTGGAACAGCTTTACCATAACTATCTGAATAGGCTTGCGCAATTTTTTTGGATGACCCTAGCATTTCATACAACGTACTTCCTTTTTCATCTAGCCGATAATCCATTTGAATATTAATTTCACCATCCTGGTAGTAATTCTTGTAATACTCCAGTATGGCCGGAGGGGACAAAAGATCATGACTATAACGCTCCGGATCGTTCTGATATTTATCAAGAACCAAGCGTGTATATTTTTGACCAAGTGTAATTTCTGGTAGCTTTGTCAGGCTTTCATCCCTCATATTGACGATGATAGTCTCCTTGATGGCATTTTCGCCATGGCGATTTCCACGCCCTGATGCTTGTGCTATAGAATCCAATCCGGCAAGGCTTCTGATAACAGTATCGAAGCTGATATCCACACCTGCCTCGATGAGTTGGGTGCTTACACAAATCACCCGCTCATGCTTCTCAAGTTTGCTTCGGAGTTCACTAATTATCTTCTTCCTGTGAGCGGGACAGAGATTAGTGCTCAAAAGGTACAGGGTTGTAATCTCCCCACAGGCCTCTTTTAATGACAAGAAGACATCTTCAGCCGATTGTTTAGTATTCAACACAATCAGTATACTTTTTTCCTTTACACTGAGATCCATCACTAAATCTTTAAGGGTTTCTGAGGTGTATCCGCCCTCTTTAAAGCGGGGAACCACATTCATCCGCTTAAATCCAGCAAACAGTTCCAACGGATTCTCTATGATATGAGGCTGTTGAGAAAGAACAATGGGCCTTCCCGTTTCTGCCAAATTAGGTTGTGTTGCTGAGGACAACACAATGGTACATTGGTTGATCCTATGTAGATAATTAACAGTATTATTAAATAAAGAGATGCATTTTATTGGAAGGGTTTGAATTTCGTCAAAAATAAGAATGGCACGATTAAGATGATGTAGCCTTCGCATGGAGGAGGTCCCGGACTCAAAGAAGGTATTTAAAAACTGAACCATGGTGGTGAAGATGATGGAACAATCCCAGCGTTGGGTTAAAAGCTTATATTGACCATGTTCAGTATGGACGACATTGGAATGGTGTTCGAGTAATTGATCGTCACAATCCAGAGCTTCTCGCACCACTTGGGCATTCTGTTCAATGATAGTTGTATAGGGAAGAATATAGATGATTTTCTCCATATCCTTTAATCTGGCATGTTCAAGTGCAAATCTCAGGCTAGCTAGGGTTTTCCCACCTCCTGTAGGCACGGTGAGGAGATAAACTCCCCTATCTCTTTTCGCAGCACAATAACAAGTCTCTGAGACCTGAAGTCTCAAATCCTTTATTTTCTTTCCCTGCTCTGTGGTAGCAGCTTTTCTTCTCATGTCCTCCAGTTTTTGATCAAGACGATTGATATATAACTTCCAGAGCTGCTGAATGTCATCGGGAAGCTTTTCCTCAATATTTTCCGCAAACAGATAGGTGTCATAGCGATCTGAATCAATAAGAATACTGTAGACCTGCTTGATCAATAAATGAAAGAAAAACGTCTCCGGAGATTTATGTTCCTTAAAACATTTCCAAACAAATCCTACTTCCTTGCAGGCCTCTTTAAAGAGTATTCGGGTTTCCTCCTCGGGACAAGCATCCTCAAAGAAGCGTTTGACACACTGATGATAGTCTATTTCGGCAGGATGGATATCGAACCTCTTTAGTAAAGGAAGCCTTAGGTCAGGGGTTATAAAATCCTCTAGCCCACCATGATGATAGCAAATGACCATGGAAAGAATCTCTGATGCAGCTCGCTCAAGGCTACTGCCAGAAGAGTGGTAGGTTTCATAAAGATATAAAGCTCCTATTTTTCCGTGGTCAATTTTATGGGCTTTCTCCGATTGAAGATTCCAAGGCATCTTTGAGCAAATATAGTCTTGAAAGCCCTGGCCGTATTTACCCATATCATGAAGTAAACCCGCTAAATAAGCAAGCTTTCCAACACCTATGCGTGAACCGTATTTTTCGCATAGCCTGGCAACACAAAAGAGATGATCCCGTAACTCATGGATTTTCCGGTCTGACTCCCTAAAATGGGCTATGTAGGGCATATAAACATCACCACTTGCATATATTCCCTATAAATCCATTTATAATCACTTAGTTTTCTCCCTTACTGTTGCATCTTTGGTTTCATCAGCTTTCTCTCTCACCGTGTGAATATCCACACTGCTGACATCCACAAGAATGTGTATGACTATGAGGGGAAGAATGGAGCCGAAGGCAAGATACAGAATACCTAATATAAGTCCAACAACTAATGTTTTTAAGGCGTTTCCCAGTCCCTGATAAAGATGCATGATTCCGAAAAATACAGAGGACAGAATCAAGCAGACTACCCAAGGGAGGCCAGGAAAAAGGTGTCCCAAGGCATAGAAGAGATATCCCCTGAACAGAACTTCCTCCGTTAATCCGGCAGTTATGGAAAGCAGTACATAATAAAGCTTTTCTTTAGGTGTTTCAGGCAGTAATGCTAATATGTCCGCATCCACATTGACCTTGAGGGTTTGTTTTCTAGTTGCATAAACTCTTAATAGGACTGTTTGATACAAAAGGAATAGTGTATACAAGCCGGCAGCAGCTGCAACAGTGATGGAAAACCCTTTCATACTGTGTAGCTCAATCTTTTTTATGCCAATATCATTAGGATTGATTACACCCAACGCCATGAACACAATAATCACAGTCGCAGGAATCCACATTTCCATCCCGCTTTGAATATAGAAGCCGATCCTGTTCTTTAGGTTCCTTAATGAGGATTCCTTTTTCTTTCCTCTGAAGAGTATCTTCATTCCATCCCCAACAACAAAATAAGCCAGAAAAAGAATAAACAATATCCATTCTGCAAGCATTATTCTCTCCTCCTGCCTGTTTACTCATCCATAATAAAAGTATAAACTATACCTTAAGGGGAGAGTCAATCTATGAGAAACGATTTATTTTCTATTGGGGAAGTGTCAAAGCTCACAGGAATCACCATTAAGGCCCTGCGTTTTTATGAAAAGCTGGGGTTGCTAAAACCAGAGTATGTGGACCCGAACTCCAAATATAGATACTACGCGTCCGAGCAGCTTATCCGGATGGACATCATTAAAGCGGCCCGGTCCATGGATATCAGTCCCAAGGATATCAAGGCCATGCTTCAAAAGCAGGATATGACCGCGTTGTCTGATTTTATAGCCACACATATTGAAAAAGCTCGTGAGAGAATCGTCGCTCTATCAAGAACCCTTGAGAGTATGGATGCTATAAAAGGTGCTATTGATGAGTCCAAAATTGTTTCAGAGTGCCTGGATTTAGTCATCAAGGAAATCCCTTCACGTAAGATACAGGTAAAGAGGATTCCGGCCAACTTTAGTCAAAGGGATCTCTTACAGGCCTATTCAGCACTTCGTGAGGAAATAGATGAACATAGGGGTGTGCCTTCCTATGAGTCAGGGATCCTCTATACCCCCTGTGAAAATGATGATGCCCTTCATCCTACACACCTCTATTATACCGTTACAGCCAAGGATCAGACAGAACTCCCCGGCTTGATCAGCATAGAAACCAGCCAGTTTTTGTGTGTTGCCTTTAATAAAAGCAATGCCCCTGATCAAACCGCCAAGCTCAACAGCTATCTGGAGGAAAACCAGCTTTCGCCCGGGTTTATCCTGCAACGAGAGCTTCTCAGCAATGTATTTAACCCAAATGAGATCTGTTTTGAAATGCAGGTGCCGATGACTAAAGAAGCTTGTTTGTCCTCCAGCTTTTTATAACCCTGTTGCTCTCCTGGAAAAGCAGCTTGATGGTTTTGATGAGTACTTCTTTATTCTCGGGGGCCATGTTGCTGATGGCCTTCATAATTTCTCCCATCTTTTTGAGCTTATCTTGGGACAAATCATTCAGATTCTTGACACCTGAAGCATCAAAAACATAGAAAAGAGAGTGCGCGAACTGTTTTCTTTCCTCGTGATTCAGTTTGTCCACCCAAGCCTTGAGGGCTGTCTCCAGAATCCGGCTTCGCTTTGAGATATTATCCACCGTGACAAATTTATTCCCCAGAACCTCCCAGGATATGGCGTCATGCTGCATGACGCCGCTTTGGCTGCTTTTAACCACCACATAATCTTCTTCATGCTCCAGAAGCATTCCCACGATGGAGGAATAGGGTACAATGGTGTGGATTCTATGACGCATCTCTTGATAGGCTTGGGATGTTATAATCTCTTTATCAAAGCCGGGTCCATCGTTATTGAAAACGACCCTTATCCTTTCCTTTATAGTTGGGCTGCAGTTTACCGCCGCATAGACAGCCAGATTTCCTCCCTTTGAGTGTCCCCCCAGAAGAATCTTGTTGAATCTGTCTCCAATCGTTTTATCTACATAGCTCACTGCCTCAAGCTGGGCTGGGACGGGGGACATAAAGCTCATATTGAGATCCTCTTTCCAGCCTACTATGGAATCATCTGTTCCCCTAAAAGCCACATAAAGGGTTTCCTCATCAAGCTCGATGGTGATGGCTGAAAATTGTTTTTGCATAGTCTCGTCAATGGTGTTTACATAACCAGACAGCCTGACATGTGCAAAGCGCGAGCTTTGAGCCATCTTCTTGAAGATAAAGGGACACATCCTGAGCAGAGAGGTACTATTTAAGAGTTCCTTTTCAGTATGGACCTGAAAAAACAGCGTCGCAGCATCCTCTACAGTTATGCTCTCACAACTGCCGGGTGCAGGGACAATCCCTTCAAAATCAACATAGGATAGCTGTGAAAGGAGAAGATTATCCACCTCATTAAATTCAGATTGCCGTAAGGTTAAGTCGCCACGCCAATCCAAATAGTCCATGATATTCGCCATACTCATCCCCACCTTGTTTTTTAACCTATCCTTAACATTATATCACTACACTAAATATACTCTGCAATAGGCCCCTGGCAACGAAAAAGCGGCCTCGCTTTAAGGAGCCGCTTAAATGATATCCACTTGATTCTAATCAATATCTCTTTTTAAATTTAGCTGCGAAGATTATTGCTCCAATGAGAAGCATCATTGATCCTGCCAGAAGAATAGGAAAGCTGTTACTGCTCATGTTTGAAGGTTGACTGAAGCCGCTCCCCTCTGAAAATTTATCAGGCCTGGCATTCTCAGCCATTGCCTCCCCTCTATCCTTGCCCATTCCTCGATCAGGAATCTGGCCCATTCCTCGATTTGGAATCTGGCCCATTCCACCGAAGCCACCGGCCGGCATTCCCTGGGTATTACTCTCGCCACCCCACCGGCCTCCTTCTCCTCGGTTACCACCTCCCATTCCACTTCCCCCTAAGTCGCTCATAGTTAGTTTATCTGTGGATATGAGCGCATCGGGGTTTTGGTTCTGTGCCTCGGTTGTTGAGGGCACCGAACCTTCCAACTGGCCCAATATACTTTCTGCCCGAAGTTCTCCCAAGGTCTTAAGAGCGGACACTGCTTTCTGATATTCCTCAAAGGTACAGAATTTTGAGGGATCATTTTCCACATAACCGGAAATCAAGGTGTCCAATTGAGATAATCTCTCAGCCCATTTTCCCTCGGTAAAGTATCCGGTCAACAGCTCGTTGAGATACTCATGATATTTAGCCTTGTAGGTATCATTGGCAAGAAGCTGTGCAAACAGCGGTCTGTCTTCAAGGGAAACGCCGCTTACCGGTGTATCGATGGGGAAGTTGACAACCGAAGAAGCTCCTCCTGACATGAAGCCACCAAAGGCATAGTTATAATCCCAGGGCAGTATGGTGACCTTGCCATTGTCCTCATAAATATAGTAGTTTTGAGCCATATTTGACGAATAGCTGTCCATATTAACAACAATGGTATGGGCCGCCATATAACGAAGGATTTTATCCACATCAAAATAGGTTTCCAGATTTGTGCCCTCAGCGAGGTTTTTCAAGGCTTCTATTACATTTTTTTGGGATTCCTCAGTGACTTCCCCAATGGCATTGTTGAAAATGGAGGTATAGCTGCTTGTATTGTCATCAGTATAGCGAAGATCACTACCACCACGGCCACTCATTCCACCAAACATCCCTCGGCCCATTCCGCCCATAGCATTGCTTTGGTCATCCTCTGTCATTTCAGGTATTTGCCCATTCTCAGGCATTGTGGGCATTTGCCCATTCCCAGGCATTGTGGGCATTTGCCCATTCTCAGGCATTTCGGGCATCTGCCAATTCTCAGGCATTTCAGGCATCGGCCAATTCTCAGGCATTTCAGGCATTTGACCATTCCCTGGCATTGTGGGCATCTGCCCATTCCCTGGCATTTGAGGTACCATCCCATTGCCATTATCATCCCGGTTACCCATGTCCATTGACTTGACATTGTACAGGCTACCCGAAGCATCTCCGTAAACTCTTGTCATATAGCTGTCATCATAGGCCTCAATGGCTAGATAAAAGCCCCATTTTTCTCCGTTGACTGAAATATCGGCAAAGTCATACAGAGGGGTGTCCACTCCGATGTATTGCATCAGATCATAGGAAAGATACTCTTTCATATAGCTGTTGTCCCCGAGCATGTTGTTTACCACAAAGGTATCCAACCCAAAACAGGTCTGCCCTTTGACATATTGATCAAACTTCAATCGGAAGCTGTATCTGTTGGAAGAACTGCTCATGGCCACTTGGGAAAGGCTGGAATTGCCTTTAGGACGAATGCCGACGTTTTGGAATTTGGTTCCATTCACAACCACATCCACCATGATATATTCTTCCTGAGAAGCATTGGAAATCATGTCTTCCCATTCCTCCTGATCGGCTATGATGTCAATGGAAATCAGATCGCCTCCAAAAAGTGCACTTTCATAGGGTTGTACTACACTGGTCTCAACAGCTTGATGACTTGAAAAACTAACCATCAGCAGGGCTGCAATCAGTGCAAAAATGACTGCGACTGCAACAATAGCATTAATAAATTTACTCTTTATCAAGGATTGCACCTCCCGCTCCTTTTCTGTCGCTTCACATATACTCTCCGTTGTAGCTTACAAGCACGGCATTTTCTACTCCGTTTACTGTTAGCAGCTCATTGACAAGGGAGGCATTCATATCCAGCAGGCGAACCTCTACCGTTAGCTCAATTCCATTTCTAGATACGGTTTTTGCCTTAACCAAACTTTTCTTTGTCTTGGACTTTACAAGAGACAGGACATCCGCTTCGGATTGATCGTTCTGACAATTGACCACAATCAGATAAGGGGTGTCAGTACTCTTTTTATTGACAAAGATAAGAAGAATCACGCCAATAAAAACAGACCCTATAACAGCCAAGGGAATAAGCCCTGCTCCGGTAACAATACCCGCTGATATGGACCAGAACAGAAAGGCTATATCCAGGGGTTCCTTGATAGCTGTTCTGAACCTAACAATGGACAGCGCGCCTACCATTCCCAATGAGAGAATGACATTGGAGGTCACCGCGAGAATAATGAGTGTGGTTATCAAGGTCATGGCCATAAGGGAAACACCAAAGGCTGCCGAGTACATCACACCCGCAAAGGTTTTCTTATAAACATAGAAAATAAAGAGACCGAGACAAAAGGACAGCACCATGGACAATACCACATCCAATAGGGAAAATGAGGCGGCCTTTTCTAAAAAACTGCTTTTAAAAATATCTTGAAATGACATGTTACTTCCTCCTAATCATAGTGTTCTGCATGCGGCGTATTTTGAAAAGGCCGCTGCTTGTCTGTTGTTAATCTGCGTCATATCGGCAATAATCTGAGGCAGGTAGTCATCATACTTAACCTCCAGAATGATAGCCTTTGAAACGCTCCGGCAATAAAGTCCGGGATTTAAAAACTGTGCTACCTGTGAGCTGGACCGGATATCGCTGTCGATGGTTACTCTGACATTACCTGCTGGAAAGACAAAGGCATGACGGGTATATTCTACAATATTCTTGGGACGGAGTTGCTGGGTATTCATTTTCACATAGAGCTCCAAAAGCAGCTTATCCTTACTCTCGATGAGAAAATTAAAGTCACCCATCATAAGCCGTTGACATTGCTCCTTTGAAATCTCTGTGGAATACTTCTGGCAAAGGCCCCTGGTCTTGACCTTCTTCTCAAGCCTGATATAGGAGGTGTCTCCGTTATAATAGCGAATTCGGAACTTTTCTCTATTGGAGACACCCTCTATTTTTTCACGGAGCGCCTTGTCATAGGCATTATCAAAGTAGAGACTACGAACGGTATAGCATCCGTTTTTAGCGGCGTGCTTATCGGTTCTTGCCACGTGCTTGAGCCTGGAGACAAGCTCCACTTGATCGAAGGAACTGATGGAATGCTTCAGCTCATGACGAAAGTTTTGTTTATTCAATAATATTCAACCTCCTCATTGATTTCTACACTTTCATCATACAGACTCATTCTGATGCATCCATGTTTTTTATGTGATTTTTAAGTGATTAAAAACAGAAAATGATAAGCTCAGTGATTCTTTTTCTTTTTATCAAGGGATAAACGGAACCAGAAAACCGATCCCTCGTTAACTTTTGAGGACACACCATATTCCCCGTTATGAAGCTCAATCACCGACTTAACAATGGAAAGACCCAGTCCCGTGCCTGTGACCGCTCTTTTATGGGATTTATCAACCTTATAATATCGATCCCAGATATAGGGCAGATTTTCCTCAGAGATGCCCTCACCGCTGTCGGCCACTTCTATTCTGACGCTCCCTTCCTCCTTGATCTGTCTGACGACGACCTCTTTGTTCTGGCCGGTATAGTTCACGGCATTGATCAGGAGGTTGTAAAATGCCTGGGAAATCTTAGATTCGTCCGCTGTAACTAAAATCTCCTCATGGGATATAAACCGAATCGAATACCCTTCCTTCCTAATAAGCTCATTCAAAGCCCCAGCAATACACTGTAAACTAGCTGTCAAATTGTATTCATGGGCTTGAAGACTTTGTATGCCCGATTGAAGCTTGGAAAGATCCAGCATATCATTGACCAGAGTGGTAAGTCTCTTGGTCTCGTCCACAATGATTTGGGCATTTTCTGTATTATTTTCATCAGGGAGGTCACGCATAGCCTCGGCATACCCAGAAATAAGGGTCAAAGGGGTTCTTAGATCGTGGGATACATTGGCGATCAGCTCTTTTCTCAGGTGATCCACTCTGGAAAGCTCTACCGAGGCATAATTCAATGTATCTGAAAGCTCTGCAATCTCTTTATAGCCCGCTGCCGAAAAAGATACGTCATATCGGCCCTTTGCCAGTATTTTAGCCGCTTGATTAAGCTTTTCAATGGGTTTGGACACCCTCTTAGCAATAAGCACCGCCAGCAAAACTGAGAACATAAGCATGAACCCGGTAATGAAAAATAATCCCACACGTATGGTGACGATGGTTGAGCTAACGGGAGAAATCACCGAGTTAAGAAAGATAATTCTTTTTTCACCTGAACTATTCGTAACAATTTTTGAATAGATGATGGATTCCTGCATTCCCCTATCAATGGGTGGAACTCTTCCTATAAAAAGATCGTCATTGTATCTCTCGTTTCTGAAATTCTCCCGGTTAAAATACTCAAGAAGCATCCCGCCGGCGTCAATGGTCTTGACCATTAAACGTGCCTTTTCAAAGGTGGGCATTTTGTGGAGGATACAGTCCCTCAGAACATCAGCCGAGTAAAGCACTTTTCCGTCCTCAGAGTAAATTTCTATGCACACATCGTTGCTGATGGATATACGGCTAACCAGCTCCTCCAGGCTCTCACTATCTATATTTTTTTCCAAAGCATTGCCGCTTCCCTTGATCTCATTGATTTTTATGGCTTTATAAAGGTCGTCCAGTAAGACCACCTGAAACAGCCAAAGCAAAACCAGAAGGATACCGCAAAATCCAATAAGATAGATAAACACCTTCCATTTGATGCTGATATTTTTCATTTTCACCCCTCAAATCTATAGCCCACACCCCGTAAGGTTGTGATAAGCCCGGAATAGTCCCCCAGGGATTTTCTCAAAAGCTTGATATGGGTATCCAACGTCCGGTCATCCCCATAGAAGTCATACCCCCATACCTCGTTAATAAGGTTTTCTCGTGTAAGGGCCCTGTTCCTGTTCTTTATCAAATAAAAAATGAGATCAAATTCTTTTGGAGACATATCGATATTTTTTCCGTCAATGATGATTTTCCGAGCAGTAAAATCAGCGATCAGGCCCTCTTTCACATACAGCTCATGCTCCTCACCACGGCTTTTACTGCGTTTCATAATGGCATGAATGCGCATCATAAGCTCCTTAGGCGAAAAAGGCTTCACCACATAATCATCAATACCCAGCTCAAAGCCGTGTATTTTATCATATTCCTCTCCCCGTGCCGAGAGCATAAGCACCGGCACATTCTGGGTTTTCCTGATCTCCTTGACTGCCGAGAAGCCGTCCAGCTCAGGCATCATAATGTCCATGATGATAAAGTCAAAGGACTGGCTTCTGCATAATTCAACAGCTTCCATCCCATTCTGGGCCTCTGTCACCGTATGTCCTTCAAAAAGTGCATACTTCTTTATCAAGGCTCTTATTTTATCTTCATCATCAACGATGAGAATTCTATACAAATTGATCACTCCCCGTCTTCGTTATGAACATCCTGCCGTTTCTATGTGCTTACCCCTTCTTACAGCCTTTAAAAATAATAATTTCAACAAAACATCCTTTGCCTATGCAATAGTGCATAGGCAAAGGAAAAGGAAAAATATTAGAGGTTTTATACATTATGACGTTGCTTGCACCAGAGTAATGTTTAGTTCAAGGGTTTGTTTGCCCCTTTCGATGGTAAATTTAGCCGTTTTCCCCACACCCATGCTGTCAACGATGGTTTTAACATCACTTGAGGAATGAATGGCTGTATCGTTGATACTGATAATTCTGTCCCCCGATTTGAACCCGTAGTCCCTCTCTGTTTTGAGGACATAAACCCCTGTCTTGGAGACACGGTACATCATGGCGGTTCTTGAATCGGTGATATCAAGCAGGGTCATTCCCAAATCTACTCTCCCCTGAACATATCCATAGCTGATAATTTGGTCAATGATTGTTTTTGCTGTGTCTATGGGAATGGCAAAGCCCAGACCCTCGATGTCGGAACCGCTGGATTTGGCATTGACAATACCAATCAACTCTCCATACTCGTTAAAGAGGCCGCCCCCTGAATTCCCGGGATTGATAGCAGCGGAAGTCTGCAACAATTTCATGCTTTCCCCGTCAATGACAATGTCACGGTCCAAGGCTGAAATAATACCTTCGGTAACAGTCCCTCCCAACTGACCCAGGGGATTGCCGATAGCCACGGCCAGTTCCCCCACCACCAGTCGGCTGGACTTTCCCAACAAGGCTGTCTGCAAGTCGGTGGCTGCTATTTTAAGGACAGCAATATCAGTTTTAACATCCCTGCCCACCAGGGTGGCCGTATAGGTCTCCGAATTTTTAAGCCTTACCGTTATTTTCCCGGCACCTTCTATTACATGATTATTTGTGACAATATAGCCATCGGATCTTATAATAACACCGCTACCTGCGCCCTCGGAAACATATTGTCCCATCCTGCCGCCGGTGGTGACAGTCTCTGTTGTGATCTCAACCACACAGTCCCCATTCATCTCCGCGATTTCAGGAATGGTCAGAGGCTCTTCGTGGGCTGCTCCGGAGGACAGTTGGAGAGTATTTTGGGTGTCATTGCTCTCTGAAACAGCACTTTTGTTATCCTCATCTGTGGCTGTGACCACAGTCTGTTCATTTAATCGGCTGGCCAGATAGGTACCGCCGTAACCAAATAATCCTGACATCATAATGGTACCCATCAACAATATTGCCATAACTTTTCCTTTAGCATCTCCCAGCATAATAATCCTCCTGTTCTCTCAAGAATAAACCTGCTATGTGCTGTCTTTATTATGACTGGGATTTGTGAATTCTGTATGACGGGATAAAGAAGCTTTTATGAAAAAACAGGACTCCTATTCCAGGAGCCCTTGCTTTAGCCTTTTTTATTTGTTCCTTGTGTTTCCTTGGGCAGCCTTACAATAAAGACGGACCCTTTGTTAATTTGACTCTTAACGGTGATAGTCCCACCGCACAAGTCAATAATCCTTTTGACCAAGGAAAGGCCCAATCCATTTCCCTCGGTGGCATGGGCCCGGTCCCCCTGATAAAACTTTTCAAAGATATTCTGACGGGTTTCGTCATCCATACCTATGCCCATATCAGATATTTTGACCTTGATATTCTTTCCCTCATCCTGGCAATGGATGCCAATCTCCCCATTTTGATGGCTGAATTTGATAGCATTGCTCAAAAGATTCAACCATAGCTGCGAGAGTATTTCCTCGTTGCCGAAGTATTGCACCGGTTCCAATTCAAGATGGAACCCTATGTTTTTATTCTCCCACTGGAGCTGTAGCAGCAAAAGGCAATCTCGTAATTGTTCATCCAAGGAGAACAGCTTTTTGTCGGTGACACACTCCTTATTTTCCAGTCGGGTCAGTAGCAGGATGTTGGTAGATAGATGGGCCAAGCGTTCCGATTCGCTGATGATGATATCCACATATTCTTTTCTTTTTTCCTCATCCAGGGACTCCCGCTTCAATTGCCGGGCAAAGCCGCGAATGGAGACAATGGGTGTTCTGAACTCATGGGAAAAGTTATTGATAAAATCCTTATGGAACAATTCAATGCCGGCAAGCTCACCGGTCATCGTGTTAAAGCTCCGGATCAATCCGCTGATTTCATTATCGGACTGAATTTCTGGTACTTTCACCTTGAAATTGCCCTTTGCCACCTCACGTGTGGCCATAATCAACTGATTGACCGGCTTGAGGAAATGATGGCCTATAATAAAGGTCAGCATGGTGCCTATGAAGATACTAACGATCAAAGAAACCAACATTAACACCTGGGGAGTAGCCCTTAAATCCGAAATGACTCGCATCTCGAAGAGAAATATCAAGCAAGCCCCTGACAGAAAGGCTGAAAGAGACATGACCATCAAGACGAATATAACCAGTGTAATATTCAGGGTTCGTATTCTGTTCATTGAGATTTTACCGCCTTATACCCCAGTCCCCTGACCGTAACAATTTCAAAGTCTTTGTTTTCCTTAAAGCGATCCCTCAACCGGTTAATGTGAACGTCCACCGTTCTTCCATCGGTATCGCTGTCCATGCCCCAGAGCTCGTCCATAAGCTGCCTTCGTGTAAAGATCTTATTAAGATATGAAAGCAATTTAAAGAGCAGCAGGAATTCCTTTTGTGGCAACTCCTCTGTCCTTCCGTTGCTCTTAACGGTCATTTGGTCGTAATCCAGTTCGGTATCACCAATGACCAGCCTGTGCTCGCTGGCTATTTTTGAGCGCCTGAGCAGCGCCGCTATACGAAGGATCATCTCTTCCTCATCCACGGGCTTTACCATGTAATCATCGGCACCTGTCAAAAAGCCCTTCTTTTTGTCTTCTATGGCTTCCTTGGCCGTTACCATAAGGATGGGGAGGTTGTAGTCCGCCTCTCTGAGGGTTTGGGTCAGCTCAAAGCCGTCCATATGGGGCATCATGATATCAAGGACAATGAGATCCACATGGGCACGATCCAGAACCTCCAGCGCTTCGAGGCCATCCTTAGCCAGCAAGGGATGGTAACCGTTCTGGCTGAGCACCGCCTCCATCAGCCTAAGGGTGTTGGCATTATCATCAACCACCAGGATATTAAACAGAGTCATCCCTCCTTAAGGTGTAATCTTCTCATTTTCTATTATGTATCTTCCATGGCCTTCTTATAGAGGTTTTGCATTTTTATATCCAATGCGGCAATCGCTTGGGCGCATTCCAACAGCTCGGCGCTGATCTCCTCAGAGAGCAGTCTGTCCTGCTTGTAACCCAATTGGTGCTCCAAACAAGCCCAAAAATCCATGGCCACCGTGCGGATCTGTATTTCTACCGGCACGGATTCCATCCGGTCTGATAGGTAGACAGGAACTTTTACAATCAGATGAAGGCTTCGGTATCCGTTCTTTTTGGGGTTGGCAATATAGTCTTTCTTCTTGACCAGGATGATGTCCTCCTGCCTGAGCATCAGGTCGGCCAAGGTATAAATATCATCTATATAGTAGCAAACAACGCGCACTCCTGCTATATCGGTCAGGTGATCCCTTGCAGCCTGTGCATTGACTGGTAGATTATAGCGTTTCAGCTTGTTCAGAATGCTTTGGGGTGTCTTTAATCTGCTCTCTAAATGCCGGATGGGGTTATGGGCATACCGCACCCTAAACTCATCGTTAAGAATCTCAAGCTTTGTCCTCATTTCCTTAATGGCAGAATGATAGAGTTGATGAATGGTTAAGAAACCTTGATACTCATTGACCACTTCAGCATTCTCACTGAGGTAAGCCACATCGGCAACCCTAGGCAATTGATCCATCGCATACTGATTCATAGTTTCCTCCTGTTTCAAAGTAATCGTAACGGCCTCCTTTCGCCTTAATTATATGAACTTTTTATGAACTGAATATTAACGGAAAGTAAACTCAATCCATTTAGGACAAACTATATTTGTTTATATTCGGTTAACACTAATGCGTTAAAATAAAAACCAAACACTGAATAAGGAGACGATAAAATGCTTCAATTAAGCGAAATCACCAAAAGTTATACCACAGGCGACTTTACACAGATCGCTTTAAATAATGTGAGCCTGAAATTTAGAAAAAATGAATTTGTGGCCATCCTGGGCCAAAGCGGTTCAGGCAAAACCACCTGTCTGAATGTCATAGGCGGCTTGGACCATTACGACAGTGGGGATCTTATCATCAATGGCAGATCAACCAAGCAATTTAAGGACGCGGATTGGGATGCCTACAGGAATAATAGTGTGGGCTTTATCTTTCAAAGCTATAATTTAATTACCCACTTAAGCATTATCGATAACGTTGAAATGGGAATGACCTTGAGTGGCGTTTCAGCCGAGACCAAGCATAAAAAGGCTCTGGAGGTGCTGGAGAAAGTGGGGCTTAAGGAGCATATCCATAAAAAGCCCAATCAGCTTTCAGGGGGCCAGATGCAGCGTGTGGCCATTGCTCGGGCCCTTGCCAATAACCCTGATATCATTCTTGCCGACGAGCCCACCGGTGCTCTGGACACAGCCACCAGTGAACAGATTATGGACCTCATTAAGGATATCTCAGATGATAAGCTGGTCATCATGGTTACCCACAACCCTGAGCTGGCCGAAAAATATGCTGACCGAATTATACGCTTTAAAGACGGAAAGGTCGTGGATGACAGCCATCCTTATACCATGAGTAAGTCAGAATTGGGGTATCAGCTAAAGAAGACCAGTATGCGCTTTACCACCGCTCTTAAGCTGTCAGGAAAGAATATTGCCACCAAGAAGTGGCGTACTGCCTTGACGGCCTTGGCATCGAGTATCGGCATTATCGGTATTGCGTTGATTCTCAGCCTTTCATCCGGATTCCAGCTTCAGATTGACCAATTCCAAAGAGACGCCCTCTCGGAATTCCCCATTATCGTCTCCCAAACGGCCATGAGCACCGATATAGAAAGCATGGATAAAATGCGTGGAGAAATTCTTTCAGGCCTGACGGGAAACAAAGAATATGTCGATTCCAAAGAGGTCTATCTCTATGACCCCGAGGAAGAGACCCTGACCCATACCAATAAGCTTACCAAGGAGTACCTGGATTATTTAAACGCCATAAACCCGGACATCCTCAACAGCATTGGTTATACCCGGATGACCGGCATGAATCTCCTCCGTGAAACAGATGACGGCATTCTCCCCGTATCCCTGGCAATTGGTATTAATGCAGACCCGGAAAGTGCCTCTTCCTTTACAAGTAATCTAGGGGGTATCGGTCTTTCTTCATTCCCTGAACCGTTGGACGAGGACTCTGTTTCCTATTTGGAGAAAAACTACGACCTCCTTGCCGGGGAATACCCCAAGGATGAAACAGGGCTTGTGCTGGTTCTTGATGCAAAGAACCGGATAGACTATTCGGTTCTGAAAAACTTGGGATTCAACACAGACGGAGTCGATAGCATCTCCTTTGATGATATTGTAGGAACTGAACTCAAGCTGATCTCAAACAATGATTACTATGTCAGCACCGACATGGGCACCTTTCTTCCGGGCTCAGACTACGAGGCCATGGTGAAAGCAAAGGACAGCATCACCCTAAAGATCGCCGGAATTGTCAGGCTTAAGCCCGATGTTACCTATGGTATTGTCGGAAATGGCATAGCCTACAGTGACAAGCTTGTCCAGCGGGTAATCGCTCTGTCCGACGGTTCGGATATCGTCAAGGCTCAGCGCGAATCAGACTTTAATGTTATGACCATGGAAAGCCTGGACGCACATTCAAAAACTGCTTTCTTGTCCTATCTGGGAGGAGAAGCCACCCCCTATATGATTTACCTCTACCCTACCGACTTTGAATCCAAGGATGAAGTCATCCAATATCTTGAAAGCTATAATAAAGGGAAACCCCAGGAGGACGCCATCCTCTACTCGGATCTGGCAAGCTCCATCACCGAGATGACCGGTGGTATCATGGATGCCATAACGCTGGTTCTCATTGCCTTTGCGGCCATATCACTGGTGGTTTCACTGATCATGATTGGTATCATCACCTATATCTCCGTGCTGGAGCGCACCAAGGAGATAGGTGTTCTAAGAGCACTGGGCGCCCGTAAGAAAGATATCACACGGGTATTTAATGCAGAGACCTTTATCATAGGCGCCTTTTCCGGATTCCTGGGCATCGGCATCGCCTATCTGCTAACACTACCGGTTAACCAAGTCATTGAGAATCTCACGGACTTATCCGGTGTTGCTCAGCTCAACCCGGTTCATGCACTGCTACTGGTAGCCATCAGCATCATCCTGACATTGATTGGCGGTGCCATCCCTGCCAAAATAGCGGCAAAGAAACACCCCGTCGAGGCTCTGAGGACGGAATAGCCCGTGATAGCCCCCCCCTAGAAAGAGAGTGAACAATGAAAATACAAAGCAATCCTAAAAGACCCTATATCGTATATTACCTGATTGTAATGGGCGTTCTTTTACTGATGAACACCCTCCTCCCCTCCCTTTTGCAGGAGAAGATCACCCAGGTGGATTATGGCACCTTTTTACGTCAAATAGAGAGCGGAAAGGTTAAAAGCGTCGAGGTTCAGGATAGTCAGATTGCCTTTATTGCCTACGATGAGAATGGTAAGGAGGGCATCTATATCACGGGGCGCATGGAGGATCCCAACCTTGCTGAACGCCTCTATACGGCCAATGTCAAGGAGTTTTCAAAGGTTATTCCCAAGCAGATGTCACCCCTGGCCAGTTTACTCCTTTCGTGGGTTCTCCCCTTAGCCTTCTTTATCTTGCTGGGGCAGTTGCTCTCGGGAAAAATACAAAGCAAAATGGGAGGCATGGGTAACGCCATGACCTTTGGAAAAAGCAATGCGAAGGTCTATGTTGAAGCACAAACGGGCATCACCTTTATGGATGTGGCCGGACAGGACGAGGCGAAGGAGGCACTCAAGGAAATTGTAGACTACCTCCACAGCCCGCAAAAATATAAGGCGATTGGTGCAAAGGTCCCCAAGGGAGCCCTTTTGGTGGGCCCTCCCGGCACAGGTAAAACCCTTCTTGCCAAAGCGGTGGCCGGTGAATCCAAGGTTCCCTTCTTCTCCATTTCGGGCTCCGAATTTGTGGAGATGTTTGTGGGCATGGGTGCCGCAAGGGTGAGAGACCTTTTCAAGCAGGCACAGTCCAAGGCGCCCTGTATTGTGTTTATAGACGAAATAGATACCATAGGCAAAAGCAGAACCTCGGGAGGTTTCAGTGGGAACGATGAACGAGAACAGACCTTGAACCAATTGCTCACGGAGATGGATGGCTTTGATGCTGATAAGGGCGTGGTGATTCTAGCGGCTACCAACAGGCCTGAAACCTTGGATAAGGCTCTGTTACGACCTGGCAGATTTGACCGGAGGGTTCCTGTGGAATTGCCTGATCTGGCAGGCAGGGAGGCTATTTTAAAGGTGCATGCCAAGAAGGTCATCTTTGGTGAGGACGTTGATTTCAATGTGATCGCCAGAGCCACATCCGGCGCCTCGGGCGCAGATTTGGCCAATATCATCAACGAAGCGGCCCTCCGTGCGGTTCGATTAGGGCGCAAATTTATTCTTCAAAACGATCTGGAGGAATCAGTGGAGGTAGTTATTGCAGGATACCAGCGGAAAAATGCGGTGATCTCCATGAAGGACAAGCTCACCATCGCCTACCACGAAATCGGGCATGCCCTGGTGGCCGCCAAGCAGAGCCACTCGGCTCCGGTTCACAAGATCACCATTGTCCCCAGAACCTCGGGCGCATTGGGTTACACCCTTCAGGTGGACGAAGCGGAGAAGATACTCTTGTCCAAGGAACAAGCATTGGACAAAATTACCACCTATATGGGCGGAAGGGCAGCGGAGGAATTGGTGTTTAACACCGTCACATCGGGTGCTTCCAACGATATTGAGCAAGCCACCAGAATCGCCCGCACCATGGTTACCCGCTACGGAATGAGCGAGACCTTCGGCATGATGGCACTGGAAACGGTGAATAATCCCTACCTGGGCGGAGATACCTCCTTGCTGGTATCCCATGAAACAGCCTCAAAAATAGACGATGAGGTTCTCCAAATCATTAGATCCTGCCACACAAGAGCCCTTGAGATACTCAAGGAAAACAAAGAAAAGCTCCATGAGCTGGCCAAGTACCTTCTTGAGAAGGAGACCCTCACCGGCGAGGAGTTTATGGCAGCCATCGCCGTATGATTCCCTCCTTAATTGCTTTCTACCAGGCAAAGGAAATCATAAATGGGCTTAAGCCTTTTATAGCCTTCTCTCAGGGCATCGGGAAGTGCCTTGGAGAAGGCTAGGCTAAAGTCTGTCTGGACACATTCAAAGTAGATATTTTTTCTATCCAGCCATAATTGAAGATTCTCCGGCTGATCCGGGAATCGGCTCCTTTTATACCTTTCGCCGCCCATAACAAACTGGTCTTGGGACTCATAGCATTGGAGGGCAGCCATAAAGGCCGGATGTCGTTCCAGTATCAGCTCCCGCATATGGGCCATGGCACCGGCTTGGGCGCCATAATACCCGACACCAAAGCTTGAGCCGCTCTGACTTATTTCGAACCAGAAGCAGGGGGCTGTCGACATGAGGGACTTGTCCCTTAAAAAGACCAACCATACATTATCCCTGTATAGGCTCTTGTCCTTGGTGAAGCGTGTGTCCCTACGCACGCGGGAGATGATTTTGGAGGGTATGGTGATCAGCTTGTCATCTATCTCTTGGACGGCTGGTGCAATCTCCTGAATCAGGGCCACAAAAGGCTCATAGACAAAGCGTTTATACACATCCTTATGGCTGTCATACCATTCCTTGCTGTTGTGCATTTTATTCTCAAACAAGAAGCCCAGGGCTTCCTTGGAAAATCCGTCAAAACTCATATTTACCTCCATGACAAAACATTTGTTCTTATTCTATTATGGAATAAGCAAGGGTCATTATCAAGGCTGATCCCGATGAAATTTCATTCCAGCCCTCTATTTCACAAGAGACAATAGCTCTATCCTCTGCTATAATGTCTAGTGTTGTTCACCAAAACCTGCAATAAAAAATATTAATGAGGAAAACAATGAGTATCTTAAATGTAGAAAACGTCACCCACGGCTTCGGCGGAAGAAAAATACTGGAGAACGCCTCCTTTAGGCTGCTCAAAGGAGAGCATGTCGGCCTGGTGGGAGCAAATGGAGAAGGAAAAACCACCTTTTTGAATATCATCACCGGAAAGCTCATGCCCGATGAGGGTAAGGTGGAATGGTGCAACCGCATCACCACAGGCTATCTGGATCAGCATACTCGGCTCATCCCTGGCAAAACCATCCGGGAAACCCTCCGGGAGGCCTTCCAGCATATGTTTGACCTGGAGCAGGAAATGCTAGCCCTCTACGAGAAAATGGCCGACGCCTCAGAAGAGGAATTAAACAGAATGATGGAGGATGTGGGCGAGATTCAGAATGAATTGGAGCACAGCGGCTTCTATATTCTGGATGCTAAAATTGAAGAGGTGGCCAACGGATTAGGCCTGGGCGATATCGGACTGGAATCGGATGTCTCCCGGTTAAGCGGAGGACAGCGATCAAAAGTGCTTTTGACCAAGCTACTCCTGGAGAATCCCATGATTCTCATTCTAGACGAGCCCACCAACTTTCTGGATGAAAACCATATCATCTGGCTGAAAAACTATCTGAAAAATTACGAGAACAGCTTTATCATGGTATCTCACGACATCCCTTTTCTCAATGATGTGGTTAATGTGGTCTACCATGTGGAAAATGCTATACTGACAAGGTACACTGGTAACTATGACCAATTCCGGCAAATGTACGAGCTTAAAAAGCATCAGAACCAGATTGCCTATGACAAGCAGCAGAAGGAAATTGAAAAGCTTGAGGATTTTGTGGCCAGAAACAAGGCCCGGGCTGCAACCGCCAATTTAGCCAAGAGCCGTCAGAAGAAGCTGGACAAGATGGAGATTATAGAGAAAAACCGCGAGAAGATTAAACCCGTTTTCAAGTTTAAGGAGGCCCGAGCTCCCGGGCGAGTCATCTTCCAGGCGAAGGATCTGGTGATTGGTTATAATGAACCCCTAACCAAGCCTCTTAATCTCATGCTGGAGCGAGGACAGAAGGTCGCCATCAAGGGGGTTAACGGTCTGGGCAAAACGACGCTTTTGAAAACCCTTTTGGGGCTTTTAAAGCCAGTAGGCGGCTCTGTTACACTGGATGATTACCTTTATCCTGGTTATTTCGAGCAGGAAGCCGGACGCTCTGATCATACGGCATTGGAGGAAATATGGGTGGAGTATCCTGGCATGAGTAACGGCGAGGTGCGCAGCGCTCTAGCCAAATGCGGCCTGACCACGGACCATATCCAAAGCCAGATGATGGTGCTAAGCGGCGGTGAAAACGCCAAGGTGCGGTTGTGCAAGCTAATGCTGAAGGACATCAACTGGCTGGTCTTGGACGAACCCACCAATCATTTGGATGTGGAAGCCAAGGAAGAGCTAAAGCGCGCTTTGAGTGATTTTAAAGGAACTATTGTCATAGTGAGTCATGAACCGGAATTCTATGAAGACTGGATTACCGACCTGTGGAATGTGGAGGACTGGACTACTAAAATTGTCTAGAGCTTATGGCAGAGACGGATCAAAGTAGTTTGACAGCGTTACTCCGACCCACTCGTCACAGTAATAGCCGTAATGGCTTTCCACACTTTTTTTCTTCAGGTCAAAAATGGACGTACAGCCTTCAATTCGTATTTCCCTATTGTCCCGGCTTCTGGGGTTTTGGGCATAGTAGGAGGGATATGGACCATTGGGTGATAGAAAGTCAATCAATTGCTTGGCTGCCTGATAGTCTATACTCCCTTTTTCCCGCAATTCCTTCAGGATCAGATAATTGAGGGCATCATACCGCCACTGAATATCATTGATTTTACCTCCGACCACCATGGCCGTCCAGGGATACATGGCATAAAAGCGCATCTCAGGAATGATGAAATGGTTGGTGGTAATAATCAGATTGTTGAACTCCTTCCTTTGTGGGGCAAAATAATAGGCCGAGGGGCAGTTCCGTTCCTCCCAGGTACTGTTGATAAAACCGGACGGACTCAATGCATCCTTTTGAAGGACGCATTTTGATCCCGTCAGCTTATTATGGCTTTCCCAAAGCTTAAGGTTAAAGTCAAGGTAGGACATGGGATACCTATAATCATTCCAACGCACCATCAGTCCGTTCTCATAAGAGGCGGATCCGTAGCGGCTTATAAAGCTGTAATCGGGAAGCGAGGACTGATAATACTTCATGGGAAACAGCAGGGGATCGGGCTGAAGCCCTGATTTTCCAGATTCTATCACGCAGGCCCTGTCCTTAGTGCCATCGGACACGATATAGCTCCAGGATACACCTCTCCGGGTCTGCCCCATGATCTTGATGATGTGTTCGACGCTTGTTCCGTATTGTATACATTTTCGAATCAGCAGCAGGGAGTTGATACCCACATGATTGGGATCACAGGTGGCTGCCGGGGACATATCCACACCCATGCCCACCCCATTTATGTTCATGGCTGAAATGCAGCCAATCATTCCAGGTGCAGTGACGCTTACAAAAGGAAGAGCCTTTTGGCCCGTAGGGCTGATGGGGTCATAAAGGATCATGGCAGCCGTTTCCTGAAAAACACCCGCTGTTGGAAACATAAAATCTCTACCGAAATAGTGGCCGTTTCCCGCCGCCTGGCCGAACACCGAAAAGGCGTTGCACATCATGGGAAGGGTGAAATCAACAGGCTTGATGTCCGAGAATGACATCAGAAGGAAGTTCCCCGAATAGACCATGGCGAGAATCACATCAATGCCCAGATTCATTGCCACAAGACGATCCAGCGTGACCTTTGTCGCAGCATTCTGTTCCTTGCAGCCATCATAAATCCCTTGTATCTCCTCCCGGAAATCCTGGGGCAAATTGGCGAATTCAGCTTTTGACAAGAGGGCAATGAGTTGGGTCAGGGCATCTCTCAACAGATTAATTCTTTTCAAAATCCTGCTGCCGATGAAGCTAAACACCACCGTTTCAGTGAAGACCTCGGTCATGTGAGCTATTTCCCTTTCGGCCAAAAGACCCATCAGGTATCCCATCTCATAGGGAGTTCCCCTAAGATAATAAATCCTCTTTTTAATACCCGAGTCATAGCTATGGGCAGATCGATGTTGGGCCAGTACTCCCAGTCCATTAAACTTCCTGATAGTGGTTATAGCTTCAAATCCATCCTTGTCAAAACCACTGAGCAATCGGGAGAGGTGCGCGCTGTCCTCTAAAGGCATTCGACCTCCCCCTTTCTTACATCAAACCTGATAGAAGAAGCTTATACTATTCTATGACGCTTCTTCCTTTCGGTTTCCTTATTAATGATGATACTTTACCTTTCTGAAAGGGGCTGTTTATCCCCTAAGTGCGATCACTTCAATTTCAACCAGTGAATTCTTGGGAAGGCCGGCAACCTGTACACAGGATCGCGCAGGCGAATCGGTTCCAAGGTATTTGGCATAAATGCTATTGACTGCTCCAAAGTCCTTCAAGTCCTGTAAAAAGACAGTGGCCTTGATCACCTTTTCAAAGGAGGAGCCCGCTTCCTCAAGAATCATTTTGAGGTTGGCAAATACCTGCTCGGTCTGAGCTTCAATACCACCGTCCACCACTTCACCGGTGGCTGGATTTACCGGAATCTGCCCGGAGGTAAAGATCAGTCCCAAGCCCGTATCAATGGCATGAGAATAGGGGCCTATGGCCGCAGGGGCATTTGATGCATTAATTACTTTCTTATTCATTTTACAACTCCATTTCACTATTCTTGTTAGTTTAGCTAACAGTATTCCCGTCTTCTTTACAAACCAGTCTACACTGTTGTACTTAGAAAACACTTCCTACTGCCATCTTAAGATATCATTATATTTTATGTCAACCGTGGCTCTAAAAGAAAAAATACTTCGGAACAGACCCATCCTAATTAAGATTATCTCACTCATATGTTATAATAAAGTGTTTTTAATGTGAATTTCGATGGATAAAGTGAGTGGCATAAAGAGATACAACGAATAAACAATTTTAACTAGGCACTTCGTAGGCTTGATTGATGATAGATATTAAGGGAAGATATAAATAACAATTAAAATATGTCATGAGGTGGTTTATTCTTGTCAATTTTGGTTTATAAATGTCCACAATGCAGCGCAGCACTTGCTTTTGACGCGGAGAAGCAGAGCTGGGACTGCCCCTACTGCTCGGGCTCCTTTGATTTAGAGCAATTAGAGAAGATCGAGGCTAGTAAAGCGAGTGAGTTTACGCATGAAGATGTTGAATCCCATGATGAAATGCAAATTGATGATCCGCATTTTAATTCAGATGCAAGGGTTTACAGCTGTCCCGATTGCGGGGCCCAGATAGTCACCGATGCTACAACAGCCGCAACCTTCTGCGCGTTTTGTCAGAACCCCACCATTATTCCCGGCCAGCTATTAGGAGATTTTCGTCCATCAAAAGTCATACCCTTTAAATTTAATAAAGAATCTGCTACCAATGCCTTTACAAAATGGTGTGGCAAAAAGCCACTGGTGCCTAAGAATTTTAAATCCGGCCCTCATTTAGAAAAAATCACCGGCATTTATCTGCCCTTTTGGCTTTTCAATTGTGATGTCTCAGGGTCTCTCACAGCCAACGCTACCAATGAAAGAACATGGCGCAGCGGCAATACAGAATACACCGAAACTAAGCATTACACGATATACAGAGACGGGGAGATGTGCTTTAAAAGCATCCCCGCAGATGGGTCAGCTAAGATGGACGACAAGATAATGGATCTTCTGGAACCATTTAATTATGACGAATTAGTCGATTTCTCCATGTCCTATCTATCCGGGTACTTTGCTGAAAAATATGATCAAAATGAAAAAGAAGTTTTTCCCCGAATAGAGAAACGGGTTTATGATGACACTACCACCCAGCTTAGAAACACAATAGGCGGTTATAGCTCGGTTCAGGTTATAGACAGCCAAGTCAGCATCGATCGGTGTGAGACCGCTTATACATTGATGCCCATATGGATGCTTAACTATAAATATAAGGGCAAGGATTTCCTTTTTGCTATGAATGGACAAACCGGAAAGGTTGCGGGGAAACTGCCGTTAAGCTTATTTAGGGTGGCCGCCTGGTTTACCGGCATGGCTGCTGCAATCTTTGGGATACTTTTTATTGGAGGTATGCTTTTATGAAAAGATTGAGTTTTACCTTCCTAGTGATGAGCTTTCTGATACTTTTTATAGCGCCTTCATCCTCCTTTACTAATACCGAACAAAAGGTGGACGGTAATGGAGATCTCCAATCGGTGACTTCAGTGACAAATGATAGCGCTAATGATTACAGTAACCAGGGAGACATGCAAATAGCGGTAGCCAAATCGCTGAAGAATTTGAATATATTTATACCGATAGCTCTAGGCGGCAGCTTAATTATTGTTGTCTGTATGGTGCTTAACAATCGGGGAGTAAAAACAACGAATGCTAGCACTTATTTGCAGCCCGGTTCTTTTATCCTCAATAATGAGCAGGACATTTACTCAGGAACCACCACAACTCAACGTGAAATTAACACCGACACCGGAAACAGTAATCGTTAGCTTCATCTTTATTGGCAGCCACCAAATGGATGAATCTACAGATTGCAAAGAGCTGAATTTATGGAATGATACCGATTAATTCCTATTTCAGCCCCAATCCCATGGCGATAATCCATACATAGGCGCAGCTTTTAGGTATCATCAGCATTCCCAGCTTCGGATATTTTTTTGCTCCAAAGACTACAGGAACATAAAAAGCGAAGCTTAATAAGATGGCCAGCCACATCCATTGAAGGCTCGTTAGGCCGGAATTCCTACTTATAAAGAAGAAAAGTCCAACAATGCCCCCCAGTATAAAGAAGGGTATATTGCGGTAATAATTCCACGCTAGGGGTGAATGATCCGAAACCCATCTGTTCTGCGGTGCAACTGAGAGGGCAATACGGACTACAGCAAGACTGTATACCAGAACGGTCCAGCCCCATGCGGCTTGTATTGAGTATGACAGAATGCCTATATGCCATAAAACCACATAAAAGAGTGTCATACCCACCGATGTTATCATCTTTCCAATGCCAAGCATCCGCTGATATTTTATCGGGTTGCCACTCAGCCCGGCCGCGACACGCGGTACAAGATGAAAGGTATCTCCCAACACAAGCACAAGCGCCATAATCCCAAACAGGATTGCGGTAGTTGACCTTGCAGAAAAAAGAATGCTGCTTCCAAGGAACAGCACCGTCACCAGATAGAGTAAATTAAACACAACCTCAAAATACCTTGGCAGATTCTTATTTTTCATCATCATTCACTCTTTTCTTCAAATCCTGTTGGCCTGCACTTGGGTTTTGCCATATGGAGAATATGGGTTGACACGGCCAAGCCAATGATGAGGAGCAAAATAACCATCCCTCCCGATTTTAAGAGAAGAGCGGATAAGAAAAGCATTCCCCATAAGAACAGGAGACTTGAGGTCAGCGTTCTTCTCGACAACCCTGTTCGGTTTTGATAGTTTACGATATGCTCATTAAAAAAAGGGATGCTCATCAGCCTTGCCTGGTGCTTGGGCGAGCATGTGAAACAAGCGGCAGCACCAATGACAAAAGGTGTCGTGGGCCAGATAGGAATAACGACACCTATTGCTCCCAGGCCAAGGAGTAAAAAACCAGATAGGGTCAGAATCATAGCTTTTATCTTCATTTCTCCCCCTCTTCTTTATCTGTTCGGCTATTAAAAGCATGAGTTGTAACCATTTTAGGCTTTATAGCACCATGCGCGCGGAGCGGTTTGGGTTCCGGGCGCATGGTGCCATTTTGTGTAAATCAGCTACTACACTCAGGACACAGACCCACTAGAAGGAGTCGGTGCCATTCGGTATGGTAGCCTGGAAGACTGGTTTGATTAAGTGTCGCATTATAAGGTAGCGCAGCGTCCGCAACCCTAAGGCATTTTCGGCAGAAAAAATGGTAATGATTTTCTATGGCATAATCATAATGGTCCGGGCCGTCCGGCATGGTCATGCGATAGACCTGTCCCCTATCAGAAAGCAGATTCAGATTTCTATAGACTGTTCCTCGACTGATTCGTGGTTCTCTTTGGCGCGCTATTTCATAAATTTCATCTGCAGTCGGATGGGTAGGGTTGTTTTCAAGGATGCTTATGATCAACCTTCTTTGCTGCGTGTTCCTTGTCTGATTCATGTCGTCGCTTCAATCAAGCCCTTGTTGTCAAGCTTTGATAACTCCTTAACCTTTTCAAGATCTAAGCCTGCAGCCTTAGCAAAGCGCTCACCATATTCATGATCGGCAAGGTAGCAATGCACAGCATGACGATATTTAATATTCTCAGTACAGGGGGCAATATCAACAGCCGTATTGTCAATCAGTATCTGCTTTTTATCCTCGGTCAGAATACGCCAGAGGTCTCCGCCTGCCCGGAAACAGTCATCGGTAGGGTCTTCCTTGGGATCATAGCGATACATGGCACCTTCTAGATCCAGAGGCGGTTCCATTACTTCGGGCTGGGCTGCCCAAACGCCATAGCTGTTGGGTGAATAAGCAGGGGTTCCACCATAGTTACCATCTACGCGCATGGCACCATCCCGATGGTATGAATTAACCTCGCACTTGGCGCGGTTTACCGGAATCAAATGATGATTGACACCCAAGCGATAGCGTTGAGCGTCACCATAGGCAAACAGACGTCCTTGCAGAAAACGATCGGGTGAAAAGCCGATGCCGGGTACTACATGGGCTGGAGAGAAAGCAGCCTGCTCCACCTCTGCAAAGTAGTTCTCTGGATTACGGTTAAGCTCCAATACACCTACTGGGATTAAAGGGAACTCCTTTTTACGCCAGATCTTTGTGATATCAAAGGGATTCTCATAGTGCTTTTTAGCCTGCTCTTCTGTCATAATTTGCACATACATGTTCCATCTGGGAAAATCCCCCCGTTCAATGGCATCAAAAAGATCCTTTCCGTGATATTCTCGGTCCATACCGTTGATTTTTGCAGCTTCCTCATTGGACAAGTTCTTAATACCCTGCTGGGTTTTAAAATGGAATTTACACCATACGCGTTCATTCTTTTCGTTATAGAACGAGAAGGTGTGTTCTCCAAAGAAATGCATATGACGGAAAGATGCGGGAATACCTCGGTCACTCATAACGACGGTAATCTGATGGAAGCACTCGGGAAGAAGGGTCCAGAAATCCCAGTTATTCTGTGCCGAACGACGGCCTGTGTACGGGTCACGCTTGACGGCACGGTTTAGGTCAGAAAAATTATGAACATCACGGATGAAGAAAGTAGGGGTGTTATTGCCAACCAGATCCCAGTTTCCTTCCTCTGTGTAAAACTTTACAGCCACACCGCGAATGTCACGCTCACAATCGGCAGCACCACGCTCACCGGCTACAGTTGAAAAACGGATGAATACCTCAGTCTCTTTACCGGGCTGTAATACTTTAGCCTTGGTATACTGTGATATATCGTGGGTCACGGTGAATTTACCATAAGCACCCCAGCCCTTGGCGTGCATGCGCCGTTCCGGAATGACCTCCCTGTTGAAGTGAGCCATCTTTTCCATAAGCCAAACATCCTGCATAACAACCGGACCGCGTGGGCCTGCGGTTATGGAATTTTCATTGTCGGCAACCGGTGCCCCCACTTCATTGGTAAGCTTTTTAAAATCGCTCATGCTTTGTCCTCCCTATAAAAAGTATTGTTGACCCATTCATTATCCCAGAAAATAAAGGTTTGGTCAATGGTAATAGGAATCAATACTGATAACGGATAGTATAAAAGTCCTATGGCACTATCAAGGGTGATATCCAGGATATCATATCCCTACTTCTCTCATTTTTTCAGTAACTTTTTTTAACCTCTCGTCCATATCAGTGCTCATAAACTTAGGAAACCGTAAGTCACTAACGATTTTTCCATCACGCATAAACAGTATGTGCTCTGTCCTTGCCGCTACCTTTGCATCGTGGGTGACAAGCATGACAGCAGTGCCCTCCTGGACGATGTCGGAGAGTATCTCCATAATCTCCTCTGCTGATTTTGAGTTAAGGGCACCGGTGGGCTCGTCACCGAAGATAATTTTGGGTTGGCTCATCAGCGCACGACAAACACCTGCACGTTGTAGCTGACCACCTGAAACCTGTGTTATGTCGCGCTTTTCCAACTCCTCAATGCCCATCTTCTTCATAAGGGCTCTTGCCCTTTGTGTTATTTTTTCACCATTTTCCTTTTTATTGCGCATAGATGGGAGGATGATATTGTCGAGGATATTTAAGTTTTTGAGCAAGGTTGGCTGCTGAAAAATAAATCCCATTTCGTTTCTGCGTAAATCTGAGATTTCTGTTTCATTAAGCTTGGACAAATCCCTATCTTTAAAGGTAACCTTTCCACCGTCTATGCCATCCATGCCACTTAAAGCAAACATCAGCGTTGTTTTCCCTGAGCCTGAAGGACCCATAATAGAGATGAATTCGCCCTCGTCTATTCTGACAGACACATGGTCGAGAACCTTGCGCTTTTCTTCGCCCTCACCGAATGCCTTTACAATATTTTCACCAACAATTATATTCGTCATATCCTACTCCTTTATGTTCTCTGATAGTTTTATTCTTCCTGCGCTCGATGTACCTATCAATGTTGCAACAAACACCGAACATGCCATCATTAAGGGACAGACAAAATAGGCCACAGGGCCATTGATCTCGAATTTAAACGATGCTGCGCCAAAGGACGTGAAAATCATACCGGCAATTGATTCTCCGAGAGTGTTTGCAAGAAGCGTACCCAAGACAAATCCAACCACTAGAACAAATACTGAACGTGAAACATATTGCAATCTAATGTCTGAGTGAGTAAAGCCAAGGGATTTCATAATGGCAATAGGATAGCTATCTTTAGCCACAAGCATCTTCATAAACAAAAGCGTAACTAGCACCGAAAGGATAAGCGCAATAGCAATTGCCACAAAACAGGCCAACCCAATGGAGCTTATGGTAGGGCCGAAGGTTTGCTGAGAATAGCCACCAATATCCATTATCTTTGCATAAGAAAATTCTCGTGAAAAAGCTGATAGTTTGCTTCCAATAAGGGTCTTATCCGAAAGCTCCATACTGATGCTACACCACATAATACTTGAAGAATCGTCATCAAAAGCAGCCTTTGCTGTTTTTCCACCGTTGGTAATGTCGGAATAAATTCCACAAACCGTAAGGTTTCTCTCCCTTCCCTGCGCCACGATAATAAGGACATCTCCTACCTTGCACCCCAGTTCATCGGCGTTTATCACCGAAAGGGCAATTTCGTCTTCTGAAGCAGGAGCCCTTCCCTCTGAATATTTAATGGGAAATACCGAATGATCCCCCAGCTGGATTTTTATATTTTCCTCTGATCCATCCGCTTTTTTTATTTTGAAAGCTTTGCTTGTAAGTACGGCATATTTTGATATGTCGTTATCGCTTGCCATCATTCTTTCAATCGCATCTGCTTTTTCGGATAGATGATCCGTCTGCTGAATGTCGATGAGAATATCGCTCTTTCCAATGCCCATATATTCAATAAAGCTTTCGGAGGAGAGGGTATTGTAAAGGTTTAGCGGTACGATGATGATAAAAGCAGAGAGTACCAATACCACAAGCATTGTGCCGTATAATCTCTTCCTTGCAAGAACATCCTTAACTCCGAGAAAAAGATTAATATTAAGGAAATTGTTTCTACTCAGGCAAAAATGCCTGGAGCCCGTTGATTTCTCATTGGAAGAGCCTAAGCGAAGGGCTTCTGCAGCAGATATCCTTCTGAAGCGTTTCAACACGCCACTTACATAGGCAGTAATCACAAAGAATACGAGGAGTACACCCAAGGCTCCAAAAAACGTTCCCCAAGGAGCATTGCCGCTTTCACCCATATAAAGCCGTATATTTTGAAGAAGCACACCTCTGAAAGCAAAGGCCAGAGAAAATCCAAGAACACATCCCACTGCCGCAACAACCATATATTTTGTAAGATATATTTTCTTTATGTCGGCAACACGTAGCCCTATGGCTTTCATAACACCGATTTCTCGGTAGTCCTCCTCAATCTTTGCCAGAAGCGTAAAGCGTATACACATTAATGCGATGGCAACCACAAGAACACTGACAAGAAGTATGACACCAATCATCAGCCCATCAGAAATGGCATTGATGACTTTGAAAAGAGGGTATGTAATGGTGGGGCCGTTAGCCTCAAGACCTGCGGATATATACGCGGCTTCAAAGGCTCCCAGCGAAGACAGTTCCTTCAATCTGAACTCCACTAAATACTCTATGCTGCCATAATCTTTTATCTCAACGTAATCCGTTTCACTCACAAGAAAACGCTTCGAAGAGGAGAGTGTGGAATTCATCTGTGAATCCCGTAGGAACCCTGCAACGATAAATTCTTTTCCACAGAGGATTGCTCTGTCACCCACCTTGGCGGTACCGTCCTTCATATAGCAAAGGGGGACATATAGCTCTCCTTTTTTAGCATTGATAATGTTCCCCTCAAGATCAAGGAGAAAATCGAATTTTCCGCTTTGCATGGATAAGCCATTATCCTGAACACTATCTGCAAGCGAATTCTCACCCATAATGATTTCTGAACCCTCGACATTGAGGAATTCAAGCACCTGAAACGCATTGACATAATCATTCTGTTCTGCGAAAGCCTCTAGCCTCTCGTGGTCAATGACCCCAGAATGCATCTGCATAAAGTGGGGGGTTTTGGCCTGGGTCATCAGCGTATCAATCGCACCCCATAAATTGATAACAATGGCTGTCGCAAGAAAAACCAATGTAGCCGCAGCCGCGATAAAGGCCATTGTCGTTACGGTTATCAGCTTACTTTTAGCCATATCATTACGGATTAATCTACCATACATATACTCACTCTGCTTTCAAGCTTTTTTGCCATTTTTTATCATCCCCCGCCACCGTTCTGGCTTCCAAGCACTTTAAGAATACCCCCAAAACATCCTTCCTTGACGCCTAGCATTCTTTCCATGTTGAAAATTGCCGCCTGTAGCCGGGAAGCTTCCTCCTCACAGCTCATTTCAGTTGAATTGTCATCAAGAACAATACTGGTGTATGCCACCATCATCTCCATGCATTCGTACGGATAGGGTGTATTAAACAACCCCTGTTCATTGCCCTCGCGGATTATTCCCGTGAGTATTGGCGTAACCCCTTTGATAATGATCTTTTGTATTTTTTGATGCATCAGTGCATTCTTCGGGCCATGAACGTGCTTCATAATTTCCACGCTGCCTTCGCCATCTAATTTAAGCGCCATTATAACCAGAGCAATGCGCTCGAGGACGGGAATATTCTTATCTGCAGCGATTTTATGAGCCGCTCCCAAAAGACGAGCATTATAGCGCTCGACGAGTGCATCCATTATATCTTCCTTCGACTTATAGTGATAATACAGCGTACCTCGGGCAATACCAACTTCTTCTAGAATATCGTTTGTACTGGTTACCTCAAAGCCCTTATGGGCGAAAAGCTTACTGGCGGCGTCCAATATCTCATTTCGGCGTTCTTCAGCTACTTTTACACTTCTCATTCTCATCATCGCTTTCTATCGACCGACTGTCTGTCTATAATAGGGTATTATACGGTCTATGGATTGTCAAGAGCGTTATCGAGAGTTCTTCCCCTCTTCCTCTTGAAAGAGTGCTTCCATCTGTTGTTTGGTCTCATGGGACAGCATTTCCTCGAGATTGTGGCGAACTGTAGCTTGATTATTCTTAAAGGCCTGAATGACGCTTTCGCTCGTCCTATCCAGTTCTTCCTTAAGCTCACGAGCGGATAATACGGCACAGCCTGAGCCTCTGATAATCATTTGCTGTAAGCCATCAGAGGTTGCCACAGTAATTTGATATTTCTTCTGGTTATCATGGGCAAACTTCTCAATATAATGGTCTGCCGTCTGCGCCTCTCGGGTAAAAACCCCATGGATATTATGGTAATCCACGATTTCCTCCTGATGCCTCTGAACCCTATAAGCATCAAAAACAACAATGATCTCACATTGACGAACCCCTTGATATTTACTGAGCTCATCAAGGAGTCTCGTGCGCGCGCCTTCCATATTTTCTTCTGCCAGTACCTTAAGCTCAGGCCAAGCGAAGATTATGTTATAGCCATCCACAAGAAGGTATTCGTCTTTTTTCTCCATGGTTTTTTTCGGGAGATCGGTCGGCTTATAATAGCTTTCGGCAGCCGTTTTTCTTTTTGTCCAAGCGCTCTTCTTTCCCTGATTGGCATAATAGGTCTGAGTCAGAATCCGGTCAATTTCCTCCGGGGCCAGCCATTTTTCCTCTGAAGCGGGTGTGGGATTTTGAGCGACTTCTTCATACAGTTCCGACTGTTTTTGAAAATAGCTTTCAAGATGCATATAGTCCTTAACTTCATCCCAATTAACCAAAAACCCGGTGCCATTAGCACAGAACACAGACCCTGTGGGATTTTCCACATCCCGCTCAGAGTCATAGTCCATAAGGGCGATCACCTCTTGCGTGTTATGGCAGGGCCCATACCCTTTGAGACTGCAAAAGAGTCTCCCATGGCCTTTTGTATAGGCTGTGACCTCTTTTTGATAATTTCGCATGGTGACTACCGGAGCACTTCCTTCAAGCACCGCCATACCCTGCTCAATATGGGAGAGATGGCTTGTCCCATACATTTTTTCAATGTCGGTCATGGCCCGGCCCACCAAATTCTCAGGTAGCTCAAGCCTATAGTCATAAATGGGTTCTAGCAACAGGGAATCTGCTTCCTTTAAGCCCTGACGCACAGCACGGTAGGTAGCTTCCCGGAAGTCCCCGCCCTCTGTGTGCTTATTGTGAGCCCGACCAGACACCAGGGTAATTTTCATATCTGTAATGGCCGACCCTGTGAGCACGCCTTTATGAACCTTTTCTCTAAGATGGGCAAAAACAAGATTCTTCCAGCTTTTTCCCAATACATCATCACTGCATTCCACTTCGAACTGAAGGCCACTTCCCCGCTCTCCAGGCTCCATTAAAAGGTGAACCTCTGCATAATGTCGCAGGGGCTCAAAATGTCCTACCCCTTCCACCGTATTGGCAATCGTCTCTTTATAGACAATTCTGCCCGAATCAAAGGAGACATCCATACCAAACCGGCTTTTTATAAGGCTTTGCAGAATTTCAATCTGCACTTCACCCATAATTTGAACTTGGATTTCCTTAAGCTGCTCATCCCATAGGATATGAAGCTCCGGGTCCTCTTCCTCCATCAGGCGAAGCTTGGGCATCATCACTCGGGGATCGCAGCCTTCGGGAAGAATAATTTGATAGGACAAGACAGGCTCCAATAGGGGTTTATGGGAAGCTTTCTCGATACCCAAGCCCTCCCCCGGTTTTGTTTGCGTGAGCCCTGTCACAGCACAGACAGTCCCCGCCTCCGCCTCATTGACCGCCTCAAACTTCTGTCCCGAATAGAGGCGAATCTGATTGACCTTTTCCTCCCAAGCCCCGTTCTTGATTACATCTTTCACCTTGAGAGCTCCGCCTGTTATTTTCATATGTGTAAGGCGGTTTCCCTGATCATCCCTTGTAATCTTGAATATTTTGGCACCAAAGGACAAAGGGTAGGAAGGGATAACGGCATGTGCTCCAAGACCCTGAATTAAAGCTTCAACACCCTCACATTTTAGCGCTGAACCAAAATAACAGGGGAATACCTTGCGGGTTTTGATGGCCTCATTAATCTGAGCGTGGTTAAGCCTTCCTCCATCCAAAAAGGCTTGCATCAGACCTTCGTCGCACAGGGCCAATTGCTCTTGATAATCCTCTGAATCTCCCTGCCCGAATTCGATGCATCCATCCCCGAATTTATGCTTAAGTTCGTGGATCAACCTTACTTTATCCGTCCCGGTTTGATCCATTTTATTGATAAAAATGAAAGCTGGTATCCCGTAGTGGGCAAGTAAGCGCCATAGGGTTTGCGTATGGCCTTGCACGCCATCTGCGCCGCTTATTACTAGAAGAGCATAATCCAGCACCTGGAGTGTTCGCTCCATTTCAGTTGAGAAATCCACATGGCCCGGGGTATCTAGTAAAGTGATCCTAAAATCAGCCACTTCAAGCAGGGCTTGCTTTGAAAAAATAGTGATCCCTCTAGCTCTCTCCAAATCCATGTTATCCAGAAAGGCATCCTTGTTATCCACCCTTCCAAATTTACGAATTTTACCGCTCAAGTAAAGTAAGCTCTCCGATAGTGTGGTCTTACCTGCATCCACATGTGCCAGTATTCCAATGACTAATTTTTTCATCATCCTCGTTAAAGTCCTTCGCTGTCAGTACATTTATCATAACCCATGGGTCTATGAAAAAAGTAGCCCCTTCTATTCAGAAATAATCACTAATGAATAGGATTCCTTGGGGTCATACTTTTCTTTCTTAAAGCTTCCGTAATACGCGGATTGAATAAATCCTGATGCCTCCAGCATTTCTTTTAGTTCTGAGGATTGAACCGGATATAACAGCACATGATTTTCCAATACTTCTTCTTTGACGGTTAAAATCGTCTTAAAGTCTATTCTATGTTGATCCGGTGAATAGGCGTAATACCTTTCAAAGATTAAATGCTTGTCTTCATTTTTAATGGCCGGGAGGTTCTTTATGCCTTTCTCCAGTATCCTGTCATAGTTAATAATCTGGAGAATTATCTTTCCATCAGGCTTCAGCTTTTCCCTGCACGACTTTAGAAACCATGCTATTTCTTCGAGGCTGTTGAGATGCACCAATGAGTTTCCTATACAAAATATCAAATCAAAGGCCCCAGGCAAAGCCTTGATCTCTAACATATTCAATACCTGGGAGTTTATCTTTCCCTCTTTTGCTTTTAGGCTTTCTACCATTGTGGCATCCAAATCAATGGCCGTTATGGAATACCCCCTATCACTTAGGCTCTTTGAATATCCTCCGCTTCCACAGGCTACATCAAGTATATCCTTTGGGGGCTTACCGACAGTTTCCGTAATGAGTTGTAGCTGAGCATCTCCGGTGGGAAAAATATCATCATAATATTGGGCAATGGCTGTATAAAAGGGTGTCATCCTATCGCCTCCTCTTTTTCCTATCGCTATTCTTTGCCAATTAAGTATTTGACATCACTTTTTATTATATCACTCGTAAACTGGCGAGCATAAAAATCCTTCTCCTATTCATGATGAAACGATAGGTTTCCCGATGTGCATCAATCAATATCCTGGTATGAATAGCTGGAAAGACTTCGATAGAAAGTTCCTTTTGAATGAATAAGAGGAGTCGCTGAACTTTATACCATAAGCTGGTATTGTCAGCCACTCCTTCTTAAACCCATGTTTTATTTTTATACATATCCTTGCTACTTATCGGATGAATAATACGAGAACCAATTACCCTATGCAGCACTTACCTTGGGCTTTGATACCAAACCCAAAATACCTGCAAGTATTAATACAAATGTGAATATTAAACAAGATGTAGAGAAGAATGCGGGAATAATTCCTGTAAAGAGTATTATCCCAGCGGCAAGCTGCTTCCCTAATTTCGCTACTAAAAACAGAGCGGCTATGGCAATAATTCCACAGACAATCAGAGCATAGGCACAATTCCTCAATGCCTCAATTTCTTTTAGAGACTCCTCTAGTACTGGATTTGATATTTCTTCCGATAGATCGTATATAGATGCAATATCAGCTTTATATGCATTAAAGTCTGAAATCCACTTTATACCAAGTCCTATAGATGCAATAGCACCAATAATAACGAGTATGATTACCGCTTTCTTCATAAATACCTCCATACCGATTAATAGATGGCAATAAATTATTATGATTACAAATCTGGCCTAACAGTCATTCAATTCATCCACAAATAACAAGGATTCAAACAAGCAATAATGGACTTATCTTTTCTCCGATCATTAAGGTTTCTGTAATGCCCTGGGCAAAACTATCATCCTTAAAAAGCACTTTGTATCTTTCGTCATCGTACCACCTTCACTTAAATTAGTAGAATAGTCCCGCCTATAGTATCAGATCCATGTCTGTTTCTGTTGTAAATTGTTGAAATTGATATGTTTTTTTGTAGAAAACCATAATATTAGGGGATTCTAACCTAGAAAGGAATAGCGCTCAAAAATCATGCCTTGAATTTTATCCAATGCATTGGATTAGCTTTTTATAAACATCAACAACATAAGTGAAAATATACAATCCGAGTGTTCCACTTGGAGCGTTCCGTTATATCTCTCCAGTACAGCTTTTACATTATTGAGTCCAATTCCATGGCTCTCCCTATCCTCATGAAGTGTGACTAACTCCTTATTTTCATACTTGATTTGACCATTATAAGGGTTACTGATTTTTATGAACAACCGGCCTTTATTATAATTGATACTTAAGTCTATTACCTTATCCTTTTCTAGTTTCTTTGTAGCGTGAATGGCATTATCTATGATATTCCCTAATATGGTTGTCATATCAAAAGAGTTAACACCTAAATTTTCTGGGATGTTGAGTTCTATATTAATACTCACGCCATTCTGTTCCGCTTCAACCTTTTTATAATTGATAATACTATCTATCACCAAATTTCCGGAATAGTGAACTTCCTTTACACTTCTGTAAACATCAAAAACAGATGCAATGTATTCTTTAGCTTTTGCCTGTTCATTTCTTTGAATCAAGGAAGCAATAACAGATAAATGATTATTAAAATCATGTCTTTCTGCATTACGCATTTTGATGGATTCATTCATCAGCGCAAACTGGTTGATATAGTATTCATTTTGCTTCACTAGAATAAGCTGTTTATATTTCTCTTCATACTTTGAAGATATTTCCTTATATAATCGTATAGCTATAAGATTAATGATGAGTATGGCAACAATAAAGATGATTGTTCTACCCATGCTTAAATTAAGGTAAGTTAGATTAACAAATAAGAATAAGGATATGACTGGAATCAGAATTAATTGATACCATATCGTTTGCGGCAGGTGCCTATCATTTTTAATATTAGCCAAAATGATTAAGAAATAAACTGCAATAAACATGATCAGTCTTACCACAACAGCTTGCCATATGGGTATGTACAATTGACCAGCCTTTTGTATTAAAGTATTTTGTTCAAAGAATATATAGAGTATAAACTCTATGCTCGCCGACACCAAACAGAATGTAAGTGAAGACAACACTCTCTTAGTCAAGTGCGCTGAATAATTAAAGGTTAACGCCAAATAGGCTATAATATTGTATACGAGAATAATAATGGGTAGGTTGATAAATAAAAATAACGCGGATAGCAGAACATAGTATCCTGCAAATGTGGATACAATGATTATTTTTTTTACTCTTGGCTTCCCGAATAGGGTGCTCATATATACAAAATAAAGGTATGTATCAAATATCATAAAAAAAAGGATGACCCATTGGGAATCAGATAATTGCATTTTTACTTTTCCTTTTCCATTATTAGTTGTATCTCACGTACTTTTTTTCGCTTTGATTGACTTATCGGCAATAGGGTTTTATCTGAAATCATTAACTGTTCATAACCGAATTCAATGACATGATTAAAATTAACTAAGTAGGATTTATGGGTATAATAAAAGTGATTTCCTTTCAAATGAGAAGATATAGTTGCCAATGATCCATAAAAAATTATTTCGTCTGTGACTGTCTTCATCCTCACCTGTCTATTAATACTCTCAAAGTACAGAATATTCCCTAGGGGTATCTTCTTAATGTTATGCCCCTGTTTATAAGTGAAGTATAGATATTTTTTGCTTGATAATTCCATCCCTTTTTTAAGAACCTTGATCAATCTATCCGAATCCAGTGGTTTTACTAAGAAATTAAGCGGTCTTATATTAAATAATTCCATAGCATAACTTTGCCTGCCTGAAATATAAACAATTTGTATGGTTTCGTTTTTTAGTTCTTCACGGATTTTTTCACCTATCTTAACGCCGTTTACCTGTTTAAATTCAATATCTAAAAACAGAATATCGTATTCATTTCCATTTGAAAGGGATTTGTACAATTCCTCTCCTGAATAATAGACATCCACCTCAATTTCTTCAAGCATTGTATTTTTATAATCTAGTATAGTTTGCTCAATTTGATAACAAATTGCTTTTTCATCATCGCATATGGCAATACGATACATTTTGGCTCACTCTTTCACTATCAATTTAAACGCGCGTTTATGGTTATGATAAATTATAGCATATGAGGTTAATAAAACAAAAACAAAGTTTTATAAAGGATCCAAAAATAAAGTACTAAATAGAGAATTAAAGATTGATATTTTTTAAACAATGTACTATACTTTAAATGAACGTGTTCATAAAAAACCTGAAGAGCTCGGCTATTGAAGGTGCAGGTATGCCTAAGCAAATCGAGAATGTTAAAAGAAGAGCCCTTGAAGCCGCAAAACGCGAACTGCTTCAATCAGATTATAGTGGCTTCACCATACGTTCTGTGGCAAAAAAGTGTGGTATAGCCGTAGGCACCATTTATAATTACTTTCCCTCCAAGGATCTCCTCGCCGCATCAGTCATGCTTGAGGACTGGAATGAGGCGCTTTTGGCGATGCGTCAAGGTTCGAGCCAATCAGATACCATTACCGATGGGCTCAATCATATCTATAAAGAAATAGAACACTTTTCTTCCGTATACAAAGGGGTTTGGTCACAGTATTCATTGACCAGTCAATTCGCCTCTGATTATTCGGAACGACATGGTCTTTTGATCAACCAGCTTTCCGAAATCATCCATGACTTGCTTGTTCGCTTTCATGCACAAGAAGATACGTTCCTTGAAAACTTTGTTGCCGAAAATCTGTTACTTGCTGCTGTCAATCAAAACAACTTCAAATCCCTAGCGAACCTGTTGGACCGTATGTTTGTTAATAAAGGTAAGGAGGAGAAAACATGAGCAGTTTCAAAAATCTTCGGATCGTGGACAACTTTTATCAAACCTCTGCCTTCTTTCCCATGCCGACCGTATTGATCGGCACACTGGCAGAGGATGGGTCAACATCCTTAGGCCCTTATTCTTTGGTTCAGCCCTACTATGTGGCGGGCAAGGATTATTACGCCATGCTTTTGTGTGCGCGTAATTCTTCTAATACGTCACAGCATTTGCTCCGCTACGGAAAGTGCAGCCTTAATTTCATTACTGATGAGAAGAAATACTTTAAAGAGGCGGTTCGCCTTGGCTTTCCCGGGGATAAGCCCCAGGAGAAAATGAAAGACTGCTCCTTCACCCTTGAAGACGGGCAGATGGCAGCAGAACATCCCGAGGAAGACTTCCCCAAGGTTGTGAAAGAAGCCTACCAGGTATTTGAATGCACCTGGATGCGTGAGCTGGATGGTGCCCAAGCCGATAAACCGGGCTGCCTGGATGGTTACGAACCTCCTTATCATGATTTTAATGGCATCACATCAAAATTTGGTGCCCACTTCATTCTAAGGGTAGACAAGATTTTGATGAAAGAAAAATACTATGACGCTATTGTCAACGGTGTTCGTGGAGGCTCTTTTCCCAATGTCCCTGTGGACTACGGCTATCGGGACAGTAAAAACTTCTGGTATACACGGTTCCGTCGCCCCCACGCTCAGCTTTTACCCATACGCGAGGCTTCCATTGATTCCGTCCGATATGCCGCTGACCGCATTGACGATGTGGTGAAATTCACTGATGATGCTTGCGCCATGCTTGTTAAAGTACCGCGTATTTTCCTACCCACCGCCCTTAGAGGATGTGTGGCCTGGGCGAGGGAAAACAATGTTTCACTGATTAATGCAGAGCATATGAAGATCATCAATGATAAGCGGGCAAAGGAGAAAATGAAATAGTTGAGTGCCTTATCCTACAGATTATTCTGTAAGGAAATTAATAAAGGATTGGAGTGAGGTTTATGAAAGTAGTTCTTGCAGGAGCATTTGGAAAGCTAGGCAGCGACATACTTCGCGCCTTGGTACGCGACGGCCATGAGGTGACCGCACTGGACATGGTGGCGCGGGACATCCCGGAGGTTAAAGGTAAAATCACTTCCAAACAAGTGGATATCACCCATAAGGCTTCTCTCACTGGCCTATGCCAGGGTGCTGAAATCGTTATCACAACCGTCGGCCTGACTGGTTCATCAGCAACGGTGACCAATTACGATATCGATTATCAGGGTAATTTAAATCTTCTGGAAGAGGCCAAGGCCGCCGGTGTAAAGAAATTTATTTACATTTCAGTGCTTAAAGCAGATGGGGACCCTTCAGTGCCCATGCTCCATGCTAAGCATCTTTTTGAACAGGAACTGAAAAAGAGTGGAATAGCCTATGTCATCCACCGCCCTACTGGCTATTTTTACGACATTGCAAAAGTGTTTATGCCCATGATCGAAAAGGGTACCGTGACATTACTGGGCAAAAAGCCCGTACATGCCAATGTAATAGACACCACCGACCTTGCCGATTTTGTCCTGTTACATATGAATGATGAGAATGTTACCTATGATATCGGCGGCACAGAAACCTATTCCTATGAAGAAATTGCACGTATGTTTTTTGAAGCGGCAGGAAAGCCTGCTGTGATTAAGCGGGCCCCTGCGTTCCTATTCACCATTCTGGCTGCTTTGGCCAAGCGTAAAAAGAATGGTAAAGAAGCCATTATCAAGTTTTCAAAATGGACCCTATCGGAAGAAATGGTCGCCGATCACAAATACGGAAAGTTGAGCTTTAAAGAATACATTAAAAGCTGTTATTAATTGGGGGGTATCACTATGACGTTTCAAGAAGCTTGGAATCTTGCTTTTCCACCACTCATCGGGATATTGGCCATTGTATGCGCAGTCCTTTCAGCAGTAGGCTTTTATAAATTTGTTTACTTTCTTTCCATCGGCTATGGACTGGCCGTAAGCGGCGTGGGTATCACGCTTATCATCATGTTTCATACCGCTCTGTCCGGCGCATGCCTGATTCAATGTCTGTTGCTCATCATCTACGGCATTCGCCTCAGTGGCTTTCTCATTGTCCGGGAGCTTAAAAGCCTCTCCTATCGTAAAACCCTTGAAGAGACGACAAAATCCGAAAAACCCATGCCCCTTTTCGTCAAGGTGGTCATTTGGATTAGTGTCATCGCTTTATATGTGGCCCAAACATCCCCTATCTCCTATCGTATTGCCAACAACCTCCAGCAAGGTATATTGCCGTGGATCGGGGCGTTCATCATGGCTTTGGCTCTGGTCATTGAAACCGTTTCCGACATGCAGAAAAGTGCTGCCAAGAAACAGGACCCCGGCCGTTTCTGTGATAGGGGGCTCTATAAGTTTGTGCGCTGCCCCAATTATTTTGGTGAGATTCTCTTCTGGACGGGTGTATTCGTTTCCGCTTTTGGTGGGCTTCAGGGTATTTGGCAATGGGTGATGGCCATTCTGGGCTACATTCTCATCCTCTATGTCATGTTCAGTGGCGCCAAACGCCTTGAAACAAGACAAAATAAAAGCTATGGCCAGCGTGAGGACTACCAGGCCTATGTGAAAAGAACCCCGATTCTCATCCCCTTCATTCCGCTTCACAGTCTCCTCAAATGGGATTTTATCAAGTAGTGAGACGGCTCTTAGGACCCGGTTCGCACAGGTAACCGAACGCATCACTGGTCACACAAGGAATGACCTTTGTTTGCGTTGGAATCTTTAGATGGCGAGTGGGATCCACATTAAAAATAAAGGATTAAGGGTGGCGCTATGAACGGTATTAATGTTTCAATGGCTCTGGTTGATTTTATTCCTGTTCTATTGTTCTCCGTCTCGGCGGTGATACTGGCACGTGACCTTTATAATAAAATGGTCAAGGGGGCATTTGCACTTTTGGCCGCTGGTGCAGTTATGGTACTGATAAGCGGATTGTATAAAGCAGCATGGAAAATACTCTATGCCCTCAATATATGTGATTTTGTTGCCCTTGACCTTGCCTTTTTCCCCATCCAGGCCCCAGGCTTTCTGCTGGTATTCATATCCCTTATCGCCATGCTTACCCGAAAGGAAAAAAGCAGCCTCCCTTTGTGCGGTGTGGGTATGGTTCCCGTGTATAATAGTAATCTACTATTCATCGTCGGGCAAACCTTGGGATGCGCCGGTACCCAGTGGCTTTTATTTGTCATTGCACGACGCATGAAACGTCCTTTAGCCATGATACTCTTTATAACCTCCTTTATCACGATGTTAGGCATGGGCTATCTTTCAGCAAAATTCGATGATTCTTCAACCATGCATTGGATTGCTCAGTTTACGAATATCGTGTCCCAAGGTGCTCTCCTGGGTGGGGTAATGATGCTGCATAAGGCTGGACTTTATAAACCTGACGCGTTATTAGGAGGATTGGATGGTTAATCAAGCACTTGCAAAATTAATGAACGCTTATCCCTTGACGGAGCGGGACCCAGGTGAGTTTTCAAAGATCAAATATGGACCCATGCGGTTTACCATACGCTGGTTCACCGGTGAAGGTCTTGGTAATGTTTCCTCCATGGAGGTTAAAGGGCTTATGGGGCTATTTACCATGGAGATGCTGGTGATTAATCCCATTGAACGAGACCTTCCCCTTTTGTCCTTTGATTACATGACGGTCTTTACTAAAAAAACCTTGCTCGTGGAGCTCTATGATACCTTCATTGGCACCGAGTGCGACCTTAATGCTCTCATGAGCATTAAACAGAAGCTTTGCCATTTACCCGACCATGATCTGGGCAAGCATTGGTATGATGATATGAAGCTCAGCCCCTCTTTTGCTAAACGGGCTGGGAAAAAGCATCAATCCGATTTTGAAAACGCGTTCCTTACTTTTGTGGACGAGTATTTGGAGTGTTTTAAGACCGCTGAGCTTTGCCCTGACAGGGACAAAAAACGTGCTAAATCCGCTGAGTATGTCAATGGGCTTTTGAAGAATGGCGGTCCTTCCACCAATATATTCCTTAAGATGCTTGGCCCGGATAGAACGCGGACACTATTCACAAAAATTATCTTTGGAACCGAAGTATAGAACTCTCAAGCTTACACGCTTTGGTTAAGGAATCCTGCAAAACGGGAGAAATTTCGTTTGACATACATCGTATTATAAAATATATAATATTATGTGTGTCAAACGTTTTTTTGCAACGAACTCCATGGTTGCGAATAAAGGAAAAAGAGTGATGTGAGCATTAAAACATGAAAACTAAACTTCCTCAATTGAGAAAACTATATAAGACAAGATACCTGTTTCGGCTTTCTGTACTGGCTTTTGTAATCGTCATGTGTTTTGCTGATCCACAGAGCTTTTCTGTTCTGGACGGGTTTAATTTTTTCAGCACATTTTCTTGGCTCCATTTGCTCTGGGCTGGATGGATTGTGGGTATGGTTCTTCAATTGATACCGGCAAAGGGTTACTTACCCTTAGGCTCAGTGAAACAATTCAAGGAATTTTATCAGCCCATGAAGAAATTGCTGGATAGAAAAGAGCTCGTCGCCTTTGTTAAGAAAGGCGGGATTGATTCTTTAAAGGTTCTACTGATCTGGGTAATACTTGTGGCTGGAATCGGCGTTCTGTGGATGATGAAGTGGATAACGAAAAAGGAGCTCTTCCTCTTTTCAGTGGTGTTCTATGTCTTAGATCTGACCTTCGTCCTCTTTTGGTGTCCTTTTAGGGTCTTGATTCTGAAAAATCGTTGCTGTACCACCTGTCGAATTTTTAATTGGGATCATATGATGATGTTTTCTCCGTTACTCTTTACCCTGGGATTCTATGCAATCAGTCTCTTCGCTCTGGCCATAGCCGTTTTCCTCGTATGGGAGATATGTTTCTTCCTCCATCCCGAAAGATTCTTCGAAGAAACAAACGCAGCCCTGAAATGTCAGAACTGCACCGACAACCTGTGTGGAAACAAAAACTGTAGACTGTAGACACTGTATATTCTGACAAAGCTATAACTCTATTTTGGGGGGAAACGCTTCTCTTCTCATGATCCCCCACATTTTGTCAATATAAGCCAGAGTGTAAAAGTTCTCATAATAGTGATAGTAAAATGCGCCTTTTAGCGTCATGCGATAGACATCGTTCTCTTCCGTAGCAAATCCCAGCATTTTAGCAATTTTCAATTCAATACCATACATGCTTTTCAAAGGAACCCCAAAGAATTTTTCAAAAGCTTTGGCGTCTACTTTGGTACTGTACGCAGTCCAGAACAGATAATAAATCATGCGCTGGCGTAAGGAGAACCGAATCGTCAAAGAGGTCGGAAGTTTTCCTTCATCAACTCTTTTGCAATATTCTTCTACAGAAAAGGTGTTGATCTTAAACTGTTCTTTCAATAAAGTGGTTGCTGAGCACCCAAAGCCCAAAAAATTATCTCTGGTCATGGAAGAGTATCCTGCCTGCTTTTCGCTTGAGAATGTCCAGATGGAGCTACGGGTATACCCCTTATCCATGCAGTAAATCGTAATTGCATCCAAGAGTGCTTGCTTTTCTTTTTTAGGCATTGCCGATACTGTACTTGAAGTAAAAGTAAAGTCAATGAACGGATAAATCGCCACATGGTTTGCACCGTTTTGGAACGCAGCATCAATATCAGCCTTCAAATCTTCGAATGTCTGGGCCGGCAGAGCAAAAATAAAATCCATGGAAACCGTTTCAAATGGAACTTCAGATAACGCTTCCTTTAGTGCTGAGGGATCAACATTCGTTCTACCTAAGATGTTCTGGAATTTCTTCTGGAAGGACTGAATACCAATACTTATTTTTGTTACTCCGGCATCCTTCAAAGTCTTAAGAATAGATGGATTTACATTATCGGGATGCAACTCTATACCAATGCCCTCAGTAATGCTGTAATACTCTTGAATAGCATCTATAATTTCCTTGAGCCGATCAGCAGCAAGAGCTGGCGTGCCACCACCGAAATACAGACTTGTCGCCATTTTTTTACCACTATACTGACTACCCACGAGATGGATTTCCCGAAGCAGAGCATCTATATATCGGTCACATAATTCCTTAGAATATTTGACCTTGCAATAGGGACAGAAATTGCAGATGTTTTTGCAAAAGGGAATATGAACATATAAACCTAAATTTTCACAGTCTGCAAATGGAAGCTGTTGGTCGTATTCGTTTATAAATAGGAAGGGTTTGGTTGAACGGGTTAGCCAAATTCGTGTCAGGTTTGTTATAATACTCATGTTACTCCTATATGTATTTTAGATATGTTTTTAGCATTTCAATGATAATTTTGGGATTTCCGCGGAATAGGAGGGTATATTCGGCAACAAAGAAATAGCCGCATGCGTCACAGAGGCCCGGTACTTCAATACAGCGTCCGCAGGTTGAAATCTTTCCATTCTCTATAACAACACACTGATGGCATGGTGTTGGAAAGCTGTTGTTAATCAAATAGGGGAAAGCACTCCTTAGATTAAATACAGGCGCCCCTTCTTTCATCATTTTTATGATGACTTCACAACATTTAGATTTTTCCTCTTTGGAGAGCGCCAACTCCTTTGTATCTGGATAGGGTGTGTGAAAATTAAAGGACACTGCTCGCACATTTTTTGTGTCACGGGCAGCAATACAGACATCACGAACAGCGTCTTTGTTGATCTGGTTGATAGCCATGTAGAAACAGATGTTATCGGATGTTGCATTATTAATATTTTCCATGATGGTATCGTATGTATCACCACGAATTGCGTTGTGGTGATCCTTATCGCCATCCACACTAAGCAAAATCAAATCAGCTTCCGGTAAATCGATTGGAAATGTGCCATTGGTGACGACATTGACAATCAGGAAGCCCATCCTCTTTGCTTCCACAACCAGATCGCGCAAGGTGCGTTCTCCATCTTTCCATAGAAAGGTCTCGCCTCCACAGAAAAACAGAATGCGTACACCCATTTCATAAAGCTGCTGCATTTCATTTCGAATTTGCGCATAAGGATGGACTACATCTGTAATATTATTGACCGAACAATGCTTGCATTTTAAATTGCACTTATCAGTCACAATGACTGTACCAAGAATAGGTTCCCTTTTCTTTAGGAAAATTGTTTTAAAGCCGAAACTGGCAAAATGTATGAATGAAGATATTTTCATCGTGTTGTATCGCTTTCACATTTTGAGAATGATTTATGGCGTTACCCAAAATTACGCTCTATACTCAATTTATCATATCTTTGGGATTACTACCACCCTTTCATCACCTCATACAGACCTATCCCGTCTTTCTGGCATTCCGAAAGCTTGCCCCAATGACCATGATCACCGCAAAGACAATCAAATAATACACAACGGCCATTTTGTGAGCCAGGCATGCAGCGACTACCATAAACAAACAACCCAGGATAGAGAGTGTGGGCATAATGAAGCGTTTAAATGTGTTTAAATCCTTTTCCTTCTTAATCAGCATAAAGAAAATAGGAATATAGGCGCCATAGAGCGTCACGATTGGAAGCTCGGACGTATCAAAGCAAAATGGACCGAACCAGGGACTTGTCAAATTCGCACCATAGAAATAGAGTAACCAGAAGGCACAAAGCAGAAGCCCAAAAATGGAAGAATTCGTCGGCATATTAGTGATCTTATCCACCTGCTTGAAGGCTTCAGGGTAAGGGCCTCTATCTCTTACAGCCAGGGAATACATGCCCCGGGTAGTGCCCAGCATCAGTCCGTTGAGGGTACCCAAGCATGAAATAATGACAAACACAAAAATCAAGGAACCGCCTATCGAGCCAAAAATATTCTGGAAGGCCATCTTTGCACCGGCCTGACCGCTTTCCATCAATGCATCGGTACTAACGGCTCCGGCGAGGCCTATATAATAGAAAATATAAACAAAGACGACAATGAGAGAACCTAAAATTAAAGCCTTCGGTAAATTTCTTTTAGAATCCTTGAGCTCCGCATTAATGGAAGTGGCTATGATCCATCCCTCATAGGCAAAAGCGACTGCAACAATGGAAGCAAAAAGTCCACCGCCAGCCCCATGCCCCGTATCGGCCACCTTGGTAAAATTACTGATCGTCATACCGTTTGTCAGACCGACTATAGTTCCAACAACCGCCATTAGCATTAATGGAATGAGCTTTATAATTGTAGTAGAAACTTGAAACTTACCTGCAATAATCGGAGAAAGAGCGTTCAGCGCATAGCTCGCTACCAGATAAAAACATGCGATGGTCATACATGAACCGCCAGTGATATCCCAGCCCAGCAGTACGCAGGTATAACGTGCTGAGACCCAGGCCAACACAGAGGTTATGGTTGGATTATAGATGACGGCTATAAACCAGCCTACATAGTAGCCATATTTATTGCCAACAGCAGCTTCCGCATAGTCCACCAAGCCGTTGACCTTCTCATATTTCGTGGCCATCGTTGCAAAGGTATAGCTGCAGACAATCATTATCAGTCCAACGATACCCCATGCGGCAATGCCCAGTGGCATGTTTCCCCCGGTTGCTTTCAGTACAGTTTCCGCTTTGAAGAAGACGCCGCTTCCGATAACAATACCAACGACCATTGCGATGGCTGTATATAAGCCATACTTTTTATTAAGTCTATTCTCCATAATGCCCCACCTTGATGCGCCTATTATTGTGACTACAACTAATCGCTTATGAGCCCTAACTGCTTGCCTAAGCTCTAGGAGCGCCCTCGGCTTGAGCACCAAGCGAACCTTAAGCCACAGCAAGTGATGAACCCTTGTTTTACAAACTCGGGCCATCTACTATTTTACTATATATTATTAATCATGTCTTTAAAAAGAGACGGTGTATTTTAAGTAAATTTTGGTTTTGTGCTTTCAATGCCGTCCTTATGCTTGCAGGTTCCATTGCTCTTGTCACATAGTTTTTTCGCTTCCGATGGTATAAAGAAAGCCAGACCTTAAGTCTGGCGTTCCTCACTTCAAGGCAGATGCTTGGTTACCGTTTTATACGGCGTTGAGGTTGTATTTTCTAAAAAGGCCCTTAATGTTTTCAATAGACTCTTTTTTAGGCGGAGGTGTGTCCGAAAGCTCATATTTCATATTGAGCTGCTTCCATTTATACTCCCCCATCTTGTGGAAGGGCAGGATTTCAACACGCTTGATAACGGTATACTTTGAAAGGTATTCCGCCAAACGCTCTATATCCTCATCATTCTCAGTAATACCCGGTACTACAACATGCCTTATCCACACATCTTTTCCCGTCAACTCCAAATAGTCTAAAAGCTTTAATGCCTCCTCATTCCCTTTCCCGGTAAACTCCTGACACTTTATCGTGTCAATGGACTTAATGTCCAACAACACAAGATCCACTTCATCAATAGCTTCTTTACACGCGCTTAATGGGATTGCCCCTGATGTATCAACGGCGGTATGAATGCCGTTTTTCCTGCATTCCCTGAAAAGGGCTGCGGCAAACTCAGCCTGTAAGAGCGGTTCCCCTCCCGACAGGGTTATCCCTCCTGTTTTAATGAAATTTCTGTATCGCAAAATATCTTCCATCAGGTCCTTTACAGAGGTCTTTTTATCCGATTCAAGCTGCCACGAGTCAGGGTTGTGGCAAAATTTACATCTCAGGGGACAGCCCTGAAGAAAAATCACATATCGGATACCTGGCCCATCCAGTGTGCCACAGGTTTCAATTGAATGTATCCTACCTTCCATTATTGCCACTCCCCTCTATATCATCTTGTGGGCTCGCGCTTCTTAGAATCTCTCATGGAATGTCCTGTTAATGACATCCAACTGCTGCTCTCTTGAGAGCTTTATGAAGTTGACGGCATAACCGGAGACCCTTATGGTCAATTGTGGATATTGCTCCGGATGATCCATGGCATCCATCAGGATTTCCTTATTTAACACATTGACGTTGATATGGTGCCCTCCGTCGCTAAAATACCCATCCATAAGATTAACAAGGTTATCCACCCTTTCTTCCGCAAGCTTACCTAGGGCCCCTGGAACAATAGAGAAGGTATAAGAAATGCCATCCTCACTATAATCATAGGGCAGCTTCGCCACTGAAGCCATGGATGCAATACAGCCCTTGGTATCTCTTTTGTGCATGGGGTTTGCACCTGGAGCAAAGGGTTCACCATGCTTTCTTCCGTCAGGGGTACTTCCAGTTTTTTTGCCATAAACCACATTGGAGGTTATGGTCAATATGGACATGGTGGGCTTACTCTCTCTGTAGGTCTTATGCTTGCTTAATTTGGTCATGAACCTCTTAACGAGATCCACAGCCATATCATCCACCCTTGGATCATTATTACCAAACATCGGGAAATCACCCTCAATGACATAATCCACAACAAGACCGTCTTCATTCCTCACAGGCTTGACCCTTGCGTATTTTATAGCCGATAAGGAGTCAACCACCACCGAAAGTCCAGCAATACCGCAGGCTGATGTTCTTAATATTTCCTCATCATGCAGCGCCATCTCTATTCTCTCATAGCAGTATTTATCATGCATGTAATGGATGATGTTGAGCGTATTGATATAGAGCTTTGAGAGCCAATCAAGGGTGGCATCAAACCGATTCATAACTTCATCATAGTTAAGGTACTCGGAGGTAATGGGAGCTAATGCAGGGCCTACCTGTTCCCCATAGATTTCATCTTTCCCGCCGTTTATAGCATACAACAAGGCCTTTGCAAGGTTTGCCCTTGCTCCGAAGAACTGCATCTGCTTACCGATCTTCATGGCGGAGACGCAACAGGCAATCCCATAGTCATCGCCAAACTTTTCCCTCATCAAATCATCATTCTCGTATTGAATAGAGGAGGTCTCCACGGAAAGCCTTGAACAGAATTTTTTAAAGTTCTCCGGTAGTCTGGGAGACCACAGCACGGTCATATTAGGCTCCGGTGCCGCACCCAGGTTGGTCAAGGTATGCATGAACCGATAGGTCATTTTTGTGACCATATGTCTTCCATCCATGCCTATACCGCCAAGGGACTCTGTAATCCAGGTGGGATCACCGGAGAATAGCTCATCATAGGAAGGGGTTCTCAGGAAGCGAACCATTCTAAGCTTCATAACAAAATGATCAATGAACTCCTGAATCTCCGCCTCTGTATATCGACCTTCAGCCAGGTCTAGTTCCGCATAGATATCGAGGAAGTTAGACACTCTTCCAAGACTCATGGCCGCTCCATTTTGTTCCTTTACAGCAGCCAGGTAGGCAAAATAAAGCCACTGTACAGCCTCTTTGATGTCGGCTGCCGGCTTGCTGATATCAAAGCCATAGCTTGCTGCCATTGTTTTTAATTCGGTAAGGGCACTTATCTGTTCACTGATTTCCTCACGCTGCCTGATGACCGGTGTATTCATAATGTCAAAGACATAGTTTTTCATGGCCTCTTTTTTCTTCTCTATCAGGAAATCCACACCATAAAGGGGAACTCTTCGATAATCTCCGATAATTCTTCCCCTGCCGTATGAATCCGGCAATCCTGTGATGATCCCTGTATGTCTCGCTTTTTTCATTTCTTCTGTGAAGGCGTCAAACACACCATCATTATGGGTCTTTCTGTATTTAAAAACCTTCTCGACCTCTGGGTCCATGGGCCTGTTGTAGGCTTTTAATGAAGACCTCACCATTCTGATCCCGCCAAAAGGCATGATGGCTCTTTTTAAAGGCTCATTGGTCTGGAGGCCCACAATGGATTCAATATCCTTATCGATGTAGCCAGGCTCATGGGAATCAATGGTGGAAATCGTATGGGTATCAATATCCATGATTCCCCCCTTATTGCGTTCCTCTTTCATTAAATCCTTAACCTTAGCCCACAATTTGGACGTTCTTTCAGTCGGTGCTGCTAAAAAACTATCATCCCCGTCATACGGTGTATAGTTTTTCTGTATAAAGTCTCTAATATCAACTTGTGCATTCCATTTACCCGTCTTAAATTTTTCTCTCATCATATCTCCTCCTCGTCTGCAATAGTATAATCTATGAGTAAACATGTCTGTGAAACTGTTATATAATATAGTTATACGAGATTGCATAATGTATATTGTATACACTTTACACTTCAAATTATAACGTATGGAATGAGATTTAACAAGTCCTATTTTGTACCCCCGTTGCCGGGGGGGTATCATATAAGTAGCGTGGATGAAATGACCCTGGAGAAGGTTTTTCCTTTCAGAAGATGCAGCGAACACGATTGAAAAAGGGAGAATACCTGAGCAGGTATCCTCCCTTTGGAATTGTATTTATGCCTGAACTATGTCATCGCTTCACATATCACCGTCTATATATACATTTTAAAGGCAAAAACTAAACACGATATCAACACAAGAACAGCATATATTGCTTTATTCCATTTAAGGATCCTGTATCCCCCAAACGATTCAAAAGGATAGAGTGCAATTATTCTATAGACTAAGAGCATTGAACCTATGGAGGCCAAATAGTTGAAATAATTATGATGTTCCTGTAAAAAAACGCTAAGTATAGTGGCAGCCAAGACAAAGATCCATTCGCTCAATGCGGCAATGCCCATGTTTTTTCTGAAAGCTTTTGTATTTTCATAACGAAGGGGATACCAGTTTCCAATCATAGGAAAAACGCTACCACTGAAATTTATGAACCCACAGATGATAGCACCACCACTGTTCAGACGAAATCTCCAGGGTTTCTTTGAAAACAAGGTCCCTATGTAACCAAAAACAATGCCCCCTATTAATAAAGTGAAGACAGCAGAGTAGAACAACAAAAAGTGGGATCTCGCTTGAGGTGCTGCCAATAAAAGGAGCAGATTGGCCAAAAGATAAAGCAATATCTGTTTCCCAGTGCCACTGTTTTTCGGGTGAACCTCATTGTTTTTAGCAGAAAAATAGAGCTCCATTCCATTACTGATAAAAAAAGGTGTCGTAAAATAGAGCTGGAAGGTTGCCTTCAAACCTAGGTGGCGCACGACCTCACCAAGGCTGACTCGATGCAGGCCATTATTTAAAAACAACTGCCAGGAGCCAACGTTATCATCTTTAACAGCCGCACAAATTGCCGTGCAATTTTGCTCCCATAAATACTCGGTCGTTTTTTCATACAAAGCCTTCCCTATGCCTCGCCCTTGATAATCCGGGTCAATGAAGGCAAGATCATAATAACCAATTTTATGAAGACCTGACACGATATATTTAATAATTATTCCGCCAACAATTTTATCATCTATCACGGCCACCATAGCCTCTTTGGGGTTGCTGACAAAAAAACGCTCAATACCCAGGAAGGCTCTTTTTGCTATTTTCTTCACCGCTTGGGCTTCAGAGGGCTGGATCTTTCTGATAATCAACTTTATTCCTCCTTGATTTTTATGATAGCGAAATAATTATATCATTTTAAGCCTTAAAACGCTCATTAATATTTCCCTAAGCGGTTGTACACCGCCAGGGCATCGGTGATATTGTACTGCTCGGACTCATGGTTTCCCTTGGCACCGGCTGTGACCAGAATATATTCATGATCACCTTCTTTTGCTAGACTTGCCAGGCATAGACCGGCCTCTTGGGTATACCCGGTTTTCCCCCCTAAAATCTCTCCCCCTTCAATACTTGGGTCGCTGAGCTTCTCAAACATAGTACTATAAAAGGTTATGCCATCTGGGTGCTTATTGGTAGGCTGTGTGGAATAGCGAGTTGAAGTAAAAACTTCTCGGAAAGTATCATTTTTTAAGGCATAGCTTAAGAGCAGTGCCATATCCTTAGCCGTTGTATAGTGGTTTTCATGATGGAGCCCGGTGGTATTTTCAAAATGGGAGTTAACCATGCCAAGCGCCTCCGCTTTTTGGTTCATTTTTTTAACAAATTTCTTCTCTGAGCCTGCAATCTCATTGGCAAGCCCAATGCAGCACTCAGCACCACTTGGAAGCATGGCTCCGTATAGAAGGTCAATAGCCCGGACATTTTCATCCGGTAGGAAGCCTGCCAATGAGGCATCAGCCTTATAAAGCTCCTGGAACATTGAAGGAGAGAGCTGGACTTTCTCCTGTAAATGAGGTAAATTTTCAAGGGCGACGAGGGTCGTCATCATTTTAGTCAAGGATGCCGCGTAGATTCTTTCCTCGCTGTTTTTCTCCATGAGAATAACATTGTCCCCCAGTCGGATTAAGATGGCATAGGGGCTGTTCAGCCTATCAGGAATAACAGCGACCGAGGCATCTGGGTTGGCTACTAGCAAGGGCGCGGGACCGATTCCCTCGTCTGGTTTTTCATCAAATCCACGGGAGAAATTGACGTACTGATACACAAAAATCCCTACAACCGCCATCATCAGTAAAAATGGCACTACTCCTTTTTTAGCTCGTTTTCTTTTCATGATTCATCATCCTTTCACAATGAAAAAGCCTGCCCGGCTTGATAATTTCATTTTACTCAAGCCAGACAGGCCATATAGGAATTTCGATTTATTAAAACCTTAAGAAAGCCTTATGAAGCTATTGTTTTTTCCTTAGACTGCCCCATGCTTTTCTCCTCCATGGGGAGAACAACCGTGAATATTGTTTGCTCCGGGTCGCTCATAGCTGTAATCGTGCCACAGTGGGCAGAAACAATTTCTTTAGCGATGGCAAGGCCCAATCCCGCACCTCCCGTTTGTGAAGAACGCGCAGCGTCAAGCCTGAAGAACCTTTCAAAGATGGTCTCAAGCTTCTGCTGTGGGATGGGATCGCCGCTATTTAAAAATTCAATGACGATGCTTGTTTCCTGGCTGAAGGCTCTTATGGATATAATGCTGTTGTCATAACTATAACTCATTGCATTTTTTAGAATGTTATTAAACACACGGGAGAGTTTGTCCGCATCTCCCCATAAATCCAAGTCGTCCGGTGCTTGAACAACAATCTGTTTGCCATGGGGTGCAAGCATCGGATAGAATTCGTCGGCCATTTGGGCAAGCATAAAGGAGAGATTGATTCTTCCCTTATTTAAAACAATAGCACTTAAGTTAAAGCGTGTGATCTCAAAAAATTCATTGATGAGTTGCTCCAGACGATTAGCCTTCTCCAGCGTAATGCCGGTATACTTAGCTCTTTGTTCTTTCGGCATATCCGGTGCTTCATCTAGAAGACTCAGATATCCAATCACCGATGCCAGTGGTGTGCGGATATCATGAGCTAGGTTTACCACGAGATCATTTTTCCGTTGCTCTGCTTCTCTGGCCTCTCGCTCGTTCTTAAGGGAGGTGCGTTTCATGTGATTCATGCTATCCTCAATTTCACGCAATTCCGCGGGCAGGGTAATAATCGCATCATCCTGATGAACCAAAGTAGCACTCGCTGCGGTGATGTTCTCAAAATATCCGGCAGCCTTCTTCCAATAAGCATAAATGATGATGAGCACCATAAAGAACCATACAAGTAAAACCAAGATACTGGCGTAACCCTCTATCTTATGAAAAAAGTAATAGAGTGGTGTGGGCTGCCATGTGATACTGTGTACTATATAGTTAACAAGGATAGTAATGAGGGCATAGATCAATGATGCAAGAGCCACCGCTCCTGTACACCGGGAGAGTATCTTTTTCATAAATTTAGAGCCAAGCTGTTTATCCTTCAATTTTATAGCCGACCCCCCACACTGTCTTAATATATTTTGGGTGCTCAGCGCTGTCATTCATCTTCTCCCTGAGATGCCGTATATGAACCATCACCGTATTGTTGCTATTGGTAAAATACTTATCACCCCAGACCTCGCAGAACAATTCTTCAGAACTTATCACGCGTCCACGATTGGATGCCAGTACCCATAGAAGTGAAAACTCTGTGGGAGTTAGGGACAGCGGCTTTTCATTTAATGTACATTCATGCTTATCCTTGTTTAATACTAAGCCGGAAAAAGCTATGATATTATCCTCTTGCATAGGCTCAGGAGCATTGTATCTCGTATACCTTCGCAATTGCGCCTTCACCCGGGCGACCATTTCAAGAGGTCGAAAGGGCTTGGTCATATAATCATCCGCACCTAAGGTGAGACCGGTAATCTTATCTATTTCTTCGTCCTTTGCGGTCAGCATAATCACGGGAAAATGGTGCTTTTCCCTGATTTGACGACAGATTGAAAAACCATTGATATCCGGAAGCATGACATCTAACAGTGCCAAATCAATATTTTCATTCTCAATACATTTCAAAGCATCCTGTCCGTTATAAAATTTAAGCACCTCATAATTCTCGCTTTTTAAATAGACTTCAATCAGGTCTGCTATGGGCTGCTCATCATCTACCACTAGAATTTTGGTTGTCATTTTGTTAAGGCTCCTTTAGGTATAAAACCCATTACCATTCTATCAAAAAACTAAAGCTTTGCTTATATTTTTCCATTATTAAGTCCTTAAGATTTTCTTAAGAATAGAACAGCAACCATTTTACTGACGTCTCCCTCACGCAATGGCTTGCGATGACTCCCCGTGAGGTGGTCAAATCCATACTGAATCCCACGGATTCTTTTCTTGATACCTTGCGTAAGTAAAGCAATCCTTGACTGAAAAGCGCAATCATCACTTGTCAGTGAGGTATTTCGGGCGATTGCAGCGTGCTTTCAATTAATGTATGATGCAATCGCCTTGCAGACTTTATGATGTCATTCATCGTCTTCTTCTAGAACAGACCCTGCCGATTATGTTATAATTAAAAAAAATATGGAGAGCTATATGAGTAAGCTCAAAGACTAATGGGAAAATTTAATATCAAAAACTTGAGGAGAAGATTATGTATTGTGTTCAAGAAATTACACCAAACATCTATTGGGTCGGTGGCAGTGACAGACGTTTAGCGCTTTTTGAGAATATGTTTCCCTTACCGAATGGTGTGGCCTATAATTCTTTCTTGATTTTGGATGAAAAAACTGCTCTGTTGGATACTGTGGATCGATCCATCAGTGAAATATATTTTGAAAATATTGCCCATGTACTAGGTGGCCGTCAGTTGGATTACTTAATTGTAAATCACATGGAACCCGATCATTGTGCTAATATTGAGGATATTGTACGTCGTTACCCCAATGTGAGGCTGGTCGGAAATAAAAAGACGTTCCAATTCATGGAGCAGTTTTATGAGATGGACATGACCTCCAACTACCTAGAGGTGAAGGAAGGCGATGAGCTGACCTTGGGCAGTAAAACCTTGCGTTTTTATATGGCACCCATGGTTCATTGGCCCGAGGTTATGGTCACTTATGAGGTAACCGGTGGCATCTTGTTCTCCGCTGATGCCTTTGGCTCCTTTGGCGCATTCTCAGGTAATCTTTTTGCTGACGAGATGGACAACATTGATATCGACGAAGCTAGACGCTATTACGCCAATATTGTGGGCCGCTATGGTTCCCAGGTGCAAGCGCTTTTTAAGAAATTAGCCGGACTGGAAATCCATATGATCTGTTCCCTACATGGCCTTATCTGGCGGGGTGAAAAAATTTCCTTCATTTTGGATTTATATGATAAGTGGAGCCGGTATGAGCCTGAAAAAAAGGGGGTAGTCCTTGTTTACGCCTCCATGTACGGCAATACAGAGAACACAGTGCAGGTTCTGGCAAATAAGCTGGCCCAGCGCGGTATCCGGGATATGCATATGTATGACGTTTCAAAAACCCATGCTTCCTACATCATCTCGGATTTATGGAAATATAGCCATATGGTGCTCGCCTCCCCCACCTACAACTTGCATCTTTACTTTGCAATGGATGCCTTGCTTAAAGACCTTGAGGTACTGAACCTAAAAAATCGGAAGGTATCCATCATCGGTAATCATACCTGGGCCAGTGCAGCTATGAAATCCATGAAGGAACAGCTTGAATCAATGTCCCAAATGGAGCTGGTGGGTGAACCGCTGGATGTACGTTCCACCCTAAAGGCAGCCCGGGAGGCGGATCTTGATAAACTCGCTGATGACATTTATACCTCTGTTACGGCATCATAACCAGGGTATCATACCAGGGGGGGCCTACAAGTTGTCATGGATATATGTGAGTTCTATGACCTTGTCCCCCCTATTATAGGTATAAAATGCGGTTTGCTATATGATCTGAATACTTTTTATAGACTCTACTCTTAATAATTTTTCAGTATCACATTTATCTATCTTTACCAAGATCCAGTCATCATCAATATCTTCAAGCAAACAATGCTTTGCTAAGATTTCATAGTCCATCGCATCGCTCTCAAATTCAATTTTAATTCGCTTACCAATATTCTTTTTTAAAATTTCTCGTAACGACGTATAATCAGAATTTACCATTCCATATTCTTTTAAGGTACGCTTAAGCTTATCAACTTGTCCTGACAAACTTATACACCAGAGCAGTGCGGCAATACCAAATATATAACCTAGTGACTCCATTTACTATTTATCCTCCTTCATATACTTAATTGAAAGAATTGATGAAGCAGGCAGTAATTTTGTTTCTGTTTTCTTTCCTTTGGTATATTCGACATTCATCCATTGTCCATCAAAATCTGTAATGACACAAGTAACATTGAACAGGTCATAATCAATGGCATCATTGTAAAAGTTGAATCTGATTTTCTTACCCTTTAAGCCATACAGAAGTCGGGTGATGGAACTACTGCTATCTTTTTTGGGTTGTATATTGTCATGATTATCATTCAATAAATAATCACAACTCACCCCCAATATTTCCGCCAAGTAAACTATCTTATCCATTTCAGGATATGACTGTTCTGATTCCCACCTTGAAATTGATTGTCTGGTTACAGACATTAAGTCTGCCAGCTGCTCCTGCGTTAAATTTTTTTCTTTCCTAGCTTCTGCTATTTTTCTTCCTAAAGCCATGAAGCACCCCCATGATTTAATAGTTTTATGATAACCCTTCAACCGATAAAACTCTACCAACTTTTAATTTCCAAATGTAACATTTAAGTTGCATGCCATGTTACATGACCCGCTTTTACTTAAATACTCTTTCAATGGCCTGGCTTTATAAAAAAGAGGTAAGCACTCAAGGTCTATTCTGTGCTTGCCTCTTTTAAGAGCTATTTTCCTAACCTTTTTCTTTCCCTTTTGAGCCTTCCTCTTTTTGAAGCTATCCAATGTCCACCAGACGGATATTTCTACTCCATCGGTACATAGCCACGGTTAAGGCGATTAAGAGGATCCCCACCCCAAAAAGTATCAGGGCATGCCATTGTGTGGGTAACACAAGGAGCAATGCAACGGGAATTATGACGCTGACAAAGCCAAGCAACATGGTTATAAGCATGGCCTTGCTCTGTTTAACCGGCACGGTCTCCGATTCCCAACTCAGCATTGGCATCTTTATATTAATAATAAGGCCCAAAACCACAGTAAAAACAATATAGATCAGTGGCATAAGAATGAGCCATAAAAGATCAAGGCCTGTAGGTTTCAGCCCAAGGCAAAGGAAAATAGTGGAGAGGACATAGCAGGGCAGCGCAACGGTCAAGTTAACTAATATCTTACTGTTAAAGACGACTTCCGATTGGACAGGCAGGGTTTTGGCAACCCACCATTGCTTTCCTTCGATAGAGATTGCACTGGTAGTGGTAGGGGAAATAGCGCATACAGCAGCCATTAAAAACGGAATCAGCCGTACCTCCAATCCCTCAGGGAGGGGCAGTTCCTTTAAAAGCACCTCAGTGCCCACGAATAAAACCCCTGCGGAAATAAGCACTGCCAAGATATAGCCAATGGAAGTATTGATCACATAAATGCTCGATGCAAGGTAACGTCGAAGCTCCTTGCCATATAGGGCCCAAAGGATCGAACGGCGGCGTTGCTGAGCCATCACATAGTTTCTCTTTGCTTTATGGCTACTTAAGGCCGTACATATTGATTTAAACTTCCATCCTATGATGACGGAAATGAGGCTGAAGAAACCGACGGAACCGGCACCAAATAAAAGATAGGACCCCCAGTTTGCCGCCTCGATGCTATTTGAAAACCACTCCGCCGGCGGGTACAGGCTACCTGCCTGGGTCAGGGCTACGGATATCAACTGTACCAGTTCCTTCTCGGTGGTGTCGCTGCCATTGGGAAGCAGCAGAGGAAAAAGAAAGGGTATGAGCACGACCAAGATTGAAAGAAGAATAATGGCCAGATTTTTATACCTCATGCGGGAAGAAACACCATAAATCAAAGCACCCATAATCATGGCAAGGGTCATGGGAATCAGGGGAAGGAAGAAAGCGCCCAATAGCATCATCGCATAAAAAGAGAATGCCGGCTTAAGAAAAATACCGCTCACCAGCGTTCCTGGCAAAAGCACAAGAAGGCTCAATCCCCAATTAACAAGATACATCGTAAAAAACCGGCTGATGACAATAGCAGTGGCTTTAACCGGCAATACAATGGTGGCATCGTAGGTCTTCAAATTGAACAATACAGGCCCTGCCCGGAAAATAGTAAAAATCAGGATCACCATAGAGGTCATAGCCGACAAATAGAGCGGGATGATATCCCCGATTCCTACAAAAATGAAACCATAAGCCAATCCTCCTACATAAAAGCCCATCATGAGAATGAGAAAGACATAGAGGTAAGCCATTGCCTTCAGCCGTTTTCTCTTCTTAGGGTCACGGCTATATCGAGCCTCATTGATCCCGAACACATTACAGAGCTGCAAGGCTGAAAGCAGTTTAATCTGTTTCCACATTATTCACCACCTCCATGAAAACAGACTCCAGAGATTGGCCCTGAGTTAGCTTTTCAGTCTCACCCAAGGCCACCAATTCGCTGTTTTTAATGATTGCAATCTTGTTGCAAAGCTTTTCAGCCACATCCAACACATGGGTGGAAAAGAAGATGGCACTTCCCTCCCGACACAACGCACCCATGGTTTCCTTGAGGATGACCGCCGCCTTTGGATCAAGACCCACGAAGGGCTCATCCAGAATAAGCAGCTTTGGCCGGTGAACCAGAGCGGAAATAATAGCCAGCTTCTGCTTCATCCCATGGGAATAGGAGGAAATCAGGTCACCGAGGGCACTGGTGATTTCAAAGGCCTCCGCATATTTTTTGATTATGGCCGTTCGTATTTCATCGGAAACATCATAGATATCAGCAATAAAATTGAGGTATTGGATGCCGGTTAAATACTCGTAGAGATCAGGATTATCCGGTATGTAGGCCATGAGGGATTTACACAGAATGGGCTCCTTTACAATGGAATGCCCATCAATAAGTATCTCACCCTCTTCAAAGTCAATAATGCCGGCCACACATTTAAGGGTAGTTGTTTTGCCCGCACCGTTATGCCCGATAAAACCATAGATATCCCCGGGCTCTACCACAAGATTTAAGCTTGAAACCGCTTTTTTACCACCATTGTAGGTTTTGGATAAATTTTTGATTGTAAGCATGCTCATTCTCCTTTACTCTCGGTATTAACGGGTGCTGAAATAAACAGAAGGTTTCTGGGCTTTCTTCCCACTTCAGGCTTATTGTGAATGTATCCGTTGTACACCTCTCCAATTTTTCCGAGCATTTCCATGAGTTCCTCATCGGAAAGCAGCATTGTAGTGGATGACACGCTTAACATGTCTCTTTTTAGGTCAAAATCGTCTTTAGCAAAATACGTCATAAAAGAGGTCATAACTGACATAAGCGTATTGGAAACCAACTGGGCCAAATCCTTTTGGGAAAGCTCGCCAAGGGGCTGTGACACTAGGGCATAAGTTTTTTGAATAGTTCCTCGAACGGCTTTTTCCTCAACAACCTCAATACAGCCTGCATCTAAAAGGGCCTTAACATACCGATAAAGACTGGGCTTCGAGATATCGGACAGTTCCTCTGCAATATCATTTACCGTGCCGGTTTTGTTCAATATCAGATACTGTGCTATTCTCTGGCTGACAGGATTCATGATAACCTCAACAAAAGACTTATCCACAGACCAACCTCCTTTTTATTATCTACTTTAATAATATTATCACTTTTGATAATAGTCAAGAGGTTAACGGCAAATTATAATGGAAAAAAACTGAAAGACTCTTTATTGAGAGTCTTTCATTGATTCAAGTATTATCAACATTTCCAAAGCATCCTTTTCAGCCAGGCTCAGTGACGTAATGTACTGATCTGCGGCACAGACAACATCTTCCTCAATGCCGGGTGTATCAATAGCCTCGCGGATATTCACCTCTCCCTGCTCCATACGATTGAGCATGCGCAGAATGGACATCATGGAGTAATGTGCATTGCGGAGCGTCCGAATGATCTTCAGTCTGTTAAGCTCCTTTTCACCGTATTCTCTGTGTCCTCTAGAATTCCGGGGAACTTGAATTAAGCCGTTTCTTTCCCAATCACGCAAAACGTCCTTTGTTATTCCCAGAAATTCGGCAACCTCAAACCTGCCGGAAAACATAACAGCTTCACCCGATTTGTGGTTCTCTGCAATGATATCCTGTGCAATAATCAGTGCCTCTTCAGCATGAGCTCTTTCTTCCCGAATGTGCTCCAGATACCTCTGTGTGCTTTGATAGGCCCCCTGAATATCATTTGTAGCCGCAGCTTTCACAATGTCATAGACTTCCTGTCTGAGTCCTGAGCTAACAAACCCCGAACGGAAGGCTGTACGCAAAAGACGAAGCTGTTCAAGGTGCCTCACGTTAAAAATACGGTACCCACTTTCTGTTCTGGGGATAACAGGAAGGAGCTTCATCTCCTCATAAAACCGTACGGTATTGGGATGAACTCCAACCTGCTTCGCTATTTGGGCCGTTCTATAGGTTTTTATTCCGATCGCTCCTCCCTTTTTTTCTATCAAAATACATATCGGTAAAAAAGGAAATGGACAGTGCTAGTCCTTTGAATATATCCCGGATAAAACCTTGCCGGTATGAGAATTGACATTTCTCATGATATCCTCAGGCGTACCCTGGGCCACAATTTCGCCGCCATCCTTTCCGCCTTCCGGGCCAAGGTCAATCACCCAGTCCGACTCCAGTATCGTCTCCGGATTGTGTTCAATAACCACAACGCTGTTACCAAGCTTCACCAACCTGTCAAAGATACGGATAAGTCTGCCTGCATCATGGGGATGAAGACCGGTGGTGGGCTCATCAAACAGATACAATACCCTTCCGCCGCTGCTTGTGGAAAGCTCCTTTGCAAGCTTCAACCTCTGTGCTTCGCCCCCGGACAAGGTTGTTGTCGATTGTCCAAGCCCGAGATAACCCAATCCGACTTCTTGAAGTATCTGTAGCTTGGAAACAATGCTCTTCTCTCCGGAAAATAGCTCCATTGCTTCATCAATACTTAGCTCCAGAATATCAGAGATATTATGTCCCTGGTATTTGATGTCTAAAACAGGCTTTTGGTACCTTCTACCACGGCAGACAGGACACACAACCTCTACATCCGGTAAAAAGTGCATGGACACGGTCAGCTTGCCGGTACCCTGGCATTTTTCGCACCTTCCCCCAGGCACATTATAGGAAAAATGCTTGGCTGACAGACCGTTTACCTTTGTCTCAGGTAATGAAGCAAACAAATCGCGGATATCTGAAAAAAGATCGGTATAGGTGGCCGCATTGGATCGGTTGGATCGCCCCATGGATTGCTGGTTGATGATAACAACATCATTAAGGGCCTCTATGCCTGATAGATCAGGATGCATGTTTATCTTAGGCTGATGAAAATAAGCCTCGGCGGCCTGTGCCAGAACACCAAAAATCAAGCTGGATTTACCGCTGCCTGATACACCCGTCACAGTTACAAATCTGCCAAGAGGGATATCCACATCTAGGTTTTTTAGATTATTAACGGCTGCCTTGTGGATAGTTAAGCAACTACCGTTCCACGGTAGCTTTTGGCGTTTAAGCTGATAGTGAACATTCTGAAGATATTTTCCAGTGGTGGATACATCACAGTTGATGATATCCTGAACATCACCACAGGCAATGATTCTTCCGCCCTGCCTGCCCGCACCCGGCCCGAAATCAACGATATAATCCGCTTCTTTCATAACGTCGGTATCATGCTCAATGACGATGACCGTATTGCCCATATCCCTCAGACGCTTTAATACCTTCACCACCTTTCCGGTATCTCTGGAATGAAGTCCGGAGGTGGGCTCATCCAACACATACAGCACACCGGTCAGTCCGCTTCCTAAGACAGAGGCCAGTTTGACCCGTTGCCATTCTCCTGCCGAAAGAGATGCGGCAGGCTGGTCAGGGCTCAGATATCCGGCACCTGCGTCAATGATCCGGTCGATTTTTTTCTGCAAATCATCAACGACCTGCCCGACAATGGACAGAGCCTCGGGTGATACGGCCTCAGAAAGACGTTTTAGCCATTGGATGACACCAATGAGTGACAGGGACAGGAGCTCCTTGATATTGATGCCACCCACCCTGACCTCGAGGGCCTCGGCTCTAAATCGAATGCCATGGCAATCGGGGCATTCCTGGCGTGTTAAAAACTTCTCAAGCTTTTGCCTTGCACTTGCTGAATTATTTTCCCCATACCTTCGCATGAGATTGGTAACGACTCCTTCAAATCGGCCCCCGGGTACGGTTTTGGGTGGTGCAATATCCGGAAAGCGCTTCTGGAATTGTTTGCTCAGGACACCGTAGAAAAGCAGATCCTTTTGCACGTCGTTATATTTGTGGACAGGAGTATCCACATCCATATCAAAGCCATAATGTCTGCCCGCTTGAATCATCGATGCACCGTATCTGTCGATAAATACCTGATCCCATCCATAGACAGCACCTTCTCGTACACTCTTTGAATGATCAATCAGTAGGCTGACATCCGGTGAATGTACTGCGCCAATCCCACGGCAGGTCGGACAGGCTCCCTGGGGTTTATTAAAGGAAAAATGGCTGGCAGTAAGCTCAACAACCTGCTTGCCGCAATGGGGGCAGGGGAGCGTCTGCTCATACAGCTCCCCACCCTCCGACTCCTGATCCGGCATCTCAGAATCAACGGTAAATGCAGCTTCATTGTAGTCCTGAGTGATCCTTTTGCCACAGTGGGGGCATGGTCTTTCGCCAAGCTTGGCAAACAATACCCTCAGGTAGGAGGATATTTCGGTTACAGTGCCCAGGGTAGAGCGGGGATTGCTATTGGTTTGGTGCTGGGTGATGGATATCGCCGGCGACAAGCCTTCAATACTATCAACCTTTGGTTTACTGCCCATATCCATGGTCATCCCCATGGACTCCATATACTGCCGCTGGCACTCCCGTTGCAGGGTTTCAAGAGCCAGTGTCGATTTGCCGCTACCCGACAGTCCTGTGAATACAATCAGCTTATTCTTGGGAATTTGAAGATCAATGTTTTTGAGATTATTCTCTTTTGCACCCTTAATTCTAATAAACATATTATCTGCCATCTGTTATACCCTCCTTAACTAAAATCAGTATACCACCCCTTTCACCTATGGTGGTTTACTGGAGGGTTTTCACTTATCCCATAAAAGAAGGCACCCTAGAACAGGGTGTTCCAGGATACCTCTTGAGGGTTAATCGTCTGCGATGCTATGGAGTGAGATGTCATTAAGTTTGTATACAGAACAGACTATTTCTGTTTATTAATAAATTGGTTAAGGTCCTCAATCATAGCTTCCGTTGCCGAAATACCACCTGTCATGGTATACCAGGCATTACCGGATAGAATGTAAATATCCCCATTTTTAGCCGCGTTGGTCTGCTTGATTATCGGGTCATTCATAAAATTCTCAGCACCCGCACCTGAACCTACGGTTGCGCTTCTATCCAGCAAAAAGATGACATCCGGGTTCTTTTCCAGCACATACTCGGCACGCACATCAAACCCATGCTGGTTGGTCCACGATACAGCCCCTTCATCCACCGGAACAAAACCAAAATCCTCATAAAGCATATCAAAGCGGCTGTTAGGGTTAAATATGGAAAGGGTTTTTTGGTCAACCATCATAGCAAACAGGGCTTTCTTTCCTGAATTTTGTGCCTTATCATGTATATCGGCCATATCAGCTTTCAGCTCAGCCAGTTTGGTTTCAAGCTCATCTTTAGCTTCAGGGAAAATCTGGGCAAGTGCGTTGATATTATTCTCAATGTCCGCCGACAGTTGGGAATTGGTTGCGTTGGTTGTCAGCTTGATAAACTTGGTATTGGGATATCTGGCAAAGGTGTCGGATTTATATTTAGCGGCATCCTCACTGCTTAGTTTCTCCCCTGAAGGCCCCGTACCAAAGGCTCTTGCGCCGATTATCACAAGATCGGGCTGGATTAAGTCCAGAACGTCCCAATCCAGATAGAACAGGCTTCCGCCACTTACCACAACATCATCCCCCGCATTCTTATAGAAAGACAGTTCATCAGGCAATTTCTCCTTTGCAGGGACAACTAATTGGGTGATACCGGTCTTTTCAAATCCGACATTGTATAAGGTATCCAGAATTGAATAATCAAAAATTGCAACCTTGGTGGGGTTCGTCGTCAAGGTTACCTCATTACCATCCGAATCCTTAACCGTGACCGATACAGGTGACCTTTCTTCAGATCCCTTGTCATCTTCAGAGGTATTTTCTTCAGACTCGTTATTTTTTGGGGCCGCTTTGGAGACTCCATCGGCTTCCTGTGTTTTACCGCATCCAGCAAATACGCCCATCACCATGACTACGGCTAGCATAAGGGCTATGATTATTCTCTTCATTTTTCCTAATCCTCCTAAGAATATTAAATTAATGATTATCAAAATACAAACAGGCATTTCTGCCTTGGTGTGTGACTATGTTAAAGTCATGGTCAAAGACACCATCCAACACCTCCTTCGTAATCAGTCGTTCAGGTATCCCCTCACTGACGATATGTCCGTTTTTCATAGCGACAATACAATCTGCATAGGCAGAGGCAAAGTTAATATCATGCAAGACCACCACCACTGTCTTATTAAGATCAGTCACTAGATTACTGATGATCCGCATCATTTCAACAGAGTACTTAATATCAAGGTTGTTTAAAGGCTCGTCAAAGAGTATGTAGGGGGTATCCTGTGCCAATATCATCGCGATGAATGCCCGTTGCCTTTGTCCGCCCGAAATCTCGTCCAGGTACCGGTCTTCCATGCCCGCAAGATTCATGTAGGCCAGGCTTTCATTCACTTTTTGTCTATCGAGGTCTGTCAGCCTTCCTCCGCAATGGGGAAATCTTCCGAATTCAACCAAATCTTTGACCGTTATGCGGATGTTGATAGAATGAGTTTGTTTTAGAATGGCTATCTTCTTGGCCAACTCACTTGTCTTGATCTTTCTTATATCCACACCATCTAGGGTAACTGACCCCGAGAGGGGCTGAATCAGATTGGACATAATACCAAGGAGTGTTGATTTACCCGCGCCATTAGCACCGATGAGTGCTGTTATCGCCTTTTCCTTAATAACCAGGTTAATAGCCTCAAGGGTTTTTTTATGGTAGTTTTTTGAATAAGAGTGATGGATGTTGTTTACCTCAAGCATTTATACACGGTTCTCCTTTATAATAAGATAAAACATGTACGAGCAGCCCACCAGATCAATGATCACCGTAACGGGTACGGAGCCCTGCAGTAGCTCGACAGTAGCCTGCCCCAGGATGAGTGCAAGGGCCGCCAGTGCCGAGGCACCCATAAAGAGATAAAGATGTCTGTGGGTTTTCAGTAGCTCCCTTGCGATGTTTACAGCCAGTAACCCTAAAAATGCGAGAGAGCCAATCATGGCCGTGGCCACCGACATACCTATCGAAATAAGAAACAGATTAATTTTCAGTTCCCGGTCATACGGAACACCCAAGGTTTTTGCATTATCGGCTCCCAGGGACAAAACATCATAGGTTTTATGCCGGAAAAGCATTACCAATATGACCCCCAACATCAAAGGGAGAGCAACCCAAATGATGTTCGTGTTCATGTTATTGACGGTGACGCTTGTCGCCGCCATCACTTGGTTATAGTCATGGGTGTCCATGATGACCTGTAAATAGGTTGTAACACTTCTGACAATTCCCGATAGAATCAATCCAAACATCAACAAAAACACCAGGTTCTTTTTGTTCTTCCTCAGAATAAAGCCATACATCAGCATGGAAACGACCACCATGGTCCCCGCGACAATCACATAGTTCAAATAGGGATTGGAAAACACGCGGGATACCGATCCGAACAGAAAAACAAGGACTGTTTGCGTTCCTACAAAGACCGAATCGAACCCAATCATGGACGGCGTTAAGATCCGGCTCCCGGTAATGGTTTGAAAGGACAAGCTGACTACGGCAATCAAGACAGCCGCAGCAGTCATTCCGGCTAGTGCCGGCACTGTCCTACTCATAATACTTTCAAATGCTGCCGGATCCATGGCAAGGTTCAGTCGGTATGCTTTGGCATAGGTTCTCGAATAGATGTACAGGAAAACGGAAAACACCAGTAAGAGGGCAAGCACAGTAAAAACTAGGATGGTGCGTTTGGTTAGTGGCTTTGCTTGATTATGCACTACGTAACCCCCTTATCAAATAAAACATGAATATGATTCCCCCCACAACACTTATGGTCAGGCTGACGCTCATCTCATAGGGGTAAATGACAAGGCGGCTGACAATATCGCATAAGAGTACAAAAACCGCTCCAAATACCATGAGGTCGACAATGGATTTTTTCAGGTTATCACCGTAAAAGGAGGTCGCCATATTGGGGATGATCAGCCCTACAAACGGTAGAGGTCCCACCGCAACAAAGGTGGAGGCACTTATGAGTGCTATAATGACAAGTCCTAAAAATACGACCCTATGGTACTTAAGACCTAAATTCTTTGAAAAGTCTTCCCCCATTCCGATGATACTGAACTTTGTCGAATAGATAACCGCTAAAACCAATGGAATAACGACTATGTAAATGGTAGAAAAATCACCGATGCGGGCAAAGCTTCCTAGACCAATGCCTGACATCATCTGCATAACATCGAACTGATACGCCACAGCAGTTGTCAGCGCTGAAATCAGCCCCCCATACATCATACCAATCAAAGGGATATAAACTACTTCACGAAGTTTTAGTCTGTTTACGACTAAAGTGAACAGAGCTGTGGATGCAAAGGCGAACACAAAGGCAAATAAGGTCTGTACCGCCCCCGATTGCTCATTGAGGAATATAAACGATAGCAATAGACCAAAGGCCGCTGCGTCGGTGGTACCGCTTGTTGACGGGGACATAAATTTGTTTCTGCTTATGGCCTGCATAATGAGCCCCGCTACACTTAAGCCTGCCGCTGACAAAACAATCGCAGCGGTCCTCGGAACCCTGCTTTGCCATAATACCTTCCATGCGTACTCATCACCACTAAGTAATACTTTAAACGTAATACCGCTCAAAGAGCCAATCATAAGCGATGCGACCAGAAGCACCGCAAAGATAACGATAATTCCAATCCTCTTCCAATTTTTATGAATAATTTCCTTGATTCTTCTCTTCATGCTTTCCTCAAACTGTACATTTCAAAGTAGGTTTGTTATAACTAACTAATGCTTTTAAAAATAAGTTAGCTTTAACTAACTTATACTAAGATATCATTTGATAAATGTTCTTGTCAAGAGGGTTTCTTTATTTATTGGCCTATGGTCGGTATGTTGGTATGCTCGCTATAGCCTTTCCGCTTGCTTTTTAATCATATCAAAGGTTTCATTACTGATGATATGCTCCATTTTACAGGCATCCTTTGCTGCAATTGTTTCGCTTATCCCGTTATTCACCAACCAGTTATACAGAGTCAAATGCCGATCATGAACCTTTGTAGCCACTTCAAGCCCTTTCTGTGTCAGGCTGATATAGCTGTCTTCATCCATCTTAATCATGCCTTCTTCCCGTAGCTTCTTCATGGCTATGCTGACGCTAGGCTTGGATAACCCCATTTCAATGACAATATCCTTTGAACGTACCGAGCCTGTTCTCTGTAATAAGAAAAGGATGGTCTCAAGATAATCCTCAGCTGATTCGCGAACTTGCATAAATACCTCCTGTGGTATGCGCATCTATTCATTCCATTGTACGACTATTTTACACCGTTTTCAAATCATCGTATCCATGGATAAAAAAACTGCCCAACGAAATGTGGGCAGTTTCTTTACACATAGTCAATGTCATGACCAAGCTGACTTATACTAACAACCTAGTATTTTGAAATCAGATTATAAAGGACTTGTGCCATTTCCGCTCTGGTGGTGGTACTAGTCGGGGTGAGCTTGCCATCGTTTCCGCTGATGACGCCTGCTTCCACCAGGAAGTTTATGGCCTCCTTTGCCCAGGGAGCGATGTCCCCGGCATCGGAGAAGGACGACAAGGGTTTGCCTGCTGATCCCTGGGGTAGTCCTCCAATGACCTTGAGGGTATTATAAAGAAGTGTAAACATCTCTTGGCGGGTGATCGCCTTATCGGGTGCAAAGAGATTGCTTCCGACTCCGGCTGATAGGCCCAGTCTTTTTGCCGCCGCCAGATAGCCCGTATAATAGGTGTCCCCGGCATCTGCAAAATTGTCCTTGGCCTCCTGGTCGGGGGCTATGGCGTAGGCCTTCATCAGCATCACCATGAACTGCCCTCGGGTGAGCTTTGCTTCGGGGCTGAAATTGCCCTCGCCTGTACCTGTGGTGACCTCCCTTGCGGCGATAAAGGTTACCGCTTTGCTATACCATGCAGATGCAGGCACATCCTTAAAGTTAACCTTGTTATAGCCTACCGCATACTTGGAGAAGTGGTCTGTTGTAAAGCTTAGGGTGCCTGTTAACGGATCATAGACACAATTGCTTACAACTTCTAATTTACCTTCTGCATTGATGTAGTAAATGACAATGGCATTGATATCCTCGCCTGCCTTGGGGGTATAGGGCACTGATACAGATACATTGCCGCCGAATTGCGAGATGGTCTTGTCACCACTGGTGACACGGAAATCGAATACCGGCCTGTCCCCTACCAACTGCTGTGCCTCGGCAGAGAGCGAGGCAGCATCTATTCTGGATGCCGAAAGCTTCAAGTCACCTGTAATTTCCTCCAAAAGGGTGGATAGGGCTTTAGTGCTAAAGGCGATGGATGCGATGGGTGTTGAGACAGTCAATGCCTCAGTCCCAGCTTCTAATGCCTTGTCCAATGCTTCTTTGGAGATGACAGTTTCCACGGCTGAAGAATCTTTCGGAGCTTCCACGGGTGTGCTTGTTCCACCACCGCTCCCTGTATCGCTAGAGGACGGATTGACCGTCAGGGTGCCGTTTACAAAGCCTGGATTGGCCGCCCTATAGTTGGCGGTGTAGCTGATGCCGCTTAAGTCCACCTCAATGGGATAGCTGCCCGTCTCATTAGTTTTCGCTGTGGGACTTAAGAGGGCAGGCGTTCCCACCAAGGCTGTCTCGCCCGGGAGCTGGCCCTCCACGGTATAGGTGAAGGTTGGCAGTGAGCCACCCCTCGTCATGGTCTTATCCTCGGCCTTGACGGTTACCGGACGTTTTTCGATGGTGAAGGATCTCAAAACTTCACCATAATAAAGACCCTTACCGGTAATGATGACGCTGGCAGACCCAGCAGGGGTATTGTTGGTATAAGCTACAGTGTAGTCGGTATCCAATAGGAGTGTTTTACTGCCGTCGGCCACTGTTACAGTGGGTGTATGTACCCCACCGTTGTAAGTGAAGGTGCCACTCACCTCTGAGACCATCGCTGAATCTAGTGCTTTCTGGATGGTATAGGTTGCGGTCTTTGTGCCCGTAAAGTTACTCATACCGGTGAGTGTCAATGTTACGGTTCCGATGTTGGTACCAGCACTGGTACCGCTGCCGTCTATGCTGGTGATGCTGACGGAATAATCCTTATCCTTGGTCAGTGTCACGCCGTTAAAGGTGACAGCCAGGCTCGGCTCGATCAGGCTGCCGGTATAGATATAAGAACCGCCGGCATCGACCGTTGCATAGGCCATATCCCGCACCATAAGGTACAGTCCACCCTCGCCGGATTGAGCACCGGGTGCAAAGCCTGACAAAATGGGTAATTTATCGTTTTCAAAGGTCCAGACCGAAGTATTCCAAGCATCTGCATCCCAATTTTCTGCCGTCGTCCAGAAGGAGGCTGCATATATCTGACTGACTACTATATCTGCACCCTGGATGTTATCCGCTGCTCCGTCTGAAATCACCTCATTATTGACCTTCATATCAGAAAAGGCGTAATTTTTGGCCAGATCTCCTAAGTAATTCTCCACGACCACGCGGCTGGATCCGTATAGGGCGCTGACAGAGGGATTTAACGCGGCGCAATTCTTGATGGTACCGCGCAACCAGAGAGCACCCGCAATACCGCCCACATTGCCGCTTCCTTTTACCTCGGCGACAGAATAACAGTATTGTACAAGGGAGGAATTATCCTCAAGAACACCCGCAATACCACCGATATTAGCGCTATATTCATCCCCGCTTATACTTCCGGAGGAATAGCAGTTTTCTACCTTTCCATTTTGGCCGATAAAGCCGACCACAGCACCGACATTTGCACCACCGGCAGCAGTACCACGCACTGTACCGCTGACACCACAAGCTTGCACCGAGGCATTCTCGATTTCGCCCGCAACGACACCGATTTGTGCAATGCCGTGCACATTAGCATTGTATAGGAGAAGCTTTTGCACCGAGCCTCCTGCGATGCTTCCAAACAGGCCGCAGCTGCCATTTGCCGAATAGTCATCCCAGTCATTGTGGATATACAGCCCGGTAATGGTCTTATAATTGCCATCAAGGTGACCTTGGAATTTATTGGTCTTTGTCCCAATCGATATCCAGCCCTTGCCACCATTATAGTTCTTTCCATAACCAGAAAGGTCGAGATCAGAGGTAAGCTGGTAGTATTTGCTGTTATAACTACTATCTCCGGCATTCACTAATTCCGCCAGCTTGGCAAGCTGGGCAGCGGTGCTGATTTGATAGGGGTTGCCCTCAGAGCCATCGCCACCGGCAAAGGCACTTGGGCTTGTCAGCCTTTCAGTGATATGGTCGGGCATCTCCACCGTCTTGCCAAACAGCCCAGGCAATGAGCCATCGGCGCAGGTCCAAGGATCGCTCTGAAAAACAGCCGGTAGATTTGCCACCTGTTGCAAAGCATCGGCACTTATATTTGCCCCTTGTATGCCCTCAGGGTCGTCTACACTGGAAAGCTGACCTCCTGAGCCATCCAAAATCCACTCAAAGCCCAAGTTCCCGGAAAGTACTCCTGATCCCAAAAATCCCACCACACGTCCAACAGAACTTGGCCCGCTAATACTGGCTACTTTATGGTTCAAGGCGGCACAGTCTTCCACTGTTCCAGGGTGCAGATACCCTGCTATGCCACCTATATACGCCATACCACTGACACTTCCCGTTGAATAGCACCCTTGTATCTTGCCATTCTGAATCCACCCTACCACGCCACCGATGTATTCTATACCACTGACGTTACCGGTTATATAGCAGCTTCGCACCACACTATCAATGGCGACTATCGAGCCCGCCACACCGCCGATATATTCTTTAGCAGTGATGTCTACATCCACCAGACCCATATTTTCCACAATTGCGCTTCCAACAGCGCCAAACAGGCCGGCATCTTCTAGGTTAGAGTCGTTAATATATAGGCCGATGATTGTATTGCCACCACCGTCAAAGTAACCATTGAATGGTTCCCAATAGCTACCAATAGGTCTCCATCCCTTGCCACCGTTAAAATCGGTGTTGGAGGCGCCGTAGACCGAAAGGTCTAAATTGGTGGTCAGCTTGTAGTGTTTATCATTGTAGCTGCTATTTTGGGCATTTACCAATTCCGCCAGCTTGGCAAGCTGGGCGGCTGTGTCAATGCGGAATGGGTTTGCAGCCGTACCCTCGCCTAAAAAGTAAGGGTCGTCCGTAATGTGAGCAGGCATATCCACCGCTGCGCCAAAGCCCGGCAGTTTGCCGTTTTCCACTGTCCATCCGTTTGAGGTAGTGAAACGTCCGCCAAGGGTGCCATCAGCCTTGATGCCGGCGGCTGTTATGTCTTCACCATTATTATCGGAGGCTGTGCCCGACGAAAATGGATTGCCCGAGCCATCCGTCACCCCATCAAATGCCAAATTGTTACTATTGTCTGATTCACCGAACCCAAAAATTCTTGCGACATCACTATTTCCGCTGATTTTTAAGTTTAGCGCAACACTGTTAGAAATAGAGCCCATGCTATAACCAACCAAACCGCCAACAAGGCCATTGCCACTGACCTCACCGCTGGCGTAACTGCTATCAACAGTACCTGGTGCAATAATCTCCCCTACCAGACCACCTATGTAAATGCTGATACCCATAACCTTAGTGGTAGAAGCACAATGGGTTAACTCACCTTGAACTGAACCTGCTATACCACCGACACCAAGTACTCCACTGACCGTGCCGCTCACGAAGCAGGAGCTCACCTGTGATTGTGCAGTGGAACCAACAAGAGCACCGACATAGTCATTAGCAGTAATGCTCACATCTTTCAAGAGAAGCTTGCTAATGGAACCACTAATGGCATAACCGAACAATCCGGCATAATTAAGGGTAGTATCGTTGATATATAAGCCTGTGATGGTCTTGCCGTTACCGTCAAAGTGGCCCTTGAACGGATTCGTTGCTGTTCCAATGGGCTTCCAGCCCTTTCCCCCATTCCAGTTGGCCCCATAAGCAAAAAGCTGCAAATCAGATTCCAACTTGAGATAGACGGTGGCTGTGCTATCGTTGAATAAAAAGTTTTCTAGCCGTCCTTCGTTTACCAGAGTAGCGATTTCCGCAAGCTGTGCTTCGGTGGTTAATTCCAGGGGGCTTACCTCTGTGCCGCCACCCATACGAAACAGCGTAAAACTAGATTCAGGAATATAGATGGTGATAAGGGGCCTTTCCACACCACCTGCAAGGGTGTAGCCTTCGCCCGGCACGGCGCTAAACACATATAATCCGGGTTGGGGAGCGTTCTCATCATATTCCTGCTCAGTCTGCCATGTCACTGGGATTTGTGCAGCTTCGCCCTCTACCTTACCGCCCACCGTAATGGGGAATGTAGGCTCAGGGGTGTTCTGCCAGCGGATTTCATCCGGTAAATTTTCAAAGGCCGTCACTGTTCCGGTGATAATCTCGCCGCCTTCATCAAGAGTATCATTGCCCAGGGCCGTTAAAGGTAGCTGGGTAAGTGTAAACACTGTCATCAGTATAAGTGCCAAAAGCCTTTTCAATTTCTGCATGGTTTTCCCTCCTATTACCCGATTATCTCGGCGCTTCAATTATATGTAAATAATGTCGAATCCAAAAGTCAGGTTGTGCTCTCTTTCCTCTGTTTTTTGCTGTGTTTCGACAAAAAAAGGCTCCCTCGCCATTAGGCAGGAAGCCTTTTTGTTAAAAGATTACCTTTTTATCATCATTCCTCGGTATTGAGATGGAGTCATCCCTAAATACTGCTTGAATTTCCTTGCCGAATTTCCATTGTACTCCACACCGCATTCTTCAAAGGCCTGAGTGATGGAAAGGCTGTTATCACACAATGCTTCCTTAAGCTTACTGAACTTTACGTTCTGATAGTAGTTGAATGGCGTCATCCCCGTATGCTGCTTAAACAGCCGGGTGTAGTGATACCTACTCATGTGAACAATATCCGCCAGTTTATCTATATCGAACTCCTCCAGCCAATGCTCATCGATGTATTGCTTGCCTTTTATTATTTCTTCTCTATCTTGATATGACCTGGAGGTAATGAAAATAAACACAACATATAACAATTGATTATTGTTGTCGCGTATCGGCAAGGCCGTCATGTTATGGAACAGGCTTTCATGAACAAGTTCCTTGTTATCCCCCAACCGCTCAACGATTTCCTGATACGGCACTTTGACATCATACTGGTGAACAGCTTCTCCCTGAAACGCCCGCATAGTAAAGTCCTTTACTCCCCATCGTTCAAGATTGGGATTTTGTAAAATATTATGTATTTTATATAACCTTTCAGGGTTTGATATCTTGGCGAACTTTAAATACTCCTTATTTGCCAAGAGCATGGTGCCATCCGGCGCGCATATGTGCATAGGGTATGGAAAATGCTTAAAGATAGACACAAATAGCTCCTTGCTATCATATAGCAACTGAAAGGACCCTGCGTTTTCATGATTTCTTTGCTCACATGATTTATAGCCGCCTTCAGGTACCCCCGGTTCCTTTTCTTCTGGAATTGGGGCCATTTTCCGTCTTCTATCCTCCGGTTTAACATTATGCTTAGGAATAAGCCACAGGTTGCCCTTTTTCACTGCGCCGTCTATTCTTCCCTCGTTACAGTACAGTGTCACAATCCTGATTCCAAGCCCCCATTTTTCACTGGCTTCCTTAACGGTCATATACTCCATCCTAGCACCCCCATAATTTTTTTGCATGAATATATTACCAAACTAAGCATATTGCAAGTATTAGCAATAAATCTCTATGGCGTTTTGCCTGTCCTTCATGGTTTTATACTCCTCTGAAAGCTTCGATTAACTCGTCTTTGTCTCCGAAACACTTAAAAACATTGAATACACCCGCTTATCAGGAGAATAATCTGTATATTTTCCCAGGAGCACCTTAAGCTCTTCATGGAAAGGCTTTATATCCTCCGAGGATAGATACAGGATCTCATTGAGCAGCGTAGAGAAAGCTCCGGAATCAGAAGTGTAAGTTTCATCCCTCAGATTTTTGCCCAGTGCTTCTATAAACGAGGTTTTCGCTTCATTGAAAAGATTAGCGGCCAATATAAGTTTTTCTGTGATCTGTGCATCGTCAGAAGTCGTCAGAAAATCTTCTCCCGTAATTATATCGTCCACTGCAGGCTCATAATAGGTCGCGGTAATCCCATTAATACTCTGGGTATGGCTGATTCTGACCGCGCCGATTTCTTCAAGCTTGCGTAAGTGGAAATGGGCAGAAGGCGCCTTAATTCCCACAAAATCGGCGATTGCTTTTCCGTGAAGGGGCTTACCTGCCGTCTGTAGGAGCTTGAAGATGCGCTGGCGCTGGGGGGAGGAAATGACTTTTAAATCTTCCGCTGAAGAGATAACCAGTAACCGGCTGCCACCTTCTTCAATAATTTTCCTGTCCCTCCTGGACTCTCTAGTTGTTTTATCCATTGGCGTTCTCTCCTTCTATCCCTTTGCCTGGTATCCTCTGATCCTATCTTGATCCGTCGGAATACCCTGAAGCACTTCTTCCCATTTACCCTCCTGAAGCCGCTCATATCGGTTAAATGCACAGGGAAGTCCTTTGGCCGTTAATAAGTCTGCACTGTCCATCAACTGAAAGTGCAGGTGCGGTGCCGTAGAGTTGCCGGAATGTCCGACCCGCCCAAGCATTTCTCCGGCCTTCACCTCTTGCCCTTCGGTTACGCAGATTGAATCCTTTTGAAAGTGGGCCAGCATGGCAAAAGCATTTTCAGTTTGCATGATGATATGGTTGCCAATGGCGCGGTGTAGATCCTGCTTTTGAGGATCAAAAAAAAGAGCATTTTTTAATACGACAAACATATCCGTAAGTAAATGAAGCCTTTGTCTCTCCTTCAAACCGTCTTTTGCAATAATAATTCTGCCACTACAGGGAGCATATACATTTTGTCCCCATCCGTACCATTGCGAAAGAGGTATACCCAGCAGATAATAGCGCCAGTTCTTACCACAGAAAGGTCTTTTTCGCTTGTCTGACCAGTCTACCCTCATAAAATCATAGGCATACCTCTGCCCAAATAAATCGGTACCATGACTGGGAACCCTCTTTCCCGGCGTATTTGGCGCAATCCACTCACCCTCCAAAGGAAAATCTACCAGCGTGGGCTGTAACAATTTATCCATAGTAAACCTCTGTCCACAAAACACATTATATAATTCATAACGTTATATTTAATATAATGTATAGACAAGGGTATTGTCAATAATAGGCAACCCATTTGGCATATTTCATGTTTGGCAAAAACCTTTGATGAAATCTATCTTGTTCAAGGTGTTGAATCAGGGAACGCGGCCATGAGAGTAAAAACCTTCTCGTTGAATATCCCAAAATGGAGATTGCCACGACATTCTCACAAAAAACCGGAAGGGGATCGGTCTCGGCGTACCAATCACCTATTATCATTATAATAAAAAAATGTTTTCAAAATTTGAATGGCGAAATTGGTCATTTTTTCGCCGATATTGGGAGGTGCTTTGTTTCATAGTCTATTGCCTTTACATAGAAAGACCCTGCAAAGCCTTTTGCAGGGTAAAAAAGTACGCCTATTAAGCAGTATTAATTTTTGCGGTAGATTCCCCCATGATAGCAAATATAAGTAGAGGCATCGTAGCTTAATAATTCTCTTAGTGAGTTCTCCGCCGCTTTTAAATCAAAAGCATATTGGGGGTTAGCAACTACGAGCTTTTCTTTTTCCAGTACGCCAGCATCACCTGTCACGATGATTTTATGCTCTTTTAGGTAGAGTGAGATATGTCCGGCAGTGTGGCCTTTTGAGTCAATGATTTGACAGCCCCCACACCAGTTAAATTCATCTCCACCGTTCACTTGGATATCAACTGGGCAGGCTTCAACCCCTCGAAGCATTTCACAAAAGGCTTGTCCAAATGCTTTTTGCTCATCGGAAAGTGTTTCCTGTATCCTTTCTGCCTGTTCAAGGCGAAGGGCTTTCTTATCTCCCCTGATAAATGGAGCTTCAGTATAACTGGCTATGATTTCTATATTCGGGTACTTCTGTTTGAGGGTATTTAACGCTCCCATATGGTCATAGTCATGATGGGTGACCACTACTTTTGTCAGCTTTTTTATGTTTAAACCTTTTCTCTCAAATGCCTCTTCTATGAGTGGGAGGAAACCAGAATATCCGCAATCAACCAAAACCATGTCTTCATTATCCACTAAGACAACAGGATAAATTGTGCCTACATTATCACCAAAAGCGTATTCTATTTCGAGAACGATAATTTCCCCCATCATCCCTTGCCTCCTGCTTTTTCTTCTGTTTATTTATTTTTCTATATCCCTATAAGCCAATAGGTAATTGATGCCCGACACAACGAGACCGCCACCAATGTAATTACCCATACCCGAGACAGCTAAATTATAGAAAATGTCCTTGACTGTAAGTTCTGCACCATAGAAAAGTGCTGCAAACAAATAATACATATTGGCGACAACATGCTCTGTTCCACTTAAGACAAACACAGCAATTGCAAGCCATAGGACAATAATCTTTGAGATCTCCTCTTTACAGCTATAGGCAAGGCATACACCGGTACATACAATAATATTACATAGAATGGCACTAGAAAGCAATTGGCCTATGGGCATATGTACTTTGTGTAGAGCCTTATCTATGACGAACTGGGTTACGGCCCCGTCAAAAATGCCTGAGGCTTCCGTTAAAAACGCTGCAAAAATTGCTCCAAGAAGGTTAGAAACAATAATGATACATAAAATTCTGATAATTTTACTGATCTTCGTACGGCCCGCATAAACAGCAGTCATAACCATACAGTCACTGGTAAATAGCTCCGCCTGCATCAAAATGATCGCGATGATTCCCAAGGGAAAAACCAGTGCGCCTAAGAAATTGCCCATACCTGGGGCTGTAATACTTGCTGAGAGCTTAAGACTTCCTATTGCACCGATGGAAATGTACAATCCTGCAAGAAAGCCTTGCACAAGTAAGATGATAGAGCGTTTATTGGCCTTATGCTTACTTTGATGCAATACATACTCGGTTAATGCTTTGGGGCCTGAATGGGTAATCATAAAACGAATCCTTTCTTAATACGACATTTATCATTGGCATCTCACAAAAAAAAATAATAACATATTTTATCGTAAAGGCAAAATCCAAATGCAAACAATAAAGCCTCCAAGTGGGTTTATGCCCTCTTGAAGACTTTATTCTCTACAACTTCCAATATCCAAATATAAGTGAAAGTATAAATTATCCTTTATCCTCTACCTTATCAAAATAGTCATTGCTTTTGAGCGTTACAGATAGTTTGGAACTATCTCCGCGCATAAATGAGTTGGTATATTCATAGACCCTTTCATCCTTAGTTTTTGCAATTCTTTCAATATAAAACCCGGCGCTCCCTTCTGAGCATTCCAGCGATTCACAGATTTCCGGTGGCATAATTACGCTCTCATACAATTCTTCTGCAATATAGGGAATGGTATGACCTTTATTAATCAATAAATCGTATAAAGACTGATTCTTAAGCTCCTCAGGTAATAATTCCGGACATAGGTTGACAGGTATATAAGTTTTTTCAACCAATAATGGAACATCATCAGCATATCTGATACGTTCTATCAAAAACAGCCTCTCACCCATGGATTTTTGAAATATTCCTGACAGTCTTTCGTCGGCCTCAATCTGTTTAAATTCCAACACTTTAGAAGATGGTTTTTTACCGCTGGCATTCATTTGATGGGTAAAGCTATAAACGCTATCCATCTTTCTTTTTAGTTTACCATCGGTAACAAATGTCCCCTTGCCTCTGACCCGGCCAATCAGGCCCTCTTTCTCAAGTTCATGGAAGGCGGCTCTCACCGTAGAACGGCTTACATTATAGGCTTTACAGAGTTCTTCTTCAGTGGGCAGTTTATGTCCCTTCTCAAGCTGTTTAGAAAGAATATTATTCCTTAATATCTGATATATCTGGTCTTGTAGGGTTAGTGAACTTGAGTACTTTAATTCGCCTGTCAAAAAATCACTCATTGTCCTTTTACCTCAACCTTGCTCTAGGTGCTAAGTCATCCTTAAATATATCATACCATGAAAGCCAAAGGTTTAGAATCAATCGCTAATTCCTAGGACCTCACTAACTGACTTATAACCAACACCCATACGATTAATCCCCCTATCAATGAGCTGGAGAAAATGCTCTCTCGTTCTGATACCGCCGCTTCCTTTAATCTTGCACGTGTCGCCTACAACGCTCTTGATAACTTCAATGATCTCCGGAGTTGCTCCATGGGATTCAAATCCGGTTAGAAAGCCCGTGCTGGTTTTTACAAAATCAGCGCCGGCTTCCATACAGCACTGACACGCCCTTTTTACCTGCTCCACATTGAGCGCATCCGTTTCCAAAATGACTTTGATCTCTTTACCATACTTATGAGCGGCCCTAACGCATTGCCTGATATCCTCAGTAACTTTATCGTACATTCCTCCGCGAATCCAACCAAAATTCGCTACTATGTCAATTTCCTTAACCGAATCGTATTTTGCAGCAATTTCAATCTGTTTAACCTTGGACTCGGTGGAGCTTGTTCCGAAGGGAAAATCGCAAACCGGACATAACATGGTTTCGCTTCCTTTTACATAGGGTTCGCAAAGTTCTATGTATCCTGGGTTGATGCATAGGGTGGCGCACCCCTTTTTTACTCCATCCTGCGTTAACTCAATGATTTCCTGCTCGGTAAATTCTGGCTTCAACACAGAATAGTCAATATACTTTGCCAATTCATTCCTTGCTAATTCCCTTGCTTTTCTTAATGGTTTCATAGTTTTATTCCTTTCTATATCATTTTATACCTACCTGGATTTTGTATCATTCATTTGTTTTGTATTATTTATATTTTTTGTACTATTTGTATTTTATAAGAGAACGTAATACTTGTCAATAGAGCTATCAATAAAGCAATTATGGGATAGGTTAAAAGGACTTATATCTAGGTAGCGAAGAGTATAAATTCTCGTAATTAAGGATACCATGCAAAGGGAGTCTATGCTTTTATATAACTCGTTTATATTTAGGAGGAATCCCATTGGAACCAGCATTATCCATCGGCAGGAGCGTTCAGAGAACAGAAGCATGGGATAAAGTAACCGGCGATGCTAAATACACAGATGACTCTATTGTATCGGGGATTTTACATGGGAAGCTTGTCACAAGCCCCTATGCCCATGCGATTATCAAATCAATAGATACTTCTGAAGCTGTTCATGCTCCCGGTGTCCATGCCGTGATCATAGGGAGCAGCTTCCCCATCCTTTGTGGTGTCGTTATTGAAGACCACCCCCCACTTGCAATAGATAAGGTTCGGTACTTTGGAGAGCCTGTTGCTATGGTCGTGGCGACCAGTGAGCGTCAAGCCATGGCTGCAGTTCATTTAGTGAGGGTGGAATATGAACCATTGCCCGTTGTAAATTCACCCGGTGATGCTATCAAAGGCGATGCTATAGTTATCCATGAAAACCTAGGGCGATATAAACTTGCCGTAGAGGATGTATCCCCCGAACCCCACACCAATATTGCAGAAAGAATTAAGATTCGTAAAGGCGACATGGTCAAAGGCTGGGCCGAAAGTGACGTTGTTATAGAAGCAGAGTTTACGATGCCCAAGTCCGATCATATCGCCATGGAAACAAGAAATGCCCGAGCAGAAATACATGCAGATGGCCAGGTTGTCATCAGCACCTCCACACAATCGCCATTCTCGGTGAGAGATATGATCAGCCAATATTTCGGAGTGGACTTAGGCAAAGTTACGATAAAAACATCCCTTGTAGGTGGAGGCTTTGGGGGTAAATCTCCTGTGCAGCTTGAGCTTCTGGCCTATATGGCATCAAAAACAGTGGGTGGTAAGCCGGTTAAAATAGCCAATGCCAGAGAAGAAGATATGGTAACCTCTCCCTGCCGATTGGGTCTGGAGGCCAAAATAAAATTAGGCGCTTCAAAGGATGGGTTTCTAAAAGCCGCTGAGATGGTATACCTTGTGGATACCGGGGCCTATGCCGATATCGGCCCCCGATTGGCAAAATCCATTGCTATTAGCTGTACCGGCCCTTACCATATTGAAAACGTTTGGTGTGATTCGTTGTGTGTCTACACCAACCACCCTTATTCCACCTCATTTCGTGGTTTTGGGCATGAATCCTTTACCTTCTGCATAGAAAGGACGCTGGATAAGCTTGCTTTCACCCTTGGAATGGACCCCTTGGAATTAAGAATAAAAAATGCCCTAACTCCTGGTAAAACAACCCCGACCCAGGTTAAGACGACCCCTAGCAACCTGGGGAACCTTACAGCATGCCTTGTAAAGCTTAAAGATTTGATAAAATGGGATGAAGGTATGAGGGTAGACTTCGGAAAAAACAAAATCAGGGCAAAAGGAATCAGCTGTCTTTGGAAAACCTCTGACTCTCCAACCGACGCCGTTTCTGGTGTCTTTTTATCCTTTAATACTGATGGAAGTGTTAATTTAAACAGCGGGGTTGTTGAGATTGGCCCGGGAATGAAAACCACATTGGCGCAGATCCTTGCAGAAAAAATGAAAATGGACATGAGTAGAATTCATATTAAGCTGGAGGTGGACACTCAGGTTAGTCCCGAGCATTGGAAGACAGTAGCCAGTATGACGACCTATATGGCTGGAAAAGCTGTCCTAAAAGCGGCTGATGATTTAATTCATCAACTCAAGAGTCTGGCCGCTATCGCCATGAGATGTCCCCCTGAGGATTTGGTGGTTGCCAATGAGAAGGTATACTTACAGCAGGATCCGGACTTTTTTCTTTCATTTAAGGATCTGGTACATGGCTATAAATATCCCAATGGCAACGCCATCAAAGGCCCCCTATTAGGTCGAGGGGACTTTATCATGAGCCACATTACCAACCTCGATCGTGAAAGCGGAAAGGGTAAGCCTGGGCCGGGATGGACAGTGGGTGCCCAGGCTGTAGAGGTGGAGTATGACACCAAGGAGTTTACCTATAGGATACTTAAAGCCGCAACAGTCCTTGATGCTGGTAAAGTCATCAATCCAAAAACGGCCAGAGGGCTTATCACCGGCGGAATGTGTATGGGGCTCGGTCTAGGCAGCCGTGAAGCCTTTTCATATGATACTGAAGGCAGGGTGCTGACTACAAGCTTGCGTACTTACAAGGTTATGCACCTCGGCGAAGAACCAGAATACCTAGTTGAGTTTATCGAAACGCCTCAGATTGATGCACCCTATGGCGCAAGGGGTATCGCCGAGCATGGGATTATAGGGATTCCGGCGGCTTTGGCAAATGCATTATCCTCTGCCGCTCAAGTGGATCTTAATCAGACCCCAATTACGCCGGAATATATCTGGAAGACAAAAACCGGGGGTGTTGTATGATTCCCTTCTCATTCGATTATTATAGGCCGGATACCCTTTTAGAGGCCGTTCAGATTTATAGAGAACTGGAATCACTGGGGAAAGAACCCCTTTACTATGGTGGCGGTTCTGAAATTATTAGTATGGCGAGAGTCCATAACCTACACACCAAAGCAGTCGTTGACCTAAAAGCCATCCCTGAATGCAATGTTCTTGAGTTCTGTGGAGATACGCTGGTAATAGGCTCTTCAGTTACGCTGTCCCGTATCTCAGAGTCAGAATTATTCCCTTTGCTTGGAAAATCAGCAGGCAGGATAGCTGACCACACCATGCAGTGCAAAATAACCCTTGGCGGCAACATCGGAGGAACAATCCTCTATAGGGAATCCGTGCTGCCGCTGCTTTTATCCGACTGTAGCGCTTTAGTGACCTCTGGCGATAGTCTCAAACAGGTTCCCCTACATGATGTTTTTAATGAAAGGCTGCAGCTTCCCAAAGGTGATTTTATTGTCCAGTTTATGATTGATAAGGAGTATACTTCTTTGCCGTATGTTCACGTGAAAAAGACGAGAAACGAAAAAATAGATTACCCCTTGCTGACCATCGCGGCACTCAAAAAAGATGACCAAATCAGATTGGCCATGAGCGGCGTATGTCCTTTCCCCTTCCGCTCAGCTCGGCTAGAGGAATATATCAATGACAAAAGTACCCCTAGGGAGGTAAGGGTGACTCATGCCCTTGATTCTCTGCCCGCACCTTTATTAAATGATGTTTCCGGTTCGGACAGCTTCAGAAAATTCATTCTGAAAACAACTTTATCTGATACTCTTGAAAGGCTGGAGGTTTAGGGAATGCTTAAGCTTGAGGGAAAAAGCTTCATTGAGCTTGATATAAATGGAGAAAGGAAGGAGGTGGTGGTTGATCCTTCCGATATTCTATTATACATTCTCAGGGAGCAATTGGGCTTAACAGGCGCAAAGCCTAGCTGTGAAAACGGCGACTGCGGCGCTTGCACCATTCTTGTAGACGGCTGGCCCATTAAATCCTGTCTCATGCTGGCCGTTGAAGCAATCGGCCACAAAATTACAACAGTGGAAGGCCTTAAGAATGCACCCATTCAGAAAGCCTTCGTAGAAAACTGGGGTTTTCAATGCGGCTACTGCACCTCCGGCTTCTTAATGGTATGCCATGCACTTGCAAACATTCATCCTGACGCAGAAGAATATGTCATGGAAGAATGGCTCCAATCTAACATATGCCGATGTACCAGCTATGAAGAGATCAGAAACGCCATGACCTCGGTTTTGTCTTCACATCAAAAGGCTGGTAGTCCTGCTCAAACAGTTTGAAGGGATATCCCCCTTCCTAAAGGTATCAAGGGATAATTCTATTTACATTTTCATAGGATGATATAAATCCTGCCATAAAAGGGGTTCTGGTAAAATGAAAAAATACATGAGTGCCATCGTGTTTTGGGGGGCATTGTGGGGGCTTGAGGAAGCAACCCTCGGGCATTTGTTACATATCACCACACTAAATATCGGTTGGGTTCTCTGGTTTCCTTTGGCCTATTTTTTTATGGCCATGGTTTATAAACAGACCGGCAAAATCAATGCAATACTTATCACTTCAGTCGTTGCCGCAGTGATAAAACTCACTAATCTCTTTATGACACCCCATCCGCTCCTAGTCCTTTGCCCTGCGCTGTCAATCATTCTGGAGGGTATATCCCTTTTTGTCGTACTTAAGCTATTTAACGGGAAGAAGCAGTTTGTCAGGCTCCCATTACTAAGAACAGGACTAGTCAGCGTGTTGTGGAGGATATCCTACGCTATCGTCATCCTCGCCATACCCGTCTCTATCATGTCATCCTATCCGTATAACACAATAGGTATGCTATTCAAATTTATCTTTTTTGAAGGTATTGTGAATAGCTTACTAATCGTTGGCATAGTGGTGGTTGCAAAGAGGATAAAGGAAATCTATATCAATAACCATACCTCTATTAAACGGTTCATGGAAGAAATATCTCATAGAATTAAAGGCATCTGCTTCAGGCCTCTTTTCTCCCTGAGCCTATTGGCCGTCGCAATCCTCATTCAAGTGTTATTGTGATGATGATTATAGAAGGTATCATCCTAGCCGCCGGATACTCATCAAGGGCGGGCACATACAAGCTTACGGCTGAAATAAAAGGGAAAGCTGTTATCCAACGATGTATTGAAGGGATGTATGATGTCTGCTCGAGAATAATTGTCATTGGCGGATATAACATAAATAAACTTACACCAATACTGGACAAGTACTCAAAGGCTGACTTAATCTTTAATGAAAACTATCAGGAGGGCATGTTCACCTCGGTATTAAAAGGCTTTAAGTACTCGAGAGCAGATAAGACTTTTTTAATACCCGGGGATTATCCCTTTGTTAGTCAGACTGTCTATGAGAAACTTCTTAAAACAAACGCAAACATTGTTGTTCCAACCTTTGGTGGCATGAAAGGGCATCCCGTGCTGATTAACAAAAATATGGCGGGCCTGCTGCTCACCGCAACAGGTATCAATACACTGAGAGATTTTATTGCTGAGCAAGGGTTCACAACGCTAGAGGTTGAAAGTCCGGGTATTCTCATGGATATTGATACACCGGAAGACTATTTATTGGCACAGAATTATTTTAGCGACCCATGAGGGGTTTGGTAAGCTATGATATATATTGTAACCGGAGGCATAAACAGTGGAAAAACCACAAAGCTATTATCCCTATACCGTGAAATAAAAACCGGAGATGGCTTTATCTTGCCAAAGCTTTATATCGGAGACAGTTATGCAGGTCAGCAAATCGTCAGGCTTTCTACGGGGGAAGGCAGGCCTTTTTCACTCAAGAAGGATTTTATTCCGGCCTTCTGGAATGAACAATATCGCTATGATAACTACAGTTTCTGCCGGGAAGGCTTTGATTTTGCTTTTGCCTCCATCTGCCATATTGTTGATGCCGGCCTCTCACCAATCTTTATTGATGAAATCGGCCCTCTTGAGCTGGAGGAAAAGGGCTTCTATTGCCTACTTTCAAAGCTGCTAGAACATAATGACACACTATATATTTCCGTGAGAGAGCTCCTTATAGCTCAGGTGATAAGCAAATTTAGTATAAACAACTATACGATGCTTAGAGCATAAGCACCCGGACTCAAGGGTAAGGCGAGCTTTTAACATTAACTATCTACGGAACGTGTATATAGACCTGCTCGGCCGTAAAAAAACCGTCCTTTATGACCGTATCATCTATATTATCCTTTGTTACAAGCTGGGGCTTATAAATCTTACAGCGAACCGAAAACGTTCCGTTGGACATTTCATCGAAGGGGCCTATATCTTCATTCTTTGCCATTTTTACAGCAATCTCGGCCGCTCCCTGCGCAAGGATATTAATAGGCTTATAAACTGTGGAACCCTGTGTCCCTTCAACGATTCTTTGGCAAGCACCCAGTTCGGCGTCCTGCCCCGTTACAAATACCTTTCCTGCAAGCCTGTTTTCGCTCAAAGCTGTTATTGCTCCCTTTGCGAGCTGATCATTGGCTGCGATGATTGCATCCACCTCCGCTCCGCTGTTGAGCACCTTACTGACATAGTCATACGAACCTTCATCCCGCCAGTCATCTATCCAGGTCTCACCCAGGATATTGATATCGCCTTTGTCAATGAGCGGCTTAAGCACGCTGTAATAGCCCTCGTTTAACATAAAGGAATTATTGTCCCTTTGGGAACCGTTGATGATCAGGTAATTCCCTTTAGGTACCTTTTCTGTAGCGGATTGACCCATCATACGGCCTACTTCCGTGTTATCAAAGGACAGATAAAAGTCAATATCCACATCCCTCATCATGCGGTCATAGGCAATCACCTTAACATCATGGTTGTGGGCATATTTGACAAGTTCTTTGAGGCTGTCCTTATCAAAAGCAACAATGACAAGTACATCCACCCCTTCCTTGATCATTGCGATACCGATCTCTCTTTGACGGTCACTGTCCTCATACGCATCCTTCACTATGACCTCTGCCCCCAGATTTTCCGCCTTTGCTACGAAGATATCTCTATCCCGCTGCCACCTTTCCACCGTCATCGTTTCATAGATAAACCCTATTTTCACTCCATTATCCTCATGACTGGATGACTTGTCCGACCCGCAGCCATATAGAATCATTAAAAGCACCGCCAAAGACAGCGCCACTCTTTTCTTCATGACAAAAACCTCTCAATCACTTGGATGCTTTATTGGTGATTGCACCTCTGGCGCCAAACATCCTACCTAAATTTGTTTTGGAAGTCGGTCGGAGATATTCCCACATGCTTTTTGAACAGTTTGCTGAAATAATTGGGATCGCAGTACCCCGACATGTAGCAGATCTCCTTGATGGAATATTTGCTTTCCCTCATGAGCTTTTTCGCATTTTCAATGCGTATAGTCGTCAATCTTTCGATGAAATTCTCACCGGTTTCGTTTTTATATAGCCGACTTAAATATTGAGGGCTGATATGCAGCTCCTTGGATATGTCATCTAAGCTCAGATCCTGGTTGAACCTTTCGCTTATGAGCTGCGTCGTCCTTTCAACTATTTTTCCGATATTGCACTTTTTCCTGACGCTTATTTCACAGGCTATCTGCCTTATTTCCTCTGTACATAACTGCTCAAACTCTTCGCTGGACTTACAGCATAAAATCCTTTTAATATAACACCCGGCCTCGATATTGTCCTTAATTCCGTTTTCCGTTGCCACCCGTCGAACCGCTGCCATCATTTCAATTATTCTGTAATGAATATTCTCCTGTTCGAAAAAATTGGGGTATTTACGAAAGATATCAGACAAAATCGTCAGGCATTTTTGCACGTCTCCGTTTTCAAGGCCGATGATCAGCTTATGTTCCTCCGTCACAATGTCATATCCCACATCATAGATATTGGGAGCAATATCATCAATATGCACGATCCTGCCGCCTTCATTGCAGTTGAGGGCTCTTAAAGCTTCCTGATAGGATATCATGATATCCTGGTCCTTGTGGATTCTACCTATCCCTACCTTAAACTCAATACTATGTCTTGCCTCCAATAAGTGCATGATTTCTTCAATGCAAGCGATAGACTGCACTCTCTGCTGATACAGATCATCAATACTTTGAGCGACATAGACCACAACCCTGTCCAGCATGACAGGGCCTACGATGCACTTCCATCTGTACTTTAGATTATCTTTGAAAAAGGTATAGATTTCTTGAAGATCGAGGCTATCCTGCAACTGATCCTCGTAACCCCCGTTTTTACCTTTTTTGTTAAACAGGGCTACAAAAGTAAAGCCCGTCTCGTTATCTATATCAAAAAACTCCCTTTTATACAGGGTTATATCATTTTTTCTCACCTGATTGAAAAGCAAGGAATAGATAAAGCTGTGTTCCACGGCGGATAGCATTTTTTCTATTCTTTCCTTGGCTTCAAGCTCCCAGCTATATTTGCGTCTTTCAGCATCAAGCTGGGCCATTATTCTATGTAAGGCATCCCCAAGCCTCTCCTTTTTTACGGGTTTTATCAGATATTCACTGACCCCCAGCTCAACGGCCTGCTTTGCGTATTCAAAAAATTCATACACAGAAACGATGACAATCTTCACATCGCTATGGACCTTTTTTATTTCTTTAATTGCATCAAGGCCGTTTATACCCGGCATCTTTATATCCGTTAAAAGGATATCCGGCCTGGTCACCAACGTTTTCTCAATCGCTTCTCTCCCGGATCTTGCCGTTTCCACAATTCTTATGTTGCTAAACTCTTTTTCTACGATGTGCCGTACGGATTCAATCATTATCTGCTCATCATCACAAACCATAAGGCTATACACAAGAATCACCACCTTCTTCGATTTTTCAAAATGTCGAATGGGTTTTTAGGACGGTATTTTTAGAACTACCTTTGTGCCTTTACCCGGAGCGCTCATCACTTCTATGACATCTTCACAATTAAAAAACAGCTTCAGCCTCTGCACCACGTTATATATTCCGATCCCTGTTGCCTGCCCGGATATTTCGCTTTCAAACCTTTGGCATCCCAATATCTGCTGCCTTGTTTCTTCGCTCATCCCGGCCCCATTGTCCTGGACACCTATTCTAACCCTCCCATCGCTTTTTTCAAGGGAGATATTTATCACGCCTCCCCGCTCCAGGTTTCCTATCCCATGAATCGTGGCATTCTCCACCAAGGGCTGGACAATCAGAGGTGGAACCACAAGGTCCAGCAGACTTGAATCAATGTGGTACTCAAATCTGATAATATCTCCGAATCGCACGAAGAAGAGATCCTCATAGGCCCTTATGGTATCTATTTCGTCCTTAATCCTGACCTTTCTGTCCAGGCTTTTAACATTGTATCTGAATATCATGGCCATATTATCAAGAAAGGTGGATGTCCTGTCGGCTCCCTCAATCATGGCAAGCTGAACCCCTGCATTCAGTGTATTAAAAAGAAAGTGCGGATTTATCTGCATTTGTAGCGCTTTCATCTCCGCATCTACTAGCAGCGATTGCATCCTTAAATTTTCTATCTGCTGCTCCAGAAGCTGTGATTCAGTGTCAGCCTTGTTGTGCAACTCACGAATATGATTTCTCAAGCTATGCTTCATTCCATTAAATGCGTTTGCCATGATGCTAAGCTCGTCCTGTGAATGCACCTCAATATCCTCTGCGTCAAAATTGCCCTTGGATATTTCCTCCGCCGAATGGGCAAGCTTGATAATCGGCTTAGTCATATTATAGGTCATATAGGAAATCACAAGCACATTGAGCAGTATTACCGATATGATGAGTATCAGGTTGGCTGTTCGCAGCTTGTTTAGGTTCTCGGACATATCCTGGTATTGGTTGGTATTGATATTGAGAATGTTCAGGTTCAATCGATCAGTATAGGTTCGGATATATCCGGTAATCTTGTTCGCTTCAGCATACCGGGTGATATATTCATCGGCGTTATCCATTCTTTTAGCCTTTACTGCCGCTTCCGCCTCATTGAAATAGGAATCGACCATGTAGGCGATATCCTTGTAAATCAGATCATTCTGGCTATATATCCCCTGCAACTGGTAAAACATGCTCTTGGCCTTCTCGCTGAAAACATCCTTGTATCGATAATAGTTGAGCAAGCTGTCCGAGTCGGAGGTAACAAGGTAATTCGTCAGGTTGGTATTGACGTCTTGCATATCCCTCAGGAAGTTCTCAATCTCCACATTGGCAGCAAACATATCATCCATCTTTTCAATGATGTTGCTGGATAATCCCAGAATAAAAATGCTGGCTGCACTGGCTAAAATCATAGTCAGAACAAAAACTGCAATAATCCTGGACTTTATGCTGTTGAACATCCTGCTCCAAAATTTTTTCATAGCCTTTATAACTCTTCATTTATTTTTGATCAATATTTATGGCTGTATAGATATCCATGGGGATGTTGATATAACTTGATTGAAATGAATCTCCGACACTTTCGCACAATATTTCTACGCTCTTGTATCCAGCGTTATACCCATTTCTGTCCAGTACGCCGAAGAGGATCCCTTTTTTAATATAATACTTGATCTCATCGGTGATGCCCGTGCCGACAATAACCACTTCTCCCACCAGATTACGTTCGACGATGACCCGCGCGGCGGCTACCGTATCCTTGGCATTTGTGCAGAATATCACATCCACATCCGTATACTGGGTTAATATGTCCCTCGTCAGATCCTCTGCTCCAAGAAGATCGCTATTCCTATATAAGGTGCATAGCAGCTTTATCTTTTTCTCACTTTCAATGATACTGGTTATGCCGCTCATCATAATATCACTCTGAGACATGACAGTCTTGTCAGCCCTGCTTCGGCTTGAATTAGACAGGATTACCGCCAGATTGATTTGCGGATCCTTGCCCGATATTTGAGAAATGAGCTTTGCCGCTTTTACTCCATAATCATAAAAATTATTTCCCACATAGGAAAGCCTACTGCTGTCTATAGACTCCGCCTGTCCCACGACAATGTGGATTCCAGACTTGCCCGCTTGTTTAATTGCCTCCGAATACTCGGTTGAATTTTCACCGTTTACAATAATGCCGTCAACCCTAGATTTGCTGGCAATATTGATATACTCTATCGTCTTGTCAATGCCGTCCGGGTCGGATATGGGGTTGTATTCAATGGCGGCGTTGTGAACTTTTCCGGCTTCAAAGACCCCTTCTTTAAAACTCTGCCAATATTCATCGTCTCCGGAATCTAAAATCAAGGAGAAATGATACTTTGGATTCTCACCAAAAACATTTGTAGCATTTTTATCATAGCCCTTATTGATCCTGCTAAAATAGTATGCGGCCACAGCCGCAGATGTAACCACAGTGGCAATCAGAAGCGCTAATGATATTTTATACAGCCATTTCATTTCGTCACCCCCCTTTGAACGGGGTCTGCGAACTTGTTTGAAATCATTATTCATTATACCATAAATAGGACTAATAAATAAATTATGTATATAAAAAGCACTAAGCCTATGCCTAGTGCCTCGTACCAAACCTTGATTGAAGCCTAGCTTAGCCTGGACTTGGATTTGGAGTACATATCAAATGCAACGGCGAACAATACCACCAGCCCTTTTGCCACAGACTGTAAAAAGACGTTTAGTCCAATAATAGACATGCCGTTGTTCATAACTCCCATAATAAAAGCACCTACAACAGCTCCCCAAATGGTTCCTATGCCACCGTATGCGGAGGCACCGCCTATAAAACACGCACCTATGGCATCAAGCTCAAAGTTTGCTCCCACATTGGGCGAAGCAGCCATTGATCTTCCTGCAGTGACCACGGCTGCAACTCCTGCCAAAAGACCCATATTCGAATAGACAAGGAACATCATTTTCTTGGTATTGACCCCGGAAAGCTCTGCCGCCTTGATATTACCTCCCATTGCGTAAACATGGCGCCCCGGTATGGTCTTAGTGGCTATAAAAGTATATATGGCATATAAAGCGGCCAGTAAAATCAGCATGATGGGTAAGCCATCATCCATGGCCAGCCAGTAAGCGAAAATGTTAATGACAATAAAGAATGCAATGGCCTTTGCAATGACCGAATTTAAGGAGGCTACTTCATAGCCGCGTATTATTTTACTTTTCCGGTTGACAATCACAAACAGAACATAACAAATGGATAAGGCAAGCCCCACAATAAGCATGGTCACATTCAAAAACTCAGGCTTATTCTCTAGCTGCAGCAAATCACCAATATGTAAAAAGTCTCGAACGGTTTTGGGAGCGATATCGGGAACCGAGCCGGTCCCGATAGTAATATATAAACCATCAAGTGGTAAGGTTTTTCCGTTCAATATGATGTTATTAAGCCCACGGAAAACAAGCATGCCTGCCAGTGTCGTGATAAATGGCGGAACCTTGACATAGGCTATCCAAAAACCCTGCCATATGCCTGCCAGGAGCCCCGTTAGGAGGCTGATAATGATTGCCAGCCACGTAGGTAGACCAAGGGTTGTAGACATCAGCCCCGACATGGCACTTACCAAGGCCACCAGCGAGCCCACCGAAAGGTCCACGTTACCACCTGTCAAAATACAAAACATCATCCCTATGGCAAGTATCAGCACATAGGCATTCTGACGCACCAGCATCGACAGGTTTCTCGGCCAGATAAGCTTGCCTTCGGTTACTATCCCGAAAAATATAACAATAACGACCAGGGCAAAAATCATCCCATATTGCCGCATGTTACGGTCCATAACTTCCTTTATGCTTTTCATACCTTTTCCCCCTAGCGCTCCGCTGAACTTCTTATGATTGTGGACATTATATCCACCTGGGTGGCCTCGCTTGTCTTCATTTCTCCTACGACACGCCCCTCGTTGATGATGTATAAGCGATCGGTAATTCCTAATATTTCAGGCAGCTCCGAAGAGATCATAATGACGCATTTTCCGGCCTCCGCTAGCTGTAAGATGATCTTGTATATCTCATACTTGGCACCTACGTCGATTCCTCTGGTAGGTTCGTCAAGAATCAGCACATCGGGGGAGGCGAATATCCATTTGCTGAGCACCACCTTCTGCTGGTTTCCCCCAGAAAGATTGCCCGCTTTTTGGAACACACTTGAAGACTTTATGTTGAAGCGGTCCCTGTAATCCTTGCCCACTTTGATTTCTTCATCTTCGTTTACCACAAAGCCCCGTGTAATGGCTTTCAAATTAGCCAGGGTAATATTTCTTTTAATATCCTGTATGTGCACCAATCCGGCCGCTTTTCGATCTTCTGTAACATAAGCTATTCCATTGGCTATTGCCTGTCCTATATTATTCAGGGTAATCTCCTTGCCATCCTTGATAAGCGTCCCGCTTATCCTTTTACCATATGCCCTTCCGAACACGCTCATAGCAAGCTCTGTTCTTCCCGCGCCCATAAGTCCGGCAAGTCCGACTATTTCACCCTTTCTAAAGTGCATATTGACATTATGAATGACAACTCTTTCTTCATTGAGAGGGTCATGAACCACCCAATTCTTGATTTCAAAGCCTATCTCACGCGTATTTGCCGTATGCTTGGGGAATCGATCCGTAAGCTCGCGGCCTACCATCCCCTTGATTATGCGCCCTTCACTGACAGGCTCGGTGTTGTCCAGCGTTTCTATCGTCTTTCCGTCACGAAGGACGGTTATACTGTTGGCGATTTTTATAACCTCATGGAGCTTATGAGAAATCATAATGCACGTCATGCCATGCTCTTTATTAAGAGTCTGCAATAGCTCAAGAAGGTGATCGGAATCTTCGTCATTGAGAGCGGCCGTGGGTTCATCCAGTATAAGCAGTTCACAGTTTTTCGACAGTGCCTTGGCTATCTCCACAAGCTGCTGTTTGCCAACTCCAATGTTTTTTATCTGGGCGGTATAGCTTTCTTTAAGGCCCACCTTCTTCATTAACCCGGTGGCTTCTTTATTGGTCTCTTCCCAGTTTATTACACCGCCCTTGGCTCTTTCATTACCCAAAAAAATATTTTCCGCGATGGACATAAAAGGGCTGAGGGCCAACTCCTGGTGGATGATGGCAATTCCCGCTGCCTCGCTATCGCGTATATTTTTAAACGTGCATTCCTTTCCCTTGTAAATGATGGCACCGGTATATGACCCATGGGGGTAGATACCGCTCAGAACATTCATCAGCGTGGATTTGCCGGCTCCATTTTCCCCAACCAGAGCATGGATCTCACCCTTTCTTACTTGAAAGGTAACATGACTAAGAGCGGTGACGCCAGGGAATTCTTTTGTAATATTCTCCATTTTAAGGATATATTCCAATGCTATCGGCTCCTTCATATAAGCTTTGATTTTGCTGTCCCCGGTGTTCAAAATGGCGGCAGCTATGCTGCCGCCATCTCCCAATATTCAATTACTTTGCATCCGGTATATCGGATAACTCATAATACTTACTGTCGACCAGCAACGATTTCCAGTTGTCCTTGTTAGCGAACTGGATTTCACAGTTAAACGAAGGAACATCAATCACGCCATTGTTATAGCTGGCATTGGTGGGAACCTTTTGTCCCGCCAGTATCGCATCCGTCATGGCAATAACCTGCTTTGCAAGATTTCTTGTATCCTTGAAGATAGACATGGACTGTTCGCCGCGAATAATTTGTCCCACAGTGATCTTGTCGCAGTCCTGGCCGGTGATAATCGGGAAGGGTTTGGAGGATGAACCGTACCCGGCTGACTTCAGAGAAGCGACAATGCCCTGTGCAAGGCTGTCATTGGGTGAGAGGACTACATCGATATTCTTATCTGCATAATAAGCTGTCAGGAGGTTATCCATTCTGTCCTGGGCACCTTTGGATTCCCAGTTTGTAATGGCGATCTGATCCGGGAATTTAGTCTGGCCTGACTTCACAACCAGCACGCCGCTGTCTATGTAAGGCTGAAGGACGTCCATAGCACCCTTGTTAAACAAGGTTGCGTTATTGTCGCCCGGGTCACCACCGAAGCATTCCATGGAGAAGGGGCCCTTTTCACCTTTGTCAAGCTTGAGTGCGCTTACGATAAATTCGCCCTGCATCTTACCAACGCCATAGTTATCGAATGTGGCATAGTAGTCACACTTATCAGTGTTGGTTATCAATCTGTCATAAGCAATGACTGGGATATTAGCTTCCTTTGCCTGCTTAAGAACGCCGCCTAATGCGCCGCCATCGATAGAAGCGATAACGAGAACATCACATCCCATGGTAATCTGGTTTTCAATCTGGCTATTCTGAACATCCTGTTTGTTGTCAGCATATTGAAGATCGACTTTGTACCCTTTTGCTTCCAGAGCGGCCTTAACATTGGCACCATCCTCGTTCCATCTCTGGAGCGATTTTGTCGGCATTGTAACGCCAACAAGCTTAGCCGATCCTGAGGTCGCCTGGCCACACCCTGATAAAATGACCGCCAGCATTGCCAGCACCAAGACTAACACGATAGACTTTTTTGCCATAATCATTCCTCCATGCTATTATTGATTTTATGTAAATTCTATAGGGTGTGATAGCAATTAAAAATAGAGATTATTATCAGATGTTGGTAATTTATTACTAATCAATTAAACCGGCACAAAGTATCTGGAATTTATTAATATTAAAAAAATCCATGTGAGAATAAAAAAATGCAAAGGTAAGAACTCCTTACCCTTGCAATTAGTTTATTGCCCCTATGAAAATAGCCATTATGAAATAATCTTTCATCTGTCCTTTATCAGCCATTATCAGATCTATTATCTAAAGAAGCCTGATATCAAACCTGCCATCCTATTATTATTTTTAAGCTCAACGGCCTTAAACAGGCATAACTCGTGACAGCACATACACTCTATGCAGATATCATAATTAATTCGCTTCGTCTCCTTGTCAATAGCCTGAACCGGACAGCTTTCCACACACATATTGCACTTTTTACATTTATTAAGATTGATCCTCGGATGGGTGTTAAAAAATTCAATGACTTTTACCAGAGCTTTACTATTGCGCTTTTTAGTCTCTCTGAAACGTTTGGGTAGTTTAAAATTCTCCAGCCTGGGAATTTGATTAAGATCACCTGCAAGTGTGATTTTTTCTAGCCGACTCTCCCCGAGATTCCGTTTCCGTGCCGTTTCCAGTATCGGTATATCCTCAACCTTCATTCCCACCATTTTTGCAGCAACAACATCCAATGCCAATGGATCTTCACTGATAAGGACTTTTCCAGAGTGATAAACACTACCCGCTGTCGGCCCCTCTCCCTGCATGGCCAGAATCCCATCCATAATGTGAAGGTTGATTTTAGTCGCTTTGTGGATATCGCAGATAATCTGCCCAAAATCGCTTGGATCGGGAGCCATTTTGTGATACAACGCCTTTCTGAGCCCTGGTATGCATCCAAATACATTTTTTACAGCTCCGGAAAAAATCTGCGCCGAGTGTGTTTTCAACTTCGGTAGATTAATTACCACATCAGCATCGAACATTGGCTTTGCGATATACATTGTTTCTTCACATCGACTTTCCGGTTGTACCGCCATCACACCCTCACGGTCAAAATTCTTTATCTGCGCGCCTTCTTCCTGAGCAACCTTCTCATATCCTGCAACTTTAAAGCCCTGTGCAGTAGGCGCTATTCCTGCTATGGCTCCTCCTGAGCTGTCACCGATCCATACATTGCAGTTTTTGCTCTTTAATATTCTTACCATCGCTCTGACAAATTCAGAGTGCGTAACTGCAGCCGAATCCGAAGTCTTGGGTCCAATCAGATTCACCTTTAGGAGTACTTTATCCTGCGGCTTTACAAACTTATCCCATCCGCCAAGGATATCTACTGCAGCATTGATTTTTTCCATTACGGTTTCCACTTCATAATTTGTGCATTCCTGTACAATAACCTTTCCCATACAAGCCTCCTAAAGCAAATGCTGAACTACTTGTTTCTTAATCAAATATTTATTATTTCCCCTCTATCTCTATTGCCCTAGACGATCTAGAATCACTTCATTTCAAGTAAATAAACGCACTAGATAAAATTGTATGTATTTGAAATAAAAAAGTCAAATGACATAATAACCAATTAATATAAAAGCGTTTCCAGCCCACCATGAAGATAAGCTCATTAATACTACTGTAACCAGATCAGAATCGTGGTCAGATGTCTTAGGGTTGCTGCCACAGGCAAATAAAAAGAGCTGCATATGCTAGATGTAGCTCAATAATTCTAGTTTAACAATGCAATTCCAATATTTAAATAGGTTGCAAAGAGAAGCCAAAGCAAATAGGGAATCATTAGGTAACCCGCTGCTTTATCAATTTTATAAAACCTTAGTAAAGTAAACAAGACCAAGACATCTAATAATAGAATAATAATGACGGATATCCAATACCACTCAAAACTGAAAAACACAATGGGCCAGAGTAAATTAACAAAGAGCTGTACCCAATAGAGGGTGGTTGCCTTTTTACGTTCAAGTGTCGGCGGCGTTTGGTAAATGAGATAGGCCCCAAGCCCCATGAGTAAATAAAGCAAGGGCCAGACAACGCCAAAAAGCCATCCTGGTGGCGATAGCGGCGGTTTAATAAATGTGGTGTAGCTTTGCCTTGGGTTGCCGGAAAACAAATTGCCGAGCATACCTATCAGCTCAGTGGTAAGTACGATGATAAGAAGGTTATTCCAGTTAATCTTCTTCATTTTACACGCCCCCTCACAATATCCTATGAGGGGGCCGGGTTATTTATTATTAATTGATTGCCTGCGTTACCTAGCGTTCATCCATTGGAGAACTGGTTCAAGATTTTCTGCTTTGACGCCGTCAAAACCATTTTCAATGTTTCTGATGGCTTCTTGAAGCTCTTCATCTTTGTCCTTACGGCTTTTAAGCATCCTTAAAAACAAGGACATTAGGATTTTATCCATACCCTTCAGCTCTTTTAGGGGCAGACATCCGCCACGCAGATAAAAAAAGGGTTTTCCTTCGATCTTATTCCTTGCAATAACTTCTTCGTTATTAGGTTCAGCGGTTCGTGCGGTACCCGATGCACATACAGCTTTAACATTTTTGTTTTTCAATTTATCAAGTCCCTGCACCTTTCCGGCTTTCATCCAACCTAGAAAAATGATTTCATCTTGACTTTTTTTTGAAATCTCTTTTACCCGGTAAGCTTTTAGCCCCGTCCTAGCCGCAAGCATTTCGGCATACCTCTTGGTAAAACCCGTTTTTGATTCATAAGCGATTACCACTTTATATGAACCTCCTATCATTCCGTTAAAGCGGCTTGTTATAGCAAATCACATTAGTCAACCTTGCCGTTGGAAAAGCACAAATGTTGCCGTGGATCAAAACCCCTTTTTTTGAACTCTGAAGATAGAAAATCAATGCGGCTGGGTGTAATCTTGATGAGATGCATGGTCATTGAAAGTTTTTTAAAATTCTCGGCTGATAGCTTCTTAAATGCCAATAAATCCATGTATTCCTCCGTCCATGGCTCCACAAGCTCGGCAGTACCCGAAATCTGCATTCCCCCCAATTGAACAAAGCCGGTATAGCTGTCATAGATGGCAAGGCTAACGTTTTTATTCTTTTCAAGCCCGCGGAATTTTAAACCTCCCTCAGAAAACAGCCAGAAATTTCTGTCCTTATAATTGTACTCAATAGGTGTGCATCGGACGAAATCACCCCATCCGGTAGCCAGGGCACAGGTGTTATGCGCCAGAATGTACTTCTCTATCTCCACCAAGAGCGCTTTGTGATCCATCCGAGGGCCCTTCGTATTATCCATCCAATAGGAGGCTGCTTTTTCATAATCCATAAAACCATACCTCAAATATTTAGTCTCATTGAAACACGGAGCAAATTATTCCCTGAAACCATGGTATGATTCGGGTCAGTCTACTATTCAAAACAATTCTGGCCCACAACCATCCATCATCAACACCATAAACCTTAAGCTTAAAGAATTATCACCCATTGACTGGTCACTCATTAATAGCCTCGATGCCAAGTCTTTTAAGCTCATCAAGCTGAGCACGCATTTTTTGTAGCTGTTCGGGAGTGTGTCCCTCCCAGTTCAAAACTTCACCAACCACTCTCAGTGGCTGCTGGGAACGGTAAGACCTCGTTGGGTTCCCTGGGAACTTTTTATCCGTCAGATTGGGGTCATCCTCAATGCTTCCCATGGGCTCCACCTGATAGATTCGACTAGGATTCTCACCTACCGCAAGCTCAGCTCCCCATATAGCCGCATCTAAGGTGGCAGTAAAATAAACAAAGTTCGCCTTCTTCCTCTGACCATAGTTGGAGCTGTAGCCGGGCTCCAGGAAATCACCCAACTTTAAGTCTGCCTTTGTTCCATGATAGAAAGGTCCCGAGTCCAAGAGTCCCTTCATCTATTCCCACCTACTCCTTCTGTTGGAATTATACAATAAATAAAAACCAGTTTAATAATTTTAATTGGATAAAGCCTTACCCTTTATTGATTCTATCACTATACAAAATCATTTTATCATAGCCTACTACTTACCAAGGAAATAAATCTTTATTCTTTTTATATGGCGCGTTTACCAGAACAGACTATACTGACCAGAACCCTATGTCTTAGGTAAGAATTAAACTCAATCATCAGAAATGGCAATCACTAATTATTGTTGATTGGATGGCAACAACAGCAGCAAATAGGATGAATGTTAATAATCATCCCATAGCGATCGAGTTCAAAATGGCAGCACTTCATGAGACTATCCTTTAGCAATTGACGTCCTCGCTGGACACGGGACTTGGCACCCGATACAGATATCCCCAGTCTTTTTGCCAATTCCACCTGCGATAACCCTCCGAATTCTACAAGATTAAGTGCTTGCGAGTATTTTTCTGGAAGATCATTAATCATCCCTTTTAGGCCGGCAGCCACCTTATGAATCGGTTCCGATTCAATCATATGATTGATGTTGTTATCGGCCCCTTCATCTTCTAAAGCTATCGTATCAATATCCTCAAATTTAATTTTTTGCTTCCGGTAATAATCAATGATGGTATTCCGTGTAATATGAAAAACCCAACTGTGAATTTTTGTATAATCTTTGAGAGAATCAATGCTAGAATGAATCTTGACAAAGACATCCTGTAAAATATCCTCAATTTGGGAAGGGTTGTGGACCCTACGGGAAATAAATGAACGAAGTGCTGAGCTAAACTCTTCCCATATTTGCTCGGTACTATATGCCATACTTTTCACCACTATAATCCCTCTATTTTACTGATGAGCACGAACAACTGCATCCAGAAGCTTCTGAAGGCTTTGCATTTTTTTCTGACTCTTCACAACAACCACATCCGGCATTATTAATTACTGGTAAATAACCACATCCGCACCCTTCCTGACCATCCGGTGTAACACAACACTCAGACTCAGCTCTTCCTTTTACTACTCTTTCCACTAATTTCTTGAATTCAAACATAATGAAACCTCACAATCTTTAAATTTTAGATGTTAAAGCATCTACTTGATTATAGACCCATTGCTATGAGCAATTGGTAAATGTACCCGATTATTATTCCACCGATAAATATGTAGCTGACATATAAGCCAACAACTCTCTTTTTCATAAAAGATGTTATTCCAGCTATAACCCAGGCGCTGGTTGCTGGACCAGTTATCATGAATGCCATCATCGCACCTTCACCTGCACCACCCTCAATTAATGCTTTAATAACTGGGATTGCTCCTTCGCCGCTAACATATAAAGGCAGGCCAATTAAAGCTGCTAAAGGAACTGAAAAAATGCTTTCTCCGCTGAATAAAGATACGATTAATGAGGTAGGCACAAAGGATTGAATAAGATAACCAACTCCCGCAAAGATAGTGAAGTAAAGAAGTATTTGCTTTAAGCCCACATCAACCAAGGCTTTTCCTACTTCCTTAATTCGAAGCTTTTTCATCATTCTTGCAAAAGAACTTTTATCCTTTGATGAGATTAGCTTAGAAGGCACGGATGCGGTGCAACCGCATGTAGCCTCTGAAGCTGCAGCACTGCAGCAGTCTTGGGCTTTCGAACTTTTTGTAAATCGTAATTGATCTTTTAAAAAACCAGTCTTTTTTTCAATAAAATGTGTTAAACCACCTGAAACCAGACCAATAACAACTGATGCTATGGCTAAGGCAATTGCGAATTTTAGACTGAGTATACCGGCAATCATAATGAAGCCATCCGGGCTCATGAGCGGTGAAGAGGTCAAAAATGCTATAACTGGCCCCCATGGCAAGGCTGTGGTTAGCAATCCAATAACTACAGCCATCGTACCGCAGGCGCACAGTGGTGTAAAAGCACCGAAAGCAACGCTGGCAAGAATGGATACCTTCGGCTTTTTAAGTATTGACTGTTTAAGTTTGTCTACATCGATGAATACTTTCATAAGGGAAGCAGTCAGTATTGCCAAACTTAAGGGGAGCCAATTGTGGATGATGCTTGTCACAACAGAAATTATAGTCTCCGACAATAGCACCGGTAAATGATCAATAAATTCTTTCATCTTTAATCCATCTCCTTACTTTTTGTTGTGTTACAAATGTAAAGACGATGGATTTTTAGTAAGGACGCAAAGGGTTGAGTCGCTGTTTCTACTACGAGACTCAACCCCTACTTGCCTTGAGAAATTGTCTTTATTATCTTCTCTCAAACATTTTTAACAACCTCAAATAATGATTTGCTTCACGCAAGACATGATCACCCAACAGCGGTATAATGATTGATTTTATATTACATGCAAGAATACCCTGCGTGCCTTGCGCTTTGAAATTTCGTAAGTCCTCAGTTGCTTTCAAGCTTTCAACAGTAACTTCAGCCAGTGGAGCGGTCGCATCCATTGCCGCCTTTGCTTCTGCTGTCAATTGATCAAACTCATTTCCAAAATTATTAGCTTGGCTGATTAAATTGTTTTCTGTTGGGTCAAGCAAACCCCGGATGAACTTAGCATGTTCTGCCATTTGCCTGTTCCAGAAAAATTCCAGTTCGTAGGCTTCTCTTTCCAGATTTATCTCTTCTCTGCTTTGAAGCCTACTAAGCTGCAGAAGATACAATTCTGCCTCACGAGTTATGTGTATGATCAACAAGGGATAGTTGAATGTAAACATTTTGCAGCTTAGTACATTAGATAAAATGTTTGTTTTAAATTGTATTAACGCAGTCGTTGCATTAATTGCCCTTTGGTTAAGCGCCGATACTTGTTGTTCAAGCATGGAGTTTGCTGTTATCATACCACCGCCTGATAGTCCTGCTTCTGCCTGCGTCAATTGAGTTGGTATTTGTACCCCCGTGAAATATGTAGTTGCCATTTCTGCATTTAAAGTAAAAGGTGTTACTACCTCACCGGATTGAAGAACCCCGGGGTTAACAACACCGTTTGATAAAGAAATAACTTCTCCTAGAATTCTGTCAAATTCCCTGCGAAAAGTATCTGCCTGTTGAGTAAAGCTAGCGTCTCTCGGTGTAAACCCCACTTCAAGGAAAAATGAGTGTTCTTTCATAATCCTTGCAAAAAACAGATGTAAACCTAGGGATTGTTTTATAAAATCAATACTTGAGAGCATGGTTAATGCCTCCCTATAATAAAGGAAAAAATTACAATTTCAGTTTATGCTAATACCTTATGAATGGTTACAGGGTATCACATAAAAAAACGCACCCTTTGGGCGCATTTTTTCGTCTCTATCAGACATGTTTGAACAAAAACCACTTTTTTAATTATTTCTGGAATCCTTGAAACACTTCCCGCTTAGCCCCACATACAGGGCATTCCATTATTTACACTCCCAACAAATTCTTTTGTCTATTATTATTACCTAAGGTACTTAAGTTATATTCTTATTTTACATTGAAAAACTTCTGGATTCCATAATGAAGAAAATCTTATTTCAAGTCTGTTTTTCGGTTCAAAAAAACGGGAGTGCCTCACATTGAGACACTCCCTTCGCTATAATATTTACTTTGCCGTTTTAGTAATAAATCTTTGAAGAATGGCAGCCACCTGTGCACGGGTTGCGTTGTCCTTCGGCATCAGAGCGCCGTTGGCGCCGGCCAAAATGCCTTTTTCCACTGCCCATGCCATGGCTTCCGCAGCGTAGCTTGTCACGCTGCCCGCATCGGAG
>JAEZLR010000028.1 GCA_023415205.1 Bacillota bacterium | reverse complement strand
TCACTCAGAGGGGTGAGATTTATTCCAAGATCAATAATTTGAAGACTCAATTTGAGGTTGATGTGATTTCTGCTATCACCAAGGCCGCCATCATTGTCAAAAGAAATCCTAGCCACGGATAATGGCTCAAGGAGCTCCTTCAAATACTAGATTTATTTAAAGGCAAATACTTGTCAATGACAATATCCCGTGCTATAATATTACGGGTATTTAATACACACGCCGTCGGATTTGGTAGGATGTGCTTATGATAGGCATCATAGGTTCTTATCAAAGAAGAAGACGACGGAGGAAAAACAAGGAGGATTATCATGTCAGTTATTTCTATGAAGCAACTGCTAGAAGCAGGTGTGCACTTTGGTCACCAGACAAGAAGATGGAATCCTAAAATGGCGGAATACATCTTCACCGAAAGAAACGGAATCTACATTATCGATCTCCAGAAGACTGTAAAGAAAATTGATGAGGCTTATTTCTTCATCAGAGATCTGGTTATGGAGGGTGGAAGCGTTCTTTTCGTCGGAACCAAGAAGCAGGCTCAGGACGCCATTAAAGAAGAAGCTGAGCGTTGCGGTCAGTTCTTTGTTAACAACAGATGGCTCGGTGGTATGCTCACCAACTTTAAAACTATCCGTAAAGGAATCGATCGTTTACAAGAGCTTAAGAAGATGGAATCCGATGGTACTTTTGAAGTACTCCCCAAGAAGGAAGTCAGCAAGCTCATGCTTGAAATGGAGAAGCTTGAAAAGAATCTTGGTGGTATCACTGAGATGAGAAAGCATCCTGTGGCTTTGTTTATTGTGGATCCCAAGAAGGAAAGAAATGCTATTCTTGAAGCAAGGAAGCTCGGTATTCCTATCGTAGCTATCGTTGATACTAACTGTGATCCTGATGAAGTGGATTATGTCATCCCAGGCAATGATGATGCCATCAGAGCCGTGAAGCTCATCAGTTCCAAAATCGCTGACGCCATTATCGAAGCAAAACAGGGCGAAATGGGCTCTGCTGCAGTTTCAACCTCAGTTGAAGGTGAAACCGAGACTGTTGAAATGGTTGAAAAGGTCGAAGAGGAAGTTGCCGAGTAAGGAATACTTAATCACAGTATAGGAGGATGGTTAGTTTATGGAAATTAGCGCAAGCATGGTTAAAGACCTACGTGAACGTACCGGTGCCGGTATGATGGACTGTAAAAAAGCTCTTGGAGAAACCAATGGTGATATCGAAAAGGCTATTGAATACCTTCGTGAAAAGGGTATTGCAAAAGCCGCAAAGAAGTCTGGAAGAATTGCTTCCGAAGGTGTTGTAGAATCCTATATTCATGGTGGCGGACGTATCGGTGTTTTGGTTGAAGTAAACATTGAAACCGATTTCGCAGCCAAGAATGATGAATTCCGCGCCTTTGTTAAAGATGTTGCAATGCAGATTGCCGCTTTGAGCCCCCGTTATGTGAGAAGGGAAGAGGTTCCTACTGATGCCATTGAAAAGGAAAAGGAAATTCTCAAGGCTCAGGCCATAAATGAAGGAAAACCTGCGAATATCGCCGAGAAGATGGTTGTTGGAAGAATTGAAAAGTATTACAATGAAATTTGTCTTTTGGAACAACCCTTTATTAAGGACAGCGATAAAACAGTGGAGCAGGTTCTTAAAGAAAAAATCGCAACCATCGGTGAGAATATCAACATTAGAAGATTTGTTCGCTTTGAAATGGGCGAAGGAATTGAGAAAAAAGAAGAGAACTTTGCCGATGAGGTTATGAAACAAATTAAGTAATTTGCCAAGGGGTATTTTGATAATCGTCATAATACCCCTTTTAATGCCAACACGTACACTTCATAGCCAACATCAGGCCCTTCATCTCTTGCTGGAAATTAGCAAGCTTAAGTCAATCCCAAAACGGTGTACACCTAGTCCGGTGACTGATTGTTAAGCAGCATTTAAAAAGATAGGGCAGAACTAATCATAAATATTCCGGAGGCAATATGAGTTTAAAGTATAAGCGTATTATGTTGAAAGTAAGTGGAGAAGCCTTATCAGGGAAGGGTATGGGTATCGACCAGGGGATTTTGTCAGAAATCAGCGAACGAATTAAGCAAGCCTGGGAGATGGGTATCGAAATTGGCATTGTGGTCGGTGGAGGGAACTTCTGGCGCGGTCGTAGTAGCACAGGAATGGACAGAACCACTGCCGATCATATGGGAATGCTTGCCACAGTCATTAACTCCTTAGCACTACAGGATGCCCTTGAATTCCGAGGTGTACCCACAAGGGTTCAAACGGCTTTGGAAATGCCCAGAGTGGCTGAAACCTATATCCGAAGAAGAGCCGTCAGGCATTTAGAGAAAAAACGCGTTGTCATCTTTGCCTGTGGAATCGGAAATCCTTATTTTTCAACTGATACCGCCGCTGTTTTAAGGGCTGCTGAGATCGAGGCTGAGGTCATTCTCTTGGCTAAGAATGTAGATGCTGTATATGACAGTGATCCCAAAATCAATGAAAAGGCTCTTCGGTTTGACCGTATCAGTTATATGGAAGTTCTGCAGCGGCAATTGGGTGTAATGGACTCCACAGCCACAACCCTTTGTATGGAAAATAACATTCCATTATTGGTATTTAGTATTAAAGAGCCGGAAAACATTCTGAAGGTTTTAAATGGTGAGAATGTTGGTACATTTGTTGCGAGGGAGGTTTGAAACATGAATAAGAATTACTCTGAATTTACAAACAAAATGGATAAAACGCTTAACGTTCTTCGGGACGAATTAGCATCCATTCGTGCTGGCAGAGCCAATCCACATCTTCTTGACAAGCTGACCGTCGATTATTATGGGACACCTACCCATATCACACAGCTTGCCAATGTTCAAGTACCCGAGGCCCGTCAGATTATCATTCAGCCTTGGGATGCAAAAATCCTCAACGATATTGTCAAGGCCATCCAGACTTCTGATCTGGGCCTAAACCCCAACAATGACGGAAAGGTAATTCGTCTGATATTCCCGCCCCTTACCGAGGAAAGAAGACTGGATTTAACCAAGGAAGTTAAAAAGCTTGGAGAGCGTGATAAAATAGCCATTCGCCAGATTCGTCGTGATGCCATTGAAACCTTTAAGAAGCGCGAAAAGGCAAAAGAAATCACGGAAGATGATTTAAAAATTGCGGAAAAGGATATTCAGAAAATTACCGATGAATATATTGAAAAAGTAGATAAGATCACTGAAGTTAAAATGGCAGAGATCATGGAAGTTTAATGCTTTTGGTTGAATTTACGAGGCATATGAAGGAATTAAGCATGGAAACATGTTTAATTCCTTTTTACATATTGGTTCATGAATTAATACATTATGATGTAAGGATGTAAGGATAGATTAAGAGTCTCTTGTCATCCTATCAGGCTGTAAGGAGAATATCCATGTGCGGACGTTTTTATGTCCCGGAAAAGGATCTTGATGACTTTGCCGGGTTAGTTAACAAGGTTGAAAAGGATCTTCTGAAAAAAGCAGGGGAAATGTATCCCGGTGACTATGCTCCAGTAATTACTCCTGCTAGACGGGAGGAACAGTCATCTGATACCCAGGAGGGAGAGAGCATACACATCATTAAGTGGGGATTTCCCATACAGAACGGAAAGCTCATCATCAACGCCAGAAGCGAGACCGTTCATGAAAAACCCCTGTTTAAAATGCCTTTTACCTCTAAAAGGTGCTTGATTCCAGCCCGTGGTTTTTTTGAATGGAAGGACTCCTCTGAAAACGTTAAAGATAAAAAGCGTATCAAGCATTATTTAACCCTTTTGGATGGTCAAATGATGTATTTTGCCGGACTTTACTGGTTTTTTAAGGATCAGGAGGGCACCCTTAAGCCCTATTTTACTATTCTGACTACCCAGGCCAATGAGGATGTCCGCTTACTCCATGATAGAATGCCGGTCATCATACCAAAAGAAAACCATCACATTTGGCTCTATGATCCTCCACAGAATGAACGTCTGCTTCTGCTGATGAAACCCGTTAGTAAGGGACAGTTGGCTATCTCCAAGGCTTAATATGACATAAAACGTAATGCTGTTAACAGGGGTATGGAAAAACTATGGCTACATTTTTTTTGTCGATTATTTATTTGGCTTTTATCAGCCTTGGACTGCCGGATTCACTTCTGGGTGTCGCTTGGCCGCTGATGCACTTGGAATTCGGCTCACCTTCAGAAGCAGCCGGATTGGTGTCCATGGTCATATCAGCGGGGACAATTGTTTCCAGCTTATTAAGCGGCTTCGTTCTAAAGAGACTTGAAACAGGAAAGGTTGTTTTTATAAGCAGTTTGATGACTGCTACAGCTCTTTTGGGTTTTTCTTTTGCACCCTCTCTTGTTTGGCTGATCGTGTTGGCCATTCCTCTCGGCCTGGGGGCAGGCTCGGTGGATGCCGGCTTAAACAACTATGTAGCCACTCATTATAAGGCACTTCACATGAGCTGGCTGCACTGCTTTTGGGGATTGGGGGCCACTTTGGGTCCCCTGATCATGGCGCGATTTATTGCAGAGCAGAATACTTGGAGAAGCGGGTATTTGGTGGTATCCATCCTTCAATTCCTTTTGGTATTTTTACTGTTCGTCACATTACCTTTATGGGGACGAGTGAATCGTCAAGAGAATCCTTTGGCTCCAGCCATAGAAAAACCAAAGGAGACTCCAGTACGCGGGATTTTACATATTAAAGGAGTAAAGCCTGCTCTGGCAACTTTTCTATTCTATTGCGGGGCTGAGTCCACCATGGGGCTATGGGGAAGCAGTTTCCTTGTTAATATCAAGGGATTATCACCGGCTGTGGCGGCAGAATGGGTCTCACTTTATTATGCAGGGATCACGATAGGTCGGTTTATCAGCGGCTTTATCACCTTAAGGTTAAGCAACCAAACATTGATCAGGATGGGGCAGGGGCTCTCATTATTCGGTATCCTGCTTATTTTTTTACCCTTGCCTTCATGGTTCTCCTTTATTGGCTTTATTGTAGTTGGCTTGGGCTTTGCTCCGGTGTTCCCGTCGATGATACACGAAACACCCGTTCGTTTTACAAAAGAACACTCACAAACCATCATTGGTTATCAGATGGCACTGGCGTATACCGGTACGACATTTTTGCCGCCATTGCTGGGGGGAATAACTGCAATAACGGGATTCACTATTTTTCCGTATTTTATTGTTCTTTGTATCCTCAGTATGATCTTGAGCTCGGAAAGGATTAACCATGTGATGAAAAAGAAATCAGTTGTCACTACGGATAACCCATGAGCACACAAGAAACGGTAGCAAGCACATATCCGTTGATTGCGGTAATGGTTGCCTTATGAGAATCACCATTATTAACGAGAAGAGACAAAGCATTATAACAAAGAACCTAAGGAGGGAGTCATCCTTTAGGTTTAATTTCAAAACACACTACATTAGACAAAATAAAAATTTTGTTTAATAGAGTGGAGGTGTGGTATAATAAAAGCAGGTATTTGATATCTAGATTCCAATGTGTGGTTATAACCTGTTCTGCAGGTTTTTCTTGGGACTGATTCCAACTTATCAAACCCCACAGGTTTCACTTATTATGAACCTATAGATTTTGTTATTATGGAGGGCTTATTTATGGTTCAAGATTATCAGGATTTACCCCATATTGCCATTGAGTTTTTACATTATATGCTCACCATTAAAAATAAATCGAAAAACACCATTAGCGAATATTATTATGATTTACGCACCTTTTTCAGATTCATCAAAGTCATTAAATATGGTGCCATTGAAAAGGATTTTGAGAACATCCCTGTAAATGACATTTCCATAGAGGACATAAAAAAAATCGATTTAACCGACCTCTATAGCTTTATGGCCTTTGCCAGCCGCGACCGCGATAACACCGCCGTAACCCGGGCCCGTAAGGTTGCGTCCTTAAAGTCCTTTTATAAGTACCTTCATACCAAGCTTAAGCTCATTGAATACAATCCCGCGGCTGAGCTGGATTCTCCAAAGATTGTTAAACGTTTACCAAGGTATCTGAATCTGGAGGAAAGCGTTAATTTACTCAACAGTGTGGACGGTAAAAAGAATGTGGAACGGGATTATGCCATCCTTGTATTGTTTATGAATTGCGGCTTACGTCTTTCCGAGCTTGTGGGTATCAATATCAATAATATTCGAGGCGACACATTGACAGTTATTGGTAAAGGAAATAAAGAACGTACCGTGTATCTCAACCAAGCCTGTAAGGACGCCCTTGCGGCTTATAGGGTTAAACGTGACAAAATACTCAATATCAAGGACCCAAAGGCCTTGTTTATCAGCGAACGGAAGACCCGCATCAGTCCGAAAACCGTACAATACTTAGTCAAGAAATACATACAGGCCTCTGGTTTGGACCCCGATAAATACTCCCCCCATAAGCTCCGCCATACGGCAGCCACCCTCATGTATAAGCATGGTCATGTGGATATACGCGCTCTACAAGCCATTCTTGGCCATGAGAGCATCGCAACCACAGAGATTTATACCCATATTGATGAAGAGCATTTGAGGGAAGCGGTTAAGAGTAATCCCCTCTCCTCCATCAAGCCTAAGGAAAAAGAGAACTAATTGACTTTAGTGGTTTTATTCTTACCAGTAATAATAATGCCTACGAGCATTAAGAGCATGCTTAATACCCATAATATCGCGATTAATCCAATTTTACCGGATATTATTTCTGAATTCATTATCCCCTCGGTAGTATTTCTTGTATTCAAGAGCTCAATGAGCTGATAAAAGCTTAATCCAATAACAATAAGCTGAGCCACGAATAATAGGTATCCCCTGCTTTTTCTTTTTATAAACAATAGGGTGATAACAATAAAGCTTACAGACAACACCAGGGCCACGCCCGCAATAAGTAGGGGCATAGTCTCTTCTTCCATTGGAATTACCCTTTCACCTTTATTAACCGGTTGGTTGGTGTGAAGAGCATTCTCTGAATCGTTTGATGAGGATGTTGGAGAAGGGGTTGATGTTTCCCTAGGTGCTTTATAGGGAGTTTCCTCCGGGGTTGCTGAAGGCTCGGGTTCAAGGAGTAAAGTGGCTGTATCCGTGTAGCCTGCGCTGTCCTTTATGGTAACAGTTATGGCAAAATGAGAGGTTGTTGTTGGGTCTATGATCCCATTGAGGTTGAGAATACCCCTGCCTGTAAATCGCTTGTTATCTGATTGGTAATACATCCCCCCCGAATAATTCTCAATACCATATTGCTCTAGCCCTTTATACTCGGTTTCGAATCCATTAATATCACCATCGGAATCGGTTGCAGAAACCTCATATTCCCAAACATCGTCGGTTTGCTTGAGGATTCTCAATGAAGCATTTGCTGGTTTTTCGCTGCCATTAAGTAGTCCTAAGGCACTCTTAATATAGAGGGCGCTGATGGGGTCTTGATTTATCAGCTCCTGATAACGGACTAAATAAGCCTGGCTATTTTTACGGATGGCTTCCGGAGATTCCTTAAAAATCTCCAATCTTTGATCAATAAACGCCCTTGTCTCGCTATCCGGTTCGCCATACACATTTTTCAGCCATTCCAGGTCAACGACTTGTTCATTCTTCACCACTGACAGATTATATTCCGGCTTAAATTCCCGTCTTTCAAAGATAAGCTTCTGCCCTTCAATGCGATAATAATTCAAAGGAAAAAGTCGGCTCAATGAATACATAGGAATCTCACCCATATCAAAAATGACCTTGGAGTGACCTATGGGTCCCTTCCAGAGCGCACCTGTTTCAATGACATATCCCATGACGACTTCCCCGTTAGAGTAATATGGAAAATTAACCTCATAGGTATGATAAAGGGTCTTTTCCTGCTGCTTTTCGAAATCAACAGAAAAAGTATACCACTTCGAATAGGCTTCCATACCCCATTCATTTTTTAGTGGTGGATTGGGAATGGTATCGGCCAGAGAGACCGAGATTTCTCCCGTCTCATCCCTCGCAGTGAAATTCCGTATGGTGACATCTTCTTCTGTTGTAAAGGATTCATATTCAAGATTCTCATTGAGTCTCGCCGGAAAGCCCATCACCACGGTTTGAGCATCACCAAGATTTTTAAAATCAAACCTGCAGGTGACCTTCCCCGTAGCGCAATGGATATAAATCTCTTCGGATACCATCATGATATCGGACTGAGTAATAGGATAAACACCGTCGGGGGTGACCCCTAGAACTCCGTCATTGGCCGACACCGGTAACAGAGCTATTCTGCTAAGAATTACAGTTAACATAACCAGTAAAACTTTCAATGGTACTAGTTTTTTTCTCACGTAATAAACCTCACCCTCATGCACTTGTCGCTTTCTCAAGCTCGGATAGAAAAAGATGTGCCTCATCATTACTCTGTCCACAGGTGCTTAGCGAAGGTGTAAAATTTAAGCAAACTTGAGGTCTTTCACGCTGACCAAAGAGTTTACACTTATTATCTGGCGTCAACTGAATGCAACGCATGCCCGCAGGCTTTCCATGGGGCATACCGGGTATGGGTGAAGATATACTGATATCGATACAGCAGGCTGCGCAGCCCACTCTGCATTCCATAGGTCGCCTTTCCTCCTCGTTAGCGTGACTAAAAACCATTGAAAAAAATTAATGGAGGACGAACACTTCATCCTCCATTAATAGGAGCTATCTTATTGAATAAAGACACAGTATGCTCTGTAGGTGGCGAAAAGATCGGCTTTACTGGCTACCTCAAAGGGCGCATGCATAGAAAGAATGGGCACACCGATATCTATAACATCCACACCTAGATTAGCAATCATCATCGCAATGGTTCCGCCGCCACCCTTGTCAACGGCACCTAATTCGGTGATATGCCAGGGGATTTGATGATCGTTGAGAAGCTTTCGGATTTCACCCAGGTACTCGGCACTGGCATCGCTAGCACCTGATTTACCTCTTGAACCGCTGAATTTCATTATAGCAACACCTTTTCCAAGGTAACCGGCATTCATCTTATCGTGAGTTCCCTCATAGTTGGGATCCACAGCCGCATTGACATCAGCGGAAAGCATTTTCGAGCGATCCAAGGAAGCGCGAACCAAAAGGTCGGTGTAGGCGCCGTTGGTGGTCATGGCGCACAGATCGGCCATAAAATTCTCCAAAGCCCTGGATTCCGCACCTGTATTTCCAACACTGCCAATTTCCTCTTTGTCGGTGAGACAACAGATCGCTGTATATTCGGGATTCTTTGTTTCAAAGATGGACATGACGGCGGGATAGGCACAGATTCTGTCATCATGACCGTAGGCCCCGATCATACTTCTATCCAGACCCACATCGCGGGCCTTGAAAGCCGGAATCACCTGAAGCTCTGAGGAAATCAGATCCTCTTCAACGATACCATATTTCTCATTGAGCAAGGAAAGAATATTTTTCTTGAACCGATCTTTTTCATCCTTACCACCCAAGGGCTCGGAGCCAAGGAGAACATTCATATGCTCGCCCTGGAAGGCCTCATTAAGCTTCTTTTCATATTGATCCTTGGCCAGATGGGGCAATAGATCAGTAATGGTGAATACAGGGTCTTTTTCATCCTCACCAATATTTACATTGACAACAGTTCCGTCAGCCTTGACAATAACCCCATGAAGAGCCAAGGGAATGGCCACCCATTGGTATTTTTTTATGCCACCATAATAATGGGTTTTAAAGAAGGCCATATCGGTGGATTCATAGAGGGGATTCTGCTTAATATCAATACGAGGGGAATCAACATGAGCCCCCACGATTCGGGTTCCTTCCTCAACCGGCTTTTTTCCGATGACGGATAAAAGCATGAGCTTATCCTTCACCACACGAAAAACCTTATCCCCCGGATTGAGTTTGGTACCACCCAAGCTGTCTAGATTAATAAAGCCTTTCTCCTGGGCAAGAAGAATGGTTTCACGTATAAACTCACGTTCTGTTCTGGCCTTATTCATAAAGGATTTGTAGCCTTCGCTGAACGCCATAATGTTACGCTTATTGAATTTAGGATTATCCCACACATTAATAGGCTTATAGGTAAGATCAGCTTTATCAGTTTTTACATCTATATTTTTTAGTGGCCTTTTGGCTGATGTCGTGCCCTTGGGTCTTCCCCGTCCTCTTTTAACTTCAATGGCTGCCACTGTAACATTTGCTGCACTATTTTTTTTAGGTCTTCCCCTTCTTTTTTTTTCAGTGGATACATCTTTCATACCTTATCTCCTTTCGGGGTAATTTTTAAGAAATTAAAACTATGAATATTATACCACTTTTTTTCATGATAAATCCATTTGACCAGCGTTAATTCCCAAATTTTTTGGTCATATTACCACTATAAAATACAGGGTTTTGCTCTAATTCCTTAAATTAAGCACATTCCAAATAAATATAAAATAAAAAGCCCAAAATGGGCTTTAAATTTTGAATGCATCTGTGTCTGTCAAAGAATAATACAGATAAGGCCACCGCTTCCTTCGTTGATAATCTTTTGCAAGGTTTCCTGAAGCTTAAGCTGTGCATCCTCCGGCATTCTGTATAGCTTATTCTGAAGTCCCTCGGTAATAAGCTCATGGAGAGATTTTCCGAAAATGTTGGACTCCCAGAGTTTTTCGGGCTTTCCCTCGAACTCCTTTAGAAGGTAATTGACCAGTTCTTCAGATTGCTTCTCAGTGCCCACCAAAGGAGCAATCTCGGTTTCAATATCAGCCCTTATCATATGTATGGAGGGTGCGCTGGCTCTTAGCTTAATCCCAAATCTTGTACCTTGTCGTACAATTTCAGGGGGTTCAAGAGTTAGCTCCTCAAGCCTTGGCGTCACAACGCCGTAGCCTTTTGTCCTGACCTCAGCCAAGGCGGCCTCAACCTTGTTATACTCTTCCCTTATTCCTGAAAGCTCCTTAAGGACAGCAAACAAACGCTGTTCTCCATCAATCTCCAGGCCGATATCCTCTTTCACAATCTGATAAAACAGACCCTCCGCCGGTTTGATTTCCATGTTAAGCTCGCCAGTGCCCATCCGAATGTCGTTGACGGAGGCCTTGTTTAAAAAGTTATAGTTCTTTAGCTTTTCAGCGGAATCATAAGCCATTTGTACGGTGGTTCTGTCGGTGAATGAATCATGAAGGGCATTGAACATTTCCTTTTTGAGCCAGTGTTCATTGTCCAGGGACAGGATCCAACCAGGCAGATTGAAGCAGATTTCTTTTACCGGGAAATCTAAGAGAATTCCGTTCATGATCCTGTTAATGGATTGATTATTCAGGTTCAGACAGTCCACCGGGATAACCGGCTTTGAATACTTTCCACTGAGTTCCTTCGCAAGTTCCTTGGTTTCATGGTTATCCGGAGAAGAGCTGTTCAAAAGAATGACAAAGGGCTTCCCTGAAGCCTTTAGCTCTTTGACCACTCCCTCTTCAGCCTCCTGGTATTCTCCTCTGGAAAACTGTGTAAACGAACCATCAGCCGTAATCATAATACCAATGGTGGAATGATCATTAATCACCTTTCGGGTTCCGATTGCTGCTGCTTCTTCAAAAGGAATCTCATATTCTGACCATGGCGTCTTCACCATTCGGGGCATTTCATCCTCCATATGGCCGATAGCGCTCTTCACCATGAAGCCCACGCAGTCCACCAACCGGACCCTTAAGGTGACATTGTCTTCCATGGTAATGGTGACCGCTTCATTGGGGATGAACTTAGGCTCTGTGGTCATTATCATTCTTCCCGATGCACTTTGAGGTGTTTCATCAACAGCTCTTTCTCTCTCGTATGGATTTTTGATATTGGGCACGACAAGAGCTTCCATGAACTTCTTGATAAATGTGGATTTTCCTGTTCTGACAGGTCCAACAACTCCTATGTATATATCGCCCTTTGTCCTCTCAGCAATATCATTATATATGCTGTACAAACTCTCCACGGCCAATCCCCCTTCAGTATCTGTCGGTACATGCAAGGTGCATGACCCATAAGGTCAATATAAGTATATTGGACGTGATTGGGATATATTCAAGAAAATATTTCATATTGATAATTTGTTGCTCGAAAAGTCAGTCCAAACCAATCATTAAAGAAGGTATGACTATTTTTATAGTTTTATAGCTTAATCTATTCATAAAAAGCATTGATCCTGAGAAGAATATTCAGGTCAAAAAGACTTTATTATCGGAGGTGGAAAACATGAATACTCAACAGAACAATCAGCAGCAGAATCAGCAAATGCAGCAAAATGCAGGTATGCAGCAGAACCAGCAGGGCCAGGCCATGATTACAAGCAAAAACTTAGGGATCTTGGAAGACATGATGAATTACGAGTCCCTGTACTACAAAAAGCTGGATATGTACTCACAGAGCTTGAATGATCCGCAGCTGAAAGATATTTGCAACAAGGCGGCTCAGCTTCATAAGCAGCATTTTGATATGCTGTTTAATTACCTGAATTCTCACAATAAGCCTTCACAGCAGCAACAGTAAGGAGGGAAATTTATGCAGCATCAAGCTATATTTACCGAACAGGAAATCATGAATGATGCCCTGAGCAGCGAAAAACAGGTGATTCAGGCCTACGGTACCTATCTTGCCGAGTCTACCTGTGAGAACCTGAGAAGTGAACTAACCAAGATTCTAAACGATAAGCAACAAGTTCAATATCAGATTTTTGACGCTATGCGTCAAAAGGGCTGGTATAATACTAAAAACGCCAATCTAAGCGAAGTTCAAAATGCCGCTTCAAAATTCCAGGGTATGAAGCAAGGGATGCAATAATAAGTCTTTCAAACTAGCCTTTTATATTGATATTAAAAAAACCGTTGATGTTTATGAACACCAACGGTTTTTTCTGCTCTATTTATGATTTTCAAATTGCAATCTGGTCTTATCGGCACGGTATTTTGTGACAATATACTCCACTGGCTGGCCACTCTTTGAATAGAGAACATTATTAATACGGATCAAGGGCTGACCGGGTTGAAGCTTTAAATACACTGCATCCTTCTGGTCGGTACTGATAATGTCCAGCATGCTTTTCGTACTATTGGGAACCAGAGGATATTTACCGCGTAAAACATCCTTATTGGTTTTTATATCCTCACAAATTTCAGGGAAAAGGCTCAAAGGCAAATAGGAAACATTTAGAGAAACCATATCATTACTTAGATTATTCGTGTAGGTAATGGCAGCAAATTCGCTCCTGCCATCGGTTTTTAATCCAAACAGCTCTGAAAGTCTGGGCTGATCTTGCCCAACAATGATATCAATGGACAGGATGTTTTTTTCCGAAGGATTCTTGCTATCTAGAATAGAATCGGTAAAGCCGGTATAATCCTTCACATGGATATAGGTCTTCTGAGCAGAGACAAATGTCCCTTTTCCCTTCATCTTATAAAGCTGTCCACTGGCTGTTAAATCATTAATCGCTTGCCTTACAGTTGGACGCGATATATCATATTGTTCACAAAAATCCTGTTCGGAAGGGATTTTCGAATCAGCTTCAAATTCACCCTTTTCAATTTTCTCAACAATAAGGTTTTTTAGCTGACAATATAAAGGAACATTACTATATTTATTAATGGTAACCATACCATTGACCTCCACCGAATAATGATAGCAATAGATGATGACATGACAATATTACATCATAGCTAGTAACAAAAAACAATAGGACTAATGGCTTATTGTTTTTTATGCTTTTAAATCAATGTGTCTTTCTACGATATGATTCTTTTGTAATAAGGGACGGACATGTTCCGAAAGGAACTCAACGACCTGCTCGCTACTTCTTCCGATATAGTTCTCAGGAGAAAGAACAGCGTTAAGCTCCTCAAGTGTCATACCAAAAACAGAATCTCCCGCAATACGTTCAATGAGGTCATTGGCTTTTCCTTCCTCTTTGACCATCCTGGCGGCCTCCATGGAATGAACACGGATACTTTCATGGAGCGCCTGCCTATCGCCTCCGCGCTTAACCGCAGCCATGAGAATGTTTTCGGTGGCCATAAAAGGCAGTTCTTCCATAACTCTTTTTCTGATGATTTTAGGATAGACAACAATCCCGCCGGATATATTGTTATAAATATTTAGAATAGCATCAACAGCCAAGAAGGCCTCGGGCATGCTAATTCTCTTATTGGCCGAGTCATCCAGGGTTCTTTCGAACCATTGAGTGGAGGCAGTAATAGCGGGGTTTAGTGCATCCACAATAACATAACGGGCTAGGGATGAAATACGCTCACTGCGCATGGGATTTCGTTTGTAAGCCATGGCAGAGGAACCGATTTGCTTCTTTTCAAAGGGTTCCTCAAGCTCCTTCAGGTTAGCCAGGAGCCTCATGTCGTTGCTGAATTTATAGGCACTTTGCGCTATAGCGCTTAAGGTATTGAGTATGCGTGAATCCTGTTTTCTGGAATAGGTTTGGCCAGTTACAGGCATGACATTGGAAAAACCTAATTTTTCAGCGATAAGCTTTTCCAAGCGCTTTACCCTTTCATGGTCATTGTCAAAAAGGGCTAGAAAACTTGCCTGTGTTCCGGTGGTACCCTTGCTTCCCAAAAGCTTGAGATGCTCCAGCGTAAAATCCAGCTCTTCAAGATCCAGAAGCAGATCCTGAATCCACAAACAGGCTCTCTTTCCTACGGTTACAAGCTGGGCCGGCTGGTAATGGGTAAAGCCCAAGGTGGGCATGTCCTTGTATTGGTCAGCAAAACGAGACAATTTAGAGATAACTGACAACAGCTTGCTTCTAATGAGCTTCAGAGCTTCCCCATAAATAATGACATCGGTATTATCTCCAACATAACAGGAGGTTGCCCCCAAATGGATAATCCCTTTGGCTTTTTCACATTGGGCACCATAGGCATGGACATGGGACATGACATCGTGTCGGGTTTCCTTTTCAATTTGTTCAGCCAATTCATAGTTAATATCATCTTTGAAGGCCTTTAGCTCTTCAATTTGCTCCTCTGTTATATCCAAACCAAGCTCTTTTTCTGACTCAGCTAAAGCAATCCACAATCTTCTCCATGTTTTAAACTTCATATCTGGAGAAAAAAGCTCCAGCATTTCCGGGCTGGCATAACGTGCATTAAAGGGGCTTTCATAGATATTCTTGGACAAATTATGTATCCTCCGGCTTTCAATATGTAATTTAAAGTCGTCACGATGTATTGACATTAATACAACATCATATCTTATTGTAATAAATATCTGAGTGCAAAAATTATTATATATCTAAACCTACTAAAAATCCAGACATAAATTGAATTTTACCTATATAAAAATATTAGGCTGGTTTGGCTTTAATTTTAAGAATCCTCTAAAACGTTATGATAGGGTTTGGTGAAGCCATAGCTAGAAAGAACAAGGTGAACGAGGTTTTACGGCTCATTCACCTTATTGCGTTAATATTTAATATACCTAATATTATTAAATCAAAGAAAGTTAGGGTCATTTTTAAGATAAAATCTTCTCAAGAGCAGCAATTTCCACACAAAGAGCCAGGATTTCTATGGCCTTTCTGAGTTCCTCCAAAGGCGGATAAGTGGGCGCAATACGTATATTGCTGTCCTTAGGATCTTTCCCGTAAGGGAAGGTGGCTCCCGCAGGTGTTAAGGTGACACCGGCTTCCTTTGCCAGCCCCACCGTTCTTTTAGCACAGCCCTCCATAACATCCAGACTGATGAAGTAACCGCCATTTGGTTTATTCCAGGCAGCGATTCCTTTTCCCTTCAAGTTTCTTTCCAAAATGTCATTAACGGCATCAAATTTGGGGCGAATTATCTCGGCCTGCTTCTTCATGTGCTGATTAACATTCTGGGCATTCTTCATGAACCTAGCATGGAGAAGCATATTAATCTTGTCCTGTCCTATAGTCTGAATGGCTATCTGCTTCTTAATGTGAGCGATATTCTCTTTGCTGGAAGCCATAATGGCTACACCCGCACCGGGGAAGGTCACCTTGGAGGTTGAACTGAACATAAAGGCACGATGTGGATTGCCCGCGTTTCTGCATTCAGCGATGATATCAAGAAGGGTATCCGGTGTATCATAAAGGTGATGAAGGGCATAGGCATTATCCCAGATAATACGAAAATCAGGGGCTTTTGTTTTCATGGAAGCCAAACGCTTGACAACAGAATCAGAGTAGGTGATGCCTGAGGGATTACTATATTTGGGCACACACCACATTCCCTTGATGCTTTCATCCTGGGCCACTAATTCCTCCACCCTATCCATATCCGGGCCTTCATGGGTCATGGGTATAATAATCATCTCAACGCCAAAAAGCTCGGTAATGGCAAAATGACGATCATAACCGGGGGAAGGACAAAGAAATTTTATTCCATCCAGCTTGCTCCAGGGCTTTTCAAAACCATTAAGGCCATGGTTAAAAGCCTTTGAGACCAAATCATACATTAGGTTTAGACTGGAGTTTCCACCCACGAACAATTCGTCTTCCGAGAGATTGAAGATTTCTGCAAAGAGTGCCTTTGCTTCCTTAATGCCATCTAAAAGGCCATAATTCCGGCAATCGGTACCATCAACGGAAAAAAGGCGGTTGGTGTCGTCAAAAAGGCCGACAGAAAGCTCCAATTGCTCTGTGCATGGCTTTCCTCTGGACATATCAAGTTTCAATCCCTGGCTTTTAAAATGATCATATTCCTGCAACAATTGGTTCTTTCTTTCAATGAGATTTTCCTTTGTTAAACCCTCAAATGCACACATGTAAAACCCTCCAAAAAACAAAAACCACAGTAATAGTATTGGCACATTCTATTTCTCTCACTATTGTATGATAGATTGTATGTTTTTGCAAGTTTAAAAGATTAATGTTGCAAGGAAATGTTAAAAATTTATCTATCTTATCCCTGTGGGCGATACTATGATCCCCTCATCAGGTGGGTAAACCTACCCTTGAGCGCATCAAGCATTATCACTTTTTAATGAATCCCCCCTATGAAAACGGATAAAAAAAATGCCCCGATCTTTCACTCAGATTAATCACGACATTGCAGGAAAATGGCTCTAATTATTCATTTAAAAATACTACCAAGGAGACTTAGCCTGTTAGATGCAGCCATTGGCTCAACACATGACTGATATAGTCTGATAGCGCCATTTTCTCAGCGCTTCCCATGGCAATGAGAGAAGTTTCAGCAATAATACGGTCACCCTGGAACACAGAGACTGTACCCAGAATACTCCCCTGCTTCACGGGTGCCATGATGTCCTCTGGCAGAGAAACACGGGTATACAGGGTATCCTTTGCCCCGTTATACACAACCGTTTTTAGGTTTTCCGATACCCCGGCACTGATCTCCTGTCGGGTTTTTGACCGATTGATTTTGACGCTTCCCAGAATTTCACCCTTTTTTAAGAGATTGACGCGTCCGTAGTGGTCATAGGCATAGTCGAGAATTTGTCGGCTGCTGGAGGTTCTTAGATTCTTTGAGTCGCAAAACAATACAACAGAGATAAAGCGCATATCGCTCTTGGTGACACTGGTGACAAGACATCGTCCCGCCAGACCCGTATATCCAGTTTTCACGCCGTCCGCCCCATCATATCCTACCAGCATTTCATTGGTATTCCTTAAGGTTCTGCCATTATATACATATTCCTTTGTTTTTACAATCTCATTGAATACATCATTTTTAAGTGCATACCGGGCCATTTTTGCAAGATCATAGGCTGTGGTATAGTGATTCTCGGCATCCAAGCCATGGGGATTAGAAAAGCTGGTGGAAAAGGCTCCGATTTCAATAGCCTTTCGGTTCATGAGCTCAGAAAAGCCCTCCACACTCCCTCCTACATGCTCGGCAATGGCAACTGCGGCATCATTTCCTGAGCATATAAGCATACCATAGAGAAGGTCTATAAGCTTTATGGTGCTTCCTTCCTTTATTCCCATGACCGAACCGCCCATATGTGCCGCCTTACCACTGATTAAAACATCTTCATCCAGCGAACAGCTTTCCAATGCGACGATTGCGGTCATGATTTTTGTGGTGCTGGCCATGGGTCTTTTTCTATAGGCATTCTTCTCATATAAAATGTTGCCTGTCTCATATTCGATAACAATAGCCGAACGTGCATTAATGGAGGGTAGGGTACTCACTTCCAAAGTTTCATCCTCGGCCTGGCCAATCTGCTCCAAGCTCTCTTGAACAGTGCCGGAGGGCTGTTGTAAAATTTCTATTGAAAAAAAATAGATTCCCAGCATAATGAGAACAAGATACAGGATATCGATTTTCTTCAAAGCTTTTTCTCCAGAAATTTATACCCTGTGTCAAATATATGATGGAACTTTTCATCTATAACCCATTATTCCAGATTGAATGGATGGTTAAGAGCGCCTTATCCGGTTGGGAGGCATCAATGATATGATCGCTGTATTTAAGGTAAAGAGGCCCTCTTTCCTTTTCAAGCCGATATAAAACATCCGTACCGTTTTTCAGTAAAGGCCTGTTGGAGGCATCCACCGTTGGTATAATATCCTCGATGGGCCGCACCAGATAAAAGATCAGGCCTGTGGCCTTTAAAACCTCCATGTTCTGGGGACGAAGAACAATACCCCCACCCGTGGAAATAATGACCCCATCTTTCATAGAGAGGTTTTTTACCATTTCGCTTTCGATGGCTCTAAAATGCTCCTCGCCTTTTTCAAAAAGCTTGTTAATGGAACCATAATGCTTTTCAATCTCTTGATCAACATCGATAAAAGGCATGGACAGGACTTCTGATAGCCTTCCTCCCAGGGTTGTTTTTCCCGAGCCCATCATCCCGATAAGTACAATATTGCTTTTCATGGCCGGTTTAGTTCCTCGTAAATCTCAAGAATAATTTCAGGATTGATTTCGGTCTCCTGCCAGATGCTCTGGGCATATAAGGCCTGCGACACCAGCATAAACATACCGTTAGCACAGGGGATACCCAACTCCTTACAGTATCTAAGGAGTAAGGTCTCACGGGGATTATAGATCAGATCCATGACCATCCCTGCCCCCTGAAGCTGGTTTTTAGAAAGAGGAGATGCCTCACAATGGGGAGACATCCCCACCGGAGTCGTATTAACCACTAAATCAAATCCGGCGGCGGTAAAGCTTCGGTTATCGGCACAGTGAAGCCCTGGGAATTTCAGACCTGCCTCGTCGGGGTCTCTTGTAACAATAACGATTTGCGAAGCACCCTGATCCTCCAGATAGGAAATGACTGCTCTGGAAGAACCTCCGCTTCCAAGGACAGCGCAGCTCTTTCCCGCAACAGGAAAGCCATGATGGTTAAGCGCCATACCAAAACCGTGATAATCCGTATTATAGCCCCGGTACTCCTCCCCTATTTTCACGGTGTTGACGGCCCCTATACGCAAAGCCTCTTCAGACAGATGATGAAGATAGCGCATCATATCCGTTTTATAAGGAATGGTGATATTAATTCCGGCAAAACCTTCCCTTTGGAGATTTTCAAGGAGATTTTCCAGTTGGTCCAGGGGGACTTCCTTAAGCTCATAGGAGGCATCAAGATGAGCTTTTTCAAAAAAGAGCTTGTGAATCCGGGGCGACAGGCTATGGGAAAGCTTTTCACCGATTAGGGCATAGCGCCGGGTTCCAATGGGTGGAGAGGAAAGCCTCTTGTTTTGGAAATCCCGGGATTGAACCATGATCCCTTCATAAGTCAAACGCAGACACTCGGCATATTCCGGGGTGCGGAGCACTGAAAGAACATTCTCAATGACCTTCTCCTCGCGCCTTCTATCCATAATCTGGGTTTGGTTTTCTTTCTTATAAGCCGCAATCTGGGTGATACAATCCAGACGTTGTTGAAGAAGCAAGGAAATTTCCCTGTCAAGGGTGTCAATTTTCTCCCTCATGATGTGAAGGGGGTCAATAGGCCCTTGCTTTTTTTTATCCTCCATGAGCTTTACTTCCTTCACTGAATGTTTCCAAACCAAACTGTCCCATGAGCATGTCACACAGTACAATGGCCGTCGCTGCCTCTATGACGGGTACTGCTCTTGGAACAATGCAGGCATCATGGCGCCCACGAACCTTCAGGTTCGCATTTTCCATAGATTTAATATCCACTGTCTCCTGCTCCATTGAAATTGACGCTGTGGGCTTTACAGCCACACGGAAGACAAGGGGCATGCCGTTGGTTATTCCTCCATTGATCCCCCCGTTATGGTTAGTTCGGGTACGAATGGTTTCACCGTCGGTATAGAATAGATCATTGGCTTCGCTGCCATAGAGGGAGGTGATACCGAAGCCCTCTCCAAACTCTACGCCTTTGATGGCCGGTATGGAAAAGAGCATGGAGGATAGCCGGGCCTCCACATTATTAAAAATGGGAGAACCCAGTCCGGCCGGCAGACCGATAGCTGCGGTTTCAACAATTCCCCCTACCGAATTGGAGTTTTTTCTGGCTTCTTCAATGATTTCCAGATAAACCTGGCGGCAGGAAAGATCATTGACCGGAAGATCCATAGCCCTTAAGGCCAAAAGCTGCTCTTCGGATATCCCTGCCTTGTCAAAGCCAATATCCTTCATATCGTAGAGGGTATCCATATGGGAACCGATAACAATCCCCTGTTCGTCCAAGAGATGTTGTGCCACCGCCCCCGCAAAAACCAAAGGGGCTGTAAGTCGGCCTGAAAAGTGCCCGCTTCCGCGTATATCATTAAAGCCCTTATACCGGACAAACCCTGTGAAATCGGCATGACCGGGCCTCAAGAGGTGCTCCAGATCACCGTAGTCCGCCGAGTGGGTATCCTGGTTTCTGATCATGGCACAAAGGGGCGTTCCGGTGGTTCTGCCTTGGTGGACTCCACTGATAATTTCCACCTCGTCAGTTTCCTTGCGTTTGGTGGAATAGGCTCCACCATTGGGTTTCCTTCTCCCCATTTCATGGGAGATCCTTTCAAAGTCTAATAGGATTCCCGAGGGAAGCCCATCCAGCACCACACCAATGGCCGGTCCATGGGACTCTCCAAATATCGATAGCTTTAAATGTTCGCCGTAAATACTACTCATAGGCCTCTATCTTTCCTCCCAAAGTTACAAAATCCTCCCAGAATTCAGGGTAGGACTTGTGAACAGCCTCACTGCCTTCAATCTCTATAATACCCTCACAAGCCGCAGAAGCCAAAGCCATAGCCATAACGATCCGGTGATCACCCGAGCCATGGGTTTTTCCCCCTTTTAATCTGGTGATCCCTTCAATAATAAGCCCCTCGGGCTCTTCGATAATATGGCCGCCCAAAGCCGATAGCTCCCGGCAGGTGGTGGTCAGCCGATCCGATTCCTTAATACGTAGCCGTGCGGCGTTCATGATATGGGTTCTCCCCTCTGCCTGCGAGGCCGCTACCGATAACACCGGCACGAGATCCGGGCATTGAGATACATCAATGTCCGTACCCTTCAGCGTTTCCTTTCTAAAGGTGATACTGTCCTTCCCCAGCTCAGGCTGGGCCCCCATGCCCTGGAGCAGATCAAGGATTACCTTATCGCCCTGGAGGGAGTCCAGATTCAGGCCTTCAATGGTTATCGTCTCGGAGAGGGTTCCCAGTATACAGAAAAACGCTGCTTGGGACCAGTCACCCTCCACAATATAATCGGAAACAGGCTGATAGCATTGATAACCAGGTATCCTCAGGGTTTGCTCGACTGGATTAAATAGGCATCTTATGCCGAAGGCCTCAAGAACCTGGAGCGTCATACGGATATAGGGCTCGGATTCTATCCTTTGAGTAATTCTGATGAGAGAATCTCCTTCAAGAAGCGGAAGAGCAAAGAGCAGACCCGAAATGAACTGAGAGCTGACATTACCGGGCAGAACATACTCCCCCGGTAGCAGCCTTCCGGACAGGGTAATGGGCATTTTCCCATGGCTGTCCCTGTAGACAATGCCTTTAGCTTCAAAGAGCTCCTGATATAAAGAAAAAGGGCGTTCTACAAGTCTTCCCCGACCGGTTAGGATCACTTCATCTTCAACAAGCCTTGTGATAGGCATGATAAAACGAGCTGTAGAGCCCGATTCCAAACAATCGATGGACTTTTTGCACAGGTTAATTGAGCCCTTGGAATGAATACGAAGGCTTTTTCTTCCTTTGAAACGGCGGCTATCCGATAGGGACAGCTCAGCGCCAAGAGCCTCAATGGCTCCCATAGTGGCCAGCATATCATCGGAAAGAACCAGATTGTCAATGAAGGTTTCTCCCTTGGCCAGTGCTCCGCATAGCATCGCCCTGTGAGCCATGCTTTTAGAGGGCTGGGCCAAGACCTTACCTTTCAGGGGTCTGGAATGTATCCGTAAGGAAGCCATCTAATCTCACCTCCAAATCCTCCAGGCTAAGTGTAAGAAGCCTGCCCTGACCTATACTCTCTATATAGGCTATGGTGATGTTCCCAGAACGGTTTTTTTTGTCAACACGGATGGCCCTTAGGACATCTTCCTTACATAGAGCAGGGATTTGGGTAGGAAGGCCATAAAGCTCCAGAGCATGGATAAGCTTCTTAGCCTCACCCTGGACCGTCAGACCCATGGCCTCAGTCATCCGTGTAAACACTGCCATACCTACGGCTATAGCTTCACCATGGGATAGGCCTTGATAATTCTGTACACGCTCTATGGCATGGCCCAGGGTATGGCCCAAATTCAGAAGCTGGCGAAGGTCATGATCATATTCATCCGCTTCCACAATATCTCGTTTGATCTGACAGCTTCTCATAATGAATGCCCCCAGCTTCTCAGATAAATGACTGCGCAAGGACGGGGAAAGGGGGCTATTATCCCTCGTTCCTTGATGCGCTTCTGCCAGTTGGACAAGGGCACTTAGAAGCTCTGAATCCCGGAGCATCCCCGTTTTGATCAGCTCGCCCATACCATTGATAAGCTCCTGATCGGGTAAGGACTCCAAAAGGTTTGGATCCGTATAGACAGCATCGGGTTGATAAAAAGCACCCACCAGATTTTTACCTTGGGGGAGATCTATCGCCACCTTGCCTCCCACACTGGAATCGACCATGGCCAGCAAACTTGTTGGGATTTGGATGAAGCCCATCCCACGCAAGAAGGTTGCTGCGGCCAGACCCGTCATGTCACCGGTAACGCCTCCACCTAGTGCAATCAGGATATCACTGCGGGTAAACAGACCCTCTGCCAGGCCTGTATAAATTTTCGACAGGGTGCCCATGTTCTTGTTTTCCTCACCCGCCTCGAAAACAATGGGACTCACCTCAAACCCCAAAAGGCTGAGTTTTTGTACAAATTGCTCTCCGTACAGGGGATAAACATGGCTGTCACTTACCACAGCAAGCTTTTTCCCTGAATATTTTTCTTTGAAAATTTCGGGTAGCTTTTGAAACAGACCCGCTTCAATAAAGATGTCATAGGTCTTATCATGTGTTTTAACTGGGATGGTTTCCATGGCTTATACCTCCAAATGCCGATCTTCCAATTCAGCATATTGCTTGAGCTTTGGAAGAATGGAGGCATATTCCGCGGGAGTAATGGACTGCTCTCCATCGGATAATGCGCATTTGGGATTGTTATGAACCTCAATGACCACCCCGTCGGCACCCGAAACAACAGCCGCTTTGGACATGGGGCCAACCATCCACGATTTTCCTGTTCCATGACTGGGGTCCACAATAACGGGCAGGTGGCTGAGTTTCTTTATGGCAGGCACCGCACTGAGATCCAGGGTATTCCTTGTATAAGTTTCAAAGGTTCTTATTCCCCTTTCACAGAGAATCACCTTTTCATTTCCTTCACTTAAAATGTATTCGGCGGACATGAGCCATTCTTCCAAAGTGGCAGAAAGCCCTCTTTTTAATAGAATGGGCTTATCTGTACGGCCAAGCTCTCTTAGCATCACAAAGTTCTGCATGTTCCTGGCACCCACCTGAATAATGTCCACATCGTCAACGAAACGATCCAGAACATCGGTGGACATAATTTCAGAGATAATGGGTAAGCCGGTTTCCGACCGGGCGATTTTTAGAAGGTCCAAGCCCTCCAAGCCTAAGCCCTGAAAACTGTAGGGAGAGGTTCGGGGTTTATAGGCGCCGCCCCTTAAAAAGGAAGCCCCCGCACGCTTTAGTTCACGAGCCACACCGACGATCTGATCCTCGTTTTCTACAGAACAAGGACCTGCGATAATAACAAAGTGTCCCTGTCCAATCTTCCTGCCATTGACATCAATGACGGTATCAAAGGGCTGAAACATTCTGTTGGCCTTTTTAAAAGGCTCACTCACCCGCAGGACATTAATTACAACATCATAGGAGGAAAAGGTATAGGCATTGACCTTGGAGGTATCCCCTACAAGGCCGATAATGGTGGTTTCCTCACCCACCGAGACATGAACATTCAAGCCCATCTCTTCAATGTGGCTAATGAGCTCGTTTTTCTGTTCCTGGGCAACACCAGGCTTTAGAACCAAAATCATGTGTGTCATCTCCTACCATACTACAAATTCTGTACCGAAAAGGTACCCCTCATTCGGTAAGACCCATTTTATAAATTATATTTTATTATAGCTGCATTGAACTAATAAAGCAATTTCTTGCCGAAGAAAAGAATGACCAAAAGCTCAGCCAGCAGAAACATAGGAATGGCTAAAAGTATTGCTTGAACTGAAAATCGTATGGAGATTAAACTCCCCAAAAGGGGTGAAGTGGCCCATGCAAAGCTGGAAACCAGGGCTTGCATGCCAAAAAGTCGTCCTCGTTGATTTCTAACCACCCTTGAGCTTGATACCGACATGACAATGGGTTCAATGCCACCAATCATAAACATCATCAGGCCATAGACAAGGGTGAGCATCAGAATACTATTTGACCAAAAAAGAGGAATGGCAATGGAAAAGCTGAGCACGGCACAGAATATCAAAAGCCTATACCGGTTTAATCGATCCCCTAAACGCCCTAGAATGAAGCCTGAGAGAGCTGTCATCAAACCAATGAACCCACTCATCAGGCCTGTGACCCGGGACGCCCCCTCCATGGTTCCCAGCTTATCCTGAACAAAAATGGCCATATAGGGTGTAAACACATTGGTTGCAAAGCGTAGAAGAAGAATAAGCCCCATCCCAACGGCAAGCCAGGCACCGTAAAAGGGCTTCTCGACATTTTCCTCGGCCTTGTCACCTTCCTCTGTCAGGCTCAACTGGGGCTCAAGAACCTTATTACTGTCCTGTACCAAAAGTAAAACAAGAAAAAAGTCCAAGAGCAGCATGGCCCCACCAAAAACGAAGCTGTTCCGGTAGCCCAGCCATTCGGCAACCATCCCTCCAAGTGCAGGGCCTACAGACGAACCAATCTGGGTGGAGGTGGCCAAAAAGCCCAAAGCAAAGCCCAGTCTGTTTTCGGGAGTGGATGAGGCAACCAGAGCTGCGGAAGCAGTGATTGTCCCCGTAAAAATTCCCTGAAGAAATCTAAAAAACAGAAGCTGGTAAACATTAGCCGAAAAACCCATACCCAGCATAACAATGCCTCCGGCAGCGATGGCCCGAAGAAGCATCATTTTCTTGCCGTATTTATCGGAAAGCCTGCCCCATATGGGGGCCATGACACCGGCACTGATGCCAGCTACAGCCGTCAGCAGGCCAATAAAGGTTTTTACCTCTGCGGCATCGGTTACCCCCAGATCCTGTATGTAATAGGACATGAAAGGAATGCCGAAGTTAAAGCTCATCAATGAGATGATCTGTGTCAGCCAAATGGTATATAGATTTGATTTCCAGCGTGACATAAAAATATCCTTTTCATCCCCCTGCTAATATGGGGTAAACTGTAAGAAGAATGCCTGCCGGTTTGTTAACCAGACAGGCATTGATTCTATTTATAAATATTGTGTAAACATAATACCTATCAAAACTGCCTTACAGGTTATTTAAAGAATTCGTCATATATGCTGACAACAGCCTTATCCACATCATCCTCGCAGACCCCCAGCATGACGCTGACCTCCGAAGAACCCTGATTGATCATGCGAATGTTCACGTCATTCAATGATAACGCCTTGGCAATACGGTGTGTAATACCCACGGTACGCTTCATGCCTTCTCCCACCACCATGACGAGCCCTAAGTCATATTCAATGCTGACACTATCAACACGAAGCTCCTTGGCTACCCGTTCCATGATTCGGCTCTTCTTCTCATCATCTAAAAATTTCTTGCGGACGATGATGGATATATCATCAATCCCCGAGGGCATATGCTCGAAGGGAACAAACTCCTCCTCAAGGATTTGCATAACCTTCCGTCCAAAACCGATTTCACGATTCATCATATACTTGTTGATATTAATCGAGCAGAAGCCCTTGTCCCCAGCAATTCCGGCCACGGGATTCATCATATTGTCACGGGTGGGAGTAATCATGGTTCCTGGAGCGGTAGGATTGTTGGTGTTACGTATATTTACCGGAACACCTCTTTGGAACACGGGTTCAAGAGTTTCTTCGTGAAGCACTGAGAAGCCTGCATAGGAGAGCTCCCGCATCTCACGATAGGTAAGCACTGATATGGGCTTGGGATCTTTAATGAGTCTGGGGTTGGCTACAAACACCGAATCCACATCGGTAAAGTTCTCATAGACCTCAACCTCAAGGGCAGCGGCAAGAATGGAGCCGGTAATATCCGAGCCACCCCTTGGGAAGGTGACCACCTCACCCGAAAGGGAATAGCCAAAAAAGCCAGGGAAGATGATAATCCCTTGCATTTCTTTAAGCTTTGTCAGGTTTTTGAAGGATTGTGGAAGCACTCTTGCATTTCCATATTCATCGCTTAAGAACAATCCGGCATCCTTGGGATTGACATATTGGGCGGGAACACCCTGACTCTTAAGGTAATACGCCACTAGCCTGGCCGCATTATCCTCTCCCGCTGCTTTCATACGATCCATAAACTTCTCGGATGAATCAAACGGAAGTGATACACGAGTCATCAGGTTATTCTCAATATCCTTGGTAATTTGATCGTTAAGCTTCAAATCCCGCGCAATTTCTCCATAGCGTTCAACGATGGCGGCAAGAACCGCTGCGTAATCGCCGTTCTTTAAGTATTTATTGGCGCAGTCTATGAGCATATCGGTGATTTTTGCGTCTGAATCAAAGCGTTTGCCGGGTGCTGATACAACAACTATACGCCGGTCCGGATCACTGGTTACAATGGAACAGACCTTTTTTATCTGTTCGGCATTGGCCATGGATGTACCGCCAAATTTGCATACCTTCATTAATCCATCCTCCAAAGATATAGGCTCTTTCTCTCTTTAAAATCTAAATGGGCTTAGGATGCTGTTTATAGCATCAAATAAATTGACAGAATATTAAAAAGGTAAAGGGTCTCCCCTTTACCTTCTCATTCTATAGTGCAGCTTTCCTGTTGTCAATCTTCATATAATCAATTTTTTAGTCTCTTTTGCAATGGCAAGCTCCTCATTGGTAGGGATGACAAGGGTTCTTACCTTTGCACCGGGTGCGCTGATATCAATTTCCTGTCCTCTCAGCGCATTCTTTTCCTGATCAATAGCAATTCCTGCAAATTCAAGGTTTTCACAGACCATTCTACGGATCTTGGGATTATTCTCACCGATACCGGCTGTAAAAATCACCGCATCCAAACCTCCCATGGCAAACGCATATTCGCCGATGGTTTTTTTCACCTGATAGGTAAACACTTCTAAAGCCAACGCTGCCCGCTCGTTACCTTCGTCTACGGCAGTATCAAGATCACGGAAATCACTGCTGACACCTGATATACCCAGCACACCGGATTTCTTGTTCATGATGGCATCCACTTCCTCTGAGCTGATCCCCTCCTTGTTCATCAGAAAGGTTACAACAGCAGGATCAATGGTACCGCAACGTGTTCCCATGGCCAGCCCATCCAGCGGAGTAAAGCCCATGGAGGTATCAATGGTCTTTCCACAATCCACGGCGGCAATACTGGAACCATTTCCAAGGTGGCAGGTGACAAGCTTAAGCTGCTCATAAGGCTTACCTAAAAGGAGAGCCGCACGTTCTGATACATACTTATGGCTGGTACCATGAAAGCCGTATTTACGAAGCTTATATTTTTTATAATACTCATAGGGTAAGGCATAAATATAGGCCTTCGGAGGAATGGACTGGTGGAAGGCCGTATCAAAAACAGCCACCTGGGGTACACCCACCATGGTCTGCTGGCAGGCCCGGATGCCTGTGATATTGGGTGGATTATGAAGGGGTGCAAGCTCGACACACTCCTCAAGGGTATTCATTACCTCGTCATTAATAACGACGGATTTGAAGAATTTTTCACCGCCATGAACCACGCGATGGCCTACGGCTGATATTTCTGACAAGGATTTAATAACGCCCCATTCCTTGTCGGTCAGAACATTGATCAGCGTTTCAATGGCCTCTTTGTGGGTGTTCATCTCAATTTCTTTTTCAACGGCTCGCCCATCAAAGGTTTTATGCTTGATGATGGAGCCCGTAAGACCGATACGATCGCATACACCCTTGGCCAAAACCTTTTCTTCGTCCATATTAATTAATTGATACTTAAGGGACGAGCTGCCTGCATTAATAACTAGAATAACCATGTTTATATTTTCCCCCTTAATTTCTATAGTCCCTGAGCCTGTACTGCGGTAATGGCTACAACACCAACGATATCCTCCGCAGAACAACCTCTAGATAGATCGTTAACTGGTTTTGCAATGCCCTGGGTGATAGGGCCATAGGCATCGGCCTTGGCAAGCCTCTGAGTCAGTTTATAAGCTATATTCCCGACATTAAGATCCGGGAAGACAAGGACATTGGCCTCTCCCTGCAAGGGACTTGCGGCAGCCTTGGACTTGGCGATTTCAGGAACAATAGCGGCATCCACCTGGAGCTCCCCGTCTATGAGCACGTCGGGTGCTTTGGCTTTTGCTAGTTTGGTTGCTTCCACAACCTTATCCACCAATTCGCTCTTTGCACTGCCATAGCTGGAATAGGAGAGCATGGCCACCTTTGGCTCAGCTCCGACAAGATTTTTAAAGGTGGACGCAGAGCAGACAGCTATTTCTGAAAGCTCTTCTGCATTGGGATTTTCCACCAAGCCGCTGTCAGCATACAAGAAGGTTCCATGATGACCGAATTCACAATCAGGAACACACATAATAAAGAAAGCGGAAACAAGCTTGACATTGGGTGCGGTTTTAAGTATCTGAAGTGCGGGACGAAGTGTATTGGCGGTGGAGTTGATGGCTCCGGCTACCATACCATGAGCCTCAGCTTTTTTTACCATCATAACGCCCCAATAAAGAGGGTTTTTCATGGTTTCGCGGGCTTGCTCCAAGGTCATTCCTTTATTCTTGCGAAGCTCATAAAGGGTGTTGGCGTAATCCTCGAATTTATCGGAGGTCAGAGGATTGACAATGGTGGCTCCTTCTATATTAATATCACCTTTGAGTTCATTGATTTTACTTTCATCACCAACCAGAATAACATTGGCGAACCCCTGTTCCAAAATCATAGCCGTCGCTTTAATTGTACGGATATCGGTGCTTTCAGGAAGAACGATGGTTTTTTTATCCATCCTGGCACGTTCAGTTATTGTTTGTAAGAATTGGCTCATAGTAGGGTGATCTCCTTTCAATGCTTGCACAGATATTTATTGTTCCCCTAAATCTAACAAATAAATTATATGACAATTGTTTTTTGTATACAAGGTAAGTTATGAAAATTATTTAAAAATCATGGGCTATTTCACGTTTATAATGAATAAAACGGTAAAAAATTCAAAAAAATAAAAGGGTAGAATTCTCCACCCTTTTTTTCCTAATAGCTTTCTGCACCTTTTGCCAGCATTTCTTTAAGCTTGTCAATATTCTTGCCGGTGATCTTTTTGATATTCATAGCCATCTGGTTAAGAAGACCCCGGATTTGATCCATCTCTACATACCGCTTTACTTTCATAGAGGTGGTTTTAATCAGTTCTTCATACCCGAAGACATAATAGCGGATGGTCTTATAAACCGGCATCAGCTTGTTAATATCCTTGATGGCGGTATCCAGAAGCTTCCTGATGCTGTTTTCATCATCGGGAGAGTTGACCATGTTGAGGATCTTTTCCTTGTCCAGTATGATCTTTGAACATATTTCCACATTCCCGTCAGAGGTTGACTCACCCCATACTAGGGATTCTTTTACAAAATTAAGCTCGTTGATATGGGATTCCAATTCCTCAGGGAAAACCTTTTTACCGTTTTTAAGGACAATCATGGTCTTGACACGACCTGTAACACGAATCAACCCTTTATCAATCTTTCCGAGATCCCCAGTATGGAACCAGCCGCCTTTAAGGGCTTCCGCTGTGGCCTCTTCATTCTTCCAGTAGCCCAGCATGACATTCTTTCCTTGCACCACCAGTTCCCCCGAGCCGTCGGCTGAGGGATTGGCAATAGCCAGCTTGACTCCTGGCAAGGGCTGTCCACAGGTTCCGGTTTTTCTTTTCCTGTCACTTCCGCCTGCGACAACCGGCGAGGTTTCTGTAAGCCCATATCCCTGATAAACTTTTATGCCGATACTTTCAAACCAATGGGCAGTTTTGGGCTCCATGGCCGCACCACCGGTAACAATAACACGGAGCTTACCGCCGAGGGGCTCTAAAAGCTGCTTAAAGATTTTCCTTCTTATGTCTATGCCTAAATGTGCAATACCATTGGCCACCTTCATCAGAGCCTTTACCTTTTTATCCAGACCCTTTTTCTTTACCTCTTCCATGATACGATTCTTAAATTTGTCAAACACCAGGGGGACACCTATTAGACAACGTGGCTGGTATTCGGTGAGGTTTTTATTAATGTATTTAAGACCATCGCTGATAGAGACCGTCATCCCCAAATAGAGCGGGAACAATAGCCCCGCGGTATTCTCAAAGGTATGATGTAACGGTAGAATAGAAAGCACCGAGTCCCCGGGCTCAAAACGAACAACACCCCCAAGGCTCATAATGTCGGCACAGATATTGCTATGGCTCAACATAACTGCTTTAGCGCTAGAAGAGGTTCCGGAGGTAAATAATAGAATACTCATGATATCTGGATTCACTTCAATGGAGGTGTATTCTTCAAAATTAGCCTCCAACAGACCATAACCTCGATCCATCAATTGGTAGAAAGAATAAAAGCGGGAATCCCCTTCCTGTTCATGGACGGAATTCATACAAATAAACGCCTTAATCCTGCTATTTCGTTGAGCCAGGGCTAAAACGTCCTGTGAAAAGGCATCGGAATAAACCAAAACATCCACTTCGCCCCGTTCCAGCATGGGCTCTATTTCATTAGAGGGGAGCATTCTGTCCAAAGGAATGACGATACCCACACCATTGACGGCTGCCAGATAGGCTACAACCCACTCATAGCGGTTTTCACCAATAATGGCTATGCGGCTGTTTTTAAGCCCCAGGCTTACTAAAGCGCTTCCCAAAGCGTCAACATCCTTAGTAAACTCCCTATAGGTTTTGCTCATGGTTTGATCCTTGGGATCATTACGAAATTTGAAGGCCACGTGGTCGCCATAGTGTTTACTGCACTTTTGCAGCATATCTTTAAGGCTATGTATTACCATCGCCTGATAAATTGGCTTTCCTTCAACAATATTAATGAGATTAAGCGTCTCATCCATCGACCCTATCCCCCTTAATGATGCACCGGATAAGAATGCAAAAATTCTTCTTTATATATCTTTATGATAGCATTGCCCCACGAAATTGTATAGCCTTTAAAGAGTTTTAATACTAAAAAGCTTTCATCTATTTATATTCCCATGAACATATACCTCAACGGATGGTATCGCTTCACACCCAAATCCTTAACGACTGCCTTTTTAAGGTCCGCAAACAATTGTTCCACCTTTTTGATGTCTTCGGGTGAAACCGTTATTCCCCCGTACCGGACCTTGATGAAGATGGGGGCGGTATCTCTAAAATTGGACTGGGGCATGATAAAGAGTTCATCCATTCTGGCACTGAATTCGGTAAGGGTCTCCCCCGCCCTTATTTCATAACCCAGATGAGAAAGCCATTTTAGCATGGCCTCATAGCTTTTTAAAACCTTTTTATTACCTTTTAGCCACCGCATCCGAAGATTTCCCATATTCAATAGAACAATATTGACAAGTATAGCGAGCAGCAGAAGACCTATCAACAGCCAGGGGAGCATTTTCATGAACTTACTTGGGTCCGTTGTTTGTGTCTCAGGAGGAAGGGGAGTCATGGGGATATACCCCGGTATTTCCTCATCCCCACGGTACCGCTCCATCATCTCCTCCAGGCTCGGATAATAATAACTGGAGGCTTCCATGGCCTCGGTGGTCACTCTGTAGTTCATAGCGTCGGCATAAGACGCCGTAGGTTCAAAGGTTAACCAGCCAAAGCCTTCAAAATATACCTCCACCCAGGCGTGAGCATATTGGTTGGTGACAGTGTAAATCTTATCGTCATTAGCTTCATCGGGGAGCACATAACCTTCAATATAACGGGCGGGAATATTGAGGCTTCGCAGAAGGACGGTCATGGAGGTGGCAAAATAGGTACAATACCCCTGGGTATCTTCAAAGAGAAAATACTCTACGAAATCCTTACCCTCAGGGATATAGGGGGTATTAAGGCTATACTGGTAGTTGTTCCGGAGATACTGCTCTATAGTGACCACTTTTTCATAATCGGAGGTACAGTCCTTGGTAATATCGTAGGCCATGTCCTTGACCCTTTGAGGAATATCAGGATTAAGCTGGGTAAACTCGCTCCGAATATTCTGGGTATGTTGATTAAGTTCTATGAGGGTTTCAAGTTTTTGACTTATCTCATTTTCTTGCGATTTGAGGCTAATCAGATCCCATCCAATACTATAGGATATCTTTTCTCTGATTTCCTCTAGTTCCTTAAATAGAATTTGAAACGCTTCATTATATAAGCCTTCATGGCTGAAGGTCAGGGCTTTCTTCAAAAGAGGCTCCCCATACATGGGTTGAATATACTCTAGCTTATAGGAGGTATTCGTCGGTATTTTTTCATGGGTGATGGCAATCCCATGAAGATCCTGGATGATGCTCATGGTGGAATTGTCCTCTTTTAACAGGGGCAAAATGGTTTTTAAGGGCATAAAGACAGTTTGTGTCGTCATATTCCGGTACTTAATATCAATGGAATAGGTGGGAAACAGGATATCATAGAGATTTCCCTCCGACAGATTGGTCAATAGTTCCCTGTCCTCCTCACTGACCGAGGGAAACAATTCATCGGTAGGTAGAGCAGTCCACCCCGAATAAGTTTCATTTTTATCCAGCCCTAGTTGGTTTGTAATAGAATACCCCTCTTTATTGGAGGTTTGTGCCCAGGCATTATTCTCATACCAGGAGTAGGCCGCGCCCCGAAGATAGGTGCGCCTATCTGCCTTCACCTCCATAACGACAACATTGTTCGGCCTCACCGGGCCACCCAAACGCTTGGAGCCACTGCTAAAGCCTGTAGAGGCAAGGCTGAAAAAATCTGAATTCACTGTTCTATAGCGTTGTTCAAAGTAATCGATAACCTGCATGATTTTTTGATCCAGCCAAGGAAATTGTAGTGGCTGGTTCTTCTTTGGGACAAAGGAGATCAGCAGGACGGGTAAAAGGGCTAAGGGTAAGGTGTAAATAAGCATGGTTCCCAAGGGCAGATTATCTGAAACCAAGCCCAGTCTCTTCCTCTTTTTGTAGACATGCCGGACATAGGACAGAATGGTCAATGTGCAAAAAACGCAGAAAATAAGACGATTCTCCTTCCCTGTCATAAACCACGAAAAAAGGGCCAGGGCAAGAGAAAAACCTGTTATAAGATAGAAGCTGAAGTATTTTTGATAAAGCAGAATAACCCCAATGGAGATAACAAAAGCAGCAAGAATCATGAAAACCTGCGCAAATAGCAGCATCTCCGGGCTATTGCGAGGGATATTATAAAATAGGCAATACCACATATCCATCATACCCTCAACAATAAAGAGCACGGGCTTTGACAGGGGTGTTTCAACCCAGCAGACGAAAGTGACAAAAAGAGCTCCCACGGCTGTTATTCCCAGGAGGATATAGCTCGCAACTCTGCTTTTGATCACAAGATGGATTAACCCATAGGCTAATACGGATAAAGCCAGTGTTTCAAGGACGGGTGGTTTGGCATAAAGGATATGGGCCATAAAGAACATGAGCGTGCAGACATAGCCCCAACCTATCAGGAGGTTGGCCCCACGATCAAGTCTAGCTTTCATAGGCTCCCACCTCCGAGGTAAGATTTTGATGAATTTCATGCTGGCAGGCTTCTATCTCAAGTACTGAGGGCTCAAGCTTCCAGACACGGATATTATTCTTAATAAGAATGTCGGCAAGCTCTTTACTGGCTTCTTCATCCTCTTCTGCACCCTTTAGGCGGATATAAAACAGCTCCACATCAAATCCTTTGTTTTTGATGTGGAAGGTTTTTCCCATTAAATCGCCGTCCAGGACAACCGTAAACAGATAGACCAGATTACTGTTATGCTCATTGTCAGTAAAGTAATCCAAATCCTCATGCTCGTTATTTGTTTGGTTGAATTTTATCTCAGAAAGAAACTGATACATGGCCTGAAATTCCTGTGTGGTAGAGGCTCGAAGAACAAGGGATTGGTCCTTGAAATAGCATAATTTTACCGGAACGTTTCGCTTTATCAGGTAGTGGATTTGCGAAACGACCTCCTCGATGAGGCAGTCCTCCTCTAAGAGGGCCTTTTCATCTATTTTTTCAGGCTTCTGAAGGTTGAGGAGAATCAAAACATCGTTATCCAACTCATTTCGGGTTTCCTTGACCATGGTCTTTTCCAGCTTGGTTGAAAGCTTCCAGTGTATTTTTCGGTAGCTGTCACCATAAACGTATTGCCGGATATCCATCACTTCATCGTTGCCGCTTTCCTTATAGCCCGAGGAAAGATCCCCCTCTGAAATGCGGGCGACGGGTACATCCTTGTACGTGATATCCACAATTCTGGGCTTTACAAGGATACTCTTTTTCTCCATGGGATGAAGGGTATAGGAGAACATGCCCAAAAGATCATTAATTTTTATGCTCTTTACACCAATATCGTATCTGCCTCTGAAAAGAAGGGGCATATCATACTGAAACTGACGGGATGCAAACGGCGGTAAGGAGATTCTCATGCTTTTCAGGCTTTTGCAGATAAATTGCCCCTCCATATACATGCGTATGGTAATATATGGCATAAAAAAGATGGAGCTATTTTGGAGCAGTAAGTGGTAGGACGCATATTCACCTTTGATAAATGTTCTTTCGTTGAGACGTTCGCTGATTCTAAAAAAGAAGCAGACGAAAAACAGATGGAGCAAGGACATTACAGGAAGAGCAAGTACCAGATATAAAAGGGTGTAAGGAAAAAATCCTCCAAAGAAGTAGGCATAGGTCAAACAGCAAAATAATACGCCAATATAACGGAGGATATTTTGCTTGGTATTGGATGATTCTTTGTTTTCCAGTAAGGGATCATCTTCAAAAGAGATTAGAGGTTTCTTCATGCTTCTTAAACTTCTCCCCTGAGGCTGTGGGACAAAGGGGCCCTTCCCATTGTATTGAGGTTCCATTATTTGATGCCTTCGAAACGTCTATTTACTTAAGGCGGGCTTACTCAATACCGGTATTTTCTGGCGCTGGATGATATCGTTAATGACGCTATCGCTCGTCACCCGCTTAATCTTCGCTTCCTGCTTAAGCAAGATGCGGTGGCTTAGGACGGGAACGGCAAGATCCCTGATATCCTCTGGGGTCACGAAATTCCGATTATCATAAAGGGCTGAGGCCTGGGCGGCTCTAAATAGACTGATGGAGGCCCTTGGGCTGCACCCTAGGATGGTGTGCTCATGACGACGGGTTGCGGTTATGAGATCAACAATGTAGGCAGCCAGGCTTTCATCCACCCTTACATCCCTGACGGCTTTCTGAATATCCAGAAGCTCCTCCCGTGAGACAACCGTCTCAAGTCCATGGATAGGACTACTATGCTGGAATCTATATAAGATGCTGATTTCTTCAGTTTTGGAGGGGTATCCCATAGTAATTTTCATAAGAAAACGATCCAGTTGGGCTTCGGGCAGAGGATAGGTCCCCATGTATTCCACAGGGTTTTGGGTGGCAATCACCATGAATGGCTCGGGAACCTTATAGGTTTTCCCATCCACCGTCACCTGCTTCTCTTCCATAACCTCAAGCATACTGGCTTGTGTTTTTGGGGAGGTACGATTGATTTCATCAGCCAGAATGATATGGCTCATAATATTGCCGGGTCGATATTCAAACTCGTTTGTTTTTTGGTTGTATACGGTAAAGCCTGTGATATCGGAAGGCAGGATATCGGGAGTGAACTGGATGCGGTTAAAGGTAAGGCCCACGGATTTAGCCAAAGCATAGGCCATGGTGGTTTTTCCGATACCGGGGACGTCTTCAATCAATATATGCCCTGAAGCGGCCAAAGAGATGACCATTAACCGAGCCGGCCCCTCTTTTCCGACAATGATTTTAGAGATGTTATCAACAATTTTCTGCATATTTGTTTGATTTTTCATATCATATCCTCCGCGAACCCCTTTTGGATAATTTTATCAATTTATTGACGAGCCGTGAAGGTCAAAATTTTGCCATTTTGTATCTATTCTTTTCCAACCTCTATACCAGGTCAACAAGAAAAGACACAAAAATTATACCCGCAGAACATCAGGATATGCCTGCGGGCATGAATTATTTATAATACCCAGGGCCTACTCATAGCGTAACGCGTCGATGGGATCGAGTTTGGCAGCCTTTCTGGCAGGATAGATACCGAAGAACACCCCCACGAGGGTTGAGAAAACAATTGCGACGATGACCGTCATAGGTGACACCGATGGGCTTACACCGGCCAACTGACCGAGTCCATAGGCCCCGGCCAACCCCAGAATCAAGCCGATGATCCCGCCCATACACGATATAATCACCGATTCGGTGAGAAACTGGAACAGTATATTCTTTGTTTTGGCACCAATAGCCTTTCTTATACCGATTTCCCGGGTACGCTCGGTCACTGAAACCAGCATGATATTCATGACCCCCACGCCTCCTACCAAGAGAGAAATGGCGGCCACCGCGGCCACAAAGGTAGTAAAGATGCCCATGACCTGATTAATCTGATCCATCTGCTTCATGATGGATTCCGCCCTGTAAACCTCACGTTGGCGGTTGCCATGACGATTCTCCAAGAGATGAACTGTGAGCTCACCCGCTGATTTTGAGTTATCCTTTGAATTAGCCATGATATAAGCAGTATCAGAAACCTTGTCTTCTGAGTACACATTGACTAAAAAGGTAGCGGGCACATAGACCGCCACAGGCATTTGATCTTCGGGGATCATATCGGAGAACATTTCATAAGGATCCTTAATCAGGCCGACAATGGTGACCTTACGGGTACTTGTACTGGGCCCCGCTTCCAGCGTTTTTCCCAGAACATCCTTTGTACCAAAGAGCTTTTTGGCTGATTTCTCGTCAAGTACAGCAACAGCCTTACCGCTCTGATACTCATATCGGTTAAAGAACCGGCCATCAACAAAGGTCAAGTTATCAATTTTAGCCATATCCTCTGTTCCTCCGATTAAATAGGAGGTTAAGGATTTTTTATGGCTCCGGATAATGCCCTCCCTTGTCAGGGATGGGGTAGCATATTTGATATAGCTTATTTTTTCTTTGATCTTTTCAATATCATCAAAGGTAATCCAATCGCTCTTTTCTGCTTTTGATAGATTGATGCTGACCTTGATGGTTGCAGCCCCTATCTTCTCAAACTCTCCGGTGATGGAGTTCTGCCCCCCCTGTCCTAGGGAAACAATGGCAATCACCGAGCTGATCCCTATAATGATGCCCAACATGGTCAGAAAAGATCGCATTTTATTTGAGCGAATGCTGTCAAGCGCCATTTTAATATTTTCAAGAATATTCATTCCAGGCCTCCCTAAAGTATGGTTCTATTCTCCACAGGGCAGTCGTCCAGAATACTTCCGTCCCTCATGCGGATAATTCTTTTGGAGTGCTGAGCCACATCATGCTCATGAGTGACCATCAGTATAGTGGTTCCCTCATCATTGAGCTCCTGAATAATGCGCATAATCTCTTCTGTCACCTTTGTGTCCAGGTTACCGGTAGGTTCATCGGCAAGAATCACCGAGGGCCTGTTAACAATAGCCCTGGCAATGGCAACCCTCTGCTTTTGGCCCCCTGAGATTTCATTGGGACGATGATGAATACGGTCGCTAAGGTCAACCCTTCTTAAAGCCTCCAAGGCCTTGGCCCGCCTTTCTTTGTGGGGAACCCCTGCATAGACCATGGGCAGCTCGACATTTTCTAAAATGGTCATTCGGGGGAGTAAATTAAAGGATTGAAAGACAAAACCCAGTTCTTTATTTCTGATGGTTGCCAGCTCGTTGTCAGGCAATTGTGAGATATCCTGACCATTGAGGATGTATTGACCCGAACTCATCTTGTCAAGGCAGCCCAGGACATTCATCATCGTAGACTTTCCACAGCCGGAGGGACCCATGATGGAAACATATTCTCCCGATTTCACATGCAAAGAAACACCCTTGAGAGCAGTTAGTTGGATATCACCGGTTTTATAGGTTTTAGTCAGATGCTCAATTTTTATCATTCCACTTCACCCTCGATGGAGACAAGCGTTCCATCCACAAGGGTATCCGAAGGGCTGACGACCAAGTGGTCCCCTTCCGAAAGTCCGCTGATAATCTCCACTTTTGTGTCAGATTGAATGCCCACCGTAACAGGGGTTAATAGGGCTTTACCGTCCTTGACCAGGAAAACCGAGGCATTTTCATCCCTATCAAAAATCAGGCATTCCATAGGGACTGTTAAGGTGTTGGTGGATTCGGCTATGAGGATATCGGCGTTGATATCAAAATCTATTTTGAGATTATCATCAGCATTTTCAATATTAATTTCTATTTGCAGGGTGGCATCCCCCGACATGCCCATTTCTTTTTTTGCTGCGGGGTCGATAAAAGCGACTACACCTTGATAGGTATTGCCCGTGTTCTTCAGGGTGACCCTCTGCCCCAGCCTGATTTTTTCGGCATCGTATTTACCTACCTTAATGACCCCTTTCAGGTTATCCAGTTGCTTGACCACAAAGGCGGCCTGGGCCATGGAAAGCTGAGTGTCCTCAACGGCATTTACTTCTGTAACAACGCCGTCAAACTCTGCAATCAAGCCTTTCTGAGCCTTGGCCAGCCTATCTTCCGAGGACTTCAAATTCAATTCTGCCAGCGCTATAGAATTGTCCATGAGCTTCAATTTTTCTTGGGATATGGATTGTATGGACTTGCGCTTTTGAATCAGCGACTGGACATTGGCCACATCCTGAGGGTCTGTGCTGCCATTAAGGGCATAGATCTGCTGATCCAGCTCAAGAATATCCTCCTCTAGCTGATTCTTTTGATCCAAGAGCTCCGCTTTGTTGAGGTAGGCATTATCCAACTGAAGCTGAGCCTGTTGTACAGCAAGCGATAAATCTGTAAGATCATAGGTTAAAAGAACATCACCTTCCTTAACCTTCTGACCCACCTTTACATAAACAGTCTCCACGGTGTACTGGGAAGATCCTATGTATTCCTTGGTCTTCTGGGACTGGATCAACGCATTGGTGGAAAGAATGGTCTGTATGCTTTCTTTCCGTACCATGGCGGCTTTTATAGGGAGATTGGTCTTTGTCTGGCTATTGGCCATAATCAGGACATAACCCCCTATGATTATGACGATGATTGCCAATATGATAAGTTTCTTTTTTTTCATGCCTAGGGCTCCTTACTGTAATAAATTGCCTCATGACGACTATGCGATAAGGGTAGTGAATATTGGCTTATTCAAAACTATATACTCAGATAGCCTTATTTTGTCTGATGACTGTTAATAAAACTCCGTCCACCCATAAATAAGGTAGTATCCTGGCCAAGGGTGATAGATTAATATGGTTTGACTCTACCCATAATAGGTCTATGGAAGGGTAGTGATTGATATGGGTCTTGAAGAGCCCTTAAAGGAATTAAGCAAGCTGATGAATATGGACAGGACTTTACTTCGTGTGGTTTTAGCCGCTCTCTTTGTCTTACTCGGCTTTTTACTCAGACAGGTCTTTGTCAAATGGCTTATACACATCCTTCTTCATCTTGCTAAAAAGACGAAAACACAGCTTGACGAGATGCTTATCCATGCTTTGGATAAGCCAGCCAAAGCCTTTGTTCTCTACTCCAGCCTGTGGATGGCCGTCCTTGTTCTCTCCCCCCCAGCCACTCTTTACACTTTTCTCAACAAGGTTTATCGTACCATCATCATTCTTTTGTTTTTCTGGTTTTTATATCGCGCATCGGACAGTCTCATTTGGCTTTTTGAACGCTCTGTCAATAAAACCGAAAAAAAGGCCAGCCCCATGCTGGTGGGATTTTTCAGAAGAGCCCTCAAGGCTTTGATTGTGCTTTTTGAAATATTTATGATCATTAAGGAGTGGGGCTTTGATATCAGCGGCCTTGTGGCTGGCCTTGGGGTAGGTGGCCTAGCCATTTCTCTTGCCGCCAAGGATGCGGCCTCCAACCTGATCGGAAGCATCACGATCATGCTGGATAAAACCTATAAAATTGGTGATTGGATAGAGACAGAAAAAGTCGAAGGTACTGTTGAAGAGCTCGGCTTCAGAAGCACGAGAATCCGTACCTTTTCGGACGCCTTGATCAGCGTCCCAAATTCGGTTATGAGCAATGAACCCGTTACCAACTGGTCTAAAATGGGAAAACGGCGGGTGTCCTATACCCTACAGATCCCCCTGGACACACCCCTGGAAAAGATAGAGGTGCTACTCGATAAAATTAAGGAAATGCTTAAGGGCCATGCCGACGTCAATCAGGACATGATTGTGGTAAATCTTCAGGGCTTTGGAGAGGCCACACTTATGGTGTTGATTTATTTTTTCACGAAAACCACCTCATGGGAAACGTATCTTAAGGTTTCGGAAAATGTGAACATCAAGGTCCTGAAAATTTTTGAACAGATCGGTATACCCATAACTGTCCCCGTACATCGTATGCTGGTGGAAGAAAAGCCCTCTAACCGTTAAGGACTATTTACACCTTGAATTTAACCATCAGGGCCTGGAAATCCCCCTGCAAGTCTTATCTTTAAGGTCACCCCCGCAACAAATTCATTCAGGCACTTCCATCCTTCTTATTCCATTAAAGTGTTTCATTTGTGCGCTTGGCTTGCTCCAGCACTTTCCGATAGGGTGAAATCATTCCCTCATTCATTTTATTACCCAGCTTTGACTTGATCTTTGGCGAAGACAGAAGAGCCCCCACCGCATACATTTTTAGTATGGTTCCCTTCTTTTTTTGCGGGAAGTCATATTGGCCATGGGACTTATAGAATTTATGATCAGCTTTCATCATACCGCGCATCAGGTAGATAAGGTCACGGAATATCTTCATCCCCCCCACACCTAAGAAGTTCTGGGGCTGAACATAGCCGTGTTCCAGCGCATAGGACAATGTTTTTGCCATACGATCAATAGCGGCATCCGGATCAGTTTCATTGGTGGCAACTCCTGCCAGGAAATTGCCACCCACCTGAGCACGACCCTCGACAATCATCTGTAAGTTAGACTCCTCACTGTAGCTGCCGCTGATGAGATAGCCTATGGGCATCCCCATGGTGACGGTGCGGTGTCCATTGCAGAACTGACGGTCATCATACCGTTTGAACGCCGCACCCATAGAATGATCCTTAATGGTAAAGGCATAAACAATGGCATCTGCCCTTTGGATATCCTTGCGTAAAAAGTCGTCAAAGCCATCCTTGTAGATACATTGACCCGAAACGGCACAGTTGAAGCAGCCTAGACAGCCTCCCTTAAAGGGATACTCCCTTATGTTCACCACACGGCTCTTAAGCTCCAGCACCGCCTGAAAACGATCAATCATGCCCTTGAGCGGTTTATCATCCGGTTGGCAATCGGTAAGGATAACCACATCCCGCTTTTTATCCGTACCGGAAGCTTCCGGCACACTTACCAAAGCAGGGGTAAAGGGCTTCCGGGGTACTGGCAGAGGCTCATAGCAATCTGTTTTCATGCACCACATCACGTAACGGAAAAACTCCACCGCATCTTTTCTGCCCTTTTCAGTCAGAAGATCCTCCATATCCGCAGAAAGGCCCCGGATGTATTTAAGCCCTAAATCCTGACAGTTCTCCTGTATATAGGAATGGGCGGTGACATCATAAAAGTGTTTGGAGGTGGTGATCTGGGTAGAGAATTTTCCTCTAAGATCAACCCCCGCAGCCTTCACTAATTCTATCAAGCGGTGAAGCTGACTGGGTGCTATAAAGGTATAGACGGGATATGAAAACAGGATCAAATCCGCTCGGATTAACGCACTTAAGACGGAGGTTAAATCCTTTTCAATGGACTTAATTTGTTGGCCACAATTGCGCACCTCAAAAGTGTGCTCTGGAAACACCTGCTCCAGATAGAGGACGGTTTGCAGTGTTATGCTATAGCTTCCCTTTGGGCTTCCGTTAAGAACAACGATGTCCATAATGTTTCCCTTCCGCTTCGTTATATCAAATCACACATTTTATCATTATTGATTATACTCCACTAGGGTGAAGAAAGCTATCAAAAGCGACTCGTATCCTGTTCCTAATAAAAAAGTTAACATGTTATTTTAAGGCTAAAAAGTTAAAGGTATTAGCAAAAGCCTCAAGGTCGGATGCCGTGATCTTCCCTGCCTCATCAAGGAATCCCCTTTCTGTTCCAGCCAGGACATTAATGGTAACAAAGGCATCGTCAAAGGCTAGAATCACCAGGGCCTTTTCAGGGCCAATGGATAGGCTCACCGTAACATCACTGGCCGTTTGATAGCTCCATTCCTGATAATCCTCTGCGTTGCCAATATTGAGAATGGATTCGTTAAAGCTGCCCTTTTTGTAGTACATCATTTGATAATCAATGGCCAAACCGTCGCTGAGAAGCGCCATACCGTCAATATGGAAGGTTCCGTCCTCATACATATAGGCACTCAGGACACGATTAGCCGTACCTAAAAAATTCTCCTTACCGGTTTTGATCAGCAAATCCTCACCACTGTAAACATCAATGAACGTTTGATGTAATTGAAGGCCATATTTTGAAACGATCTCCTCCAACTTGTCGGCCATTTCCTGAGTATATACAGAATATAGATTGTATTTGCTGTCCAGTCCTGTTGGTCCATTCCCCACTTGATTGAGCAAAGAACCGTCCGGATCGTAAGCATCCGTAAAGGCTGTCCATTCAGCCACCGCTTTATATTCATTGCTATCCGGATAACCCTGCAAGGAAATTAAATCCCCCGCTACCTCCACCTTTTTCATGGGTATATCTTCGACCGTTTGGCCCTCTGTGGGTGTCTCTGAAACAAAGGTGGTATAGGTACGCTGCATGACCAAGTCCTTAAGACCGAATAAATTCATGGCATAGGCAGTTACAGAAAAAGCCACCAAAAGACTTATTACAGCTACCGCAACCGCTAAGGGTTTACTATGTCTGTGTTTGGGTTTTCTCAAAAGATAGTTCTCTAGATCAACCTCACTATGTATTTGATCAAACGTCTTTTTGTATAAATCTCTTTCATTCATCGTTAGACGCCTCCGCAAAATTTACTTTTAATCGATTTCTGGCACGTGATAACCTGGTTGTGACAGCCGTTTCCTTAAGCCTGAGAAGCTGGGCGATTTCCTTCACGGAAAAATCCTCATAGTAGAAGAAATAGAGAACTGTTCGATACTTCTCCGGCAACTTCATAACGGACAGAAAGAGGCGGCTTTGGTCTCGATGCTCAAAAGTGGTTGTGGCCGATATTTCCGAGAGTGCAACCCTTTTGTTCCGCCATGGCATTCTCAATGTGTTTTTACAATTGTTGATGGTCACCCGAATGAGCCAGTTTCTTAAATGCTCATCACTCTCAAAGATCTTTTGGGTCATATACAGCTTCATCAAGACCTCCTGTACCGTATCCTCCGCATCCTGTCTGTTTCCGAAGTAGTTGAGGGCAATACGGTATAGGGTATCTTTATATGTATCTGAAGCTGCAAGAAAATAGGATTGTTCCACTGCTCCACCTCTTTTTTGAAAGCTTTCACTAGTAATACACCGAAAGCTTTTAATTTGTCACAAGCTTTAGAAAAAACCTTTATAAACATTCTTTAAATCAGAAGAATTGGCATGCCAAAAAGCATGCCAATTCTAAATATACAACGACTATATTTTAGTACTCATACTTAAAAAGTCAACTAAACCTCGAGCCAGCCCCTATATCTTAGGAAGCGTTTTGAGGCCTTCCTCCAGCAATTCATCAGGGTATTCGCAATCCTCCAGCTTTCCCGAAGTATACTCCTCATAGGCTGTAAGATCAAAGTTACCATGGCCGCTCAGGCAGAAGAGAATGCTCTTGGCCTCCCCTGTTTCCTTACATTTCAAAGCCTCGTCAATGGCCACCTTAATGGCATGAGCGGATTCGGGTGCAGGCAGGATAAGTTCGGATTTGGCAAATTGGATGGCGGCCTTGAAAACATCGGTCTGATGGACAGCTCGTGCTCCAATCAACCCGTCATGGTAAGCCCTGCTGACCAGTGCCGAATCACCATGGTAGCGCAAGCCTCCGGCATGAATTCCGGGGGGCATAAAGCCATGACCCAGGGTATACATTTCCACAATAGGGGTAAGATGGGCCACATCGCTATAATCAAAAGCATATTTACCCCTGGTAAGTGTGGGGCAAGCAGCCGGTTCTACTGCAATGATCTCCGTCTTCTTTCCCCCACGGATGTTATCATGCAGGAAGGGGAAAGCAATGCCTCCAAAATTCGTTCCGCCACCACAGCAGGCAATAATAGTGTCCGGGTATTCTTCAATCTTTTCCATCTGCTTTTTAGCTTCAAGACCGATGATGGTTTGATGAAGAATGACATGGTCTAAAACGCTACCAAGAGCGTAATTGGTATCGCTATGTGTCGCCGCATCCTCAACCGCCTCACTGATGGCTATCCCAAGACTTCCCATGGAACCGGGGTCCTGTTGAAGAATAGCCCGACCAGCCTCAGTCAGATTGCTGGGACTGGGATTGACCTTTGCCCCATAGGTTTCCATGAGCAGCTTTCTATAGGGTTTCTGAAGGGAGCTGATTTTAACCATGTACACAGTACATTCCATACCAAATAACTGGGTTGCCACCGATAAGGCCGTCCCCCACTGACCTGCTCCTGTTTCTGTCGCAAGACGTCTAATTCCCGCTTTATAGTTATAGTAAGCCTGGGGTATGGCGGTATTGAGCTTATGGCTCCCAGAAGGGTTATTTCCTTCATATTTATAATATATACGGGCCGGTGTATCCAAAAGCTTTTCAAGGTTGTGGGCTCTACAGAGGGGTGATGGACGGAAAGAACGGTATAGCTCCCTTACTTCTTCGGGGATGGTAATATAGCGTTCATTGGACATTTCCTGCTTGACTAATTCCTCTGGGAAAATAGCGAACATCTCCTGGGGAACAACAGGCTTTTTGGTCTGGGGATTTAAATACGGGCTCAAATTGGGAAGATCAGCCCGAATATTGTACCAGCTTTCAGGTAACTCGTTCTCAGACAAATAGACGCGATAGGGTATATGACTCTTACGCATACAATGACTCCTCTCATCTCTTACTAGCTTCTCTCAACTCATCTAGACTCATGTAATGATCTTAAAAACTTGTGATAAAGCAATAGTTTACATTGCTCTATGATAATATTCCTTCCTTCGATAGTCAACCTTTTAGGGAAAAAAGCCCTATGTAACAATCTGGCAAGGCCGGCACCAGGAAACGATGATAGCGAACAAAACCGTCCGGTGGTCATGAACATCCCCACCCAGTGAGCATAGTATGTACAATCATCACTCCATGAAAGGATACCTTAAATATGAGTAACAACAATCATTGGGACGTATGTCCAAAATGGGTCAGGTTTCAAAATGAACCCTCAAGATTAAACAACAATAATCCTTGGGATGTCTGTCCGGATTGGGTCTCATTTGGAAATCGTGAGACGTCCTCAGAGGAACGCCCCCAACCTCAAGAGCAGCACCAAAAGGAAAAACAAAGACATGTTCATGAGTTTTTGGGAAGCACAAAATTAGCGGAGGAAGCGGACGAAAGACACAACCATCGATTTGCCGGAGTCACCGGTGAGGCCATTCCTACCTCCCATAGAAACCATGTTCATAAGGTTTGTACAAAAACAGACTTTTTTGATCATTTTCATGAGATTGAAGACGTTACAGGCCCTGCCATTGAGGTGGGAAATGGTAAGCACGTTCATTTTGTAAAGGAAAGACAACGGTGAATGATAATCACTGCCACAGATTCCAGTTTGCCACTCTGATTGAAAGCCCCCTCCTCCCTCAGGAAAAGTGCCGATAAATTCTTTTTTTCACACAACTGAGATTCATTCAATGACCACAAGAAAAGCGACCGATACACGGTCTCTTTCCTTATGGGGAGACATGCTGACGAGAGGGTGCTTTGTTGAGAATATGAAGCAGGAACCCAGTAATTATACCTGAAAGGGCAATAACCAGATAATCCACGGCTGCAAAAGGAAGTGGACCTAGAGGCTCAAAAAGAACTCCTTCTCCATACTTGAACAACTCTCCATCCATTAATACCAGCTCGCCCATATACATCGCAATGGTGGTCAAAACTGCAATAATACTTGGGATGGTGATGGATAACCCCTTCTGTTTGCCAAAGAAAATACACCCGAAATATACCCCGAAGGTGACACCAAAGACAATAAAAAACAGGCTCATTAAAAAGGCTGAAAGGGGCGATATGTTCAAGGTACCGTTTCGGTAAAAGGCCGTAAAGCAGGCAAGAATACAGAGACCTACAAAAACAGTGACGCATAGGGATTGAGCAATCAGTGGTTTCTTCTTTGATGTATCATTCTCCTTAACCATATGGGTAAAGCCATATATCAAACCAATGACAGTAAGCACAATGATCATGGCGATGATGTAAAAATGCACCTTAAAGGAGGGATTGTTCTGGGCATAGATGGGCTCTCCTATGGCTTTCAGTACTTCCGGGGTTGCGATACACAGGCTGTATTGCCAGCTTTCAAGGGGAAACTCCGTATAGCCCTCAATGACCTTTATTTGCTCAAAACCGATTTCAGCACCTAGAAAAAGGCCCATGCCCAATAAAGAAGCAACTACCAAAGCATATTTCCTGCAAAGCTTATAAATAATAGGAAAAAGAGCCGCAACTATAATCAGCGATAGGCAAATCGGTGTGTACGGAATAATGTACTTCGGATAGTCTATGGACGCAATAGCTCCTTTTTGAATAGCGTGGGATAGCGTTATTGTGCCCATATAAATAGGATAGAAAGACAAAAGAATCAAGAGCGCCAGAGAAGACAAATAAAATACCTTATACCTGTTTTTCATTTAATTCTCCTTACATGGCCGTATTTGTAAGCAACACCACGGCAATTATCATGATTAATATCAGAAAGCAAAGGCTGGAAAACACTGTCATCCTTTTAAAGGATAGTATCTTTTCTATTCGCACCCTTATTTTTGCACCCCCGAAGGCCGATGTCAGCATGGTTATGTTTGATTGGCAATTTAAAAGGGCCAAAGCATAGGCCTTTTGTTGTTCAACCCCATATGTTTTCAAGACCTTTTCATCACAGGAAAGCTCCATATCGGCTAAGAAAGCTTTGAGCATCAGCCATATCAGGGGATTAAACCAATGGATGCAAACAGTCGCAACAGCTACTGCACGCCAGAAATTGTCTCGTCGGCGTATATGGATGCTCTCATGCTGCAAAATATAGGGCAAATCCCCTTTAAGTAAGCCTTTGGGTAAAATAATTCTAGGTCTAAATATCCCATACACGGCAGGTGACAGAATTTTTTCAGAAAGAAATAGGTTATCACCTATAGGTACTGCATCTTTGATTTCCGATTTTGTCATCCAATAGAGGTAGAGGAAGGCGATCAATGCTCCAGCGGCTATCACCATCCATACAATGGAAGCGACTGTAAACACTTGCTCAAGAAGCCTTGTCTTATAGGTCATAGGAAAATAGTCTTCAGCAGCCATAACAAAGTTAGTCAAGGTTAGCTCTGGAAAAGGGTGCTTCTCATATATAACAATAGATTTCATGGTGAGCTTTGAGATCAGATTCATCAGGCTAAAGTCACTGACAAATCCAAAAGGGATCAAAAAGCGAATCCATGGAGCCAACCAAAGCACATAGGGAGCAAACCGCGGCAATCGTTTTATCTTGCGCACTAGCAAAACAATAAGCCCGGTAAAGCTACCCAGAATACTCATATTTAATACCCAATAGAACATTTCCCCCAGCATAGGCTCACCGCTTTTCTATCAGCTTCCTCAACTCATCCAGCTCATCTTCTGACAAGCTGTCATCTTCCAGCAGGGATGAAAACAATGCATGCCTAGAGCCGTTATACAGCTTTGAGATCAACGTTTCGGTTTCCGACTTACGGACCTCCTCTTTGTTCACCAGGGCCGTGCACATAAAATTAGGTTCTGTGCGTAGGATAACATTCTTATCAACAAGCTTTTTTATGACGGTATAGGTTGTATTTTTATTCCACCCGTATTGCTCGGCGGCCCAGAGGCTAAGCTGTTTCGCACTGACCGGCTCACGGCTCCAGAGCAACTCCATCAGCTTAAGTTCTCCATCTGATAGCTTGATTTCCATGGTTCTTCACCCCTTTAGACTATTACTATAGTCTTTATACTATTACAATAGTCTATCATTGTCAAGAGAAGAATGATCAAAAAGATGCTGTAAAGCAAAAAAGCTGCTTCAATTCATTTAATAGCACTGAAACAGCCTTACTCTTTGCTTGTATTCACTTCTAATGGGTTACTACCGTTTCTATCTCATTCCCCTTTTATCTGGACAGCAGCCTATACAGGATTTGAGCCATCTCGGCGCGGGTGGAGGTACCGATAGGATTGAGCTTTGCTCCGGTTCCGATCGTGATTCCGCTTTCTACCATTAGCTTCATGGCTTCCTCTGCCCATGGGGCGATTTCAGAGGCATCGGAAAAATCGGAAAGTGTTCTTCCAGAATGCTCTGAGGGTAATTTGTTGAGTACCTTGAGGGCATTGTACATAAGGGTAAGCATTTCCTGACGGGTGATAACCCTGTCTGGGCCAAACCTGTTGTTACCGATACCGGCGGATATGCCCAGCCTCTTGGCCGATGCCAGGTATCCGGTATAGTAGCTGTCCCCCCCATCGACAAAATTGTCCAGGGGCATTTCATCGGGTGCAATGCCGTAGGCACGAAGGAGCATCACAATGAATTCTCCCCGAGTTATGGATGAATCGGGGCTAAAGCTTCCATTGCCTGTACCGGCCGTAATACCACGGGCTGCGATAAAGCTTACTGCTTTTTCATACCACGCGTTAGGGACTATATCATTGAAGCTCACTGGGTGATAAGCAATCCCATAATCGCTGAAATGGTTGGTTTCAAAGATCACCCTTCCGCTTTCCGGGTCGTATCGCCCATTGGGTATGGTAACAACCTTGCCCGAGCCGTCTATGTACCATATAACGATGCTGTCTGGGTTCTCCAATTCTTCGGCAGTCGGTGTATAAGGAATCGAAACAGTTACCGATGCATCAGGGTTATTCCATGCTATCGGTCTACCGTCAACAAAAAGGGTGAGCTGGATGAGCGGCCTGTCGCCAATGGCTTCTTTAACATCATCGGGCAAACGGCTTTTATCGCCTAGGCCTAGGGTAATCCGGGCCTTGTTTCCGGTAATACCCTCCATACCTGTCAACATATTTGACGGTAGGGTGATGTCCCCTATGTCGGTGCTGAGGGTCAGTGTTTGCTGACCATGGGCTTGCTGCAATTGCGAAAACTTCATATCAACCGCATAGGAGTTAATACCAGAAAGAGAGGGCATGGTAAGAACTGTATGACCCTCTGGGAAGCCGCTGGCACTCATATCTACCGAAGTATGGCCTGACTTTGTATCAACCAAAATGGGAAGAGTCAACTCATTGCCATTTCCTGTTTTCAATTGAGCCGAAGAACCTGGAGCTTGTGGCGTACTGGGTTGCGTTTGGTGGTCATCATCATTGCCATCGTCATTATCATCATCATCATCATTGTCATCAACCTGCTGGGTCCATTTGGCATACAGGGTGATGTTGGAAAGAATCAGGGTGGCATTGGTAAACTCTGTACCCGTGCCGTTTTCACCCGTATACCAGCCTCCGAAGGCATAGCCGGTGCGCACCGGTTCTTGGGGCCAACCATTTCCTATGCTCTCACCGGCATCGACTGAAAGTTGGGCATGCGCCTTGCCCACACTGTTAAAAGTGACGTTAAAGGTTGTACCCGGCTCAAACTTTACTGTAAGCGGCATGACTTTCGTTGCCCGCACCTTGCCATCAGTAACTGTCACCGTAACACTGAAGGGTGTTTTTGAGAATGCACTAACATCCGGTATACCGCTAATGACACCACCTTCTGAGTCAATGGATAACCCATCGGGTAGCCCGCTGGCATTGAAAGTCAAAGCGTCACCACTGGTGGTAATAGGATGGTATAGGGTCGATAGAGGAGGCATGCAATAAGCTGTCCCCAAGGTGGCATCGGGAAGCGAAGGAGTGTTAATGAGAAGACCCCGGACACGAAGCTCACTTAATGAGTCCCTATAGATCCAATAACCCTCATAATCGTCAGTTCCCGCAACGCCGTGCTCTTTATCAAAGGACGAGGTTTCACCATCAGATATCTTATACTTTGCATATCTTTGCGCAGTAATCCGGCCCTCCACCGTGACGACTCCTCCGCTGTCACTCTCCGATGCGTAGGCTTCTGTATATACACCGACAGAAGCATCCTCTACTTCTAAGGAGGATACCGCCGTAACATCGCCGCTTACCACAACCCTGCCACCCGCGGTAATTCTACCGTAACCGTATGGGTCCTCTTCACCATAGGTTGTAATACCAATAGCCTTATCGTTGGTACTTTCCACATGAACACTTCCCAACACGTTTACCTCACTGCCACTTGAAGCTTTCACCCCTTCGGCATCTGCTCTTCCACTTTTTACAGTAATATCCCCCATCACCCAAAGCTTTGCTAATTCATCGCTTTGTGTACCTATGGCCCAATTTTCGGTTGTGATTGAAATATTGCCCAAGACTGTGATCTCACCACCCGCGTCAGCGCTGGCCCCTACCGCACAGCTTCCGGTAGCCGTGATATTATTAACAGTAACAGTCCCATAAAAGCTTTGTATGGACGAAACGACATCGTGTGTAATGACATCGCCGCATATTTCAATTTCACCGCCCTTGCTTACAGCTACTCCAATTTGTACATCATCCGTTGCGGTAACATTCCCCAACACCTTGACAACGCTTGGCCCATATTCATCTGATGACTCAGCACTCACACCGATAGTTCCCCCACTACTGGCAGAGACATTGGTCACAGTAGCCGTCCCACCGTCTTCGGCATAAACACCACGACCGTAATTACCACCAACGGATACATTGAATTCCCCGTCTTCTTGGTATTCAAGTAAAACCTCTCCACCGCTACCAACCTTGAGGGCATCTCCTTGATTATTGGAGACATTGAGGGTAAACTCACCCACATCAAAGGTTATAGTTTTATTTTTAATGGTGATGGCTGGTAGCGAGCCATTCTTTACATAGTCCACATTCCCCAAAAGCCTGATGGTCTCTCCATGGTTGACAGCGTCCATGGCCTCTCCAAAGGTCATATACTCTGTTTCAACCAAGCCATCAGCACTCACGATAACGCACTCCTTGTCCGCGACCGCCTGTATCATTACTGGCAGCTGAGAGAAAGCCAATACGAATACAAGTACAAAGGATAATAGCCTTTTTAGTTTTTTCATTGCTCGTCCTCCTTCTCAATAGAATGACAAGGTCTTGCATCGTTCACCCTTTAGTGATGATTCCCCGTTTCATGGCACCATTTGGCCATCTCTGCAATAAGCTCCAAGGGGAGCGGTTTCGCATACGGAAACTGTACCGCACCTTTGCTCGTTTTGTACTCCGTCAGCCGGTCTAAAAAATGCTCCATGGCCTTTGCCCCGGGATATAACCCGATGTGCTTTTTAGCTGCTGCAAAATGGATGATATTATGCTTTTTCCAGTAAGTAGGCATACTCCACGAGATCCTCTCCTCTGCCTCGGGGAGCGCGTCACGAAGTGTGCTTCTTACTTGATTTAATAATGACTGAACTTTTTGAGGCTGTAGTGATATATAGGCATCAATGGTTTTAGGTGGTTCTCCGCAAAAATGGTCTTGCTGGTTATTCACAAACTCCCGCCCACATTTAGGACAAATCCACATAATAACTTCACTCTTTCTAAAGCATGATGGTTCCGCATAATTATAAATTTACCATGATATGCCCGCAATTAATCTTTCAAGCATTGCAGCAACCTCTGCCCGGGTGGCAGTACCCTTCGGGTCAAACAGATTGCCGCTTCTCCCGTTGATCACACCTGCTCTATATAAGGCTTCTACTGCTTCCCTTGCAAAGTCGCTGATATTATTTTCATCAGCAAAGGAATGATTCCCACTGTTCTGTTCAATCAAATCAAGCCCCAGATATTTAATGTAGTTATACAAAATCACAGCAAGCTGTTCACGGGTTACATTCTGGTCGGGTAAAAATCCTCCTTGACCATTGCCTCTAATAATTCCATTTGAGGCGGCCCATTCCACATAATTGGCATAAAAAGCGTTCGAATCGACATCATTAAAGCTCCGGCCTTTGTAATCATCTGGGACAATATCACTGAGCCTACCCAGTACCGTTACAATCATACCTCTTGTCATTCCAATGGATGGACTGAACCGGTTGCCACCCGTGCCCTGGAACAGGTTTCGTGCCGCCACAAATTGTATATGCCTAGCTGCCCAATGATTTTGGATATCGCTAAAATCACGAGTATTGTCAACGACTCTGAATACAGAGGACCCGTTGAGAGGTACGGTCAGCATGCCGTTATTTACATTTGTCAGCTTGACCAGGCTTGCTGTGCCATCCTCCTTTATCATCTCTGCGACGGTTCCGCTGCCGGCATTCCCCACATTCAGTGAAGCAATGATATGTCCTTTCACATTGCCCAGCCTTTGACCATCAGCTAGGATGGTAACCGAAAGTTTTCCGTCCACAATCTCAATGGTAATATCAATCTTACTAAAGCCTCGGCTCGCAATGTCTGCGGCTGCATCCGAATCCAAGACCAAATTGAGAATCGGGGTGCTTAATTCCAATGCCGCTCCTGAGTCTGCTATACCTGACATACCATGGGTTGACAGACTGAACACAAACCTTTTCTCATGACCTGTATAATAGGGTTTTATCAATACCCTATTCCCCTTGCCGGCATCTTTTATCAGTCTTGCAATAACATCGTCGGAGATATAATGATAGGCGGTGGTACTATCGGTATCCTTAGAGTTATCCGTTGAAGTATCGCTTTTGGTTTTGGTATTAGTAATCTTCAAGTAAATATCCCTAGCCAACACGCCATCAGCCCCGGTCACTCTAATGGTTATAGTATTAAGGCCAACATCGAGAGGGACGGACATACTCCCGGATTCCAGCGGAAGGCCGTTTATAGTGATTGTGGCTTCCGGATCCTGTGTCGTGGCAGATATGTAGGCATTGTTAAGATCCTTCACTTCAACCGCATATTCGGTCTTGGCGTCCTCCAGCGCAATGGCTTGATCGTTGAAGATCAGTGTGGCCAGATAGGTATTACCACTGAATAGGGTTCTGGTATTTATGACAGTGATGGTGTAATCCTTCACCGTTACCCCATCGGCAGCCGTAACCTCAATGTTTATCTCGTTCCTGCCATAGCTCAGATTGAACGGGATATTTCCAAGCTCTGTCGAAACTCCGTTTACAGTAACCTCTGCATCCGGATCCTCAGTTGTCGCTGAAATAAATGTTTGGGTCATATCTTTTACTGAAACCGTGTAATCTGTTTTTCCGGTATCCAGCACCAAAGGAATTCCCTTGAGAGACAATGCCGCCAGATTTGCGTTGTCCTTTCGAGTCAGCACTGCATTAGAGTAGGAAACCGCCACCGAAGCACCTTCCTGATTGAAGCGGAATACCCTAACTGCTGTTTGTTCACCACCCAAGGTGATAAGGCCTTGATTTGCGGCATGGGTGTCATAGCTCTGTTGGCTGTCCAATACATTTCCCGACTCATCCAGTAAACTGACGATAAGATTTCCTGTAGCAGTATTGACAAGGGAGTTGTTCTTGACAATGACTTTCGCCTCTGTTTCTCCGGCTTCACGGGTTTGCTCTGTTGAAAGGGTCACGGGAGCATGATATAAATCAAGCAGACTCTCAAAAAGAATGGTTCGTATATTGTTAGCATCATTATACTCAACAATGGTATCCATCTCACTTGCCGCATCGGAAGGGTCCACCTTCTCTTCAATCCATGCCTTGGCATAGAGTCTGACTCCTCCATCCGGAATCTCTTTGCCTTCTCCCACATAAGCGCCAATATCAAAGTAGAACTGGTGCGTATAGGCTCCTGCATCGATGAGTGACAGGTCTTCTTCGTCCACAGTGAAAACGCTGCCTGCCTCCTGGCCAGAAATCTGGGTGACAGGGACGGTACAGGCTTCATCGGAATAGAAGCCTATTTTGACCTGTCTGCCACTTCCATCAAGTATGGAGTCACTGCCATTGTAGAGGGTCATCTCCATCACACGTTTACCATTGTCATTACTGAGGGACACCAAGCTGGAAACACCTATATCAGGGATATCCAGATAGAGAGTGTCGGTCACAATCTCACTTCCAGCGCTTTCAAACTCGGCAGTAATGGTATATGAAGGATTGACCAGCCTATCTTCGGGGACATCATAATAAACGGTCAGAATTCTGCTGTCATTGGGTAGAAGTGAGAATTCCTCATCATACACTGCCGTATTGTCGCCGATTTTCAGTGTGATGCTATTGATAATGTCAACACCACCGTTATAGACTGAAAACTGTACCGGGATCTGCATACCTCGAATAATTGAGGTGTAGTCCACAGCGACATAATCAACGCCGATTTTGTTTTTGTAGGTTCCGGTAGCCGTATAGAGATTGGAAACAGCAATGGGCACCAAAATAGTCCTTGTGGATGTACCGCTGCCATCCTCAACCTCTATAGTGACCTCCCTGTAGCCGCTACCGTAGTTTGTTCCCAGCAACACGGCCTTAACCGTGTTGAGTCCGGCGTTGTATACACCGAAATGGTCAATGAGCGTATAATCATCCATTTCGGCAACCTTAAGCGGAGCCGTAATATAGATGAAGCCCTTATCACTCCTGAATTTAACCGCCTTGAGCAGATCCCTGTCCGGAACAACCTTCTTGTCCTCTGTAACATGGGCATTTTCAGTCTCGGTCCACAGGATGGAAAGCTCATCGATGGTGTTGGCGTTGTTTACAAAGCGGAAGTTTCTGCTGATTTTTACTGTGGCATTGGCATTGACGCTATTGATGCTGTCGATGAACCCATCATGCAGAATGCCGGTGTTGTCAAAGGCTGACAGGCGAATATCGTTAACTTTCACACCGTCGGTATCATGCTCACTGTACCAACCAAGGACAAAACGCTCCTTGCCATCCTCAAAGCGCACTGTTGTAATCTGGGGGTTTTCGTCCAGATAAGCGTCCTTTGTCTGTCTTACATTCTTAACAACATTGCCGTCGGGACTGATGACAGCATAGACTGTTTCAAGAGGGCTCATATCAGAGCCTGTTAACTCTACATCGTTGGCTGCAATGGTATAGACAACAGCGGATGCTCCATCCTCCAGCATGGAGGCTTCCAGTCCTCTTACAGCGCCTGAGGTTCCATTGTACAAGGTCTGTATCTCAGACCATTTGCCGGTGCTCTTATTATAAATCCTATACTTAATGGTGTCGGAACCCGAAAAATCCAGCGGATTAGTGGAGTCAGCCGCATAGACACTTCTCCAGGCAACCATTACATTGCTTCCGTTGGTGGCCACAGCCGGTGCAAGATCGGGCGTTGCATTGTCGGTCAGTTGGAAGACCTCCCAATCGGTGCCATTGTACATGGCCGCCATGATCTCTGTACTATTGCTCATCAATGCAATATCTGCATTGGTTACCGGATCCCCTGCTTCCTTATGGATGCTCTTGCTCTGCCTAACCCATGCCGCTGCAGCAAAGCTTTGGTTTCCCGCAAGCTTGACCTGGGAATCACCATATCCGCCGGGGACGGTTTCTATCGCCGTACCGTTGGGATATCCCCCTGCCGTAAGCTTTGTCCAGCGCACTTCTGTTTTCTCAACATCGGTGCTGTCCGCATCGGAAACGTAGAGCATAATCTGCCCATCATCTGTCAACACAGGGTTTGAATAGGGATAGGAATTGGTCTCCAGATGGCTGACCTCATCTTTAGTAACACCGGTTGCCATGAGAAGCCCACGTTTACTCACGGGATCATTCCATGTGCGCTCAAATTTCTCCAAATAGTCTCTTCTCTCAATAATGGTTGAGCTGGATACCGGATTAGAGGGTGTATCCTCAGTCATCGGAGCAGAAAGCATGAGTTTGGCCTTATCGGATGTATCCTCATTTTTCTTAGTAATATCCTCCCACAATTTGTGGATGGAATCCCATTGATTATAGGTCTTATTCATAAGATTAAAATCTGTTGATGCCAATACATGCTCGTGGGAAACAAACAGGAATTTAAGCACGACCTCAATACCCACCTTGCCGTCCATGGATAGCTTTTGGCCTGCATCGGGTTTGCTTTGAATCTGGGGTCGGTTGAGGAACGCAAATTGTGCATCCACCGATATCTGCCCAAACAGCCCTATCTTTATAGCCGCTATCGAATAATCAAAGCCCAGCCCGGCAAATGCACGGATATAGGCATAGAGGCGCAAGGTCGTCAGATAATGTTTTACGGAATCCTCTTTATAGAGCTTCCAAGCTTTATCACCCTCCAGAACCACCGATTTGAAAATCACCTCTGCGGTTCCGCCCAGGGTAAATTGCGCAGTAACAGGAACAGGCCCTACAAACGTGTTGTAGTTCCAGCTATAACTATAACCTCCACCAGCATTGAATCCGCCGCCGGTGGTACTGAATTCCCATTTCTTCTTATCATCATTGTACCTGAGTTCTCCCTCTATATATCCGCCAAGGGTGTAAGATACGCTGCCTGAACGATGTACCGCTTTAGAGGAGTTCTCCTTATATGTCTTTTTTGATTTTTCCAGGTAATTGCCCTTCAGCATGGCAATGCTGTCCATGAGGCCAGGGGTATAGTCCAGATCATACGAGATGTCATCTTCCGCATAGACTCCTGTGGCATTATCGTTTGACATATTACCGATATTCAGGTGCGCCAATACAGAAAATACGGTGGGGTCAACGGTCGGTGCAAGGGAAACAGCAAATATTCCGCTCGTATCTTCATTATCAAGACCCACCTTCCACAAATATTTCAATCCGGATTCGATAAGATCGTCAGCAACATCAAGCCCAGTGGGATTGACTTCTAAGAAGTCACTCAAATCACCATACCAATCATTGATTTCCGGACTATTCTCCGCACTCTCCACCTCAACCATATTGACAATGGAGAAACGCAATGGCTCGTCTTTATATGGACTGCCATCCGCCTGGGTCAGTATCAGAGACATAGCTCTGCGCTCTCCCGGCTCAAGCCAATCCTTCATGGTATCCCTGTTCATAATAAAGTTATTCCGGGTCGCCTTGATGGTGGAAAAGGGATAAATCAGGGAGCTTGACGTCTGTCCCTCAGGGATGATGTCATGTTTATCCTTTAACGTTAGCATATGCTTCTCATTGTCAGAATTGATGTCCTCTCCCCACCAAAATACGGTTGTTATTAATTCGGTTTGTTCCGTTGTCTGACCCAGCCCGATATTGCCGGAGAAATTCAACACATTCAACAGTACATTGCTCTTAAAACCATAGTCGACATATTGAGTCACAATAAAAGGCTTATACTTGTTTTCGTCCGGTACTTTCTTTAATCTGATCGCCTTATCTCCAAACTTTATGGCATCTTCATAACCTACATTGCAGTTGATGCTAAGAAGGTACGGATAGTATTCGTCATCAGGAAAACGCACTTCAAAGATGAACTCCAGCTCATCATTTGCATTGAGCTCCTCATCGCTTGAATGCACCCAGAACTGAGTAGGATCCATTTTTACAGTAAACTTACCGTTTTCCCCTATGGTGATGATCTGATCCTGGGTTCCTGGAAGATCATTCAGCTTTGCATCGGCACAATACTCTCCGTTTTTATAGACACCGCCTCTTAAGATCACATCACCGCTGTATAGGGGCACACCACCTCTTAATGGAAATACAAAGGGTTTTATGAAGAATAATTCCGCAGTTGAGATTTCCCGCAATCTAAAGTAATTGACAGGGTAAAGCTCAAGCATGGTATAATCCTTCTCCGAGGATACGGTATTATACAGTGTTCCAACATACTCACTACCACCGTAAGAGGATTTCATGTGGATCTCGCTTTGAATGCCGCTTTCCTCATACAGTGCCAGCTCTCCGTTGTCATTGGTTTCTACCGTTCTTTCCTCTCCATTTCCGTTGGTATATATAAGGGTGGTTTTTGCCTTTGGACTTATCTGGAATAAATAAAGCTTATCCTTGAGGGTATCCACCTCAACGTCAACCGATACGGTTTTATTGGTTGCAGCATGGGTAGCGGTAATCCGGGCTATACCGTCCCTGAGGCCCGTTAGGATGAATGTATCTGTGGGACGGTAGGAAATATAGCTCAGATCCTCTATATTGTTGTAAATATTTATATCCTTAAAATTGATGCTGGCAACGCTGCTGTCGGATGAATTCCATTTGATCTGGTCTTTGAGCTGTCCCCAGGTATGGTCTCCGTAGTTGATGCTCAATACATTTTTGAGGTATATTTCCCTGTTCAGGGCAAGAATTTCTTCGCTGGACAGCTTGCTAATCCATTCTCTATTGCTCATGGTATGAGCTTCTCCGGCATCGTACCCGTCGATCCATATCTTCAGAGCGTCATCGCTATAGACATAAAGCACGAACGAGTCATAGGACCAGGTGGAATCCAAGGTATTTTTTGCTTTTGTCGTTATGGTGTAAACATCCCTGAAGCCGTTTTCAACCTTGGGCAAGGAAAGGATATGACTGCCACCACTATCCTGGGTATTGGTCTGTCGGTGGATGACCGTACCCTTGGCGTTGTCAGTTATCTCCATCTCGAATTCAGAGCCATTTATGGTATCAAAGTTTTCTAGGGACCAGTTGATATTAAGCGATTCGGTGTTATCCGTGATAAAGTAGCTATCCAGACTCTTCAATTTTACAAGGGCAGGCTTTGAATTAATGGATATATAAGCCGATGCCTTAAGGGATTCACCTGCTTTATACGGATGTACAGCGCTAACCTCTACAATATAGCTGTATCTGCCAATCAGAGAGATACCGTTAAGCACCGATGCGGGAATCGTATAGCTTGAAACCGGATCTATTTCGTTACCGGTCACTGTCTGGACATGGATCGAAGGGCCTTTATTCAATAGGCCATCCATATAGTCAGCCAAAAACACCTCAATAGTAAACTCGGTATTCTTTCCGTTTTCAGCGTTTTTAGTAATCAGATTAGACGTCCACCGCACTTCGGCGTTATCTCCGCTCCTCACCGATATCTGATTGGTTCCCTCCGGAATACTTAAGAACGGCGTCAGCCCCACTTTTACCGTCAGAGGGGTGCTGCTTACGGTTACTGCTTTCCCCTCCATGTCACCGTTTTTTGCAGTCAAGGTAAAGAAAACAGGTGTCTCACCAGTAGGCTGACCGGACAGAACGATGACGCCATTCTTGTCGATAGTCGCCACATGGGTATTGCTGCTTGCCCATTCAAAATCTTCAGGTTTGTTCCAGGTTGCTGATTTTTTGAGGTTATAGGTAAGGTTAAAGGAAGCCGCTCCCTCCTGGAGGAATACAACGCCATCCTCAGGAAAATCATCTGAGATCTTAATGTCATCGGCTTCCAAAAAAACCACCGGTGGCACGGTATAGGTTGCATATTTGCCCACCATATTTTTGAATGTGGTGCCATCATCGGCATAGAAAAACTCTACGGCCCGAGTGACATCGGTATCTGAAAGGTTCAGGTCTGCCGTAAAGGTACACTGAAGTCCGGATAGAGCACCATCCGAGCCTTCGACCCCAAATACGGGGATTTTGGTCGTACCGCCGTCAATGGAAGCATAGACGGTTGTAAGCATCATTTCGCCTGTGGTTTCATCATAGACAACCTCATGATCGATCCAGCGTGTGAGCTCATTATCCGATATCGGAAGAAATGCCGTTACAACCGTGTTTCTATTATCATCCAGTTGAATAGTTGCATTTGTTGAGGTTGTGAAGGAATAGAATTTGGAAAGCCCACCCATCACATCATTGAATGCGGTTCCACTATAAACTTCCTGTTCTATTTCACTTAAGTCCACAGCCCCTGTGATGTCGGTAATCGTAAGGTCGTCGAACTCCTCCCGCTGATTAACCTCATATAGGAATGTAGCCTTACTGGTTCCGGTGCTGCCGCTTTCCAGGGGTGCAAGGGTACGGTCGTTGACATTCATTTGAACATTTGTCATGTTCACCGGTTCACTGAATTCTACATTGACGGGGATCGATTGCCCATATTGATATTTCACTCCGGAAGTCGGGATGGTGACCGATTTGACTGTGGGTGCCACTGTGTCATAAAAGCGAATATATCGATCACTATAATAGTCTATATCGTAGGGAGGCGAATTTTGCGCCAGATAAAGACTACCTCCTTGATGTAAGCTGAAGGATCCTGTCTTCTCCAGCTTCCTCAGATCAAAGCTCTCCGGTCTAAATGTCTTTTTATAGGTAACACCTGCCTTAGCCGAACCGTCGGTATCAAGTCGGAGTATGTCATAATTATAATAGCCATCAGGTTTAAAATCATCATTAAAAAGATTTCCGCCATCATCGCCGATGGTTGCGAATAACGAGATTTGTACAAGGTTTTCATGTACCGTTACCCCCAATTCTACAGTGTTGTATATCCCATAATTCTTTATGATGTCCAGCATATCATCAGGAATAACGTAAGAGTCCCTTGAAGTAGCCCATAAACTGCGATTTACACTGTATTTAATAAGTCTGAAGTTATTACCTACTTTGAAGGATCTGTCAATGGTCGGCCAAGTGTAGTTCTTGTTGATCAATATCACTTTTTCGGCTGATAACATATTGTCTTTTTCTGTGCCGTTATTATTGTCCAGCAGAACAATATTACTGGGGTCATAGAACTGGATAAGAAATGCTTTCTGTCCGCTAAAACGGCTGACGTCATTAATGATGTCGAAGGTTATATTTTTTTGAGTCTGTGTGCTGTTGGCCGTAAATTTCACAGTACCACTAAATCCGCTGGTTTCTTTATAGTTGGTATCTTTTTTGGCACTTCCGTCTACAAAACGATAGCGTATGCTTATGTCATAATCCGGTACCTTAGAAAGCACATTTCCATTACTGTCCACCAGCTTTATGGTAGCGCTTTGGGAACCAGAACCGTTATTACAATTGAGGGTTGAGGTGTCCACCATAGCACGGATGGTATGGTCTATGCCAGAAGGTACATGGACATCCCCCAACGGCATTGAACTGACCAGAGGGATACCCTCACCTTCAAGCTGCGCCTCGATGGAGTCAAGGGCTTTTTTATGTTCCTCGCTTAAGGTTATATCCTCACTAAAATAGGTTTCGTAGAGCCGCTGAAGTTCATCCTCTATCTCGATCATGACCTTCAGATGACCAAGAGTCAGATATGTACCGTCAACGCTGACCACCTTGTCCAGATCCGCATCGTCGCTATTCACAAGCTCCCTAATATCATCAAGGGTCAAGTATTCTCCATCTACATTCACCTGTACCGAACGAAATTCTCCACTTTCATCCAGCAGGCCAAGGCTCATCAGCATTTCAAGGATTTCTTGAGCCTTAGCATCATCACCTACAATGCCCTTAAGAATCTCTAGTATCTCATGATTTTGTTCTAATGAATTATTCTTTGTAGCACTTATAGCAGCAAGAGCAGGCGAAGGTATCAGTGTTAGAAGTACACTGACTATAAGAAGAATGGATAAGATCTTCATCTTTACACTGTTTTTCTGCATAAAGCTACACAATCCCTTCAAATAATATAATTTTTTTATAATTATACTATTTTGCAGCATTTATGCGCAATGTACAAAAGTACAGTGTACCCATAAGAGTTTATAAGGAATCGCCTGAACTGGGATACTAAGTATGGGAAGTGACACTATAACTGTAACACTAAGTGAAAGATACATAGAACTGATGTGTGTGTAATTTAATGAAAAAAGCTCCCTTGGGTAAATTCCCTGGGAGCCTTGGTGCGAAAGGCGGGATTTGAACCCGCACGTACTTGCGTACACTAGAACCTGAATCTAGCGAGTCTGCCAATTCCACCACTTTCGCATATGAATCAAGCAAAAATAAGTATACATGAAAAAGGGCATCATGACAAGATAATTTTTAAGTTTTTAAACAGAACAAGTTTTACGCCAGCATCTGCCACCCCCCAGGCCATAGGCATGGGTACAGCTTTTGGCCTGAGGGTGCCTAAGTGGAGTGAAGGAAAAGCTATCGTGCCAGCACCAGTAGCTCAAAAGGCTGAGCAATAGCAGTTCTAATCCTTGCCTGTTGAGAGTTCAAACCCTTTTCATCAGCCAAAATCCTATACTCTCCTTCTAATTCAAGGGAAAATGGCGTCTTATTAGGGTTGATGATCATAAGAATCTCATTATATTCGCCATACTCCCCCACATCCTCCAAGGTATAGATCACTACACCGTTGTCCAAGGCTTCAACATCCACATGATCAATAATTTCCTGCCGGGTGCGAAGTCTTAAGGCCCTTAGGCTCTTTCTCAGAGAGATAAGATCCTTGGCATAGGAAACATTTGACCGATATAAGTCTTTTCGGTCCCAGTCCAGACGGTTAATGGCATCCGGTGACATATAGCTGTTGTGGGACCCGTTCTTGGTACGGAAAAACTCCTGACCTGCATGAATAAAGGCTACCCCTTGAGAGACCAGAATTATACCCAAGCCCAGCCTGTGCCGCTTGATACGGGTTTCCTCATCATCCTCACTGTTGCAGAGGGCCAACTTGTCCCACAGGGTATGATTATCATGACACTCAATATAGTTGATGGCCTGAGTGGGCTCCGTAAAATAGGACTCCAAACTGCCAAGGGTGGTAACAGAGCCTGCCAGCACGTTCCTTACCTTCTCTGCCTGATCAATGGCTCCGCTCAGGTAACCCAGAGGCTTTACCGGGTCCTCAAGGGCATGGCCCCTCAAGGTCATATAGAAGCGGTCATTAAAGAATGCCAACCGGGGAAGCTTGTGATTATTTTGAATGGTGGCCTTTTTTTCGTCTTCAAGAAGGGTAGGCATATTCCAACCCTCACCATAGATCATGATGGAGGGATCCAGCTTCAGACACTCCGAGGCCAGGAGGTTCATGGTTTCCACATCCAGTATACCCATGAGGTCAAAGCGGAAGCCGTCAACGCCATAGTCCTTGACCCACATCCTTACCGAGTCCAGGATAAACTTACGCGCCATTTTCCGAGTGGAATCCATATCATTGGTGCAGAAGGAACCATTTGAAATCTCACCATTGGGGCCCAGACGGAAGTAATAATCCGGCACAATTTTATCAAAGGCCGAGGTTTCTTTATCGAACATGTGGTTATATACTACATCCATGGTCACCCGCAGACCCTTTTTATGGAGCTTGGCCACCAGCATTTTCAGTTCTGTGACCGATGAATAAGGATCCCAAACATCGGTGGCATAGCTTCCCTCGGGAACATTGTACTGTACCGGATCATACCCCCAATTATAAAAAGCAAACTGATTCAACTCATCCACCGATCCAAAATCATAGACCGGCATGAGTTGAATATGGGTTACTCCCAAATCCAGAAGGTAATCAAGGCCTGTAAGGGTGCCCCGGGAGGTTCTTGTTCCCTCCTCACAGAGACCCAGGAATTTTCCCTTATGCTCAATCCCCGAATTCTCATGAACCGACAGATCACGTATATGTACTTCATAGAGGATGGCATCAGTATAGGACTCGAGAATTGGCAATCCAGCCTTATTCTGTGGAATCTCTACTTTAGAAGGGTTGAGAATGACCGAGCGTTTGGCATTGGGTGTGGAAGCCCTTGCATAGGGGTCGGTGGCTTCCTGCCACTGACCGTTGACCTTTACTAGGTAGACATAGGAAAAACGTTCCCAGTTCCCTTTGAGAGACAGGGTCCATACGCCTTTTTCGCCCCTTTCAAGCTCGTAGGTCCGTTTAGGTGAGCTTGCATCTTTCCCCTCGGAGCTTAAATCCACCTTGACCGCCGAGGCTGTAGGAGCCCATAGCTTAAAGGTTGTAGCCTCCAAAGTATAGGTAGCCCCCAGGTCATCTCCTTCATAATAGAATAAATCATCAAAGATTTGAGTCCTGACCACAAAACCCATACACAGGGTAGTAACCAGGTGATGGTCATTTAGCACCTCATATTCCTTGCCTATGACAACCTCATTGGTTTTCAGAATATAGCGGTAATATTCCTCTTCATCAAAGGAATTGAGAATGCTCAACTCGGATAGTATCCCCTTCTCGTCTCTCAGCTTGAATAAACAGCTTATACCGTTGTAAAAGGTTTTGCCCTGATAAACTGTTATGGTGGAAAGATCATCCAGATAGGCTTCAAAAGTTTTTAGCTTCCTCATAATATTGCTCCTTAGCACCCCATTATTCCTTATGCTTAACACAAGGCTTGTCCTATGTATAGCATAGGTGATGCAAAGGCTTGCATCAAGACATAACTTGTAATTCAGAGAAATTTTTTATTCCCCTCAGACAGCAATAAAGGAGCTGTCTCAAAACAGCATGGCAAATCATAAATCCAGCTTTTGAGAAAGCTCCTTTAGTCAATGAAGACAACTAATCAATAAAAACGGCCGAATACCAGTTTTCAGTCTCTCCTTGCTCCTTCAGCGTTTCAATAGGAAGATTAAACTGCCGAACAGTTTTGAAAACATCAATACCCACGCTGTGGAAGGCAGGTCTAGCCTTATTTGGATGGACACATCTCTCCCCTGAAAACCCGGTGCATTTCTCGCAGCAAACGCAATCACTCAGTGAAAAAGCAAAATAATGACCGTCTAAAAAGGCTTGCCTCTCAATATCAAAGGAAATATCCTGGGATAATTTTTTATCAGTGGAATGGATAATGATACCCTGCCTATAATTTCTAAAAATCTTTTCATATTCCCAAGGCTTGGGTGAACCTTCTCTTGACGGACAGGTATGTACCATACCCCAACCCGAACATCCAAACATGCATTTGAGCAAAGTTCTTGCATCAAAAGCAATCTGATCAATTGAAAATACAACGGCGTGCTCAGCCCCTTTTTCCAGGGCAAGGGCGATGTACTTATCCAAACTCATGGGAATCCTCCCTTTAATTAATCACCCGATGCGGGTAAAATGCTCTCTGTTATGCTGGTAACAGTGTCATGGAGCCAGTCACCATCGGTTAATTCCACGGTGCAGAAGAAATAGAAAACAACCAGTGAAGCAACCACTAAAATAACTGTAGGAAGAGCTTTAAGCTTTTTCATGGTAAGCTTGAGGCTCAGTGTATAAACAATTAATGCTATGGCCGCTGTCAGAAGAATATAACGCTGTGCGTCCTCAGTCAGTACGGGAAAATCATATTCAGGGTGTAATAATACAAAATAACTCCACACACCGACAGCTACAGTCATAATAAGCCATAATACGGTGAAAACCCATGGAAATCTCTTCTTGGGAGCAGGTTTAGGAGATGCCGGAGGAGTAACAGCCTTTGGCTGAGTGCTGATGGGGGCCATTGGCTGTTCGGCTTTTGGGTATGATGGGGAGGGTGCAGCAGGCGGTACCACAGGCATCTGATAGCCTTGTTTTAATTCAGGATGATCAAAAACAGGCAGCGAAGAGAATGGGTCCACCTCAGGGGCAGGGGGTTCAGGCTGAGCCTGGCTTTCGTCTTTAACCTCCTCAACGGCAGTCTCTGACTCAATAGCCACGGGCTCACTGGCCGAAGGTACGGGCACTGTATCCTCTAGATTGAATTCACTCGTTACGGGAGCCTCTGCTGTCTCTACCTTCTGCTTTTGTCCGCAATTATGGCAAAAGGCTGCGGTTACCGATAGAGATGTACCACAGGATGGGCAATACTTCATATCACTCATAGGATTCCCTCCATATCTAATGTATTCCTGTCTATATAGCATTCTATCATTTTGCTTGCTTTCCTTTCAACCACTATTTCCCTTTTCCATTATCACCGGGCCTTATTTAAACTCCCAAAGATTATTTCAAAAGCAAGTTATCCTGAAACAGCCTTGACTTGGGATGGAATGCCATGCTATGATTCAGAGGTGGCAGGTGCCATGGCTGCTCTTTATAGCGGTGTTATTCTATGAAAGGAAAAGGTCTGGAAACGGATGAGAATTGGCTAATTTCGGATAAATCAAAATGAATACTTTTTTAAGTTTCGTTTATGCTACCGGAATTGGCAGTTTTTATAGGGCGGATTGATCTTTTCATAGCTATTTGAGTATAGCTTTTTCACGTTTTTGTCAACCTTCCGGAAGCATAGGCTTTAGGGAGGTTTTTTTATGCTCTTACTAAGCTGTGATAAAATCAGCAAAGCCTATGGAGAACATCAAGTATTAACAGATGTATCCCTTAAGATTTATGCAGGGGATCGGATTGGCCTGGTGGGCGCAAACGGCTCAGGCAAAAGTACACTATTGAAGATTCTAGCCGGCATGGATACGGCAGACCAAGGACAGGTTAAGACCTATACCCGTCTGAGTGTTCTCACCCAACAGGATGATGGCGTTCCTGAAGCTACCTCTTCCCTTTACGCTCTGCCAATGGAAGAAAAGCTGGCATCAACCCTAGGGGTATCTCCTGAAAACCTTCATGCGCGAATGAGCGGAGGGGAAAAATCCAGAGCCAGGTTCGCCTTCCATTTTGACCCCACAGCGGGCTTACTCTTCGCCGACGAACCCACAAGCAATATGGATATGGAGGCCACTCGGGTGGTTCAAAGAGAGCTTCAGTCCTTCAAGGGTGCCTTGCTTTTGGTTTCGCACGATAGAAGCCTTTTGGATGAGCTCTGTACCAGTATTCTTGAGGTTTACAATGGACGCATCAGAAGCTTTACAGGGAATTATACAAGCTATGTCCAGCAAAAAGAAGAGCTTTACCGCCGTCAATCCTTTGAATATGATACCTATGTCAAGGAGAAAAACCGCCTGGAAGGCCGCGTCATTGAACGAATGGAAAATATTCGTTCAATTAAAAAAGCACCCCAAAGAATGGGTAATTCAGAAGCCCGCCTTCATAAGAGAGGCTCAACTGAAATCCAAAAAAAACTGTCCCAGAGTGTCAATACCTTGCGCTCCCGAGTAGATCATCTGGAGGTAAAGGAAAGACCTGATGACCCAATGACAGTCAAAATGTTCACTCATCCGGTTAAAAACCCGGTTTCCCAGATTGCTGTAAGGGCAAAAGATCTGAATCTTTCCTTCCCCGGTATAAAGCTTCTTGAACACGCCCATTTCGAAATCCCCACCCGTACAAGAACCGTACTTATGGGGAGAAATGGAGCGGGTAAAACCTCATTGGTGGAGCATCTATTAAAAACAGCAGCAACCCCTTGTGATCATGAGACATTGGTTATTTCTCCCGGTGTTAAAGTGGGCTATTTCAGGCAGGACTTATCTCAATTAGACCTTGAGAAGAGCATTCTTGAGAATGTCATGGCTCAAAGCAGCCGTCCCGAGCATGAAATACGTACACTCCTCGCCCGTCTCTTGATCACCCGTGAGGAGGTTTACAAGAAGGTTGCCGTACTCAGCGGCGGTGAGAAGGTTAAGGTCTCATTGGCCAGAATTCTGGCTTCTGATGCCAACTTTCTCATCCTTGATGAGCCGACCAACTATCTGGATGTCTATTCCATGGAGGCTATGGAACAGGTTCTTTGTGATTACACCGGCACCCTCCTGCTTATCTCTCATGACCGTAAATTTATAGAGAATGTCGGCCAGCGTCTTCTCATTATTGAGGACAATGTGATCAAAAGCTTTGAGGGAACCCTTAAGGACTATGAGGAGGAGAAAGAGAAAAAGCAGCCTTCTAAAGGCCTCCATGACCAAAAAGCAGAGCTTATCTCCCCAGCCCTTCAGCGGATGCTTATGGAAATGCGCCTAGCCGAGCTTTCCTCTAAAATAGACGGATGCAGGGATGAACAGCTCAAAAAAGATTTGGAGCAGGAATATTTTGACCTGTGCAAATCTAAAGACACCCTGACATAAAGATAAGCAAACGTTCCCCTAACGATTCACTTGTTTTTCTTTGGGTTCTGTTCTATAATAATAAAAACGCTGACCGAAGTCGGCAAAACTCAATGATTTTGACTATATGCCATAAACAATAATACCATGAAGGTATGTGCTTTATTTGAAGCTAATATTTTTATGGTATTTTTTATGGAGGAAAAAATGAATAGGTTTTCAACGAGGAATTTGATTTTGTCCGGTTTGTTTCTGGCCCTATGCATGCTTTTGCCCTTCCTTACGGGGCAAATACCTGTCATAGGAAAGTCCCTGCTTCCCATGCATATTCCGGTATTGCTCTGTGGGTTTATTTGCGGTGCGCCCTATGGTGCCATCGTAGGATTTATTGCTCCACTCCTAAGAAGTATACTTTTTGGTTTTCCACTTATGTTCCCCACGGCCGTGTCCATGGCCTTTGAGCTTGCAGCCTATGGTCTTCTGGCAGGAATTCTTTACAAGGCCTTACCAAAGAAAAATTTCGCAATCTATGTCAGCCTTCTCTTATCCATGGTCGGCGGTAGAATTGTCTGGGGGCTTGCCTCCCTCGCTCTTTTCAGCCTCAGCGGTGCCGCCTTCACCTGGGAGCTTTTCTTGGCAGGGGCTTTTTTCAATGCCCTCCCCGGGATTATTCTACAGATTGTACTTATTCCTGTGGTTATTATGGCTTTGCGTAAAGGAAGATTGCTTAAACATGTTTGATAAAGAATTTTTAAGTGCTTTGGATGCTTCCATCGAAGAGATGATGAAGGAAAATGATAGGCTTCTCATCGCTATTGATGGAAAATGCGGGGCGGGCAAGACCACCCTGGCAACTCATTTGTCCCAAAGGTATGACTGTAATGTCTTTCATATGGATGATTTCTTCTTGAGACCTGAACAAAGAACACCCCAGCGCTTTAAGGAAATAGGCGGCAATGTGGATTATGAGCGCTTCAAGGAAGAAGTAATCTGTGGCCTTTTAAGCGGTCAGGCCTTTTCATACAGCCCCTTTAGCTGCATGAAAATGGCCCTTGAGCCCCCAATGATGGTGTTTCCCAAGAAGTTGAATTTCATAGAGGGCTCCTACAGCCTTCACCCCACCCTGTCTGCATATTACCATCTGAAGGTGTTTCTCACCATTGATGACGAAAATCAGAGGCTTCGTATTTTGAAACGAAACGGCCCGGAAAAGCTTAAGCTTTTTATTGAGAAATGGATTCCCCGAGAAAATGCGTATTTTGACACTATGGACATTATAGCCCAGTGTGATAGGGTCTATCAGAGCCATTAGGCGATCAAAACAAAGGGATACTGATATATCAGTATCCCTTTAAGTATCCCTATCATTCTTTATGAAGCTCTATAAAAGAAATCTCCGGTCGGTTAAACAGTCTGAAATTGATTTTGGAATAGCCTAAACCCCGATTGACAATCATCCTGCCCTCATCATTCTCAAACAGCCCCGCATCATATTCAGGAAAGAACACGTGCTCCGGCGACAAAAGACCGCCCTTAAAGGGCACTTGAATAATGCCGCCATGGACATGACCCGAGAGGGTCAAGTCAGCTCCCCATGCCGTATATTCCTTGAAATAGGCCGGGTTGTGCGCCATGAGAAGGGTAAAGGCCTCCTTGGGGGCCCCCAGGGTTTGATCGATATAGGCCTTCTTGAGGTACATACTTTCATCCTCGGGGTTCACATCTCTCCGTGAATAATGGTAGAGCTCCAAGGTCAGCCCTTCAAGAGCGATTTGATCACCATTCTTTTCAAGGAGTACCTTCTGGTTATCAAGGAGAATGACCCCTTTTTGTTGTACCTCATGAATAAAATTCTTATAGTTGACACTGCTATTGTAATCCACCAGCCATCGGGCAATTTGCTCGTGATTTCCCAGGCACATGTAAACGGGGCAATACTGGCCAAAGGCATCCAAAAAATCAAGAAAAGCTCCGCCATCATTTACCGTAGAACTCATCATGTCCCCGGTAGCCAGGAGAACATCAGGCTTTAAGGCCTTAATACGCTCTGCCAGAGTGCTATTTTTCTCCCCAAAGGTTTTTCCATGCATGTCGCTGATCTGTACGATCCGATAACCGTCAAAGCCTTCAGGGAGGTGGCTGTACGTCAAGGAATAGCGAGTAATCTCAAGGCTATTATTGTCCCAGTACAAGAAAAGGACAAGGAAAACCACTAGCGTGAGGGCATAGGCCCACCCTCTCTTTTTTTTCTTCATAATGCACCTCGGAACAATTATAGCATATCACGCTAATGTTCACGATATGATTATGCACTTACCCAATAGGTCTTTTTCCCTATCTGGCTCCCTGATCGTAGGGCATACCTGCTGCTTTGGGGGCCTGGGACTTCTTCGAGCTGAAAACCAAAATGATCAGAGTGGCTATATAAGGAATCATCTTATAGACATAACCGGTAATTTGCAGCTCTTGAAGCCAGGGTATGGTGGAATAGGTGGCCGAGATGGTTTTCATAAATCCGAAGAACAAGGCAGCCCCTGCTATCCGGTAGGGCTTCCATTGGCCAAAAATCAAAACAGCCAGTGCAAGAAAGCCATATCCGGCAACATTGGCGCTATAGTTGGTAGAGGTGGTGACCACGAAGATCAGCCCGCCCAATCCTGCCAGCATGCCTGACAGAGCAACACCCGTATAGCGTATTTTGTAAACACTTACGCCAACCGCATCGGCCGCCTGGGGGTGTTCACCACAAGCCCTGAGACGAAGGCCAAACTTGGTTCTGTAAAGGAGGATGGAACCAATAATCAGAATGGCCACACCCAGATAGGTGGTTATATAGGTGTTCTGGAAAAACAGATTACCAATGACGGGAATATCGCCCAGCACAGGCACCTTGGATATTCTAAAGGTATTGGTAAAGGGAATCTGTTGTACTCCGGAGGGTTGAATCATACGGGCCATGAATATGGTCAATGCGGGAGCCAGTAGATTCAATGCCGTACCGCTGATGGTCTGGTCTGCTTTCATATTGATGGAGGCATAGGCATGGAGAAGAGAAAACACTGCTCCCGAGGCCATGGCAATCAGAATGGCCAGAAGGAGAAGAATCTGCCCCGACAGGGTGTCCTGCATCTGATTGATAAACAAGATACTGCAAAAGCCTCCCATAAGCATAATACCCTCAAGGGCGATATTAATTACACCGCTTCGTTCGGAGAACATCCCGCCCAGGGCTACAATCATCAACGGAATGGTAAAAAACATGGTTTGCTGAACCAAAAAATAAACAGTATTCATAATTTATCGCCTGCCTTCCTGTAACGGAACCGCTGCAGCACGCTGCGTAAAATCAGCGCGAAGGCGGCAAAGTAAATAATGGTTGCCGTAATAATATCAATAATTTCAGGGACAAAACCGGCAAGCTGCATATAGGAGCCGCCTACGGTGATATAGGCTATAAAGAGACCTGCAAACAACGTCCCGATGGGATGGGACATTCCCAAAAGTGCCACCGAGATACCCGTAAACCCTTCTGCCGCCAGAATGTCCTCAACATAGATGTACTTGCCGCTACCTGCCAGATAAAGCAACCCTCCGCCAATGCCTGCCAATGCGCCTGAAATCAGAAGGGAAAGAACAATGTTTTTCTTGGCGTTAATTCCGGCATAACGGCTGGCATCCTTATTAAAACCACAGGCCTTAAGCTCGAACCCGAAAGTGGTCTTATTAAGTAGGATATAGAGTAAGATGGAAATTCCCACGGCGATAATGATACCGCCATTGACCATGGATTCGGGAAAAATCTTGTCCAATCCCATTTTAGGTATGTTGGCCGAGGCTGCAACAGGCAGAGACCGGTTGGTCAGCTTGTGGTAAACCGTGGATTTGACAATCCAATTCACCAGATACATACCAATATAATTGGTCATTATAAAGGAAATAACCTCATTCACATTATAATAAGCCTTCATGATGCCAGGGATTAAGGCCCACAGAGCCCCAAAGACCATGGCTGCCAAAAGAGCGACCACCCATTGGAAGCTTCCCAGGAATTCACCATGAACCCCTACAATAACAGCACCCAACGCACCCATAATAAACTGACCCGAAGAACCGATATTAAAGAGGCTCGTCCGAAAGGCAAAGGCCACCGATAAACCGGTCATGATAATGGGTGTGGCATAATAAAGAACATTTCCTAAATCCTTGGAGCTTTGAAGACCTCCACCAACAATCCAGCCAAAGCCTGAGAGAGCCTTGGAGGGATTGGCGATCAAAAGAATAATGAGACCGATGACCAAACCCACCAGAATAGCTCCGATGGACGATAGCGGTCCTGCTGCCTTGCTGAGATCCGGGCCCTGGAACCCCTTGCTATCATTCTTTTTTATCATCCCGCATCTCCCCTCTTTACACCCGCCATATAACAGCCCAGATCATTCTCAGTTACTTCATCCGGCTTGACATTGGCCACAATCTCGCCCTCAAACATAACCAAAATCCTATCGGCTAGGCGCATGACCTCTGAAAGCTCAAAGGATACCACAAGAACGGCTTTGCCATTATCCCGGGCCTTGACGATTTGTCCGTGCATATATTCAATGGCCCCCACATCCAGACCGCGTGTGGGCTGAACCGCCAGAAGCAAATCTGGATTGCGGCTCAGTTCCCGCGCTGCAATTGCTTTCTGTTGGTTACCCCCGGACATGCTCCGTACCCTGGTTTTGACCCCTTCGCTGCTTCGTATGTCGAACTGCTCAATGAGCTTATTGGCGTGGTTAATTATTTCATTTTTTCTTAAAAATCCAGCTTTTTGGAACCGGGGTTCAAAGTACTCCAGAAGAATCAGATTTTCAGCCAGGTTATAGTCCAGAACCAGACCCAGCTTGTGCCTGTCCTCAGGAATATGGGCAAGACCGTGAACATTACGATGGCGAATGGATGTGTTGGTAATGTCCTCCCCTTTGAGCACAACCTGACCTCCATCCACATCAATCAACCCGCTGATGGCGTAAATCAGTTCAGATTGCCCGTTTCCGTCAACACCGGCAATACAGACAATCTCCCCTTCCTTAACTTCCAGACTGAGGTTATTCACCTTGTTCTTCTTGGATCTTTCACTTTTAATTGTCAGGTTTTTCACTTCAAGCACTGGCTTTCCCGCTTCTTTTTCGGCCTTTTCAACATCGAGAATAACTTTTCGCCCCACCATCATCTCCGACATGTCTTCAATGGTTACATCAGCTACATTAACGGTTCCAATGCCTTTACCCATACGCAGAACGGTGCAACGGTCAGCAACGCGCTTAATTTCTTCCAGCTTATGGGTGATAAAAAGGATGGATTTGCCTTCATCGGCAAGCCCCTTCATAATAACCATAAGCTCATCTATTTCTTGAGGCGTCAATACGGCAGTTGGTTCATCAAAAATAAGGATTTCGTTTTCCCTGTATAACATTTTGAGGATTTCCACTCTCTGTTGCATCCCTACGGTGATATCCGAAATTAATGCATCTGGATCCACCTTCAGCCCATACTGCTCCGAAAGTGCCATCACTTTCTTTTTTGCTTCATCATTTTTAAGAAAACCCTTTTGTGTGGTTTCAACGCCGAGAATAATATTCTGCAGCACTGTAAAGTTGTGTACCAGCATAAAATGCTGATGGACCATACCAATACCAAGGGCATTGGCCATTTTGGGACCGGAGATCTGAACCTTTTCCCCTCGAAGCAGAATGCTTCCGCCCTCTGGCTTGTACATTCCGAAAAGCACGCTCATAAGGGTGCTCTTACCCGCTCCGTTCTCTCCTAACAAAGCATGGATTTCACCTTTTTTAACTTGAAGAGTGATATTGTCATTTGCGCGGATACCCGGAAACTCTTTGACAATATTCAGCATCTCAATAATATACTCCAAGGTATTCCACCCCCTTGATTCATACTTTCGTCATAACATTCCCGACCTATACGATCGGGGGATTGTTATGTAATTTACAACGGGAAGGCACTTTAAAGGCACCTTCCCGTATGATTACATCATTTTACTCAACAACTCATCGTTTAATAGGATTAGTCGGCAATTTCGGTTACCTTAACATACTTAAGGCCAAGATCCTTGGCACTGATATCGGAGGCGTTGTTAATGGTGTACTTGCCATCCTGGACAGCCTTGTAAAGGACGTCATAGTCACTTGAGGTGAATTTGCGCCATTTAGCATGATCCATAGCAATACCTACGCCATCATTTTTGGAGTTAAGAACCCAGGTCTTTCCTCCGTCCCATTTTCCGCCGTAGTATGCTTCAAGGGCCTGGTAAACAGAGTTCCCCAAATGCTTAACAGAAGAGGAAATAACGGTAGGTGATTCAGCATATTGGTCAACGTCCACACCAATGACAAACTTGTCTTTGGATGCTTCGGCAGCAGCCATAACTGAGTTGCCTACTGCACCTCCGCAACCAAAGATAATTTCTGTTCCGGATTCATACCAGCCAGCAGCCTTGGCTTGCTTTTCAGGTGAAGCAGCAAAATCCCCGGTGTAGTTATACAGAGCTGAAATTGATCCTTCTGCAAGACCCATTTCCTTAGCAGCAGCCTCAGCTCCCTGGAGGTAACCATGCCCATAACGGATAACAGCAGGAACAGCCATACCGCCCATGAAGCCCAGCTTGGTGAATCCATCCTTAACTGCGGCATAACCAGCCATAAAGCCTGCCTCTTCCTCAGCATAAAGAATACAGAGAACGTTTGCATCAGTCCGGTAGGTCTTATAATCCTCAGTGTGGGGTTCTCCATCCAGTAGGATGAACTTCACATCGGGATACTTGGTCTGTGCCTCAAAGATAGGAACCTCAAAAAGGTAGCCAGGGGTTACAATAACCTTTGCGCCGCCCTTTACTGCAAGGCCGATAGCTTCAAGATAAGCCGCATTGGTTCCTTCGCTGGGCTGGTAGTACTGATAAGTTTTATTATGTTCTGTCGCATACTTTTTAAGGCCTTCCCACGAACCTTGGTTAAAGGATTTGTCATCAATGGTACCTAAGTCGGTGATAAGAGCCAATTCAAAGCCTGCCTCTGAAGGTGTAGGTGTTGCAGTTTCTGAAGCCTGTGGTGTGGCAGAGGTGCTTGGTGTAGGAGTAGTGCTTGCACCGCCGTTATTTTGCGCTCCACAACCGGCAAGCAATGAAATAGTCAGAGCCAATACAAGAAATAGTGCTAGGTTCTTTTTCATAAAGTATTCCTCCTAGGTTTTTTGTTTGACCTTATACATTTACTGTCTAACCTTTCTTTAACTATATAATTATTTATAAAAAAAATCAATCTATTGACTTATAAAATGGCTATAAGACCCAATCATAGATGAAAGGGATCTCTCTTTTAGTTAGAATGAATCTTTATTGGGGCGGATATGTATGATTCCTTACTATATTAAAGATCTGTGTACTCACCTTTGATTGCATACAACATGAAGACGCCATTAAATCCCCTGTGAAACACATTGACTATTCTTCAAAAAGCTCCAGGGTGTAATCAATAAGACTTTTATCCCCCCATTGGCCTTGGCTGGGAACAATAATCTCCATATCGTCATATTCAACCATAACCTTTTCTAAGGTTTCCGGCCATAAGCTGATGTTGGAGGCTGTGGTGTCCCCCAGAGAATCCGCTCCATACTGCCGGATGAGGCAACCTCCAAAAAGAACATTATACTTATCAATCCAAACTACCGTATTATCAGGAGTGGCTCCTTCGCCCGGATAATAAAGCTCAAACTCTGTATTGTCCACCTTTAAAATAGCGGAATCTCCCTCATTTACCTGATCCGGAACAGTAAAGCCTTTTAGTTTTGCCGCCTCGGCAACCACCTCCAGGCATGAAACAGGTATTTTCTGTTTTTTGAGATATCCCATACCCCCTAAGCTATGTTGGTGGGTATGCGTAATAAGAGCCGACGTTATATTTCCATTGAAAGCCTCATGGATAAGTTTATCCAGACTCACCATCTGCTGATCGGTCCATGGGGTGTCTATCAGAACAACACTTTTATCGGTGAGAACAATTAAGCCATTGGTTGGAATGAGGGCACCGTTCTCCTCTTGATAGGAGGTATGCACCCATACAGAGTTATTTACTTTGGTCAACTCCACAATGGTCTCATTGGTCTCTCCATACTTTAAAAAGGACTCACTGGGCCTAGTCAATGGTTCCTGACTAGGCTTCTTGTTTCCGATCTGACAGGCTGAAATCATAATGAAAAGAAGCCCGGCAAGGCACAGGGCCGCGGCCCTTCTTCTTATATCCATAAGGATTTTTTTCCTCCAACTTAGCTTTTGCAATCCTTATTGTATTCTTGACCGTTCTTTATGTCAAATCATTCTATCATTGCATAAGTCACAGGAAAATTACTCTATTAATATACTTTTAGCGATTAACTCATATAATTAATAGTGGGTATGTCCCCTGTAAAAGTTTTTTTACAGGGGTATTATTCTCTTCACGATTCCTACCGGTCTTTTTTCATAGCATAGGTCAGTTTTCCCATTCTTTGAGAATGTGGATCAGGCCATCTATGATATATTTTTTTTCGTTTAGCTCCTGATGGGCCCTCTCCAGGTGATTCCTGACCTCTACAAGCTTCTTTGAAAGGTACACAGAGTCTTCCCAGCTCTGGGGTCCTTCCGGGGGCTCTTGGTGCTCAAGAACACAAAGATTTGTGTAAGGTTTGCTTGTGACAGCACCCCCAATACTTGCGTGAACAGTGATTTGAATTTTGTTCCCCTCCTTGATCTTAGCCTCATAAGTGGCTGTATTAATCCGATGACTGAAAAAGAGATGCCCCTCTTCCCTCTCTAGCAGGGGAGGATAAAGCTTGAATGGCAAGGTAATGATTTTTGATTCATTTTGCTTGTTCTTTCAAGATAAATCGTCCGTCACCATGGCGCCATCCTCCCCCAATCATTTTATTCAGGAGGGAGCGCGTATAGGATTTATTGCCTGTTTATCTTTTCATGAGTGTTAATATTTGTCTGCATACATTGTCCCGTGGTATACTATACCCGTAAATAATTGAAGGAGTTGGATATTTTGAATAACTTTTACCCCTTGGATCCTAAAAATCTGACTGAAAACATCTTCTCTCTCATAGGGCAGGATTGGACCCTCATAACCTCCGGTACCCCCGATCACTTTAATATGATGACCGCCAGTTGGGGCGGTGTGGGTGTTCTCTGGAACAAAAACATATGCTTTGTGGTGGTCCGACCCTCTCGCTATACCTATGAGTTTATGGAGAGAAACCCAAACTTCTCCTTGAATTTTCTTAAAGAGGAATTAAGAAGCGCCCTGAATCTATGCGGTAAAAAATCTGGAAGGGATATTGACAAGGCCAAAGAAACAGGCCTCACCCCCTTTGCTCTTGAGCATGGGACCACAGGCTTTGAACAGGCTCGATTAATTATCGAGTGCAAAAAGCTCTACTTTCAGGATCTTAATCCCCTTCAGTTCCTGGACTCAGAGCTTAACAGGTATTATCAGGAGGGGGATTACCACAGGATGTATGTGGGTGAAATCCTGAGTATTAAAGAAAGCTCCGGGAAATAATCCCGAAGCCCTTAAGTTTGTAAGCAGGTTTTAAGAAGGCATGCCCCATAGCTTAAGGTGAATAAACAAGATTCACCGACTAAAGAAGTCCTTCTGTAAAATACTGCTTCTTTTTTTCTATCATTTCATCTATCCGCTCAATGTACAAGGTTACCTCTTTAAGGTTATATTGCCGTTCCATCTTCCCCGAGGGAAAAATGAATTTAGAAATGGCTCCTGCCCCCAGGGCAACAAGACTCTGTTTTTCCTCCATGGTCTGGATGTTATACAGGCACTCACGCCCGGGTACAGCGTATCCCGTATTCTCCAGGTTGGCAAGGATATTCTTCTGACGATAGAGATAGTAGGGGATCATTCCCATCTTCCTTGCAGTTTCTGCAGCTTCTTCAATCATTGTCTCCACTACCTCATCTGGAGTAGTTACAAAGACGCCTTGGGCCTCATGAAGCCTTGAAGCCCGCTTGATTGCCATGGTATGCACCGTCAACCCCTCGGGTTCCATCGCCTCTATTTTCTCTAGGGTTTTCCGGAACATCTCCTCATCTTCATCGGGCAAGCCCGCGATAATATCCATATTAATATTGTTAAAACCCATGTCTCTGGCCAGAGCGAACGTATTCTCAATATCCTCTGGCGTATGATTTCTGCCTATGAGCCGGAGAGTTTCACCATTCATGGTTTGTGGGTTAATACTGATGCGGGTAACCCCCTGTTCCTTCATCACCTTGAGTTTCTCCCTAGTAATGGTGTCCGGCCTTCCAGCCTCAACCGTAAATTCTATGCCGTCAATGGAAAAGTGACGGGTCAAGCAAGTCAGGAGGTGCGAAAAGCTGGGGACATCCAAGGCTGTCGGAGTTCCCCCACCGATATATACCGAACCCAGAGGAAGCTTATATTCTCGTATCCATTGGGACACCGCAAGGATCTCTTTTTCCAGGGCTGCAAGGTAGGTGGAGACTAAATGCTCATGCCCTTTGACAGGATAGGAGGTAAACGAGCAGTAGAGGCAGCGGCTTAAACAAAAGGGAATACCCACATAAAGGTGTATGGGTTTTGACTCGGTCTGCATTAGGGGGTATTCCGCTTTGGCCACATCATAAAGCAGCTCTGCCTTTTTATGACTCATCCCTGTAACTCTTATCAGATGTGCAACACCTTGTTCTTTATCCATGCCATCTTTCAGACATTGCATGGCTAGCTTGACAGGCCTGACGCCTGTCAGCGCACCATAAGGAAGCCTCTTGCCGGTGTATTGAGAAAGCACCTCTACAATACAGGCACCCACAAGAATTTTTCGGCTTTTAAAAAGCCTTCCGCCTGGACGGAGAAGCTCATCCTGGTGGATGACTTGAGAATGGGAATACTCCGGATTCATTTCAAGGGCTAAGGCCTTTTGAAGCTCTCTGATATTTGTAATGGCGGTAAAGAGGTTTGCCGAACAGCACCAGCCATCCTCATTCTCATTGGCCTTGATCACCAGAAGAGAGGCGTTGAGCGTTCTTTGCCCACTCTCCCCCGGTTGGAGCCTAAAAGACAGATTCAAGGCGCTGGTTCTCTCCCCATCCTCAACAAAGAGAATGGAGTCTGCATCAAAAAAGAGGCGCATGAGTTCCCACGCCTCCATTTCCATCTCCAAGCCTTCAATATAAACCAGGTTCATTGGATCAGACATAGGGATTGTTCTCTCTTTCATACCCAATGGTGGTGGCCCCTCCATGCCCGGGATAGACCACACAATCCTTCTCTAAAGTATACAAACGGCCTTTAATAGACTCTTGAAGCTTTTGTCCACTACCGCCGTAGAGGTCGGTGCGTCCCACACCCCGGGCAAAAAGGGTATCTCCGGTAAACACCATCTTGTCCGCAAGAATGGAAATGGAACCAGGAGAATGTCCAGGGGTATGAAGAATACCTAAGAAACCGTCTCCTAGAGGAAGTCTCTCCCCGTCCTTTAAGAGCCATTGGGGCTCAGGATGATCATTAGGCGGTATAAACCCAAACTGAGCATAGCCATTATATTCATTGTGAGAATACAGCAAGAGCTCCTCCTCGTGGAGGCAAAGCTCTGCTCCGGTATCCCTTTGGATTGCCGCCACATGGTGAATATGGTCCAAATGACCGTGAGTCAGAATAATATAGCGAACGGTTAGCCCTTTCTTTCTGACAGCCTCCAATACCCTACGGCTTTCCACGCCGCAGTCTATGATGGCGCACTCCTGCTTGTCCGCCAGAATATAGCAATTTGAGTCAAATAAGCCTTGGGTGAGTGTAATAAGCTCCATCTTATCCTTTTCCTTCATTACCTATGATATGTCAAAAGGCCTTCCGGCTGTCAAGCAGCAGGGTGACCGGGCCTTCATTGATAAGCTCCACTTCCATCATGGCCTGAAAGATGCCTGCTTCTACCTTAATCCCATAGGTTTCCTTTAAATAGGCCATAAATGCCTCGTATAGTCTTCGGGCCTCTTCGGGCCTGGCTGCATCCGAGTAGCTGGGGCGTTTACCTTTTCGGCAGTCCCCAAAGAGTGTAAACTGGGAAACCACCAGCAGGCTCCCTCCCACATCTCCGACCGACAGGTTCATTTTCCCCTCGGCATCTTCAAAAATACGTAGGTTGACGATTTTATCGGCCAGATAGGTGACATCCTTTTCACCATCCCCATGGCCTACCCCGAGAAGAATGAGCAAGCCCTGTTGGATTTGTCCTGTAATTTGATCATCAACACGAACGGAAGCCCGTTTGACTCTTTGTACGACGGCACGCATAGCAAAAGCTCCTTAATGGATAAGTATAAACAAGCCCGTCAAGCATCACCGGCTTAAAGATTTATTTGTTGCGCGATATTTCAAAAACATCCCTGATACGGCTCATTTTAGAAATAATACGATCCAGCTGCTCCGTATTGCTAATCTCAAGGGTCATATGCATCAATACCGTCAGGTCCTTGGAGGTACGCGCATTAATAGCTCTTAAGGGGATACGGGATTCGCCGATGGCATTGGTAATCTCCACCAGAAGTCCGGGTCTGTCATGGGCCTTCAGGGTGATTTCAGCCAAATAGGAGACATTGGTGGAGACGCTCTTATACCAGTGAACGTCAATGAGACGTGCATCCCCGTCGATCATGGTGTTTTTCATATTGGGGCAATCGCTGCGGTGAACCGAAACACCCCTGCCCCTGGTGATATATCCCACAATATCGTCCCCCGGAACCGGGTTACAGCAGCGAGAAAGCCTGACCAGACAGTTATCGATGCCCTTGACAACAATGCCGCTATCAGGGACGATCTTGCTCTTCTTTTTATTTTCTTTTTCTATCTGGTCAAGGAGCATATGGGTTTGCTCTTCGGGGGGCAGCGTTTTTCTATATTCCTCCTTAAGCCGGGAAACAATTTTTGCTGCGGTGATGGCTCCAAGGGCAATAGAGGCGTAAAGATCCTCCATATTGTGAAAATTATATTTTTTAAGGATGGAATCCAAATACTCGCTTTTTAAGACCTGTGCTTGGGTAAGGCCATTCTTTTTGACTTCCTTTTCAAAAATCTCCTTACCCTCTTCAACATTCTCTTCTCTTTTTTCCTTCTTAAACCACTGGTTGATCTTGTTTCTGGCCTGAGAGGTCTTGGCGATTTTCAACCAATCCCGGCTGGGGCCATTACTCCCGCCCGAGGTGATAATTTCAATAATATCGCCGTTTTTAAGCTCATAGTCCAAATTGACAATACGCCCGTTGATCTTGGCCCCGATCATACGGTTACCAATGGCGCTGTGAATGGAATAGGCAAAGTCTATAGGATTGGAGCCCGCCTTGAGATTCTTTACATCCCCCTTGGGCGTGAAAACAAAAACCTCATCGGTAAATAGGTCAATTCTAAGGTTTTCCATGAACTCATCGGCATCCCTGGCATCCTTCTGCCAGTCAATCATCTGCCTTAACCAGGAAAGCTTTTCTGCATAGGACTTTTCTTCAAATCCGCCTTCCTTGTACTGCCAATGGGCGGCAATACCCACCTCAGCCACCCGGTGCATCTCCCAGGTTCTAATCTGCACCTCAAAGGGAATGCCCTCCGGGCCTATGACTGTGGAATGGAGGGATTGATACATATTGGGCTTGGGCATGGAAATATAGTCCTTAAAGCGGCCCGGCATGGGCTTAAACAGCTCATGCATCAGCCCCAGCACCGTGTAGCAGTCCTTCACCGAGTCTACAATCAGGCGTATGGCGAATAAGTCGTAGATTTGCTCTATGGTCTTATTTTGGCTGCTCATCTTCTTATAGATACTGTAAAGATGCTTGGGCCGCCCTTCTATATCGGCCTTTATACCGACTTCCTCAGTCTTATTGATGACATCCTCAATAATATTATGGATATATTCTTCACGCTCGCGCCGCTTCTTGGCGATCTTTTCAACCAGATCATAATAATTCTTCTCATCCAGATAGCGAAAGCTAAGGTCCTCCAGCTCCCATTTGATCTTATGCATACCCAGACGATGAGCCAACGGAGCATATATCTCCATGGTTTCACGGGCCTTTTGCATTTGCTTGTCTTTGACCATGAATTTCAGGGTTCGCATATTATGAAGGCGGTCAGCCAGCTTGATGATGATGACCCGTATATCCTTGGCCATGGCCAGAAACATCTTCCTGAAATTTTCCGCCTGGATTTCCTGTTTGGTGGTATAAGGAATCTTGGTGAGCTTGGTAACCCCATCCACCAGTTCGGCAATCTCTTCGCCAAACTCCTTTTTAACCTGCTCATAGGTAAAGGTGGTATCCTCAATGGTATCGTGGAGAATTCCCGCGGCGATTGAGCTTTCATCCATTTCAAGCTCAGCCAAAATACACCCTACCTCCACGGGATGGGTGATGTAGGGGTCTCCTGAAACGCGCTCCTGACCTTCATGAGCAAGCTTGGATAGGTTATAGGCCTTCTCAATCAGCTCAACATTCGCATTGGGATTGTATTTAATTATCAACTCCTTCAATCGCAGGAATTCATCAATCATTTTATCACCATTTTTCTAAAAGCCTTGGGCTGCTTGCCTGACCCACTCCAAAATCTCAGAACTCTCCAGGTTTACCTTTTGCACCTCTTCAGGTAGACGAATAAGATAGGTTCCATTTTTCAAAAGCTCCAGACTAATGAGCTCCAGTTCATCAAAAACCAGGAGGGCCACAAATAGTTTAAAGCCGTTTATATTCTTTTTTGTCTCATTTGCAAGAATTCTGGCCTGCACAAACAAATCCGCCAAAGCAAAGGGCCTATTTTCTAGTCGAGCTATATTTCTGTATATGACAGCCAGTATGTCCCTGTTAACAGTAATATCATCAATAGTTATTATTTTATCAATAATCCCATTATAAAGGCTATTTTCGTCACAATCAAGACATTCAACCTGCCGAGCGGCTTTGAGGAGAAACTGGTTGTGTTTGAGGACTGTTTCAGTCAGATGCATGTCCCATATTTTGAGCTGAAGATACTCTTTGTTCTGCCAGACATTGATCTCCTGGGTAAAGGCCACATCCACATAATCCCCTTCAAACAAGCCTTCGATGAGGCTCCCCTTACCAAAGTAGACTCCCTCCGCTCTTTCCCCGTCGAATTCAAGTGTAAGCTTAAGATGCTTACCGTTTCCGATGGGTTTTTTGCTCACCAAAACGGCACCCTTGAAACAAAAAAGAGGCATGGTGTTGCCCGAACCGAAGGGCTCCAGCCTGGAGACAAGCTTGGCGGTAGCAAGGCTAATATCTCTCTTTTCGGCCATAAGATGTATGGCCAGTGCCGGCTTGAGCATTTTCTCTTCCAGAGTTCTTTCAGCATAGTCATTGATACGGGTCCTGAAGAATTCAATATCCTCCGCCATCAAGGTCAGGCCTCCGGCCTGTTCGTGGCCACCAAACTTGACCAGTAGATCCGAATGTCTTTCCATGGCGTCAAACAGATTAAAGCCTTCAATACTCCGAGCCGATCCCACTGCCTTATCCTCCTCGATAGAGAGAACAAAGGTGGGCTTGTGGTACCGATCTACCAGCTTTGAAGCGACAATGCCAATGACTCCATGGTGCCACCCCCTGCCATAAACCACCAGTACCTTATCCCTTCCATACCGCTCATCGTGCTCAATGGCTTCAACGGCAGACTTGAAGATTTCATCCTGAACCTCCTGGCGCTTGATATTGGAATGGTTCAGGAGCTCGGCTATTCTTTCGGCCTCGGTGCCATCCTCAGTGGTAAAAAGCCTGACGGCACATTTTGCGTCGCCCATTCGTCCCGCAGCATTCACCCGAGGCGCCAGAGCGAAGGAAACACGATAGGAATCAATTTGTGGCGCCGCAGAAACCTTGAGAAGTGCCTTCATGCCTACCGAGGGGTTTTTAAGTATTTTCTCAATTCCATATTTAGTAATAATACGGTTTTCATCCTTCAGCTCCACGATATCCGCAATGGTCGCAAGAGCTGCCAGGTCCAGATACTCCAAAAAGCTTTCAGGATGGCCCAGCTTATGGCCGACAGCCTGAATTAGCTTGAGCGCCAGACCGGCTCCACAAAGGTTCTTAAAGGGATAGCTACTATCCGGTAGGTGGGGATTAATGACTGCCAGTGCATCAGGCATGAACTGGGAATTGCATTGATGGTGGTCGGTGATAATGATATCGAGGCTTTTGCCCTTCTGAGCGTAGCGTTCATAGATGGCCTCCACCTGAAAGCGGGCTGTGATACCACAATCCACGGTAACCATCACATCGTAGTCCATAGAGCCTATATACTCAATCCCCGCATCGGAGATACCGTAGCCTTCATCCACCCGATCCGGGATATAATAGTCAATGGGAACCTCAAGGGTTTGAAAATAGCGGACAACTATGGCAGTGGCAGAAACACCATCCACATCATAGTCCCCATAGACCAGTATCTTCTCTCTTTTTTCAATGGCTTGGACAATTCGGTTTGCAGCAATTTCCATGCCTTCCAGAAGAAAAGGATCGTAAAGATCGCTGAGAGAGGGATTTAAAAAGGCCTCGGCCTCTTTAAGAGATGTAATGCTTCTTTGGATCAGGAGCTTCTGCAATATCTTTGGCAGGCTAGTGTCAGAAAGGGCGGGTTCTGTTTGTAAAGACTCTGGCATCACCCAACGCCGGCCATTTCCTAAATAGTAGCTTTCCATGGTTTCTTCCCCGTTTATTAAAAGTAAAATATGGCGTCCCCACATCCTCTGTCAGGAATTCACCTAAAGTGAAATGGTGGTAACAACAAAGCCCGAAGTTATTACTCCGGGCTTTATGGCTATGATAATAATTTTTTGACTACCGTATTGACCAAATTACCGTCCGACCTACCTTTTATTTTGGGCATAACCACTTTCATGATTTTCCCTATATCCTTTGAGGATAGAGCGCCAGTTTCTTGGATGGCTTCTTTAACAATAGCCTCTAGTTGTTCTTCGGAGAGCTGCTCCGGCATATACTGCTGAATGATTTCGATTTCACGGTTGGCCTTCTGAATCAAATCCTCCCGTCCGCTCTTTTCTATCTCCACTAGAGCATCCCGGGTGCTTTTGAACTCTTTGACCAAAACATCACTTATACCTTCATCATCAAGGGTAATATGCTTGTCTTTCTCGATTTTTAGGACAGCCGCACGAATGAGCTGGATGGTATCCTTACGGATGGTATCCTTTTCCTTCATGGCATCCTTCAAATCATTCAACAATCTTTCCTTAAGGGACATTCATTTCTCCCCTTACTTTGTCTTTCTCTTCCTCGCAGCCTCGGATTTCTTCTTGCGCTTTACGCTGGGTTTGACATAGTGTTCTCTTTTCCTCACTTCAGCGAGAACGCCAGCCTTAGCACATTGTCTCTTAAATCTCTTAAGCGCACTGTCAAGGGATTCGTTCTCCTTAACTCTTACTTCAGACACATCTATCCCTCCCCTCTGTTACGTACGTACAGCCGTGCCAGGGGATTTATCCAGTCGGTGTGAATGGTAAACCATGTTACAGCACGTAATCTATTATATAATAGTGCTTTCAGAAGCGTCAACATATTTTTCCGCCTGAATACCATTATATGATTTTTTCTCCCATTTTTACACCGCCAAGAACATGGTAATGCAAGTGTAAAACGGTTTGTCCGGCTCCTTCTCCACAGTTTACAATCACTCTGTAGCCGGATTCGTTGATTCCCATCACCTTGGCAACCTCTAATATGGCCCGATGGATAGGAACCACCTGATTCAGGTTCTCTTCATTGAGCCCTTCCAGGCTGTCAATATGCATTTTAGGAACCACCAATACATGGACGGGTGCCGCAGGGTGAATGTCTTTAAAGGCCACCACATGCTCATCCTCATAGACCTTGGCAGAGGGAATCTCACCCTTGATAATCCTGCAAAAAAGGCAATGATCCAAAATTACTCACTCCCTAAATATATTTACATCATTACATCTTAACGTTATGAGATACTGATTTAATGTCAACTTCATAATGTTAATTGGCTTCCAACCCTGAAACTATGAACCCAGCATGGCCATTGCTTTTTCCTTAGCAACACGCAGGGCTTCTTCCATAGCTCCCGGATCCTTCCCTCCGGCCTGAGCCATATCCGGTCGTCCACCTCCGCCTCCGCCACAGGCCTGGGCGGCATCCTTGATAATATTACCGCAATGAATCCCAGCCGCCACTGCATCCTTGGTAGCAGAAACAATGAGATTGACCTTATCGTCCTTACTCGACACAAGTATAACCACACCGGAGCCCAATTTATTCTTGACGGTGTCCGAGGCATTTCTCAGGGCATTCATATCCAGATTATCCAGCTTCGCCGCCAAAATCTTAATTCCCTTCACCGGAACCGCCTCGTTCATGAGGCTGTCGGTGGAACTCTTGACCAGTTTGGTATGCGCTTCTTCCAGCTCTTTTTTTGTGCTTTTGACTTCTTCGTGTAGCGCCTCAATTTTTCTCACAATATCCTCTGTTGATGCTTTTGCCACATCGGCAGCCGACTTGAGCAGGGTCTCTCGATTCTTGTAGAAGGTCAGGGCGTTGAAGCCTGTTAGAGCCTCAATTCTTCTGACACCTGCAGAAATACCGCTTTCACCCAATATTTTAATGAGGCCGGCTTCACCTGTCGCCTGTAAGTGGGTTCCTCCACAAAGCTCCCTGCTGTAATTTCCAGCAGAAACAACGCGAACCGTATCGCCATACTTTTCACCGAAAAGAGCCATGGCGCCTGATTTTTTAGCCTCTTCCACAGCCATTTCACGAACATCCACAGGAAGGTTTTCCAGTATCTTTCCATTGACTTCATTTTCAATGGCTTCCAGTTGTTCAGGGGTGATGGCTGAAAAGTGGGTAAAATCAAACCGTAATCTTTCAGGGGTCACCATGGAACCAGCCTGGTTAACATGATCCCCCAAGGTATTCTTCAAGGCTTGATGGAGTAGGTGTGTAGCCGTATGGTTACGGGCCGTTGCCTTGCGTTTTTCAATATCAATGGTAGTGAACACCTTGTCTCCAACCTGAACACCGCCATGAAGGACCTTACCGATATGAAGATACTTACCGTCAGCAGTTTTTCTGCAGCCTGTTACCTCCATGAGGAAGTTCTCATTGGAGAGGGTTCCCGTATCTCCTGCCTGTCCGCCGCTTTCGGCGTAGAAGGTGGTGGTATCCAATACGATAGTGACTTCATCATCCTGTTGGGCGCTATCAGAGAGTTCATCCTCTACAACAATATATTGAACAGTTCCTTCACAACTGTACTGTGAATAACCTAAAAAGCGTGTGGTCACCGATTTGTCGGTATTGGCAAAGAGATCTTTTTCCCAGGCGGAGCCTTCCTTGCTTTTGTGAGCTTCTCTGGCCTTGTTCTTCTGAGCCTTCATTTCTTTATGGAAGCCTTCCTCATCCAGGGTGAGGCTATTCTCAATGGCAATTTCACGGGTTAAGTCCAAGGGGAAGCCAAAGGTATCATGAAGCTTAAAGGCCATTTCTCCGGTAAGCATCAGGGTACCGTTGTCACGGACCTGGTTCATATAATCCTCAAGAATAACCATACCTTGATCAATGGTGGCATAGAAGCGTTCTTCCTCAAGGCTGATGACTCTTTTGATATAGTCCTGCTTTTCCTTAAGATGAGGATAGGCTTCCCCGGAACAGGCGATAACCGTATCCACAATTTCAGAAAGGAAGGTTCTCTTGATACCCAAGAGTCTGCCATGGCGGGCAGCCCTTCTTAAAAGTCTCCGTAAAACATAACCCCTGCCTTCATTGGAGGGCAGAATACCGTCGGACACCATCATGGTGACGCTACGGGTGTGGTCTGTAATGACACGGATGGAGACATCGCTCTTATAATCCTTCCCATAGGTTACATTGGCAATACGACAGACATGATCCAGAATGGCCCTTATGGAGTCCACCTCAAAAATATTATCCACACCCTGCATCACGCAAGCCAGACGCTCCAAACCCATTCCCGTATCGATGTTCTTGCTCGCCAGCTCCAAATAGGACCCATCGGCCTGGCGATCAAACTGGGTGAAAACATTATTCCAGACCTCTATGAATCGATCACAGTCACAGCCAACCGCGCAATCGGGTTTTCCACAACCCTTATCGATGCCGCGATCAAAGTAGATTTCCGAACAGGGCCCACAGGGGCCTGTGCCATGCTCCCAGAAGTTATCGGCCTTTCCTAGGCGGAAGATCTTTTCGGGAGCTAAGCCTACGTCCTTGTTCCAGATATCATAGGCTTCGTCGTCGTTTTCATAAACAGAAACATACAATAAGTCCTGTGGAATCCCCAGGGTTTCGGTCAGGAATTCCCATGCCCATGGAATAGCTTCTTTCTTGAAATAATCACCAAAGGAAAAGTTGCCCAGCATCTCGAAGAAGGTGCCGTGGCGGGAGGTTTTACCTACATTCTCAATATCGGGCGTGCGAATACACTTCTGGCAGGTGGTGACACGCTTGTTGGGCGGTGTCTCTCTTCCCGTAAAATATGGTTTTAAGGGTGTCATACCCGCATTGATCAATAAAATACTGGGATCATTCAATGGAACCAGGGAAAAGCTGGGTAAACGAAGGTGTCCCTTGCTTTCAAAAAAAGAAAGATACATTTCTCTTAATTCATTTAATCCGATCTTGCGCATGGCGGTTTTCCCGACCTCTCTTATGTTTAATTTCTTAGATAAACAATATAAATAAGTATACCCAAACCGCCTGACATGCGTCAAGCAAGACAGTCTATTTGTGGTTTAATCTTGTTAATGTTCCTAAAACCCCTGTCAGAAGCGAAAATCCCTCTTTCCTTCCCTCATCTCCAGAATATAATTCATGGCCGTCTGACGTACCTTATCATTGGGTATATGAGCCAACTCATTCATAATGACCTGTTCACCTGCTTTTACCGTCTCGGGAGAGGCGTAGTCCTCAAGATATTCCTTCAATGTCATTAGAGCATTAGGTTGACAACAGTTGGCAATCTGCCCGGATTTCACAAGCTGCATAAAGCGGTCGCCTGTTCGCCCCTCTCGGTAACAGGCCGTACAGAAGCTGGGGATATAACCAAGCTTCAGGAGCCAATTTACAATTTCATCCAGTTTACGCTTGTCGCTCACCTCAAATTGTGCGGAATTATCCTCCTCGGCCTCAGGAGCCACATAGCCTCCCACACTTGTGCTGGAGCCGCCGCTGATTTGTGAAATCCCCAGCTTTAGCACACGTTCACGCGTCTTTTGAGATTCCCTGGTAGAGACAATCATTCCGGTATAGGGTACAGCCAACCGAATGACGGCCACAATTTTCTCAAAAGTGTCGTCAGATATGGCATTGGTAAAATCATCGGGGTTGATGTCATCTGCCGGACGGATTCTGGGGACGCTGATGGTATGAGGACCCACTCCCTTGGCTGCCTCCAAGTGCTCGGCATGCATCAGAAGGCCAACAAGATCATAGCGGTAAAGGTTAAGCCCAAAAAGAACTCCCAGGCCTACATCGTCAATCCCGCCCTCCATGGCACGATCCATGGCCTCGGTATGGTAGGCATAATTATGCTTGGGCCCGGTGGGATGCAAGGCCTCATAAGTAGCTTTATGATAAGTTTCCTGAAAGAGGATGTAGGTTCCGATGCCCGCCTCTTTAAGCTTCCGGTAATTTTCAACGGTGGTGGCAGCTATATTCACATTCACACGGCGAATAGCCCCATTCTTATGTTTGATCCCATAGATGGTCTGGATGCTTTCAAGAACATATTCAATAGGGCTGTTAACGGGGTCTTCCCCGGTCTCCAGAGCCAGACGCTTGTGTCCCATGTCCTGTAGCGCTATCACCTCACGGCGGATCTCCTCCTGTGTAAGCTTTTTGCGGGTTATATGCTTATTGGAATGATGGTAAGGACAATAGGTGCATCCGTTGACACAATAGTTGGACAAATAAAGGGGTGCAAACATGACAATACGGTTTCCGTACAGCTTCTGTTTGATTTCCTTGGCGAGTTGGCCAATCTTTTCATTGAGATCGGAAAGCTCACAATCCAAAAGCACGGCTGCTTCACGATGATCCAGGCCTTTCATGGCCCGTGCCTTTTCAAGAATGCCTTCTATCAGGGGACGATTGTTTTTATGGGTCTGCGCATAGTCCAAGGTTTCCAGAATCTCTGTGTCATCTATAAATTCAGTGGCACATGAAGAGAGCTTGTTATACATAGGTGTTGCCTCCTAACTATTATTCCAGGGGTTTAAAATCCCCTCTGTCTACAACCAGTTGATAACCGATTTTCTGAACTCTATTTTGGAGGCATATTCTGCACTCAGCAGCCTCCTCACCGGTACAAATCTTATTATCATAGAGGGAGTATTTTTTTCTGAATCTTACGGGCGACAGGTTTGGCATAACCACATTGGCACCGGCCAGTATGCCTAATTCACGTCCATTTTTGTCGATGGTTCCCAAGGCTGTGGTGGCGGGTATCAGGCCATTGGGCAGCATGAGTCTCAGAATACCGATAAGAAAAAGCGTCAGCTCCAGGTTACCCGAGGGCTCATCTTTAAAGGGTGTGTCCGTATGGCTGATGAACGGACCAATACCCACCATTTGGGGCTCAAGCTCCTTGATAAACAGCAGGTCTTCGGCAATGCATTCCAAGGTCTGGAAAGGAGAGCCCACCATGAACCCAGTTCCTACCTGATAGCCTATCTCCTTTAAATTGGATAGGCATTTTTTGCGACGGGACAGACTTAAGCCTTTGGGATGAAGCTTTTGATAATGCTCCTCTTTGGCTGTTTCATGACGCAGCAGAAACCGGTTGGCTCCCGCATCAAAATAAGCCTTATACTCATCATAGTCTCTCTCCCCGATGGATAGGGTGATGGCGCAATCGGGATAGAGGGTACGGATGGTTATAATAATGTCTTCAAAATCATGGGTGGAGAATTTAAGATCCTCTCCCCCCTGCAGGACAAAGGTTCGAAAACCCAGCCCATAGCCCTGCCTGCAGCATTCTATAATCTCTTCTTTGCTGAGCCTGTAGCGCTCCACATTTTTATTACTGCAGCGGATACCACAGTAATAGCAATCATTCCTGCAATAATTGGTGAATTCCACAAGACCACGGGTATAGATTCTATTGCCAAAATACTTCCGGGAAAGGCTTCTTGCCTTTTCAAAGAGGTATTCACTTTTTTCAGGGGTGATCTGGCTTAGTAGGTCAACGAATTCTTCCTTGTTCAAGGTTCTATTGGCTTGAAGCTTGTCAATGAGCTCAAACATGGGTGTCCTCCTTAATTGGGTGTTTTAGTCTAAACCTTGGAATAAACAGTCTTGATATTAACCTGGGGGAGCATCCCCAGCTTTCCCGAGAGGGCGCTGATGACATCCTGAGGAGCATCAATAACAATACTGATGATGGATACCTTACGTTTGTGATAGGGAATACCCATTCTTCCAACAATATAATCTCCATAGTCATGAAGAATGGCGTTGAGCTTTTCTACTGATTCAGGGTTTTCAATAATAATACCCATCAAAGCAATACGACTGTCCATAGTAATCTTCCTTTCATCATTCCTCTTTACGATAAAACAAAAAATCCTTGTACCGAAAAGGCACAAGGATATTAAAACCCCTTATTTTCTCGCCTTCTCATTCGGGACGAACCCTCATGCTTTCAGTACGATCTCTTAGGATATATACCATTGGTTTGTCGAAAGAACCTGTTGGCCTCACGACTCACCTACTTTGTTAATATAATAACATATACCGAACGGGAAAACAATGGGTTTATTCCGCCTGGATGATTTCCATTTCCGGCGTTCCATCCTTCCCGTTGTAAGCGACAAGATATTCCCCCTGGGCACCATTGGGACTCTTCACAACAATTTTAAGAAGTGGCGCTCCTTCAGGGCGAATGGCTCTTAAATAAAGACCATAGCCATCCTCTGTATTTTCTGCCAAATAGGCTGTCCCAGTCTCCTTAAGTGTCTGGTTATCCCATTCAAGGGTTTTCACCTCAAGGCGTGTTCCGTTCTCTACAGGAATCAGAAGGAGAGTTTCTTCACTGTCGTCATTCTCATAGGTCTTTAGGCTCTTAACCTTTTTGAGCGTCTCTTCCTCAGGAAAATTCAATATCACTGCGAGAGACTTTTCCTCCTGAATTCCCAGGCTCAGGCTTTCCATAGCGCTGTTCTGGGTGATCTCCTTCCCACCAGAGGCACCTTCATTTTCGTCTTTACCTTCAAGTTTGTTGCAAGAAGCAAAAAGTGTAAAGATAAATAAAACCAATAAAAAACCATATATTCTTTTTTTCATTAAAAAAACCTCCCCTTTACGCTCTCATATAGCTTATACAAGAGTAGACGGTGCTTCAAACGTCAAGGTTCATCCGCTTCTATCAAGGCACCGTATGCTCTTGCCACAAAAATAGCCGTTGAGGCGAGTACCTTGAAATGAGCAGTCCGCAAATGAATCAAAATCCTCTTTTTCTATAGATCTATTTATCTGCTCATTGAAAAGGATTTTAAACGTTATCATTCTATTCCTAGGCGAAAAGACCGTCAAGAGGAGCAATTATTCATCTTCGTACCTTGTAATATGAAATTAACAGCACTTAGGATGTATATTTTTACCCATGGCTCGGCAGGCTCAACAGCCCTTACCCCCCCAAGGGGAATGGATTGATATTCCCTGCATGAAGGACTGCCCCCTGGTGGACACCAACGGTGCCGGCGACAGCTTTTTTGCGGGACTTATGTACGGTATCTTGGAGGGGTATGATATCAAAACCTCCATGAAGCTCGGAACTCTGGTAGCAGGTCTTTGCGTTCAATCCAAGGAACTCTTTGACCCCAGGCTGAGTTCTAGGAAGCTCCTTAAGCTTTATAAAAGCTATTATGGGGAAAGGCTGTAAGGCTCATAAACTGGCCATCCCTAAAATGGACATATTCCGGCCAGTTTATAAGGCCCCTTGAAAGATTTCACGTAGGTACATAGTATCATTCAGGCTGTTCCACAGGTTTACCTTCCTGAATCATAACTTTATTGGTAAACATGACCACACCCTGAAGGATAAGCAGTGCTCCTGTTCCCAATAGAAGCCATTCAATCGCTATTGAGTCAGCCAGAGGGCCAAAAATCAGCATACCCAACGGCATCATGGAGGTTGACAGCATACTGAGCACTCCAAAAACTCGGCCTAAAAAGTTCCCTTCAACCTTTTGCTGTAAAAGCACTATAGCAGGCGTATTGAAGATAGGCATAGACAAACCGATGACACTTACAAAGACTAGGTACAGCCAAAAGACGGGGATGATCCCCAACATAAAAGTACCTGTCCCAATGATAAGAACTGACAAAGACATGGTGTGGACCTTGTTTTTAAATCCCTGCCAGGAAGCCATAATGAGGCCTCCAACCAACATTCCTGCCGAAAAGGCAACCTCAATGGCGGTTAATCGCCAAACATCACTTCCAAAGCTTCTGGTCACCTGCAACGGAGTAAGAAAAGCAACGGGAGCCGCCATGATTAGAAAGAAAGTATTAAAGAGGCAAAGATTTCTTACAAAGCGATGATTAAGAATGTATTGAAAGCCTTCCTTAAGATCCACAAAATACGTGGTGGATTCTCGGTTTAAAGCTTTTTCATGGTCGGGAACACGCAAAAACAACACCAAGATCGCTACTGCAGCAGCAGCAGTGACAACATCGATAAAGAAGATGGATTCTATGGTGGTTGTGGTCAGGAGAGCACCGCTCAACATGGGGGAAACCAGTGTCACAAGGGATTGAATACTACCATTGGTTGCATTAACCTTGGTGAGCTTATCTTGGGGAACCCATTGGGGGAGAATGGCACCGACTGCCGGCATTTGAATCCCAGTTCCAACAGCTCGGAGAGCCAATGCTACAAAAAGCAACCATAAGGCATCATAGCCCAAAAGAAACAGGATGGCTAAAATAAAAGTAACCCCGGCAATTAATGTATCGGATAAGATGATCAGGCGCTTACGATTGTAGCGATCTGCCCATACCCCGGCAAAGGGAGAAAGAAAAAAGGTCGGAAGAAAGCCACAGAGGATGGCAATGGTCATCATTGCTCCTGACTGGGTCTTCAATGTAATATACCAGGTGATGGCATATTGGACTAATGAGGAACCAAATAGTGAAATGGTCTGACTGGCCAGAAAGAGTATGGTTTTCTTTTTCCATTGATTATTCATGCTTTACATTACACTCCATCGATAAACTATTATTCTTTACTTATATATTTACCTTATTTTTTTTAAAAAGTTTCATCCTTCGGATACTATATTTAGTATTGTAAAGGCTATGCTGTTGGCATAGGAGAAAGGTGGTTTACTCAGGGCGTCACGCGATGGATGTCTCTTGGGAATAGTGAGGCATACCGTACATTATTGAAATTAAGCAGTTTCATGGTCAGACGTTCAAGCCCCGCACCCAGGCCGCCGTGGGGTGGCATACCATAGCGATGAATCATCAAGTAGGATTCAAAATCATCGGGGTTCATGCCCCTGTCAAGCATTTTTTTGACTTGCTCATGGTAATCATGAATGCGCTGTCCACCGGTGGTAACCTCCAGACCCTTATATAAAAGATCGAAGCTCTTGGTAAAGCCCGGTTCCTTCTCGTCATCCATGGCATAGAAGGGCCTTTTATCGGACGGGTAGTGGGTAATAAAGATAAATTCGCTGCCCCACTCCTTTTGGGCGAATTGGCCTATCAATTGCTCCTCTTCGGGCTCAAAGTCATAAAAGTCAGTGACCTTCTTTTTGAAATGCTTCTGAATGATCTCCTTGGCTTCCATGAACTTGATGGATGGGATACTATCAAACCGGGGGACTTGAGCATTGAACAAGGCCAACTCCCTTCCATAGTCCTCCTCTAGAAGGGAGAAGATATATCTCAAGGCCCCTGTCTCCATGTTCATAATATCGGTATGATCCTTGATAAATCCCATTTCAAAATCCATACTGATATATTCGTTTAAATGTCTGGAGGTATCATGCTTTTCAGCCCGATATACCGGCGCAATTTCAAAGACCCTTTCATAAACCCCCACCATCGTCTGCTTATAGAATTGGGGGCTTTGGGCAAGATAAACCTGTTTTCCGAAATAATCCATTTTAAAGATATTGGCACCGCCCTCTGCCCCTGCGAATACGATCTTTGGTGTTCGAATCTCTGAAAAGCGCTGCTTGCACAAATATTCCCTGAACCCACGGGCAATGCCCTCTTGAATTTTGAATACGGCCCTCTCCTTTTCATTTCTCAGAGTAACAGGCCTGTAGGTTAAATTGGTATCCAGAGGAATATCTAATTGCTTACGATTTATGGTCACAGGAAGGGCAGCGGCCGGCTTTGATAAAATGCTTACCTCCTTGATATGAATCTCAGCCTGATTTATAACCCGCTCATTTCCAACGACAAGCCCTTCCACTATAACAGAAGCACCTTCTTGAAGATCATTGATTTCAACCTGTGTATCACCCTTGGTGTAAACTAATTGGATCAGATCCCTGGCCGTTCTGAGTATGACAAAGGCAAAGCCACTCATATCCCTGACCTTATGCACCATCCCATGGAGCCTTACGATCTTGCCCGCCATTTCTTTTAGGGAGTCCGCTTCGATGGCCTCTTCTGTAACGTATCCTTTGATTTCTTCCATTTCACTTCATCCTTTCGCCTTTAAAATATAAAAAACCCTCGCCCAGAAAGAATTTCTGGGACGAGGGTATGCTCGCGGTACCACCCAAATTAACAGGAGAGCCTAAAAAGGCCGACCTATTCGGCTTTGTTCGATCCATAACGCAGATTTGCGGGCTGACTTACTCACAGCATGCTGTTTTTTTCAGCCGGCTCCAGGGTGTCGTTCAACATTCGCTCCCCAAAGACGCTTTCAGCCGGTGACGTCTCTTCTCTGATGGTTTAGAATGTCTACTTATCCTTTTCATCGCCTTGTTTATAGTTTTTAACTATCATATGCCCGTGGGTGCTAAAAGTCAACCTGCTTTTTTTCCTTTTTTGTTCAAACAGGGGACGAATTCTTCGCCCCCCGCCATGTTCTTTATCCTTTCGATCATAACATATGTCTCATGGATGTGTATGCTCTTCCGGCACATCTTCCAATATTTCTGCCTGCTCTGCCCATGGCCCTGACAGATCTGTCCCATCTAAAATTTTCTTCGGCCATTATTGAAAGTGCTGCACCTACTAAGGCACCTAATAGGATTCCACCACTAAAACCAGATCTCATAATCCTTTTCCCTCCTGACATGTATTTTCGTATTTAGTATGACTAAAAACCAAGGAATAGATGCGTCAAAGCGTTTGACAGATATTTCATGATGCTCTACAATGAACAAAGGTTAAACTAAAGGGAGGTTTCTCGCCCATGATAAATACCAGTTTGCGCGAGGTTTTTCAAAAAGAACTAGGAATGAGCATTTCCTCCGTATTATTGCCCAAAAAAGGATTGGATATGACACGTTGGGCTACGGTTGCCTGTGATCAATATACTTCTGAGCCTGAATATTGGCAGAGCGTGGATGCTTTTGTAGGAGAGGAGCCTTCAACCCTGCGATTGATTTTTCCCGAGGCTTTTCTTGAGACTGAAACAGAGGAAGAAAAAACCTTGCGAATAGAAAGAATAAGGGAAAACATGGCCGGTTATATCCGCCGCAACATATTTGAAGAGCTTACCGATACTGTACTATTGGTCGAAAGAACCTTTCATAGCGGCTTTACCCGGCACGGCCTCATATTTGCCGTTGATCTTGAGCGCTATGATTATAACAAAGGCTCCCAAAGCCTGATCCGAGCCACTGAGGGCACTATTATTGACCGTCTGCCCCCCCGTATCCGTATCCGTGAAAATGCTCCCCTGGAGCTTCCCCACATTATGATACTTATTGATGATGGTGAAAGAACCATCATTGAACCCCTGGTCAATAAATCCGCCAGTCTACCCCAGGCCTATGACTTTGAACTCATGAAGGACAGCGGCAGTATCAAGGGTTGGAAGGTCAGCGATGAAAAGGACCTAGAAAATATCGCCATAGCTCTTCAAAAGCTGAAAGACCCTGATCATTTCCAGGATCGCTATCAATTGAAGGAAGCCTACGGTGTGCTTTTGTTTGCAGTCGGTGACGGCAACCATTCTCTGGCCACGGCAAAGGCCTGCTGGGAAAACCTTAAAAAGAACCTCTCCCCTGAAGAACAGTCCAATCACCCAGCCCGATTTGCATTAGTGGAAATGGTGAATGTCCATGATAGGGGTCTTGTTTTTGAGCCCATTCACAGAATACTATTCAACGTGGATCCCCACCACCTTGCCGAGGCCTTTTGTGCCTACTATAACAGTAAAGGCTGCAAGGCCAGCGTGATAAAAGGTACGGACACGCCTGAGGCCAGTGGGCATATTATCCCCTATACCTCCCCCCAGGGATCTGGTTATCTTGTTGTGGAGTGCCCCTCCTTTAACCTGGATGTAGCAACACTTCAGAGCTTTCTTGATTTCTATCTCCAAGAGAATAAGAGCGTTGGCATAGATTATGTCCACGGGGAGGATATAACCGAAAGACTTGGGCGCCAACCCGGAAACATGGGCTTCTTCCTGGCTCCAATGGACAAAAATGAGCTCTTTAGAACCGTTATTCTCGACGGAGCCCTTCCCAGAAAAACCTTCTCCATGGGTGAAGCCTCAGAGAAACGTTTTTACCTGGAATGCAGAAAAATCCGATAAGCGTACATAAGCCGCTCCCCTAAAAGGGGAGCGGCTTTTTCATAAAAGCGAAAACCTATACCAGGTTCTTTACACGGCCTTTAGCCTTCCAATTGGGCCTTTAATAGTTCCAGCACCTTTTTCTCAAGCCTGGACACCTGAACCTGGGATATCCCCAGCTTTTTGGCTACATTCTGTTGAGTTTGTCCCGAATAGAAGCGCATCCAGATGAGACTCTTCTCCCGGGCTGAAAGCTGCTTTATAGCACTATAGAGGGATATGCGCTCTACCGTATCAGTTTCACTGTTTCCCTCCTCAGAGATAATGCGGTCTATCAATCGGTTTTCTGATCCATCCTCATCCTCATACTCCCTGAACAAGGACTCGGGAGCACGAGATGCTTCAAGGGCATGGATGATGTTTTCCGGCTCCTCACCCAATGCCTTGGACAGCTCGTTGATGGTGGGGGGGCGGCCCAGATTTTGCTCAAGCTTTTCACTGATATCCTTGGCCTTGAGGGATAATTCCTTTAGGCTTCTACTGACCTTAATTGCCCCATCATCCCTGAAATATCGCCGTATCTCCCCTAAAATCATGGGAACCGCATAGGTGGAAAAACGTACATTAAATGAGGCATCAAACTTATCGACGGCTTTAATCAAGCCAATACAGCCAATCTGAAACAGGTCTTCAGTTTCAACATTTCTGTTGCGAAACCTTCTGACCACACTCCATACCAGACCGGTATTTTTGTCAATCAATGCGTTTCTAGCGTCAACATCACCATTCTGAGCCCTTTTGATCGTTTCAATTTGGGACTCGTCGTTAAAGTTGCTCATGCTTTTGCCTACCTATACTCCAATTGCTTTGACATACGGATTTTAGTACCTCTTCCTGGAACAGATTCAATCTCCAGGCTGTCCATAAAGGTTTCCATAACGGTAAAACCCATGCCTGATCGTTCAAGATCGGGTCGGGTGGTAAAAAGAGGCGTTTTTGCCTGTTCAATATCCTGGATTCCTTTTCCGGAGTCTTCAATGATGATCTCAACACGGTCCGGATAGAGAAAACATTCCATTGTAACCACCCCTTCGGTATTCTCATACCCATGGACGATGGCGTTGGTGACCGCCTCCGATACGGCTGTGCGTATATCAGCCAAAACATCTATGGAGGGATCGGCCTGGGCGACAAAAGAGGCTGCCACCACCCTTGCAAAGGCTTCGTTGGAGGATTTGCTTAAGAACTCGGTTTTCATTTTGTTGATTGGTTGCATAACCATTAACCTCACAATACATTAAGACTTCAGGCATCTAGCTCTACAATAGACTCTATCCTGGACATTTTCAATATTTTACTTATCTCAGGCTTAGGCTTGCGAAGGGTCATTTTCCCTCCAACACCGGCGACCCTGCTCATTCTGCCTAGAATCAACCCGATGCCCGCACTGTCCATAAAGGTCACCCGTGACAGGTCCACCACCATATTTTTCACGGGCTCCATAAGAAACTTGCTGTCTATGCGTTCTCTCGCCCTGGAAGCCGTATGATGATCAATTTCTCCTTCTATGATAACGATCAGAGTGTTTCCTTCCTTTGAAAATTTGATATCCATTCCTTCACCCCCCTGTTTCCTTATAAACTATTGTTTTCTTTATTTCCCTTGTCTCTCCTTTATTACCGCAGGTTATTTCATCAAAGAAACCGAATAACACCAGCTTTTTTTAATGTCCTCCCACTGGGGCAACTGAACCTGTTTTGTAAGGAAAACAAACTGCCTTCTTATTAGCGGCCTGTTAAGCCGCTTGTTCTTGGGTATTGATTTCAATGTATTCCATTACCTCTCATGAGCTTATTTATTTCCTTAATAACTACTGTTGAAAGACTTATTGCCTCTGCTTCGCTGATTTTATATGCGGAGGTATCCTTGCGGGTAGGTTTTGTATTCTGGTGGATCAAATCCCTAATGTGTTGGTCGAGCGTGAGGATAGGTTTCGTTCCAGTTCGTTTCAAAAGCTCTGCAAGTAGCGTCGGATTGTCACCGTCTGCTCCACCGCTGATAGATAAGAAGCCATATGCTTTAGGATTTGATTTTACTGCGCTTAAATAAGGTCTAAGGGGCGATGCAATTTGACCCATCCAAACAGGGGCGAAGAATAGAATTAGGTCATACCGTTCAAGTGTTTCAGGGTTGGGGAAAGTTTTGGGTGTTCGATTAAAAATGATATCCAGTAGGATACTCCACATTGTCATTGGCTGCTGTGTTGTGATTTTAATATACTCTACAGATAAGTCCCTTGCCACACAAGAGGCAAGCCTATCATTATTACCAGTGTACGAATAGGAAACAACCGCAATTTTCATTATAAGTCCCCTTTCACAAATTACTGTCCGGCCTGTTTTAAGGCGTTTTCCAAAGCTTTCAGATGGGCTTTTGAGGTAAGCGTTGCGCCGCTGATTGCATCCACCTGCAACGATTTGCTTTCAAGCACTCTTTCAAATAGGGCATCAATTGTCATTCCATCAGTCAACTCTACGGATTTCCCCTTGCTATCCAGAGCACCTTTCAAAATAGTTATCTTTGTAATTCCACCGCCAGATATAACAACTTTAACAGTTGCGTTTCTGAAGCTTCCTTTGGTTCCTGCGTATTCTCCAATATAGGTTCCATCTCGCAATTGTGTAAAATCAACCTCTTCGATTTTAAGAGATTTAAGTTCCTGCCGCTCTGGAGCATCTGCAAGAAGTGCTATCACCATCCCCAATACCGCCACGCCTACGACAATTAAAAGAACAAGCCAGACTTTAAATTTCTTTTTACCCATTTTTGAAGCAGCCATTTTGTCCTCCATTATTCCAACGTAATCTTCACATGCTCATTTTTGTCTGGTTCATCAACTTCTACCAATAGGCACGGCAAGGTCAGTTCTCCACTGTTAAGTTCTTCAAAAATCGCATCAAAATCAATATCTTTTAAGCGTTCTAGTTCATCTTCAGCACTTCTTTTCTTTTTTGAATGGTGTGCCATCTGCCCAAATTTGAGTCCCATTTTTACGATGAAGTAAGGCATACGTACATTAGCTGTTAAAACGCCATTTTCTGTAACCTCAATGCGAATTCCTTTGGGCTTAACAGGGTTCATGTTTTGATTGTTTTCCATCACATCGATCCTCCTTAAATAATTTTACATACATGAATGAATATAATTTTGTTCGTTCACTTTGCAGCCAAAAAATACTGCTCCGTTTGTCTATTCGGAGCAGTCCATAAGACCGTTCATAATGAGCTCCGTCATAAGATGTAATAGCTCTGGAAAATAATCAATACCGATTTCCTCCTTGTGGGTATCTACATTAATAACTGCCGCAAAAACCATCATAATCATCTTGCTGTCTATGTCTTTACGCATTTTCCCTTGCTTTTGCCAAAGTGTTATGAGTTCTAAAAAATTGTCATATAAAAAATCTACGGTATCCACGCCGTTTTCTTCTCGATAGACCTGCTCAAGTTTTTCAAACACACTTCGGTTATACCATTCCCGTAAAATGGGGTTTGACTTTGTTCCCTCAACATTGAGCTCAAGCATATGACCAACCACTGCCATAGGGGGCTGCTCTAAGTCAAGTGCTTGAAAACAAGCCTGTTTCAACTTTGCGTTTTCTTCCAGAAAAATATCCATAAAGAGCTTTTCTTTAGAAGGGTAGTAGTTATAAAAGGTTCCTACTGCCATCCCTGCTTTTTTTGTGATTTCTGAAATATTGGTTTCCTTAAATCCTTTTGTGCTGAATAATTCCTTTGCACAATCGTAAATAACAGCTTTTTTATCTTCCACGGCCTAACGCCTCCTATTAAACCGATCGTGAATGAATAATATTATTTTCATTCATATTGTAACGTATCCCTATGGATTTGTCAAGATTTTGCAGGCAAAACCCTTATTACGCCAAAGGGCAAGCAGGGCCGGTGTAGATACACCGCACGTTTCCATAGCACCCACCTGATTCAGAACCGCAAGAAAAGCCTTCGCAGAGGGGAACTGTGTTCCCGCAATACCGCCAAAAGCTCCTTTACATGCTCATTGTCCATAATCGGCTCGACGGTGGAGGCAAAAAAGGCCCAATGAAATCGCCAACCACAAGGGCATATGGCTTCAATCCATCGAGATGACGGAGGGCTCAGATTCTGTCCTTGTCTCCTGATGGCTTCTGTTGAGGTGGCGGATTTCAACCCACAGAAAGGCCGCTGTCAGTAAGGTGGATAGAAAATCAGCTACAGCTCCGGAGGCATAGACCCCCTGAAGCTGAAAAAACATTGGCAGAATAAGGATGGTAGGTATCAAAATGAGCACCTGGCGGGATAGATTCAGGACCAGCGCTTGTTTGGGCTTCCCCACCGACATGAAGTAGGTGGCGCTCACCACCTGGAAGCCTACCAGAGGCGTGGCCAATAAAAAGTATCGGATGGCCTTGGGAGCTTCATTCATTAGATTGACAGAATGAGACCCAAAAAGCGAAACAATAGGTCCGGTGAAGATCATCACAATTAACCATAGGGAGAAAACAACCCCGGTGGCCAGAAGAATAGCTTGAAGCAGAAGCTTTTTTACACGATGGTACAGCCTCGCCCCATAATTAAAGCCGATGATGGGCTGGACACCCTGATTGATACCATAAGCAGGCATCATCAGCAATTGAGAAACGGAGGCAACCACACCCATGGCCGAAATGGCGGGATCCCCGCCATAGGTTTTCAATTGATTATTAGTAATAATCTGAACCAGGGATATGGCTAATTGAAGGGCCGCGGGGGATAAGCCCAGCTTCATGGTTTCGACCATGGTTTTCAAATGAGGTCTTAAATAGCGTCTCCTCAAATTAAGGTGAACCTTATGGGAGGTAAAGCAGTATAAAGTCCAGGCGAAGGAGGCAAATTGAGCCAATATGGTGCCAATGGCTGCACCGGCTATTCCCATTCCAAAAACAAAGATGAACAGCGGCGTCAGAAGTGTGTTCAGGATAACGCCTATAATATTTGTGCGCATGGAAAGCGTAGAAAATCCCTGGGCCAGCATATAGCGGTTCAGGCAGAACCCGGTGGTGTTGAAAACCGAGCCAATGAGAGAAATGTTAAGATAGGTCATGGCATAGGGCAGAACCTCGGAGCTTGCACCAAAAGCCACTAAAATGGGCTTGCTTAAGATTAGACCGAGGACGGCGGCCAAAAGGCTGAGGCTGGCACCTAAAACCATGCCGTTTCCCACATAGCGTTCCGCCTTGGATTTCTCCCTTCTACCCAGACATAAGGAGATATTGGCTCCTCCCCCTGCTCCGGCCAGCATGGCAATGGCAAAAATAATCACTGTTACCGGTGAGCTGACGGTGATTGCGGCAATGCACAATTCTCCCTCCCTTCCGGGGATATTGCCTACAAAAATGCGATCAACCACCACATAGAGGGCGTTGACCAGCATACCGATGATTGTGGGAATAGAGAATTTGATGATAATGGAGAAGGTGTTGCCTGTCGCGAACAATTGTGCCTTATCAGTCTTTTGATTCTTCATTTTTAATCATCCTTCATGGTGCCTTCAGCAATTCTGTCGATCTTACGCAGTCTATGGTTAACCCCTGATTTGGATAAGGGGGGATTGAGCATCTTCCCTAATTCCATCAGGCTTACATCGGGATTTTCAAGACGTAATCTGGCAATTTCATAAAGCCCTTCCGGAAGGCTTTCCAAGCCCATATGCTCCTTGATATATCTTATATTTTCCACCTGTCGGTAAGAGGCGTTAATGGTTTTTTCCAGATTGGCTGTCTCGCAGTTTACAATACGATTCACCTGATTTCTCATATCCTTGACGATACGAATGTTTTCAAGCTGCATCAATGCATTGTGAGCCCCTACAACATTGAGAAAGTCCACGATTTCCTGACCTTCCTTAAGGTATACCAGAAAATGTCCCTTCCGAAGAATATGTCGGGGCTCTATTCCGAACTCTCTGAGATAATGAATGTATTCATCAGCCAGGAGACGGGTGGGAAAGGTAATCTCCAGATGATAGGAACGGTCAGGATCTGAAATGGACCCGGTGGCCAGGAAACCTCCCCGGAGATAGGCCCGCTTACAGCACCTGGCCCTGATGGCATAGGGCTCGTAAGTAAGCTTGTCCCCCTCGGAAGAGACATAAACACCGGCATCCTTTAAAATATTGCAGCTTTCTCCGGAGAGCAGGGGCGTAAACTCCAACCGGTAAATGGTATGCGTCCTAAAGCGATGGGTTTTAAGCATCATCACCTCGGGGATATTGTGGTAAAGCTCTTTGATCCTTGAAAATACATGACGCGATAAAAGGGCATTTTCAGTAATAAAGAGAATCCGCTTCTTCCCCTGCTGTACCCGGATAGCCAAACCGGCACGTATGAGCCCTGCCAATTCATGCTTCTTACAGCAGGGCTCCAATTCCTCTATACGGCTTAGTTCACTTTTTACCTCCAATGAGAATGACAACAGTTTACCCTCCTTGTTTCAATGATGCTTACAAATATCCATGATGGCAAGGGCAAGCTTATCCGGATCATGGCGAACCAGATCATTGGCGATCTTCACTAAATCTCTTTCCATTACACGAACGCCCATACGTTTGATCTTGGACAGATCGATCATGACCTGATCAGCGCCGTCCTCATGATACTTTTTAAGGATCTGCTCCTTGATTTCACCGCAGTTGACAAGGCAAAGGTCAATAATAGGCTGTTTCGTGTGATTATGTATTGCGGTAATATGATCCCCTGCCGTATACTCCTCGGTTTCTCCCGGCTGGGTCATGATATTGCTCACATAGACCTTTGTTGCCCGGGATTCTGTAATGGCCTTGACAACATCCTCCACCAGAAGATTGGGAATGATGCTGGTATAAAGGCTTCCCGGCCCCAGAACAATCACGTCTGCATCCAAAATGGCTTTGATGGCCTGGGGCAAAGGTTTCACCCCCGATCGATCCAGCATGACCCGATCGATTCTACCAGGGTGGGTCAAATGGTGGGAACCAATTCGGGATTCACCCCGGATAATGGTGCCATCCTCCAGTTCGGCCAAGAGATAGACATTTTCTTCTGTGACAGGGTAAACCGTTCCGGTCACAGCCAGAACCTGCCCCATTTGCCTTACGGCCTCCTCAAAGCTGCCTGAAATACCGTTCATCGCCGCAAGAAATAGGTTGCCAAAGCTTTGCCCCTTTAGGGATCCCTCGGTAAACCGATATTTCATAAGCTTTTCCAAAACCGGTTCGGTTTCGGCCAGAGCTATCATACAATTTCGAATATCGCCCGGAGGCAGCATTCCAAGATCATTACGGAGGGTTCCTGATCCGCCGCCGTCATCGGCTACAGTGATAATGGCCGTAATATTGCTGGTATATGCCTTGAGCCCCCGCAGCATAGTGGATATTCCAGTTCCACCGCCTATAGTCACAATCTTTGGCCCCCCCGAAAGAATCTTCCTTCGGTAGAGGATGTCTCCAATCTCCTTGACATTGGTCGGCTTTTTGCTCAGCCCCCTGGAGTAGACATTAACGAACTTAACAAAGACTTTTCTGAAGCAATCCAGGACAAAGACGATGCCCAAAGCTGCAAGCCCAATGGAAAAGCCCCACTGAAAAGGCCCTATGGTCAAATCCTTCAGCAATACAAAGAGGGAAGCCACCAACAGGAGGAACCCTACTATTCCGCTGACCAAAAGCTTCTTAAAGCGAAAACCGATCTGAAACCACTTCAGTGATCTCATGAGGAGCCTCCCTTGTCATCCCGCTCAATATCCCTGTGCTCAACGACAACACTTACATCATTATGCTTTAACTTAGAATAGAGCTCATTGGCCAGAGTAACAGAGCGGTGCTTGCCCCCGGTACAGCCGATTCCCACCACAAGCTGACTTTTACCTTCCTTGACATAATGGGGAATCAGAAAATTAATCATGTCGGAGAGCTTAACTAAAAAGGCTTTACTTTCCGAAAAGCTCATGACATAGTCCGATACTTCTTTATTCATGCCCGTTTTAGGCTTCAAATCAGGTATATAAAAGGGATTGGGAATAAATCGCACGTCAAAGACCAAATCACAATCTATGGGGATGCCATATTTAAAGCCAAAGGATTCAATACTCACAATAAGACCCTTGAAGGTTTTTCCCTGTAAAAAAAGGTTGCCAATCTCTTCCTTAAGCTGACGGGGAATCAGGTTTGAGGTGTCAATAATGAAATCCGCTTTTTCCTTAACAGGCTGAAGAATCCGGCGTTCCTCCTCAATGCCGTCGGCAACTCGGCCATCCTGGGAAAGAGGGTGCATCCTGCGGGTTTCCTTGAAGCGCTTGATGAGCACCCCATCGGTAGCATCCAGAAAGACAATCTTATAAGGAATATCCATCTCTGTGAGAGTATGGAGGGCGGGCATGAGATCAAGAAACATGGCCCCACCCCGGATATCGATAATCAAGGCGATCTTGTCTAGATTGGGTTTTCCCTGAAGGGTTATTTCTGCGAATTTCGGAATGAGTGAGGGTGGGAGATTATCCACGCAAAAATAACCTATATCTTCGAAGTATTTTACACACAGGCTCTTTCCGGCACCGGACATCCCTGTGATGATCAGAAATTGCATAAGGAACTTCCTCCGATTATTTTAACTTCCGGCTCCAACAGCGTACCGGTTCTTTCGTATACCGCTTTTTGGACATATTGGATGAGATTGACGATATCGGCAGCCGTGGCCGTACCTGTATTCACAATAAAACCGCAGTGCTTATCGGAAATCTGAGCTCCTCCGATGGAGAATCCACGCAGCCCACAATCTTCAATAAGCTTTCCTGCGAAATTGCCCGGTGGCCGCTTAAAAACGCTCCCGGCGCTGGGCATATTCAAGGGCTGCTTATCTCTTCGTCGACCGTTCAAATCATTCATCTTAGCCAAAATAACGTTTTTATCCCCTTTTTCAAGAGAGAAGGTCACCTTCAGACAGATCAACCCTTCCTCCTGTATCCGGCTGTGGCGGTATGAAAAGCCATGTTCCTCCCCTTTTAGGGTAACAAACTCGCCTTGGGAATTCACATTGAGGGTTTCAAGGATGACCTGTTTCATTTCCCCGTCATAGGCTCCGGCATTCATGTAGGCGGCTCCTCCGGTACTACCGGGAATACCCGAAGCAAACTCAAGACCTGTCAGGGAGTATTCCAAGGCCTTATTGGCCACGGCGGCAAGGGAGGCTCCCGCTTCAGCCAGAAGCGTTGTTCCCTCAACCTCTATTGAGGACAGCTTGGTGCCAATCTTGACGATCACTCCCCGGTAGCCTTCATCCGAAAAAATAAGATTGGAGCCGTTTCCCATGACCATAAAGGGTACAGGATATGAGGTCAGAAAGGCAATGCATTTCCGAACCTGCTCAACAGAATCGGGTTCTACAAGAAAGTCGGCATTTCCACCCACACCCATGGAGGTATACCCCTTCATGGACACATCCCGTTGTAGGATCGTGCCGCCCAATACTTCTTGAAAGCCTTCTATAAATTCTGTTTCCCGCAAAACGCTCACTCCTTGATAATAAGAGCATGTGAATATCCATCATTATATATTCGCCGTGAGCAGGAACTATGGTAAAAGTTCGGCACTTCTTTGAATATCATTGGATATTTTTTGTGTAAAGGCCTGGGCAGCATTATACCCCATTTTCTTCTGCCTGTTGTTCATGGCGGCCACCTCAATGATAATCGCCAGATTACGGCCCGGTCTTACAGGAATGGTGAGGGAAGGCACCTTAAGCCCCAGAATTTCTGTGGTGAGCTCCTCGGTTCCTAACCGCTCATAATGTTTTTGAGGATTCCATAGCTCCATGTTGATAACAAGATTGATGCTTTCGGTCATCTTCACCGAGCCCACACCGTAAAGGTACTTGACGTCCAATATGCCAATACCACGAATTTCTATAAAATGGCGGATAACTTCCGGGGCTGTACCGACCAAGGTCTTACTGGACACCCGACGCACCTCCACAAGGTCGTCAGCCACAAGGCGATGGCCACGCTTCACCAGCTCCAGGGCCGTTTCACTCTTTCCGACCCCGCTTTCTCCCAGCAGCAGCACCCCTTCACCGTAAACCTCCACAAGCTCTCCGTGCATGGTCTCCATGGGGGCCAGCTCAACATTGAGATAGGCTATGAGATTACTGCTGAAGCGTGAGGTAACATCTTCCGTCCTGAGGAGAGGTACATTGCATTCCCGTGCCACTCGGAGCATTTCAGGAAAAGGTTCCATCCCCCGCGCCAGAACCACACAGGGAATACCCGTGGTAAAAAGGTTGTATAGGCTTTGATAGCGTTGCTCTGTTTCCATCTGTGCCAGATAGTTCATCTCAACCTTACCGATGATTTGTACCCGGTCGGTGCCGAAATACTCAAAAAAGCCCGCAAGCTGCAGGCCCGGTCTGTTGATATCGGTGGTATAAATAGGCAACTCATTATGCTCGTCCATATAGTAAAGGGTTTCTAGAGAAAACTCTTTAATTATCTTACCCAGCTTCACATTGGGCGTAATTATTTTAGGCATATGCTTCACTCCTGAATTACAGTGTTAAGGCCTGTTTGACCATGCCTTTCATGTCATATTTCTCACATTGGGAGTTATGTAAAACAGCCTTTTTGTCAAGTCCTCTGAGTCCTTCGGGGATGGGCCAGCCACTTTTCTTAGACAAAAGCTCCAAAAGCTCAAATTCAGATTTTCCTTCGATTTCTTTCTGCCCAAACAAGGCCTTACACACACTCTCATTAAACTTAAAGGGGCTTGCAGTGGAGACCACCACCGAGGGGTTCAGATCACCGGAGGTAATCACATATTTTTCATAGACATCAATGCCCACAGCGGTATGGGTGTCGGATACATAATGGTAGTCATTGTAAACACACTCTATGGTCTTCAGTGTCTCATCCTGACTGGACCAGCCGGCCCAGAAATGCTGCTGGAGCTTTTCCAGAACCTTGGGGCCCACATCATAATATCCCTTTTCATTAAGCTGTTTCATCCAGCCGCTCACCTTTACAGCGTCATGATCGGTCAGTTCGTAAAGCAGTCTTTCAAGATTGCTTGAGATCAGAATATCCATGGATGGAGAGATGGTTTTTACAAATTGGCGCCGCTTGTCATAAACTCCCGTGCGGATGAAGTCCGTCAGGACATTATTATCATTGGAAGCGCAAACCAGCTTGTTGACAGGAAGCCCCATAAGCTTGGCGTAATACCCTGCCAGAATATTGCCAAAGTTCCCGGTTGGAACTACAAAATTAACCTTATCCCCGTTTTTGATATGCCCGTTCTTAATCATATCCCCATAGGCCGAGAAGTAATAAACAATCTGAGGAACAAGTCTTCCCCAATTGATGGAGTTGGCCGATGAGAATTTTAACCCCTTATTCTCAAGCTCCGCATTAAAGGCATCATCGGTGAAAATATGCTTGACCCCTGTCTGGGTGTCATCAAAATTTCCTTTTACGCCCACTACCTTAACGTTTTTGCCCGCCTGGGTAATCATCTGATATTTCTGAACCTCACTGACACCCGAATCCGGGTAAAAAACGATAATCCGTGTACCGTCAACATCGGCAAAGCCTTCCAGGGCTGCTTTCCCCGTATCCCCCGAGGTAGCCACCAGAATCACAATTTCACAGGCCTCTCCCGTCTTTTCCATGGACTTGACCAGGAAATGAGGAAGAATCTGTAGCGCCATATCCTTGAAGGCACAGGTAGGACCATGCCAAAGCTCCAGCAAATGAAGATTTTCGTTAAGTGTTACCACAGGCGCAATGGAAGGGCTTGAAAACTTGTCCGGACTATAGGCTTGATTCACACAATCCCTAAGCTCATCGGGAGAAAAATCATCCAGAAAACGTTCCAGAAGGGTCACTGCCCGCTGGGTATAGGTTAACGCCGCTAGGTTGTTAATTTCATTGAGGGTTAGTGGATTCAGCCTTTGGGGGACATAAAGACCACCATCTGGGGATAATCCTTTCTTTATAGCCTCCGCCGAGGAAATTGCTTCATTGTGCCCTCTTGTGCTCTCGTACAGTACCATGCCACCACTCCTATTATCGTTAAGCTCACTTGCTGCAAGTATACGGTTTTAAAACCTTACCAAGACAGTATCGCTAATATTACTCCCTTATGATAAACTAAAAGATGTAAAAATGCAATCTGAGCAAGGTCATGGGCCCAACTCTTGTTCATGATTTGTTAATATTTTTATAATGTAAAAGTAACATTAATAAAGAAGCTTTCATGGTATAATATGAGAGAAGTTATTTATTCCTCCTTTTATATATTATAGAGTGTGAGTTTATTTCATAAAGCACCACCCAGAACGTAATTATTTTATAAGTAATTCTTCATCCGGTGCTTTTTTTTTGTTCTTTTTTGTTTTACAATAATAATACATGCCTGATGGCAACATCGGTGCTTCTTTTTTGAGAAGCACCGATCAATATGTTACGGAGGATCACATGTCTCAAAATGCCTTAAAGCGGCTTGGCAATAGAAACCAAAATCTCATGAGTCAAGCTTTGCCCTATTTTATAGCGGTCATTGTCTTCAGGCTCTTGCTGACATTTATTGCACCCTACGCCATTGATATGGGAGGCTATAGGGCCTGGAGTAACTATCTGGCCGAGTATGGCCCCTCTCAGCTCTATGGGAATTCAGGCTTCCATATCGTCTACGCCCCTTTCTTCCAATACTTCCTCTGGCTGACCGGAGCCCTTAAAAGCTCTTTATCATTGTCCCCTGCAGGACATGCCTATCTGATCAAGATGTGGTCGGTAGTCTTTGAATGCTTGGGGGGCTTCCTGATTTACAAGCTGGCCCTGAAATATGACAAGCCCAGGCAGGGTATCGTCGCAGGATTGATTTACGTGGCAAATCCGGGGGTATGGATCAATTCCTCTGTCTGGGGGCAGTTTGACTCCATTCCGGCCACACTGCTTCTGGGCGTGCTTTATTTATTTGAAACAAAGCGGCATAACTTGGCCGCCCTGCTTTTTCTCGTGGCGGTTCTTACCAAACCCCAGAGCGGACTTCTGCTTCCAGTGGTTTTGGCTCTTTATTTCAAGGGTTTTCGCTGGGACGCAAAAAGTATTTTTAAGTTGATTACCGGTCTCTTCTCAGGAATTCTTCTCTACCTGGCCATTGTTCTCCCTTTCTATATTCCCACCTCAAAGGCCGAACACCTTCCCGGGTTCATTGATCCTTTCTACTGGCTTTTTGATCTCTATTCAAGAAGCATCAAAGATTATCCCTATGGCACGGCTAATGCCTTCAACCTCTGGACGCTCCTGGGTGGGCAGATTCAAGAGGACAGCCTGCCCTTTATGGGACTGAGCTATTTTTGGTGGGGAAACATCTTTCTCCTTCTGGGTCTGGCCTTTGCCTTCCTCTGCCTCATCAAGGGCGGATCGCGCTTGTATACCTTTGCCTACTTTTCCTTCCTGGTTCAATTCAGTGCCTTCTTTTTTATGACAAAGATGCATGAGCGTTATCTGCTTCCGGCTATAATCTTTATTACCCTGTGCGCCGTCTTTGACAGACAGCATATCCTGACTGCTTCACTTTTAAGCTTCTGCGTATTTTTCAATCATCTTTATTTATACATACTCTCATTTAGCGACCGCTACTGGCTTAACCGCTACGACGGCCTATCCATGATTTTTGCATTTATAACGCTTTTTACCTATGGTCTATCTCTTTATAAGGGCTATAGGATTTTTATCAAGGGCGGGCCCTCCAATATCAACCTTAAACGAGGAGTATTGAAATGAACGGCAGAATAAATAAAACGGATATGAAAATCATGTTGATCATGACTGTTCTCTACCTGATCATTGCCCTGTTTAATCTGGGCTCCTTCGAGGCTCCTGCCACCGGTTGGAAGCCAAATAATATTAATGAGAGCTTTGTGGTCGACTTCGGTCAAGAGGTAACCCTAGATAAAATTCTTCTCTTCGGCGGGTTGGGAGATGCTTGGGGATGCTTTGGAAGCCTTGAAATCGAAGCCTACCAAAGAGGCGAGTTTGTGCCCTATAGCTTCCTTGATATGAAATCCATTTTTAAATGGCATTACACCACCGACCAGGTTACCACACAGAAGCTGAGGTTTACCACACGTTACCTGAGAACTGAGAATGAGAAAGACAAGAATTCCTTTTTCAAGGCTGAGTACCGTGAAATAGGCTTTTTTAATGGAGAAACACAGATCACCGACTTTGAGGTGGAAAGCCTTTCCAAAACTCCAGGGGTTGAAAAGGTGTTTGACGAACAAGATTTGGTTCCCCAGCGCCCCACGGTTCTCAATGGCACGTATTTCGACGAGATTTATTTCCCCCGTACGGCACTGGAGCAATTGGAGAAAAGGGATATTCTCTATGAGAACACCCACCCTCCTTTGGGAAAAACCATCATTGCCTTCGGAATTAGCCTGTTTGGTATGAATCCCTTTGGGTGGCGCATTATGGGTACCTTGTTTGGCGCCGCTTTGATTCCCTTGATGTATATTATGGCCAAACGGTTTTTTAAAGACAGCTTTTGGGCTTTTTTCTGTGCCTTTTTAATGATGTTTGACTTTATGCATTTCACCCAAACACGCTTGGCCACCATTGACAGCTATACAGTCTTTTTTGTGATGCTCATGTTCTATTTCATGCTGGATTATTACGATTCCATGGCCTATGAGAGGGGCTTTTTCAGATCCCTGCTGCCCCTTCTATTATGCGGGGTGGCCTTGGGCCTGGGAGGCGCCACAAAATGGATCGCCCTTTACGGAGCCTTCGGCCTGGCAGTTCTCTTCTTCATGTCCCGAGGCTATGAATACAGTGCCTTTAATAATCAGCTTAATAGCCGAATAATGGAAGAGAACACACCAAAGGAATATAAGACGAAAGCACTGGGCGGATGGCTGGGTAAGTATTTCTATCTCACCTGCCTCTTCTGTGTCCTGTTTTTCATCCTCATACCTGTGGTTATCTATATTCTCTCTTTTATTCCCATTGACTATCAGGAGAATAATAAAAGCCTCATCCAGTATGTGCTATCTACCGTTGAGAGTATGTTCAACTACCATAAGGGTGTTGTTGAACCCCATCCTTATTCTTCCTCCTGGTATGAATGGCCTTTGAATCTCCGCCCCATCTTTTATTTTCAGGGAAGTCTTTTGCCTGAGGGGTGGGGTGCCGCCATCGCCGGCTTTGGCCATCCCCTGGTGTTTTGGGTGGGCTTTATCGCATTTTTCACCATCCTTGTTCTCATGGTCAGGACGGCCCTTAAAAAGGAACAAACCTTGGAGGGGAATAAGCTCCTATGGTTCCCTGTCATCGGCTATCTCTCCCAGTTCTTTCCCTGGGTGGTGGCTCCCCGAAAGCTGACGTTTATCTACCATTATTTTTCATGTGTCCCCTTCCTCATTCTTATGATCGGAATTCTTTTTAGATATCTGGAAACTCGCCGTATAATAACAAGAAAAGCTACAAAAATTTATCTTATCCTCATTGCCGTTCTGTTTGTGATTTATTATCCCGTGCTATCGGGCATTGAGGTGCCACGGTTATATCTGGACTTGTTACGTATTCTACCGCGGTGGGACTGGTAAGCTTGGAGGTAAGCAAAAATGCTCAAATTCCTTGAACCTTTAAAGAAATATCCTCTCATTAATAAATTCCTTCAACCTGAAACCTTGGGACAATTTATTCGGTATTTTCTGGTGGGTATCTTCAGTTTTTCCATTGAATATGCACTCTTTATTATTTTACGTAATTTATTGACCCTCAACGAAATCATTGTCAATATCCTGGTCTATACGGTTATTTTCTGGATTAACTTCCTCTTAAACCGGTGCTTCTCCTTTAAATCAAAGACCAATATCAAGCGACAGCTTTTCCTCTATAGCCTTCTCTTTGCCTTCAACCTGGTGGTGGGTAATATCCTGTTATTCTCGGGTATCCGGTACCTTTTGGTGCTCTCCTTCGGTGAAGGTTCCTGGGCTGTGCTTTATCTACCCAAGATACTCATTATGTTCTTTATTGTATCTTGGAATTTTGTGCTTTACAAAAAGGTGATTTATAAATAATATGACCTTACGAGAGGATGAAGGGTTTTGAAAATAGCTATAATCGGGGCTGGCCTGACGGGATTGACCGCCGGATACAGGCTATCAAAGGAAGGCCATCAAATAAGCGTGTTTGAAGCATCCGACACCCTGGGTGGTCTTGCCGGGGCCTTCCCTGTGGGAGCAGATACCCTGGATCGTTTTTATCACCATATGTTTATTAGTGATTCTGAACTCCTGGAGCTTATGGAGGAGCTGAAACTAACCCATCAGCTGCAGTGGTATGAACCCAAGAATGCCATTTATCTGGAAGACAGGCTGTATCCCTTCACCTCCCCCCTGGATTTGCTTCGTTTTAAACCCCTCCCTTTTGTGTCCAGGATCAGAATGGGGCTTCTCGTACTCAGATCCAAATTTATTCGTGATTATAAGCCCTTTGAGAACATTACCGCCAGAGAGTGGATTATCAAACGCGCAGGCCGTGAGGCCTATGAAAAGGTCTGGGGCCCGTTGCTTCAGTCAAAATTTGATGTGGACGCCTCCAGGGTTTCTGGAACATGGATATGGAATAAGTTTAAACTCAGAGGCTCCTCCAGAGGAAAAAACATCAGCAAGGAGCAGTTAGGATATCTCAACGGCGGCTTTATTCAACTCATCAACCACTTGGCTGAAAACATAACACGCCTTCAGGGAAAGGTAGTCGCCAGCACCCCCATCCAAGCGCTGGCACAAGTCCCCGGCGGGCAATGGGAGCTTAAAACCAGTCATACCACAGAGATCTTTGACCGGGTTCTTTTCACTGCTGCCCCGGAGCTTCTCCCCCGCTTATGCCCAGATCTTCCGGCAGACTATGGGGAGGCGCTTAAGAATATTAAGCTCAAGGCTAACCTCTGCCTCACGCTGGAGCTTAAAGAGAGCCTATCCCCTTATTATTGGATTACCATATCCCAGGAGGGCCTACCTTTTGTCCTCATTATCGAGCATACCAATTTGGTAGGGCGACGGGACTATGGATCCTCCATTGTCTATCTTTCACGGTATCTCGATGCCTCCGATCCCCTCTTTTCCTCGTCGGATGAAGAGATCACCAGCCTTTTTACTCATAGCCTTAAAAAAGTATTTTCTAATTTCTCAGAGGACAACGTCAAGAGGGCCACCTTAAGTCGAGCGCGATATGCCCAACCGGTGGTCACCCTAGGCTACGGAGAGAGGGTGCCTGCCCTAAAGACTCCCTTGGAAGGCCTCTATCTTGCTTCAATGCCTCAGATTTATCCAGAGGACAGAGGCCTTAACTACGCAGTCAGCCTGGGCATTAAAGCAGCAAATAAAATACTTTATTGATAAAACGTCCATCCTACATAATAAAACGAGACCGGTATGGGATAGGGACCGGATTTAGGAGGTACCCATGGAGAAAATTGTTTGTTCTGTCATTGTCCCCATGTATAATGAAGAGGCGGTCATAGCTGAAACCTATTTAAGGCTGACCCGTGTCATGGAGGGTTTCGGTGAAAGCTATGAAATCATTTTTATAAACGACGGCAGTAAGGATAAAACGAAGGACATGCTTTCCGAGCTTTGCAAGAGCGATTCCCGCATCAAGCTTGTGGATTTTGCGAGAAACTTTGGTCACCAGGTAGCCATAACAGCCGGTATGGACTATGCCGCCGGTGAATGCATGGTCATCATTGACGGCGATCTACAGGACCCTCCTGAGCTTATTCCCGATATGATCAAGCTTTGGCGAAACGGTAATGATGTGGTTTATGGAAAGAGGATATCACGTCAAGGGGAAACCTTCTTCAAAAAGATAACCTCCAAGGTCTTCTACCGTCTGCTTCACAGCTTGACAGACGTAGATATTCCTGTGGACACGGGGGATTTTCGGTTGATAGATCGCAGGGTGTGTGAGGCCTTAAAGCAGTTGCCAGAAAGAAGCCGTTATGTTCGCGGCCTCATGAGCTGGGTAGGTTTTAAGCAAGTCGCCATTGAATTCGAGCGAAGTGAGCGCTTTGCAGGAGAGACAAAGTACCCCCTCAAAAAGATGCTGAAGCTGGCCATGGATGGCATCATGTCCTTTTCCTACAAGCCGTTAAAAATTTCCTCCTATATAGGCTCGCTTCTGTCTTTTTTCAGCTTTATCTACTTTATTATTGTCCTGATACAAAGAATCTTCTTTCCCCATACCGCCCAGTCCGGATGGGCTTCCCTGATTGCCGTAAGCCTCTTCTTTAATGGTATTATTCTCTTAATGCTGGGCATCATCGGCGAATATATCGGCCGAATTTACGACGAAGCCCGTGGACGGCCGCTCTATATCATCAGTGAGCTTAAAAACATGGAAGACCGTGAGGGACCGCGTTTTAAAACAGAAAAATCCGATAAAAGCTCATTCAAATAAAACCTTGGTGGCGGCAAGACCGCTTTTCATCACCAGCCCCCGCAATGTCTTGTTATACATTCCCGGGCTTTTGAGCTGCTTCATACCAATGCTATTGGCTATTGATCCGGCCAATTTGGCATATCTTTTCTGAAAACCATCCGTGCCCTCTTCGAGGCTCTGGGCCAGGGCATAGGCGCTTTTCAAGGCATAGCTGATACCTTCGGCGGAGCTGGGACTGATGAACCCGCCTGCTTCCCCAATTAAAGCGGCATGGTCATTTCCTGTAAGAATATCCCTTCTTCTGGGCCGCAAGAGATAGGCTCCCTCCCTTTTGATGCGCTTGCCAAAACGAAAACCGTACTCTCGAAGATTTCTTTTGAGCAATTCAAAATCTTCCTGGGCCTTCTTATGGGGATGAAGGGCTGAACCTATGATAAAATGCCCATTCTTGGACAGGGTCCAGGAATAAAAATCAGTAACCTGGCTGTCAAAAATGGCTCCGTAATAAGGAACGGTCTCATCGGTTTCAAACCACTCCTGAATCGAAATATATTTTTTTAAGGTATCTTTTTCGGAAAAGAGCTGTTTACGGACACTTGACCAGGCCCCGTCAGCACCTACCAAAACCTTGACCCTTTCTGTATAAATCTTCCCCTGATGCATGAAAGCAATCGCATAGCCTTCCTGGGTTTCACTTAATGAATTAAAGCGGCAGCCCATAGCCATATCCACCGTATCAGGAACAAGGGAGACCAGCCATTCATCAAAGAGTTTTCTATCCATATTGAAATAAAAGCGTTGATAGAATTGCTCCTGAAAATTATCGAAATCAATGGTGCGCACTAAAAAAAGCTGAGGATCAACAAGAACTTGGGTGGGAACGGCTAAACCCATTTTCCCCAGCATCTGCTGGGCATCCGGTGCCAATAGGCCCCCGCAGCACTTTGACCTTGTTTCTGTCTCACCATCCAGTAAATCACGTCTATCCAATAACAATACTTTATAATTTTTATTAAGAAGCCGGGCTAGAGTAGCACCTGCCGGACCGGCTCCAATAATGGCAATATCGTAGGGCATGGTTAGCCTCCTGCTTGTCTGACGTTTTTTATTATTCTATCATAAATCCCCTTTCCAATAAAGCTTAAAAGGAGCTTGCCATCATGATCAAATGAGCTTAACAGTAGCTAATTACCATTGAAAAGGTTGTTTCATCGATTTTTTTCTGTTAAAATTAATAGTAATGTATAGAG
>JAEZLR010000016.1 GCA_023415205.1 Bacillota bacterium | reverse complement strand
TGGATATTTACGAAAACCAACAACTTCACCTATGTATTGACCGTACCCTTCATCTGTTGCAATGACTAAGGTGTGTATCTCAAGCATTCAACCTCACCAACCTCATAAAATAGTAAATATTGACAGGGTTGACGAAAAGCTTTATAATTAAGTAAGTAGCTCTCAGGCTTGGTTGTTGCCAATGCCTATTTTTTTTATCTCTTTTTTTCATCATAAAGCCTTTCTCCATTACCTTCCGGCAAAGACCAAAGCCATTGCAGCTCCAGCTACTTCCCTGACCTCTTTTTCAACATTCCCCCATTGAGACCGTTCATGATGGTCCACTTTGCCATCACAAGCCACCTCAATCATCGCTGATTGGATGCCATCGATATCACGCACCTCTTTTTGGAGTTTTAGCACAGCAACGGCTAAATCAGTCTCATGGATCTCAGGTAGATATCTGCGGCCGATTTTGCTATGAGCCTGCAGATGTTGATATCCAAGCCACCTGTTACTGTAAAGTTCAACCATTGCACATACAACGTCATCTGGGGGAACTGTCTCGCCGGTTTCATAATCGGCCAACGACCTCTTGCTGATATGCAGTTTTTCAGCGGCAAGCTCCTGTGATTTGATATTCGCAGCCAATCTGGCCTTTTTATAGATGTTCATGCACTCATTCTGCATTTCATTCACCTCCTATCTGGCATATACTATAGACAACGTAAAAGACCATGCTTCATTTCGATAGGTGAGCCTCTTACGCTCATGTCCCCTGCGCAGGGTTAATATTCTTGAGACTAAGGGAGTAATTCTTTTTTGATAGACTTGATGTATATTTAATTGCTATGTACTTGATCCAAAGGATAACCTTCTTGTTTTTCCCTGTAGTTCAGTGTTACTTTGCGTTTAAGTAAAATAGATATAGTATCTTCAAGGGCTTTGATGCGCTTTGCATTTTCTTCTGGTGTAATATCCGGCTTAACTATTTCAACTATGATCGGCATTACAATCACCCCTAAAAGCTTATTTCATAAGGTTTGTACACTATACTAGCGTTATTAACTTGCTTCCTGCTCTGACTCAAAGAAACGGGTCCAGTTGAAGCCTAAAACATTGGCGATAGATTGGGCTGTATCTACTGAAGGTGATCGATTCCCATTTTCAATAAAGCTATACTGCTGTTGTGTAATACCAGACTTAAATGCGACATCTGATTGTGATAGTTTCATCTTAAGTCTGAACTCTTTTAACCACTTTCTCATGTTATCACCCTCATTCTTTACTACTTAGCGTTGTATTTATTCTATTACTACTTTTGGTAGTTGTCAATACTAATAACAAATATTTTTTGTTGTATTTTATTGTGGTAACTACTGCGTGTTGTATAATGTGGGTAAAGGAGCGAGTTAATTGTTATCAAAACTTATCAGACACTATAGAAATGCTTTAAATTTATCTCAGACAAAATTAGCCGAAATGATAGGAATGTCTCAGCAGGCTGTAGCAAAGTGGGAAACCGGAAAAGCTGAACCAGATAGTGCTACTTTGATAAAGCTTGCTTTAATATTCGGTATTACAGTTGATGATCTTTTGGGTAACAAGATAAAACCTATGGAAGATGAATGGCCTCCTGAGGCTAAGGTTATGTTTAGGGATATGAGGAAGCTTACTCCTGAACAGATGGATCTTGTTAAGAAACTGGTAAAAGAGTTTATAAATGAAGACTAGAAAAAATTAAGTGTACAAGCATTTTAAGCCAAGACATAAATTAATGTCTTGGCTTTTTACATTATAACGATAATAAATTAAAGGAGTTTATGGCGATGGAACAAGTAGATAAAGTGATTCAAAAGAAGAAAAGCAAAGTGTTAATGTGGGTTATTATCATTAATATAGTGTTGTGGTCAACCTTAATAATTTTACTTGTTTACGGTCAGCCCAAAAAACAATCAACCCCAGAGCAATTAGCATATACAATGGCAGTGAATGTTATAGGTAAAAATCTTAAAACTCCTTCGACTGCAGAATACCAACCTTTTTCAAATGAACTTGTGGCTGTAAACGGTAATACATATAAAGTCAGTATGTGGGTTGATAGTGAAAATTCGTTTGGTGCTAAGATAAGAGCTTATTTTTTAGTGCATGTTAAGTGTGAAGGCGATCAATGGTATTTATTATCTTTAAAAGAATTGTAGACATTACAGTAGAGTTTTTTTCGTACCTTCATCAAAATATTTTAAAGTGAACATACGTTCTTGAATTATCTCTGTACAAGCTGTATAATTATGGCATACCAAAAGGAGGGTATGCCTTGATTATTTCTGAGAGTGACCGCTTTTACAAGATACGTCTGGAGGCCATAAAATTACTGAAAAATCACAGCATTGACACTTCAGTTGAGATCGACATCATAGAACTAATTAAGTTATCTGGGTTATCTATAAAATGGAAAATACAAGACTTAAAAGGAATTACGGGATTCACATGCATTAATACAAAGAAACCAAGCTATTGTATGTTTTTTGATGAACAGATTTTTAGTAATTTCCCTGCTAGGTTAAACTTTACCATGGCACATGAGCTTGGGCACATTATCCTTGACCATTTCCAAGGAACCGAAACAAGCTTGATTTTTAATTACTCTAAAGAACGGGAAGCTAATATCTTTGTAGATGAGCTACTTATGCCATCAGAAAATGTTATAAGAAAACAAATGAGCGTCAAGGAGATAGCTGATACATATAACGTATCAATTGCTGCTGCCGGCAACAAAATTAAATATCTTAAGGCCAATTCTATCTATATCCGCGAAGCCGCAACGAATTACACTTACAGCTTTTTAAATCCGAAACCTTATATATCTGATTTGGATACATATAATAGCAGAATGGTAAAAGCATTGCATGAACATTGGCTTGATCCTGATTATTCAATAGTGTAACTTTTATTTAGACAATCTAACACATAGATAGGGTGATTAAAATTGAAGGTTGATATCTACTTGCGTAAGTCCAGGGCAGATGAAGAGCTTGAAAAAACAATAGGCCAAGGTGAAACACTGTCCCGGCATCGAACCGCGTTGCTTAAATTGGCTAAGGAGCGCAACGATACAATTATCAATATTCATGAGGAGTTAGTCTCTGGTGATGAACTGTTTTTCCGTCCTGCAATGCTCGAAATATTAAAGGATGTTGAAAGCAGACTTATTGATGGTATTCTTGTTATGGATATTCAACGATTCGGCCGTGGTGATACCGAGGAGCAAGGATTGATACTAAAGACATTCAAAAAAGCCAACGTAATGATAATCACTCCTGGGAAAATATATGATTTATCCAATGAGTTCGATGAGGATTATATCGAATTTGAAGCATTTATGGGCAGGAAAGAATATAAAATGATTACTCGCCGTATGCAAGGCGGACGTTTACGGTCTGTGGATGAGGGTAACTACATAGCAACACTTCCACCTTACGGATTTGATATATTAAAAGTAGATAAAAAAACGCGGACTTTGACCATTAATCAAGACCAAGCAAGAGTAGTCCAGATGATTTTTGATCTCTATGTTAACCAAAATATGGGCTGTGGCTCGATTGCGTCTCATTTAACTTCACTTGGTATAAAACCGTATTCAGATAGCAAAGCACTAAATAAGCGGCAATATAGCGGCAAGTGGGATCGGACTGCTATTTCTTCATTGCTCAAAAATCAGACATATATTGGTAAAGTAGTCTGGAAAAAAAAGAAGATCCGTAAATCAAAAACTCCCGGAAAGAAAAAGGATGTCAGCCTTAGGTCACGGGATCAATGGATTGTATGTGATGGCAAGCATAATCCAATAATAGACGTTGAACTTTTCAATAGGGCTCAGGAACTATTAGCCGGAAGGTATCATGTCCCATACCAAATTGTTAATGGGGTTGTTAACCCACTTGCGGGCCTTGTTGTGTGCGGTGTTTGTGGTCAAAAGATGAAGCGCCGACCATATCAAAAATCAGCAGCGTTTTTGATATGTGAAAGCAAGTGTGGAATAAAAAGTAATAAATTTTCAAGCGTTGAAAAGGCTGTGATCGACGAGCTAAAGAAATATCTGTATGAACTTGAAGTTCAGGCAGCAGCCGAGCCAGAACTTATATCGGATAATGAGATTACTCTTTTAAATTTAAACCTCAATGAGCTCAATAATGAGCTAAGAACACTTGAATCTCAACAGCTCAAGACATTTGATTTATTAGAGCAGGGAATCTATGATATTCCCACATTTACATCCAGATCAAATTTACTATCTGAAAAAATAATAGAGGTTAAAAATACCATTGAAAGATGTAATAATCAGATCAATGCACTCCAAAATATTGCTCATAGTGTAAATGATACTATAAATCAGGTAAAAAATATTATTGATATCTACCCAACATTTGAAGACCCTAAAGACAAAAATATATTACTAAAAGGCATCATTGACAAAATAGAATATTATAAAGAAAAGAGCTGGGGATGCGATGATTTTAAGATTACACTTTATCCGAAACCCCTTCCAAACAGCCATTTATAGTATACATACACCACGATGAAGGTAATGAAATTGCGCTTATTGATATTCTTGGAAGCGAGGACGAAGAGGTTGAAGAAAAGGTTGACCTCACTCAGCGAATAAGAAAGCTTTATCGCCTGATCAGGTGTGTACTGGAGGGACGGGAGCAAGTTATTATCAAGCTACGCTATGGTCTTTGTGGCAGCAACGGCAAAACACAGCGCGAGGTTGCTGAAAGCCTAGGCATCTCCCGCTCCTATGTTTCAAGAATCGAAAAGAAAGCCCTGACCAAACTATATGATGGTTTAAAATAGTTCAATAATATCACATAAGGAAAGCCATGGTTAAGGAGGGGCCCTTGACCATGGCTTTTTCTCGGTTTTATTCTGATCTACTTAAGGCGCTTTTATATGGGCCTTTTTCTCGCTATCCTTGGAAGATATATCTGTGGTAAGAACCACCTTTCCCTTGGTACGGATGTTTTTCTCAAACCAGCCCTTAAGGCTGTCGCTCTTAAAGAGCCCTTCAAAAAGATACTTGAGGACAACTACCGATATGGGCCCCAGGAACATACCAAGCACTCCGAATATCTGCAATCCGATATACATCCCTGCAAGGGTGAAAAGCGGATGGACACCGATCTGCTGGCCCACTATCTTGGGTTCTATCAACTGCCTTACAAAAAGTATGATCACATAGAGCAGGAAGGTCGAAAGACCTAATTTAGTATTACCGGCAATGAGGTTGATTATGGACCAGGGTATCAGGACGGTTCCTGCGCCCAATACGGGCAATACATCCACGATGGCAATGAGCAGTGCAATTAGTAGGGCGTTTTCCACACCAATGATAAGAAGACCAATCAAAAGCTCTGAGAAGGTAATGGACATAAGAATGAACTGGGCTCTCAACCATCCAAACAGCGCAACAAAGACATTATTGGTAATACCACGGGTTTTCTTAAGCCATTCAGAGGGGATTTGACCATCCAGAAAGGTCATAATAATGTTTTTGTCACTGGACATAAAATAGGTTGAAAGAATGGTAACAACAATGAAAATGAGCACCTCAGGAAGATCCAGGGCAATTTGAATCGGAATCTGAGCCAGACTAATAATACTGTTGAGAAGGCTCTTCACCTCGTTGGCAAGGTTCTGACCCGCTGTATTAATCAAGTCAGTCACCTCTACCGGAAGCTGAATGTAAATGCCGTTTATTTCGGCAATCAACCCATCGAAAAAGGTGCCTATTCCCGTCATATTTATTGACAAGGCCTGGTAAACATTGTTGATCTCTTTAACCAATCTGGAGATAAGCAAGGCCAAAATAGCAACAATGGTTCCAATAACAATCAGAATGGAGAATACTGTCCCCACCTTTCTGGGAATGCGGAGCTTCCTCTCAATAAACTTAACCACAGGTTCTATGAGAGACGCAAAGACATAGGCCAAAATAAAGGGAACAATAAACCTGACCCCTTTCAGAAACAGAAATATGGCCAAAATGACCAGAGCAATCTTTAATATGAGGAATAGTGTCTTTTTTATGGTTTCCGGCATACCTGCCCTCCCATTACCCCCAAAAGTGAAGGTAAGTACTTTATTATATTACCTATTCATGGCTTTCATTCAGCGGCGAACGGCACAAAGGCCTGTCTTATATAGGCCAGGCGACCCTCTACCCTTGTGCTCTCCATGAGCGAAAGCCCTTGGGCACAAAAGGAATAACCACGCTCATCCTTTAATACATTTAATTTCTCAAAAGGTCTGGTGGAAACTGCCTCTCTTACCAAAGTAATATGGGGAGAGTAGCCTTTTTCCTCAATCCCCGGCAGAAAGGCTTTGAGTCCTTGCTCAACCTCCCGGTTCAGGGAGAAAAGAAGATTCTCTTTTTTTAAACCTGCCCATAGGATGAGTTTGTTCCCTTTAGAAAATTTACCAAGAGAATGAAGGCTTAAAACAAAGGGTTTTTGTTTTTCGGCCACTTTTTGTAGCAATTCCCTTGCTTGAGTCAATTGCTGAGTATTCACCTCTCCTAAAAATTTAACGGTGAGGTGTAAATTCTCTGTAAAGCTGTAATTCCCAGTGACCCCTTCTTCTCTGAGTTTGTCTTGTATCCCCTGTAAAAGCCTGCGGGTCGAATTATCCAGTTCAATAGCAAAAAAGGTTCGCATGAGCACCCTTCCCCTGTGTATGGTCTATAAAAAATCTCCCAGTAAAAAACCTGGTAAAGCTCTCTTATACGTCTCTACCAGGTTCTGCAAGTTGGGGTCTATTCATCTTCGTCTTCAAACATGTCATGGTCATGAGCGCCGCAGCTTCCGCAGCAACCACTACAGCCCTCATAATACATATCTTCCAGAAGGCCGTTCTTTTCCTTATAGTCCTTCAACGCTGCTGCAATGGCCTCTTCGGCCAATACCGAGCAATGAACCTTGGCCGGTGGCAGGCCGTCCAGAGCCTCCATAACGGCTTTGTTGGTTATCGCCTCAGCCTCTTTTATAGTCTTTCCAATCAGCATCTCGGTGGCCATGCTGCTGGTTGCTACGGCCGCACCGCAACCAAAGGTCTTAAACTTGGCCTCCTTGATAATCCCATCCTCTATCTTCAAATACATTTTCATAATATCTCCGCATTTGGCATTGCCCACTTGTCCAACACCGTCCGCGTCTTTTATTTCTCCCACATTCCGTGGATTTGAAAAATGCTCCATAACCTTTTCACTATACATTACGCTCACGCTCCCTATTCAATATCCAGTGCTCTTTCGTATTAGCCTGATTTATTTTCTCGTATAATCCTCATAGAGAGGGGACATATTCCTTAGTTTGGTAATAATCTCATCCAGGCAGTCCACCAGGTAATCCACCTCTTCCTCGGTATTGGCCTCACCGAAGGAAAGCCTTAAGGAGCCATGGGCAATCTCATGGGGTAGGCCTATAGCCAGCAGAACATGGGACGGGTCCAGTGAACCCGAGGTGCACGCCGAGCCGCTGGATGCCTTGATGCCTTTCATATCCAGCATGAGCAGGATGGATTCACCCTCTACAAACTGGAAAGAGACATTAAGATTGCCGGGCAGACGCTTTTCCAAATGACCGTTAACCCGCATATGGGGAATTCTTTCGGTGATGCCTTTGAGGGTTCGCTCTCTCAGCTTAAGAAGCTTACTGGCGTGGGCCTCCATGTTCTGGGTGGCCAGTTCCAAGGCTTTGGCAAAGCCTACGATACCGGGGACATTCTCGGTACCTGCTCTCTTATTTCTTTCTTGGTGTCCACCATGGATAAGGCTTTCAATTCTTACTCCTTTACGGATATATAACAAGCCCGTTCCCTTGGGTCCGTAAAATTTATGTCCAGAAATGGACAAAAGATCGACACCCAAATCCTTCACATTTATAGGAATATTACCTGCTGCTTGTACTGCATCGGTATGCATCAATACGCCATGCTTTTTGCAGATTTCAGCAATTTCTTTGATGGGCTGAAGGGTTCCGATCTCATTGTTGGCCATCATGATGGTCACCAGAATGGTATCGCTGCGGATAGCCTTTTCCACATTGGCAGGGTCAATCAGTCCCTCGCTGTCAACAGGGATAAACGTTACCTCAAAGCCTTCCTTCTGCAGATACTCGCAAGTGGTATGAACCGCAGGATGTTCAATAGTGGAAGTGATGATATGTTTACCCTTCTTTTTAAGCGCCTGGGCAGCCCCTTTAATGGCCCAATTATCGGATTCGGTTCCTGAGCCGGTGAAATAGATTTCTGAAGCCTCAGCCGCTCCGATGGATTTTGCAACAGAGCTTCTTGCATCTTCAAGGGCCTTTCTGTTGGATCGTCCGATGGAGTAGATGGAAGAGGCATTCCCGTACTCCTGGGTGAAATAAGGCAACATCACTTCAAGAACTTCAGGCTTGACATAAGTGGTTGCCGCATGATCAAAATATATAATCTGCTTCTGCATGGTATCATTCCCTTCTTGCATCATTCGTATAAAGTTTATCATTGTCAGTCCATGGTTAATGTGATTTAAATCACACTTACCCTTTCAAATCTTATCCTATCCATCCCGCTCTGGGCTGGAACCATATTAAAGCGTCGTAAACAAACCATTAGGGCTTCCCCTGATATATTAAAATTAGCACTCACTTTTTTAAAAGTCAACGTCTATAAAGAGTATAACCAAAGGAAGAATTACTTTTATACAGTGAATTTTTACAAATAATCGGGGCTGAGCAACCCTATTCATCCACACCTGTAGGTTGGTATTCGCTAATAGGGCTTAAAAAGAAGCCTGTACTAAACCGGCTGAAGACAGAATTGAAGCTCTAATTCTATGATTTAAGGAGCCCTCTAGAACCCCTGCCTTAAGAGGCTCGGCCAAGTTGCATGGTATAGGCCTCGGTTTCATACCTCAAAATAACCTTTCCCGATTGATTGTAGCGTTCAAAGAGCCCATAAAGCTCGCTCAATAGGGTTGTGCGGCTTTCCTCCCCCAAGGCATGAAAGCCTTCATGGGCCATAAGTGCTCCCTTTACCCCTTCAAAATCCAGAACTTGCTGATGGGGCAAAGAGATAAATGCATACTCATGGGTTCCGAAAAAGCTTGAGAATTCCTTTAGTTCCCGCCCCTGAAAGGCATTTCTTCCCGGAAGGCAGCGTTTTAGGAGTTGCTCATATTCATAGTTGAAAGCATCCCAATTCACCATCAGGCGATTCCATATGATTGTGGCAGTACCCTGGGGTTTCAGTATCCTGTAAAATTCGTCCCGGCATTTCCCCAGATCGCTCCAATAGAGGGAATGGGCACAAACAATATGTTGAATGGAAGCATTGCATAGGGTGGTATGGATGGGTGTCCCCTTAATAGAGACAAAGCGTTGAAACTCATCAGATAAAAGGCGCTCCGCAGCAATCCGTAGAAGATCATCCGGTTCAATAGCCACCACTCGGCTTCCCCGTTCCAGAAGCAGACGGGTAAAGGCTCCCGTCCCAGAGCCAATATCTGCAATAACAGACTCTCTGGAGAATCCTGCGTCAGTATAAAGGTACTCGATGAGTTGGTAAGGATAACTGGGGCGATACCGGATTGCATTCTCCACTCTGCTGGAACAGACAAGATCAAGGTAAGGCATTGTGATCACCCTTTGGCTTTAGTATAAAATGGGCCGTAACAAATGATGCTTCTGCTGATTTCATACGCCCCGGATAGAGGCTAAAATCCGCCCAATGAAATACTTTTTACGACCAAAATCATTATATCACAAAACCCTTTGCTGCTATTATTGCCTACCCATTCCCAAAAATTTTTCCAAAATGGGGAAAGAAAAGAGACATCCTCTCGTCATACGTATTTGAGCTTTTGTTGACAGGCTGATGCCATAATGATACAGTTTATCAATAAAAACAGAGGGTAAAGTATGCGTAGTAACAATAAAAATAGAACATTTTTAACCCTCAAAGGAGGATACTGCTATGACAAAACACAAAATTGACAGAACCAAGGCCAAGTATTTGTTAGGCATTCTGACCTTCGTCATCGTCATGGCAGTGCTCACCATTACTTTTGCTCCAGCCATTACAATGATCATTAAAGACCCTCAAAACTTCAGCGATTTTCTGTCTGAATATGGCAGCTTAAGCATCCTTGCCTTTATCGTCTTCCAAATATTACAGGTGGTTATAGCCGCAATCCCCGGCGAGTTTGTTCAAATCGCCGGTGGCTATATATTCGGTGTCTTTCAAGGAACCCTTTATTCCACTTTGGGTATTCTGGTAGGAGCCACCATAGCCTTCTTCATCGCGCGTTTACTGGGGCTTAAGGTAGTGAGCAAGCTCCTGTCAGAAAAGAATGTGGAAAAGTTTAAATTCCTTATGAATACACGTAAATCCGAAATTATCATTTTTCTGCTCTTTTTAATTCCAGGGCTGCCCAAGGATATTCTGGTCTATATGGCCGGTCTTTCCCCCATCCGGCCCTTACGGTTCTTTTCTATTTATACCGTGGCGAGAATGCCTGGCCTGATCGGCTCTTCCATTATAGGCGCCAATCTGCAGGACGAGAATTACCTTATCGCCCTTTCGGTTTTTGCCCTCTCCTGCGCCCTTTTTCTGACAGGCTTTTTTGCTCGTAACGCCATTATGCGCAGACTAAAGACCAGTCATGACCAAACGATCCTTTAGCTATCTTTTCTATCCTTAAGAAGATCTCTGATTTCAGATAAAAGCAGGACTTCTTCCGAAGGCTTTACCTCAACCACCTCTACGGGCTTTTCCTCTTCCTTCTTCTTAAACTTACTCATGATCTTGATAACAACAAAAATACTCAAAGCAATAATTAGAAAATCGATTATATTCTGAATAAAGGCACCGTATTTGAGAATCACCTGTTCTCCCTCGGCATTCCTAGTGAGCTCTGCACCCACTTCTGACAGGTCGATATTTCCGGTGATCAAGCTGAGCAAGGGCATAATGATATCATTGACCAACGAGGTGACAATCTTTCCGAAGGCGCCGCCAATAACAACACCCACAGCAAGATCAACCACATTGCCCTTCAGGGCAAATTTTTTAAAGTCATCCAGAAACTTTTTCATGGCAGTTCTCTCCTTTTCCACTTTAATTATCGGCCGGTTGATGCTGATTTATCCGGCCTCCCCCCTCCATGTTCATTTATATTGCCCTTCAAAAAGCGAACACCTTCATTATATACGAAAGTGTCTTCTTCGTCAGCGGTTTTAATGTCAAACAGGCTCCTGAAAGAGATTAATTTCCTGCGCTCTCGTATTTTTTCAAGCCCGTGTTCCATAAGGCATAGGCTCCGACAGAAAACACCAGGGCCATACCGATGGTTGCCAGAACACCGTAGGTAAAGCTTTCCTTTCCAAGGAGCCAACTGGCGGGAATAAAAGCGGTGAAGGCAAAAGGAATGATAAAGGTTAAAAAGATATTAATAAACTTACTATAGATGGTCATAGGGTACTTGGTGAAATTAGACATTTGATAGCTGATAAACAAGATGGACTGGCTCCGCTTCATCCAAAAGGCCAGGGAGGCAAAAATGAGCTTGACGGAGGTATAGATCACCGCACCTGCTAAAACCGTAATAATGAAGCCTAAAATCTCCAGAATTCCTATGTGAACGGTAAGCTGGGTCAGCGCCGTTATAACCAAAAGGATGCCCACAATGAGCTCACCGAAAGCATCGGGCTGGAACCGGTCCGCGCATAGGTAGAATAAGGGATTCATGGGTTTTAATAGATATTTATCAAAATCACCTCGAACGATAATTCTTCCTGCCAGAATCCATAGATTATCGGTCACCAGGTGATCCAATCCTCTGGGAAGATTGGCAAAGCCATAAATAAACAGCACCTCGTAAAAAGTCCAGCCATTGAGGTTGGGAATATTCTGAAAGACAATAAACAAGAAAGCAATACCGAATCCCTGGATAAAAAAGAAGGCAATGAGACCGATGATAAAGTCGGTTCTATACTCCAAAAGGGACTTCATGTATTGGGCAGTAAGCTTCAAATAAAGCTTTAAATAGCGTTTCATGCTTCATCCTCCTTGAATGGTCAGCTTCTTGATGGCCTTACGCCACAAGAGCATACCTGAGAGCCCGAACACAGCAACCCAAAAGACCTGAACCAGAAGAGCTGTGATGACCTCCTGACCCTGATACTTTCCAAGAAAGATCATGACGGGCGTATAAATCAATGAGTTAAAGGGCATAAAGGCAAGAATGTCCTGGGCCCAGCCAGGGAAAAAATGAATGGGAATCAGGGCTCCCGAAAGGAAATTGACAATGGCCCCCTTGAGCATGTTCATTCCCCATACATTGCTGATATAAAAAGCACTGAGCCCAAAAATAAAGTTAAAATAGAAATTGACAAGGAAGCCTAAAATAGCGCTTACAAAGAAGCCGACGATACTCAGTATCCGGGGGGCAATGCCATAGGAAAAATAGCTTACTCCGCAGACAATCAGCATGATGGGTAGCCCTACAAAGCTCACATTGTATACAATTTCTCCCAGTATTCTGAACAAAATAACCACTCTATAGCGAATGGGACGGATCAGGTTCATGGCGATGGAGCCTTCACGGACCTCGCTGGCAACCTCATAGGAAGCATCGTTATTGACAAAATTCAGCGCTACCTGGCACATGAATATATATGTGAACATATCTGGCAAAGAAAAGCCATTAAGGGTTTGGGCGCCCGAATTATTATAGACTGCCAGCCACAGATAATAGGTTACAAAAACTGTAACCAACTCTCCAAAGACGTACAGGAAGAAATTCAGACGATAGCTCAGAAGGCTCTGGAAGGTTCCTCTGGCAAAGGGAAAGTATGATTTTATTGAAGCCTCTCTCACCCCATGGTCACCTCATTTCGATAAATCTTTTTGATAATGTCCTCAATTTTGGTCTCAAAGAGGCTCATATCAATGAGCTCCGTTTTAGAAAGCACCTCATTGATGACTTCCTGTATACCAATCTTGTTTCGATCAAGCTCAATATGTAGCTGCCCCTCAACAATCGCAGCGGTGAGTTCCTCCGCAGACAGTCCATACTTTTCCCGCAGGGAGTCGGGAGAAAAGGCAAAGGGGTTCTTAACCTGTAGTTCAAGCCTTCTCATCGAGCCAAACCGGGTCTTAATATCCACCAAAGTGCCGTCATAAACCTTCTTGCCATTGTCAATGATAATAATGCGTTTACAGAGTTCTTCAATATCGGTTAAATCGTGAGTCGTCAAAATAACCGTCGTGTTAAATTCGGCATTAAGCTGTTTGATGGCCTTGCGCACATTCTCTCTGACCACAACATCCAGACCAATGGTCGGTTCATCAAGATAGAGCACCTTGGGATTATGAATCATAGACGCGGCAAGATCTGCCCTCATGCGTTGACCTAGAGACAGAGATCTGACAGGGGTGGCCAAAAAGGGCTCCAATTCAAGAACCTCATTGAAAAAGGACATACGCCTGTCAAAATCGGCTGAGCTCACATGGTAGATTTCCTTCAATATGCTAAAGGTCTCACGGACAGGCAAATCCCACCAAAGCTGTGTCCGCTGTCCGAATACCACCCCTATCTTCATGGCATTCCTTTGCCTCTGTTCATAAGGAATGATACCATCCACCAGTATGCTGCCCGAAGAAGGTACCAGAATACCGGTCATCATTTTTATGGTGGTAGATTTACCTGCGCCATTAGGGCCTATATACCCTACTACTTCACCCTGGTCAACGGTAAAGCTCATGTGGTCTACGGCACGCTTGTGAGTATAATCTCTACTAAAAAGGGTCTTAATGGATCCCATAAGTCCGGGCTGCCGCTTGACAGAGGTAAAATCCTTAATAATATCCTGAACTTCAATCATTCTTGATCAGCTCCCTTAAATAATTATAAGACTATAGGGAAAACGGTTTACTAACCTGCTTACTTATCATAGCACAGGAATGTTTTATAAACAAGATTGACAGTGCCTAAATCATGTGCAAGAATGTGAAAGGTATTCTAATTCGATGTAGCTGTGGCTACAATAAAAAGGTGATAACAATGAAAAAGAATAGAAATAGATGGAAAACCTTTGCCATCATAGAGCTGATTATACTTCTTTTAGTAACATTCCTTGGCCTTTATGGGCATGTGCTGAAGAATATTCCCGCCTTTCAGTTTGTCGGCAGGGTATTAAGCTCAAAAGATGGCGGAAGCACCATTCGCGATCGGAGAGAGAACACCGATAAACCCTATCCCCTTACCAATAATCTCAAATATCCAAAAGCACTGGTTGAAGAAAACAGTATTAATGTGTTACTCATCGGACCCGATGTCAGCGGTGCCAATTATGACACACTCATGATCGCAAGCCTTGATGAAAAAAACAATGTATTGAAGCTTATCAATCTCCCCAGAGATATTTACATTGACTACAGCACCGAGGTCAAAAATGAACTGAAAAAGGTGTGGTCCTCCTACAGTAAGTCCAAGGGCATTTTAAAAATTAATGCCGCCCATACCCTAGGGAAAAAGCTTGAGTATAAAAAGGACACTGGGCGTTTTGGCTCTCCTGAATATGATTTTACAGCAGATCTGATTGAAGAGATTTTCGGTATCTATATCGATGATTTTGTTTATATCAAGCCTTCAAGCTTCAAACGAGTGGTGGATTATTTTGGAGGGGTCAAAATAGATGTCCCCTATTTGATGAAATACAGCGATCCTACCCAGGATCTAAAAATTAACATTAAGAAAGGGCTTCAGACCCTTAACGGTGCTCAGGCCGAAGGTTTTGTCCGCTATCGCCAAGGGGTTGACGAATCAGGCAAATCCAAGAGTATCGGTGATATAGAGCGTAAAAAGAACCAGGTAGCTTTCATCAAAGCCTTTTTGGATCAGCACCTAACCTTAAAAAACATCGGAAAGATGATCACCATATTCAATGATATGGACAGCTACATCACTACCAGCATCAATGCCGAGGAAGCCGGAGATTACGGCAAAATAGCGGAACGTTTTTACAAGAACAAATTCTCCCAGGTCAGTGAGGAGCTTGAATGTGAGGATGTAAAAATTGATGGTGTTTACTATTTGAAGTTTTCAAAAGCAAAATAAAGCTCTCCTGAGATAACAGGTAAACGGTTGTGGTATGAGACCATAGCCGTTTTATTTTACCCATACCTTTGGCAAAGAGGTCTGAGAAGAGCTAGCTTTTACCATATCTGCGCACTTTTTTGACTTGATGAAATAGATAAACCATCCGGTGCTGAATAAAATGGTATAAATGGCCGGTAAAACAAACACGATCAGAGTAAGCTCCTCCACGCTTTGGTACTGGCTTCGTCCGTTCCCTATCATGCCCTTATCACCTAAGGCATTTAGGTAAATCATGGTCATCAAAAACAGGGTGAAAAATGCCCTTATACATAAGAAGGCTTTAGAAAGTTTTATCATATGAGTTTTTGCCCTATAGCATGTGGCAGCGGTATAAAAAAGAAACAGCCCATAAACAATGCCGAATATCAAAAATACGATACCAGCGGCAGGGATTCTATTGGCAATGGAGAAGCCTTGAACCACAAGGGACAAGGTAAAGAAACTATCCACGGAAAGAAGTAAGATGACAAAGAAAAGGAGAAAACCCCCGATTCTCTCTTCCTCATATTCATAGGGCTTTTTAAATTCATCCATAACAAATCCTCCAATTATGGCCATATAATCCCATATTACAAAACATATGTTCGGTTGTCAATCATCCTGCTGGAAAATTATCCCCTGATAAAACGTATTCTTGGGCCTTATTGCTGTGGAACCCTGAGCATAGCTCCCTAAATGGGCCTAAACTCACTATTTTTTTATAGGATTTCAGTTGATTACTTAAATTAATGCAACAGGTTTATTGCCCGTCCCGATGCCAAGTGTTATAATAATTAGGATTTCATTTTCACTATACAAAAAGGGCAGGAGGACATCAGGCAAATGATAACCAAGATCAATGAACTCATCACAGCATTGATGAACGGCGATAGTGCAACAGCAACAGACCTTGGATTATACTTCCTTGGAATGATCGTCATGTTCATCATCGGAGGTACTCTCATCTATCTGGCTATTAAAAAGGATTATGAGCCAGCTCTACTTCTTCCAATCGGCTTTGGCGCCATTTTATGTAACATACCCCTTACAACCATTGTTTCAAACGCCGAGGGTGAAGCCGGAGTCTTTGGTTTTCTTTATCAGAACACCATCGCCAATGAGCTTTTTCCAGTGCTGATATTTATTGCAGTCGGTGCAATGATTGACTTTTCACCTCTCTTTCAAACACCCCTCATGTTATTCTTCGGTGCAGCAGCGCAATTTGGTATTTTTGCAACCATGTTGGTGGCTATACTTCTGGGCTTCAGCCTTCCTGAAGCGGGTGCTATCGGTGTTATCGGTGCGGCCGACGGACCGACCACCATCTTTGTGGCTAATGCCTTTAAGCTGGGCAATTTAATCGGGCCTCTTTCGGTGGCGGCCTATTCCTATATGTCATTGGTACCCATCATTCAGCCACCGGTCATTAAGCTATTAACCACAAAAGAGGAAAGAAAGATTCGCATGAACTTCAAGCAGAAGAAGGTCAGCAAGCTTACCCGAATCCTCTTCCCCATTGTGGTCACTGTGGTAGCCGGTATGGTAGCTCCCGAAAGTGTGGCCCTTGTAGGCGCGTTGATGTTCGGTAATCTTATCCGCGAGTGTGGCGTTCTTGGGAGACTGTCTGAAACCGCTCAGACGACCCTATCCAATTTGGTTACCATCCTTTTGGGTATCACCATTGGTACGACCATGACCGCTAAGGATTTCTTAAACTGGAGCACTCTTCTGATTATGGTTATGGGCCTTGTCGCCTTCATTTTTGATACCGCGGGTGGCGTTCTTTTTGCCAAGTTCATCAATCTGTTCAGAAAAGAAAAGATCAATCCCATGGTGGGTGCCGCAGGTATTTCAGCCTTCCCCATGTCTGCCCGTGTCATTCAAAAAATGGCCAAGGATGAGGATCCCATGAACTTTATTCTTATGCAGTCGGTGGCGGCTAACGTCTCCGGTCAGTTGGGCTCTGTGGTAGCCGGTAGTATGATTCTGGTACTTATCGGTAAGCTTGTAGGATTATAAAAGGAGGTATGAACAATGAGTCAGGAAGTGTGGAATAGATTTTTACAGGGTCTTGAAGTGACAGGTTTCGGCCTTCTGGGCGTGTTCGGAGTCCTTGTAGCCTTTTATCTTATTGTGGTTTTACTCGGAAAAATACCCGAACGTGAGAGTGAAGCTGAGAACTAAAGACTCTCTATTAGTGAAAATATTCGTGCTATGAAAGAAGGGAAGTCGCCTGTAAGTGGCGCTTCCCTTCTTTTTTACATCAGCCCTACCCTCTGGAAGAAACCTCATTGGATCTTTTTTAGTATGGGTAAGAGCTTTACCGACAAGAGAGAAGCTATCAGGGAGGAGAGGAGATCTCCCCCTATACAGAGAACAAACCCATAAAAGAAGGACAGCCATAAGGACAAGGTTTTACCCACGTAGTAATTGTTGATAAGGTATAGATAGGGTACACCAATAAAATAGAGAACGGCCAAGCCCGCCAGAATACACAGGAATATGCTCCATATATTCTTCTTCTTAAGCCTTTCGGTAAGGTATCCTATCACATAGGCCCCGATGATAAAGCCTATTAAATAGCCAAAGGTGGGCTTAAGAACATAGGAAATGCCACCCCCTTCAGTAAAAATCGGGATGCCTATGAGCCCAGTAAAAACATATACCAACTGAGAAAGAGCCCCCTTCTTAGCCCCCAATAGAACACCTGAAAGAGCTACAAAAAAGACCTGTAAGGTAAACGGAACATAGGGCACCGGTATTTTAAGAAAGGCTCCTACTGCGGTAAGCGCGGCAAAAAGGGCAATCTGGGCAAGATCCTTGGTTTTGAGCTTCATACTTTTCTCCTTTGAATTTTTTGCCATCCATGGCTCTTTGGTTAATTAAAACAAAACAACGGCCAATTGTCAACCACATTATAGTTATGGTTTACAATTGGCAAAGCGTGTCGAAAATCACTATCGTGCTATAATGGTGTAGCTGCCGTTATCCAGCCGATAGAACAGATATACGCCCTTGTCATTGGTATGGGTAACCTGAATAGGATTATTATTGGCATTGAGAAGTACCACCAAGGCATTATTAACCGGTATTCCGTTTTTATCGGTTATAATCCCATAAATCGTTCCTTTTAGGCTCTTTCTCCTTAAGAACGCTGTCTCAATGGTCAGAACGGACTGGTCCTTGCCAATATCCAAATTTACTGTTCTCTCGATGAAGTTTTGTGATTGAAGGGATAACCGATATAGCCCCGGCTCAATGTTATCAAAGACATAAAGGCCTTCCGGATTTGAAAATGTAAAATCATAGGGATTCAGGCTGTTTGATTTAAACAGTGTTACCTTTATTCCTCCGATAGGCCGTTGTTGTACGTCCCTGACATTTCCGAATAGAACGATTCCCCCATCAAGGGCAGGCATCATTTCAATGTTAATGGCCCTCTTTTCAAGGCCTGCCGAGGGTACACCGTCACTGGAAAAGGTAATGTATCCTTTTTTAGCCGCTATAATCCGGATACAGGCTGTAAAATTCCCCTGAAGAGAGAAATTGCCGTCAACATCAGTAAAATTATATATGATGGGCTTGTAATCACTGTCGCAAATTTTTATGCATACACCCTCAATCGGCTTTCCTGTCACTTTATCACTGATATTCCCCATCAGTGTATTTTCTTCAAGAGTCATATCCGCCAATACAACTCTTTCTAGGAGCGCTTCGTTTTCATCAGTAATAATCACTTTTTGTGGTAGAGTTGAAACAACCGGCTTACTCAATACGAATCCTCCTTAAACTCAACCTGTGCTAAAACAGTATATGTAGAATGAGCTCATAGGGTGAAACAGTATCCGCCTTTTAATCACGGAAATAAAAACAAATGCATATGCTGATAACATCAATAATTAGGAGGCATCGCTATGCCTATTTTTAGGGATGAGTTTATTCTTGGACAATCTCAAGTAAAAAGTCTTTCCACCTTAACAGAGACCATTCGTTTGGATCTAGCCCTCAATTTCAACCCATACATTAATTCAGGAACGATAGCCGGACGCGTGGTGGACACCTTAGGCTCACCTGTAGGTGATGCTGCTGTCATTATTCTCGATGGGGGTTACAATGCGGTTGCCCACGCCCTGACTTCGGCAGATGGTTATTTTAACCTCACACCCATAGAAGCAGGCTCAGATTTACGAATCTATGCTCAGGCACAGGGATTTATGTTCTCCGAGGCATTAACGGTATCCCTCAAGGCTAACCAAACCCGTGAAATAACCATAAAACTTGTCCCAGGTACTCCCTCCACATGCTCCATAATCGCCGGTCAAATCCACAACAGCGATAAGCTGCCTGTTACCTCCGCCTCCATCGAGCTCTATCAGGTTGAGGATACATCGACCCATCTTGTCAGCATCACTTTCTCCAATGAGATTGGTCAGTTTATCTTCAACAATCTTGACCCAGGCTCCTACTTCCTGAAAATAAATGCTCCCAGGTATCATGTTGAATTCCTTCCGGCGGAAATAAAAAGCTTTCGCTCCATAACCACAGTGGAGGCACAATTAAAGGAGAATCCTAGGGCCTCCAAGGGCATTGTGACCGGTCTTATTACTGGCTCCGATGATCAACCCTTGTCCAATGCGGATGTTATACTATATCGGGTGGGTTCGGAAGGCTCCTTAACACCGGTAGACTTTACTCGGACCAATCAGGAGGGTATCTACCTATTTGTAAATGTAGCCGATGGGGAGTACCGGGTCAATTCCACCAGAACCTTCGTACAATAAGGGGGGGCTCTATGCCCCCAAAGCCTTTATCTGCCCTTCCTCCCCTACTTGATTACATTTAAAGTTGAGGTTGTATAGGATCGCTAAACATTCAAATTTGTCATCCATTTATTAAATAATATTTACTTTATTTATTTTTATTTGATATATTTGTTTTATTCATCATCATTATCTAGCTATGGTGAATAAATGGGTTTGCAAAGGATATTATCTTTATGTATAATAGCATATGCGTTGCTGCGTCTGCCCAATGAAAGCCTACATAGGAGGGAGCATTAAATTGCGTCTTAAGTTTAAATTGGGCGATATTCTTATTATTTTGGTCATTGTGGTTTTGGCAATTTTTTTACTGATTACATCTTATGAAAAAAACACCATTGCAAAGACTGCTATTATCACACAGAATAATAAAGTTCTTAGTCGTATACGGCTTGACCAGGTCACTGGCCGATCAACCGTAAACTATACAGGACAATATCAAGGGACTATAGAAGCGGAAAATGGAAGAATTCGTTTTTCTCACGCTGAATGTCCCGATCAAGTATGTGTTCATACAGGATGGATAACCCGCCCCGGCCAGATTGCCGTATGCCTTCCCGCCGGTGTAATCATAAAGATTGAGGGTGAAGATTCTGACTTGGATATAATAGTAAAGTAAATCCTCAAGCTACACATTGATACTGTATCCCCAGTTTGTGAAGTGTTTGACATCTTGGACTTTGACAAAAATATTTTGGTGGTTAAATGAAAAAAATTACGTTAAATGGTCTCTTGATTTCCCTCGCTCTTGTTTTATCGTTCATGGAGCGATTCATTCCCTTAAATATGATTGTACCCTTGCCCGGTGTCAAATTAGGCCTGGCTAATATAGTCACGATGTTTGCACTTTTCTATTTGGGTATTCCTTCTGCCGTCACCATTACTGCTTTACGATGTATTTTGGCGTCTCTTCTATTCGGTGGCATGTCCTCACTCTTTTATTCTCTTGCCGGTGCCTTTCTTGCACTGGTCGTCATGACACTTTTGAAATTGGGTTACCCTAAGGTTTTCTCATTAATTGGAATCAGCATGGGCGGCGCAGCAGCCCATAATATCGGACAAATACTCATGGCCGGCTTAATGATGAGAAATACCGCGGTGTTTGCCTATCTTCCAATACTGCTTTTTACAGGCATTATTACAGGTTTGCTCACAGCAATTATCTCGGTGAATCTTTTTAGGATATTTGAAAAAACTAATTTGGCATCTAAATTTTTGGGGTAAATAGTTAAAGAAATGTTGTTACATACTGAAAGGAGAACAGCTATGGCAAAGAAAGTGCTGATTGTTGGAGCTGGGTATGCAGGTATAGAGGCTGCTCTCACCCTTAACAAGAAGAAGAAAAAAGAAGACATTGAAATCACACTTGTAGACAAAAATGATTACCACACGTTGCTTACAGAGCTTCATGAGGTTGCGGGGAACAGAATCTCCGAAGAAGGCATCCGTATCTCTTTAAGAAGCATCTTTAAATATACTTCTGTTAATGTGGTCATGGATGAAATCGTCTCCTTCGATCTTGACAATAACAAGGCTTGTTCCAAGGAACGTGTATACGAATATGACTATCTCATTCTTGCCATGGGCAGTACTCCGAATTTCTTTGGTATTCCCGGGCTTGCAGAGCACGCCTTCACGCTCTGGAGCTATGAGGATGCGATTAAAATCCGTGAGCATATTAAAAAATGCTTTACCTTGGCCAGCCAAGAGACTGACAAGGATGCAAGAAGACGACTTCTCTCTTTTGTGGTTGCCGGAGCGGGCTTTACCGGTGTTGAAATGATCGGTGAGCTGGCGATCTGGTCAAAATCTCTTTGCAGAGAATATAAAATTGACCCTAAAGAAGTGCGTCTTGTGGTGGTAGACATGCTTCCACGAATCCTTAACAACCTTAAGGAGTCCAATTCTGCCAAGGCTCATAAATACCTTGAAAAGAAGCTTAAGGTTGAGGTGATGCTCAATACAAAAATCAAAGAAGCCACAGACAAGGGTATCGTCTTTGAAAATGGCAAAGTGGATGCCGCTACCGTCATCTGGGCCGCAGGAATCAAGGCCGTTGACGAGGCCGATAATCTCAACCTTGAGAAAAGCGGCCGGCAATTTAGGCTCAAGGTGGACGAATACTGTAGGACCGAATACCCGAATGTTTACTCTGTTGGTGACCAGGGTGGACTGACCGATAAGGACGGGAAACCCTATGCGGCCATGGTGGAAAATGCTATTCAAAGCGCCCACGGTACTGCTGAAAATATCCTCAACGATATTCGTGGCAAGGATCAAAAAAAGGTAGAAGTAAAATTCCATGGCACCATGGTCAGTGTCGGAAACTACTTCTGTGTTTCGGAAATCATGGGCAAGAGCCTCCCTGTTTGGATTTCAATCCTTATGAAGTTCTTTGTAAATATACATTACCTCTGGGAAATCACCGGTTTCCGCGGAGTCTCCAGATACCTCTATCATGAGCTTCTTGAAAGAAGACAAAGGAAGAACATCGTGGAGCAGCATTATTCTACCCGTATGCAAGCCTGGTGGCTGACCCCACTTCGTCTTTTCCTGGGTGGCATGTGGCTATACGAAGGTATCGTCAAGGTTGTGGAGGGCTGGCTCTCCTCTCCTAAGCTCGCCTCCTTCCTGGGTATGGCTTCCGATGCCACCAGTGCGGCCTCTGGTAGCGCAACCTTTATAACACGTATCGATGAATCCGTTGCCATCAAGACGGGCTTGATAAATTTCTTTTTAGGAACCGAAAGCCGTCTGGTAGAAGGTGTTACGATCAGCTCCCAGCATTTTGCCAAGGTAGAGCTCTTCCATTTTGGAGATTTTAGTCTGGTACCCTGGTTTCTACAAAATGTGGTGTTGGCCAATGATGGTGTGGCCATGTTCTTCCAAGTTCTTGTGGTGGTCTTTGAAATACTTATCGGCTTAATGCTCCTGGGCGGCGCCTTTACCTTTATAGGTTCTTTCATTTCCCTGGGACTACTGACAATGTTCTTAACCTCTACAGGTCTTTATGAAAAAAGCTGGTGGATGATTTTCGCCTCCATTGCAACCTTGGGTGGCGCAGGGAGAGCCTTTGGCCTGGATTATTACCTTATTCCCTACCTCAACAACGTATGGGAAAGCTATTGGAAAAATAGAAAATTCCGCCTCTTTTTCAAGCGGAGTTTGGACAGATTTGATTAATGAGCTACTTGCGGATGCAGCGTAAGGACTAGGAGGTTGAACGCATTGTGGGACAAATTCCCCGTTATTAAGGAAGAGTTGGCGGTGTTTGAAGACTATCTGAGGTCCAAGCTTTCATCACGTAATGACTTCTTAAAAAAAGCATCCGAGAGTGTGGTGCTTTCAGGCGGAAAAAGGTTGAGGCCTGCCTTTACCATTATTGCAGCGCTCCATGGTGATTACAGCCGGGAGCGTGTCTTTCCGGCTGCTGCATCAATCGAGATTCTTCACGCAGCGACCCTTATACATGATGATATTATTGACAACGCAAAAACCCGCAGAGGTCAACCCACCCTCTCAGAGAGACATAGCACCAATCTTGCGGTATACACCGGGGATTATCTGTTTTCAAAATCTCTCCGGTTGCTTGTGGAGACGGGCTTAAAACCTGAAAAGCTAGATATCGTCACAAGAGCCATATCCCTTTTGTGCGAGGGTGAAATTGAGCAATATTTGGGTAAATACTCTATAGCCAGTGTCGGCAACTACCTTAAGCGCATCCTAGGGAAAACCAGCATACTTTTCTCAGCCGCTCTTGTTCTGGGGGCAAAAACAGCCCACCTTTCTGATGATACCATAAGGCTGTTCGGGCGTTTTGGTTCAAGCTTTGGGGCGGCCTTTCAAATCAGGGATGACCTGTTGGATATTCTTTCGGATGACAAAACCGAAGGAAAACCGGTTTTAAATGATTTAAAGGAGGGCATCGCCACCTTACCCATCATCTTGGCTGTCAAAAACAACCAAGAGCTCAGGCATCAGATTGATCAGTTTTTTGATGGTCAGGGTGACATGAATCAATTGTTTGACGACATTATTAAATCCGGGGGCGTTAAGGATGCCCAAAGAATAAAAAACAAATATATCAAAAAATGCCTTAACTATATTGATAGAATACCTCAGACACCTTATACCGGTGCCCTGAATGAAATTGTGAGCTGGCTCTAAAGCCAACTAGCAACGAAATTCTTTGCATATATTTTATTATCTTATTATTGGGGAGGATATTATGAAGAAAGTATTGGCCCTCACATTAGTTGCGATACTTCTTGCTGGTTGCGGTGCAGCAACAGTAAAGACAGGGCTCGGCAACAACATCTCCGTTGCAAAATCAAAGGATGCCACAGCCGATGCTGCTGGTTATGCTCAGGTAGACACCGTTATGGCGGCCGTCACCTTTGACTCAGCAGGGAAAATCCTTGGCGTGAAAATTGACAACGCCCAGGTAAAGGTAAACTTTGATGCTACCGGTAAGATTACCTCTGACTTAACTGCGGCACCCAAGACCAAGGTTGAGCTGGGTGATGAATATGGGATGAAGAAACAATCCCAGATCGGTAGAGAATGGTATGAGCAGATTGCCGAGCTCGAAAAATGGATGGTTGGCAAGACTGTTGATCAGGTAAACGCAATGAAGGTTAAGGATGGCGGCGCACCTGACATTGCAGACCTGAACTCCAAGGTAACCGTTTCGGTCAAGGATTATCAAGCCGCTGTAACAGAAGCCTTAGCTAACGCGAAGTAATGGGTTACATATCCAAGAAGAACCCCTTCTTTCATGAAGGGGTTCTCTTTTACAAAAAGAGGGAAAAACATGAAAAGACTATGGGCATTTTGTCTGGTAGCAGTCCTGACATTAATGGCACCGGGATGCACCGGCCAGCAAAAATCAGAGTACAGTAAATACTCCTATGAGTTTATCGGAGCCTTCGATACCGTGATTCAGTTTCTCGGCTATTCAAAAAGTCAGGAAGAGTTCGAAAAGATCGCGCAGATGGGTCAGTCCCGTTTTTTTGAGCTTAATCAGCTCTATGATATCTATAATGATTACGAAGGAATTAACAATGTCAAAACCATCAATGATAACGCAGGAATTAAGCCTGTTGTGGTTCAGCAGGAGATTATAGATCTTATACAGTTCTCCAAGGACTGGTATACTAAAACCAACGGTGAATGCAATATCGCTTTGGGTCCCATGCTTAAAATCTGGCATGATTACCGGGACGCAGGTATTGATAATCCTGAAAATGCTCAGATCCCCCCCCTTGAGGAATTAAAGCAGGCGATGAAATATACCGACATCAATAAGGTGGTCGTTGACCCAATAAATAAGACCGTCTACCTTGAAGACAAGAATATGCGCCTTGATGTGGGGGCCGTGGCCAAGGGTTATGCCAGCGAGGTAGTGGCAAAAGAGCTTGAAGCCAAGGGCTGTAATAGTCTTATTATCAGCTCGGGCGGTAATGTAAGAACCCTCGGGCAGCCCTTGGATGGGGTCCGTTCTAAATGGGGTATTGGTATTCAAAACCCCAATGGTGACCCCTTGAATAATGAGGATACCCCTCTAGATATCGTCTTTCTGAATAATGCGTCAGTTGTGACCAGTGGAGATTATCAGCGTTTTTATACTGTCAATGGAAAAAGATATCACCACCTAATTGATCCCAAAACACTCATGCCCGCAGACTATTATCGGGCTGTATCCATCGTAACCGAGGATTCGGGCCTGGCCGATTTCATGTCCACCACCCTGTTTCTCACACCCTATGAGGAAGGTCGAGCGCTTGCAGAGCGTCTGGGTATCGAAGCAGTGTGGATTTTTCCTGATGGTACTATACACGCCACTGAGAAAGTCAAGGGTATGATGAAAAACCTTGGAGGGGCTACAGGAAAATAAAGTCTCTAGACGCTAACCAGTATACGGCTTCCAGTCCGTACCATCGCTGATATGCGAATAGATGTCTAAAACCATTATTGATGAGGTGAATACATGCTAAAGGGTTTTAAATTTGATAAGGGTTGGAAATTTCTCCTCTACTTCGACATTATCCTCCCCGCTTTACTTTTTCTATTAGCCTGGTTGGTCAAGGCCCCGAGACTCGCCATGCTCTTTCATTCCTATGAAATATTTGTGATCAATCCCATCCCCAACTTTCTGACTCTGACAGGGATTCTGGGGTTGCTGTTCCACGGAGGAGTTCTGGCCTATACCCTCTTTAAGCGAGATTACAAGGACTTTGGGATTTGTTTAGCCCTCTCCCTGATGGTAGCGGCCTTTTTTCTTCTTGAAATCAACTATCTCATCCTTAAACCCTTAGAATTTGCAGCTTTATAAGGAGATGAGCCATGGTACTTATGGTGGAGGTCTGGTATCTTGGACATAGCGGCTTTGCAGTCGGCATTGAAGATACGCTGCTGATTTTTGACTACTACTTAGATAGTATGGAAGGGGATACCCGTTCCCTAGCCTACGGCGTTATTGAACCTGAAGAAATCATGAACAAAAAGGTTTTTGTGTTCTCGTCCCACAAGCATTCTGATCACTTTAACCCTATCATTTTGTCCTGGAAAGAGCACATCACCACTATCCGATATTTTCTATCGGCAGACATTCCTAAGAAGCATCACCACCCATGGGTGCATCTGGTGAAGCCCTACGAAACCTATGATGAGGACAACCTCTTAATAAAAACCTTTAAATCCACCGATGCAGGTGTGGCCTTCCTTATCAGACTCAAGGGTGTTACCCTCTACCATGCCGGAGATCTTAACTGGTGGCATTGGAATGAGGAAAGCAAGGCTTGGAATAATAACATGGCTGCGCGATTTAAGCATGAAGTGGATCTGATAAAGGCCTATCCTTTGGATATCGCCTTTCTCACAACCGATCCAACACAAGAAGAAGCAGCCTTGTGGGGAGCCAAGTATTTTCTATCCGAAGTGCAGGTTCGGGCTGCCTTCCCCATGCATTTTGGTGAAGACCTTTCCATTATGGCGCGAATAGACGCTGAAAAGGCTTTCTCTCCCTCACTTTGTGCCATAAGCCCCATTCGCCATCGAGGCCAACGCTTTTTAGTGGAAATTTAAAAGTCTCAAGGGTCAAGCGCCCTTGAGACTTTTAAGTCTTCCTTATAATCCAAAGGATTTGTTCAGTGGCCGGTGGGTAAAAGCCCTTCTCTTTTCCGCATAATCAGCCACCACATGGCCGTCACCCACGAGCTTATATTTATAGGTTACAAGGCCCTCCAGGCCCACAGGGCCTCTGGCATGCATTTTATTAGTGCTGATACCCACTTCTGCGCCAAAGCCATATTTAAAGCCATCACTAAAACGCGTGGAGCAATTGGCAAAAACATCCCCTGAATCCACATACTCAAGGAATTTTCCGATATGCTCCTTACTCGTTGACACAATGACATCGGTATGGCCGGAGCCATAGGTGTTGATATGGTCTATGGCTTCCTGCAAGTCATCCACAATTTTAATTGAAAGAATATAATCCAAATATTCGGTCTTCCAGTCCTCATCTGTGGCAGGAATACAGGAAATAATCTCATGGGTTCTCCCACACCCTCTGAGTTCGATATTTTTAGTGGCCAGGGCCTCCTTTAGCTCCGGAAGAAAGGCAGGGGCGATATCCCGATGAACCAGTAGGGTTTCCAGAGCGTTACATACCGCCACATATTGGGTTTTTGAGTCCACAACAATGTCAATAGCCTTTTTCAACTGGGCTGTTTCATCCACATAGCAATGGCAGATTCCATCGGCATGACCCATTACCGGAATTCTGGAGTTATCCATGATATATCGCACAAAGTCATTGGAGCCTCTGGGAATAATAAGATCCACATACTCATCCAACTTGAGCATCTCGGAAACCTCCTCCCGGTGCTCCAGAAGATTGATCCAGCCTTCAGGGAGGCCTGCTTCACACGAGGCGGAATGAATGGCCTCAAAAAGCGTGCGGTTGGTTAGCGCTGCTTCCCTGCCACCCTTTAGCAGCACTGCATTGCCGCTTTTCAGACAGAGGGTAGAAATTTGCACCAGGGCGTCAGGCCTGGATTCAAAGATTATTCCGATGAGCCCAATAGGGCAGCTCACCCGATAGAGCTCAAGGCCTTCGTCCAATTCCGTTGACAATAGCGTTCTGCCTACAGGATCGCTGAGTTCTATAAGACTTTTTATCCCATCAATCACATCATGAAGCTTTTTTTCATCAAATTTGAGCCTCTTAATCAAGGGAGTTGGCAAGTTTTCGGCCTGGCTTCTCTCGACATCCTTATCATTGGCTTCAAAGATTGCCTTTCTATTTTCATAGAGCCTTTCGGCCACAGCCGCCAGCGCCTTGTTTTTTATCTCACCGTTAATCCCCGAAAGGATGTTCGCCGCTTTTTTTGCCCTTTCTGCCATTTCTCTCATTTCCATGACCTGCACCTCAACTCGATTCCACGTTATTTCATTGATTAAACTCTACTATAACATGAAATAGAATTCATGGGTATCCTATTTTTAAGCAAAATCCTTTGTTATTCCTTGACGGAGAGCCACCCAAACCTTTAATATATATTCTGTATGTAAACATGGATTACCAGTTATCACACCAAATTTGGAATGAGAGGGAAAAACCTTGGCCATTAATAAAGAATTAAACAATGAAATAGAACGCAGAAGAACCTTTGCCATCATATCCCACCCAGACGCAGGTAAAACGACCCTTACAGAAAAGCTCCTGCTCTATGGAGGCGCCATACACATGGCCGGTTCTGTCAAAGCCAGAAAGGCAGCCAAGCATGCTGTTTCTGACTGGATGGAAATTGAGAAGCAGCGGGGTATTTCTGTTACCTCCAGCGTTATGCAGTTTAATTACGAGGGCTACTGTATTAATATTCTAGATACACCGGGTCACCAGGATTTCAGTGAGGATACCTACCGAACCCTTGTGGCTGCCGATAGCGCCGTTATGCTTATTGACGGAGCTAAAGGCGTGGAAACTCAGACCATAAAGCTCTTCCATGTCTGTAAAATGCGCGGGATCCCTATTTTTACCTTTGTCAATAAGATGGACCGTGCCAGCAAAGACCCCATCTCCTTAATGCAGGAGATTGAGGATGTGCTGGGTATTCGTTCCTATCCCATTAATTGGCCCATTGGTACTGATGGTGATTTTAAAGGCGTCTATAATCGCCAGCTTAGACAAATTGAGCTTTTTACCAATGATAATACCCATGGTCAAGCTATTATTCACTCCAATAAAGGCGGAGTTGGTGATACGGTCTTTAAGGATCTTCTGGGCGAGCCTTATTATTCCAGGCTTGTTGAAGAAATTGAGCTTCTGGACATGGCTGGGGATGATTTTGACTTGGGGAAGGTGCTGAAGGGTGAGCTGACCCCCATCTTCTTTGGAAGCGCCATGACCAACTTTGGCGTCGAGCCCTTTCTGGAGGAATTCCTCAAAATGTCGCCACCACCGGGCGATCAGCTCTTTGAAGAGAGAGTTGTAGAACCTTATAATGAGAACTTTTCAGGCTTCATCTTTAAGATTCAGGCCAACATGAATCCCAGCCATCGGGACAGAATTGCTTTTTTAAGAATCTGCTCCGGTATTTTTGAAAGGGGTATGCAGGTCACCTTAAGCAGCACAGGCAAGCCCATCCGTCTCTCGCAGCCCCAGCAGTTCATGGCCCAGGAACGTGAAATCGTTGAAACTGCCTATCCAGGTGATATTGTCGGACTATTTGATCCCGGCATCTTCCGTATAGGTGATGCCCTGAGCCTCTCAGGAGATTTGACCTTTAAAGGAATACCCTCCTTCCCCGCCGAGCATTTTGCCCGTGTCGCCGCAAAGGATACCATGAAGCGCAAGCAATTTCTCAAGGGAATTACCCAGCTTTCGGAAGAAGGGGCGATACAGATCTTTAAGCAGCCTGATATCGGTGTTGAGGAATTCATTATAGGAGCTGTAGGGGTTCTGCAGTTCGAGGTTCTGGAATATCGTCTTAAAAATGAATACAATGTAGATTTAAAGCTTAATCGTCTTAATTACAGGCATGCCCGCTGGATAAGCCAGATTAAAGGCGATCCCCGGGAAATGAATGTAACCTCCACCACCCTTTTGGTGCAGGACCATCATGAGAACTATGTTTTCCTCTTTGAGAATGAATGGTCCATTCAATGGGCTCTGGATAGAAACAAAGGTCTTGAATTAAAGGATATTTCATAATAAGCAAAGAGAAGTCCTAGGACTTCTCTTTGTCATTGAAAAGGGTGTCACCCCTCCGTATTCTATAGCAAGATTAGAGCTTGATTTACAGCCTGTATACCTCGGCTGAGGGCATAATGTCAACATTCGCATTTTTCAGGGCTTCAATGGCCTTGGTGGTTTCTTCAACCCTCAGTATGACAATTGCCTTGCCCAACTCTCGGTTACCAAGAAAAGCATACATGTATTCAATGCCTACCTGATTATTTTCAAGGCAGTTTAATGCTTCTGCCAATCCACCGGGTCTGTCGCTGACACATATGGCGATAACATCCGTGGTACGAACGGAAAAACCATTTTCCTTCAGTGCTTCTGCGGCCTCTTCCGGCTTATTGACGATCAACCGCAGAATACCATACTCTGTGGTATCGGCAATGGACAGGGCACTGATATCTATCCTCTTTTCTCCTAATACCCGTGATACTTCAGCAAGTCGGCCTGATTTGTTTTCCAAAAAAACTGACACTTGTTTCACAAGCATAATCTCACCCCATTTTCATTCTTATGCTTTGTATTGTACCACAAGAACCAAACCTGTAACAGAAGAATGAAAATATCTGGGGAAATCTCAGCCGAAGCATTGGGTTCTGGGCTACTCTCCCTAGGGTAAAAAGAGCTCCTGTCCGGTGTAAATATCGTCTCCTTCCATCTGGTTAAGGGCTTTTATTTCATAGATGTAAGCCCTGGGGTCAGTTCCCTCTCCAAAGGTGGAGGCGATTTCCCAAAGGGTATCCCCATGGCTCACCACAAAAACATCATAAACACCTTGCTCCTGTGAGGAAGCACCGGCTGTTACAATGAGCCCTGTAAAAACCACAACTAGTGTGAAGAGCATGACGATGGATGCAAAACGCTTCTTATTCTTTAAAACATATCTTTTTCTCATTGAGACAACCTCCTTCAGAACACTTGTTCTTCTATAACAAGTGTACCGAACAAGTGTTCTCTTGTCAAGGTATATCGAACATTTGTTTGACATTTCTTTTTACAAAAGATATAATAATGATAAGATAAGACTTTGTATAATTCTGGAAGCCTTTAAATCCATGGTTCATAAAACCAACAAGCTTGATGGAGGATGAATTCATGAGACATCGTGATCTTGATAAGCAAAAGAAAATTATAGATTTCGTAAATAGGCATAGTGTAGAAAAGGGATACCCCCCTTCAGTCAGAGAAATTTGCCAAGCTGTTGGCTTTAAATCGACCTCTACTGTTCACGCTTATATTAAAAAGCTGGAGGAAGAGGGGCAAATCGCCAAGGATGCAACCAAACCAAGAGCCCTTAAAATACTTGATGAGTCGGAAAAGAGCCTGGAAGGCTATATAGCTGATCAGGAGATCGACAATATCCCGGTGCTGGGCAAAATCACAGCAGGCGCCCCTATCCTGGCCGTGGAGAACATTGAGGAAACCTTCCCCATACCTGTTCAATACCTGGAGAACTCTGCCTCCTTCATGCTAAAAGTACGCGGTGACAGCATGTTAAATGCCGGCATTCTGGATGGGGACTATATACTGGTTAAACAGCAGCCTACCGCTGATAATGGAGATATGGTGGTAGCCCTGATTGAGGATGAAGCCACTGTAAAAACCTTTTACAAGGAAAAGGGACATTTTCGTCTACAGCCTGAAAATCCTGCCTATGAGCCCATTATTGTTGATAACCTGAGTATTTTAGGCAAGGTTATTGGTCTCTTTAGAAAATATTGATCAACAAAATATCCAACAGCAACAGAAAAGGAGGGTCAGGCCCTCCTTGTTTTTTTCTTTTCGTTTCTCACCTATAGTGGATTAGCCCTTAAGCAAAAAATACATGACAACGATGCAGCCAAGCACAATGCGGTACCAACCAAAAACTTTAAAATCATGCTTTTTAATATAGGTCATCAGGAACTTAATAACAAAAATAGATACAATGAAGGCCACGAGGGTGCCCGCTGCCAAAACAGCCAGCTCTAAACCACTGAAGCTAAAACCGAATTTTAAAATCTTTAACAGGCTTGCACCGGTCATTACCGGAATAGCCAGGTAAAAGGTAAACTCCGCAGCAACGGTTCGGCTCATGCCAATGAGGATCCCTCCCAATATGGTGGCTCCCGAGCGGGATGTGCCGGGGAATACGGCGGCAATGAGTTGGAATACACCGATCATCATTGCCGTCTTATAGGTGATTCCACTAATCGAGTTTATATGAGGCGTCTTGCCGCGATTTCTATTCTCAATGACAATAAACAGAATACCAAAAACAACAAGAGCGATAGAAACTGACAGATAGTTATAAAACAAGGCATTAATAGCATCATCAAAAAATACTCCGATGATAGCTCCCGGCACACAGGCAACGATGATCTTAGCCCACATTTCCAGGGTTTCAGTCTTAAGTGCAAGCTTAGGCTTTGTTTTAAGGGGAATAATATCCTTCCAGAATAAGATCACTACCGCCAGAATAGCTCCGAGCTGTATCACCACTAAAAACATCTCAATAAAGCGATCCGACATATTGAGCTTAAGTATTTCATCAACCAGAATCATGTGCCCTGTACTGCTTATGGGCAGCCATTCTGTAATTCCCTCTACAATACCCAGAATGATGGCTTTGATTATCTCTAGGATTTCCATTTTGATCTCCCTGCCTTCGTATTAATCTTTCTAGTTCAAAATCTTTTGCATTATGACAATATCCAGCAGCCGGTTAAACTTCATTCCAACTTCCTTTAAATGGGCACATTTTTCATAGCCGCACTTTGAAAACAATCGTAGACTGGCTTCGTTTTCGGCACATATGACAGCAAGGAACGAGTGTATGCCGTGGCTTTTTGCATGGGCTTCAAACCTCTTAAGAACCTGGGCACCGATGCCTTTGCCAGCCGCTTGAGGACTTAAATAAACAGTAACCTCCGAGGATATCCTGTAAGCCTGGCGCTTTTTATAGGGAGCCATATAGGCATAGCCACAAAGTTCCTCACCATCAAAGATACCCAGCGTGATGTAGGATGGATCCTCCTGATAAAGGATTTCTTTCATCTCTTCCGGTGTTACCCTCTCGGTGTGAAAGGTTACCGTGGTGTGGCTGACATAATAATTATAAATCTCCGCAGCCTTGTGAAGATAGGCATCGGTAAAGGACTTAAAGTGGATGCTCATAGGCCCTGCCTTATAAATCGAAAAAGTCAAAGTATCAATCAGTCTCCATTATAGAGCATGGTTAGCTTTATATGCAACTTAATTTCTCTTAAGCTTTAGGTTACAAAATAGTAAGGTGATATGATCCCCAACCTGCAAGAAATCAAAGATTTCAACCGGGGCCGGTAAGCCTTGTTGCTAACGCAATTAAAAAGGAAGGCTCAATTATGAACCTTCCAAAGACTTTTCCTGGGAAATATAATTATTTGGTTTCGGTGATGTACTGATTAAGCAAGGCTTCCAGCATTTCCTGGCGACCTGAGGAAAGGACTGGCTCTCCATTCTTAAGGGTATAGGCCTCCAGTTCTTTAAATCCGACTTTACCTGCGAGAATATCCTTTCCGATCCCTTGGGTAAAGCTTTCATAGCGCTTCTGAATGAATTTTTCAAACACCCCATCTTTAATGAGTCTGTGGGCGACCTTAAAGCCCTTGGCAAAGGCATCCATCCCTGCGATATGACCATAGAAAAGATCCTCCGCCTCAAAGGAAGCCCTTCTCACTTTAGCATCAAAGTTAAGGCCACCCTTTGTAAAGCCACCCATCATAATGACTTCGTACATGGCCAGGGTAGTCTCATAGAGATTGGTGGGGAACTGGTCGGTATCCCAGCCCAGAAGGGAGTCGCCCTGATTGGCATCAATTGAACCGAGGACATTGTTAATACGCGCGACTCTTAAATCGTGCTGGAAGGTGTGTTGGGCCAATGTGGCATGATTGGCCTCGATATTCAGTTTAAAGGAATCCTCCAAACCATAGGTTTTAAGGAAACCGATCACCGTGGCCGCATCAAAATCATATTGATGCTTGGTGGGTTCCTTGGGCTTGGGCTCAATGAGGAATTGACCCTTAAAACCAATCTCCTTGGCATATGTAACAGCCATGGTCAGAAAGCGGGCCAGGTTATCCAGTTCCAGCTTCATGTCGGTATTAAGAAGCGTTTCATAGCCCTCTCGGCCTCCCCAGAAGACATAGTTTTGTCCCCCCAGCTCCTGAGTGATTTCCATGGCCTTCTTAACCTGTGCTGCCGCATAGGCAAAAACATCAGCTTGGCATGAAGTGGAGGCTCCATGAACAAAACGGGGATTCCCAAAGGCATTGGTTGTGCCCCAAAGGAGCTTCACATCACTATCCTTCATACGATCCTTGATTTTTGCCACCACCTGATCCAGGCGCTTATTGGTTTCGGTCAGGTTTTCTGCCTCAGGGGAAATATCCCTGTCATGGAAACAGAAAAAGGGCACACCCAGCTTTTCACAGAACTCAAAATTGGCTTCCACTTTAGCGAAGGCCAAATCCATGGGATGAGTGACAGCGTCCCATGGCCTAATGGCTGTGCCGCTACCAAAGGGATCTGCTCCACGGGCCTGAAAGGTGTGCCAGTAAGCCACTGCAAAGCGAAGGTGCTCCTTCATGCTCTTACCATCAATGATTTCCTCCGGATTGTAGTACTTAAAGGCCAAGGGATTATCCGAACCCGTGCCTTCGTAGGGTATCCTTCCAATACCTTTAAAATATTCAGACATACATATACCTCCTTAAAAATAATATCGTTTGATGTTTTACTTACCAAAAAGCTTTTTGATAGGGATGATGGCCGCCCCAAGTGCCGATGAATCTTCACCGAAAGTTGAGGAGACAATTTCAACATGTTTGGAGGGATAATAAAGGGCTAGCTTATGAGCTGTCTGCTGGATGGTTTGGAGTACCAGGTCGGCATAATCAGGGAATTTTTTTCCTAGCACGATCTTCTGAGGATTAAAGGTATTAATAAGGTATGCAATGGCTTTTCCCAGGCTTGCGGCGGCCTCATGAAAGACTTCCAGACTTTCAGGCTCTCCTTCTCGAGCCTTTTTAAGGAGGCTTTCAAAAGCAGTCTCAATATTTACTTCATCCCCAGAACAGGAGCCCTTCTTTAACGCTTTGGACACCATGCCATTGATGGAGGCAATGGTCTCCAGGCACCCTACATTCCCACATTTACAGACAGGGCCATGGTCATCCACCAAGATATGCCCCACCTCACCGGCACTCCCGGTAAAGCCGCGGTAGATTTTTCCCCTGAGAAACAAGCCCGCGCCAATACCTGATTCAATATTAATACAAATAAAATCCTCCACATCCCGGCACAGGCCAATCCAGTTTTCACAGGAGGCCGAGCACATCGCCTCATTATCCAAGTAAACCGAGGTATCCAGTGCCTCCTCCAAATGGGGTAAAAGGTCTACATCCGACCAACCAAGATTAGGTGCTAGGATGATCTTCTTGCTATGGATGTCCATCAGACCGGGAATGGATACCCCCACACCGAGAATCCTCCTGTCCGTGATCTTAAGCTCACCAAGGGCCTGATAATAGATTTCATAAAGAGTTTCAATGGTCTGTTCAACAGTGAGTTCCCTGGGATTCTCCCTTTTTTTCCGATAGACCACTTCACCTGTGATATCTATAACAACCGTATAAATGTACCGTACGTCCACATCAAAGCCAAAAGCATAATAGGATCGTGGCTTGAGCTGTAGCATCACAGGCTTTCGACCCCCTGAGGAAGCTCCTTCCCCGATCTCCTGAATATACTCCTCACTTAGGAGGGCCTTAACGATGGCACCGGTAGCCGTAGCCGAAAGTCCCGTGCGATCTGCCAGGTACTTCCGTGACATGTCCTTGGTGGTACGTATGAGATCCAGCACTATGGACTTGTTCATTTCCTTCAGATACTGATTGTTTCCTGTTTTTCTGTCCTTCAAGAGATGTCCCCCCGTTCGCAAAACTAAAAACTAATGCTCTAATAAACCGGCCAAGGTTTTAAAATCCTTCTTCAAAGAAGTATACAGGGTGTTGTAAAGCTTGTAGTAACCCTGATACTTTCTGTGATTCTCCTCCCCATAGGCCTGGTGGGTGACCACCTTGACTGTGGCCTCACAGGCCTCGGGCACGCTTTTATACTCTCCTGCTCCCACTCCGGCAAGAAGAGCGACCCCTAAAGCCGGCCCCTCACTGGAATTCACAGTATAGAGCGGCGTTCCAAAAAGATCTGCCTGAATTTGGCGCCACAGAGGGCTCTTCCCTCCCCCGCCCGAGGCACGAACTTCTTGAACAGGGATGCCCATTTTCTTAATAATATCCAAGCAGTCACGCAGGCTGAAAGCCACCCCTTCCATAATGGCCCGAATCATGTCACGCTTGGTATGCTTGGCGGAGAGTCCAAAGAAAACACCGCGGCAATCAGGGTCTAAGTGTGGTGTTCGCTCTCCCATGAGATAAGGAAGGTAGATCAAGCCATTGGCTCCTATTTGCGAGAGGGCTGCCTCCTTGTCGGTAAGCTGATAGGCATCTACTTCTATAAGCCTTGCCGTGGACATCTCCTCCTGGCAAAATTGATTTCTAAACCATTGAAGGGATAAACCTGCACCCTGAGTCACTCCCATCACATGCCAGGTATCTGGAACCGCATGGCAGAAGGTATGAACCCTTCCCTCCGGATCGATGCTCACCTTGTCGGTGTAGGCGAAAACCACCCCTGAGGTACCAATTACGGAAGAAATCACTCCTGACTTGACAATACCGTTTCCGACGGCACCTGCCGCTTGATCCCCCGCCCCGCCGACCACGGGTGTTCCTGCCTTCAGGCCCGTTAAAGCAGCAACTTTGGGTGTAATCTGTCCCGTTATCTCCTGGGATTCATAAACCTTGCCCAGCATGGACTTATCTAACCCTAGCTTATCCAGCACCTCAAGGCTCCATTTGCGGTTGGGAACATCTAAAAGCTGCATGCCGCTGGCATCGGAAACCTCGGTGGCTGTCTCCCCAGTCAGACACAGGCGTATGTAATCCTTGGGCAATAATACTTTTCTCACTTGATCGAAAACTTCAGGTTCATGATTTCTAACCCATAGGATTTTTGACGCTGTAAAACCGGTAAGCGCTGGATTGGCCGTGATTTCAATCAGACGCCGGGCTCCCACGCGGTTGGTGATCTCCTCACATTCACGGGCACTCCTCTGGTCACACCAGATGATGGCCTTTCTTAAGACCTTATCTTCCTTATCCAGAAGCACCGCCCCATGCATCTGGCCTGATAAGCCAATCCCCTTGATTTCAGACGCCTCTACCCCACTTTTTTTGATAACATTCCCAATGGAGGTATATGAGGCTTTCCACCAGTCTTCAGGGTCCTGCTCCGCCCAGCCGTTTTGAGGCTGATAAAGAGGATACTCCTGTGTGTCGCTGGCAACGCTATTCCCCGATAAGTCAAATAATACGGTTTTTGTACCTGATGTGCCGATATCGATACCTAGAAGATACGCCATATTCCCCTCCAAATACTTTTTAATCTTAAATTACTAAGTTAAGCATACCCCTTTCGTGGGACTTTTTCAAGTAGTCTTAATAACTTTAGATGATAAATTTTATGCCCTGGCTAACTTGTTTTTTGCCTCAAAGTGTTTTATAATAATCTTTGCTCAACGGGGTGTGGCTCAGTTTGGTAGAGCGCTTGGTTCGGGACCAAGAGGCCGGAAGTTCGAATCTTCTCACTCCGACCAAAGCCAAAAAGCGGTTTCCAAAAGAACTTGGAAACCGCTTTTTATAGGTTAATAGCTTTATTTATTCTGGTTTATTTCATATAAGAATTTCTAAAACTCTTTCTATCACTGTATTCCATGGCCTTGATTCTATGACAGGTACATTGTGCTTCCCACATTGTGATGCTAGCCACTGACCATAACGGTAGCTAACATCCGCACGATAATGCTGGGGGCCGCTTTCTTTTTCCCTCATGAGATAATTGTTTAAGATCTGATCCCTGGAAGGCTCATGGATAAATACAGACTTGACCTTCGGACCATTAAAAGAAGTGACCAGTTCGGGCAATAAAAAGTCACCTTCAAGGATTGCAGGAACATTGGTCTCTATATGATTCTTGATAACAGCCTCAAGTCCCGGCTTAAAAGCCCTTCCAACATTAATGAGCTGTTGCAGCGTGTTCTCCACGCCTTCCTTCTGCCATTCCGGATGTGTGTCCCAATAATGCAATTCGGGCTGCTCGTAGGGCTTTGTCATCGAAGACAAAAAAACCTGAAAATCATCAACCTCTATTAAGTTAACACCAAATATTTTTGCCAGAGGATAACTCACGCAAGTCTTACCTGATCCTGATGCACCGCCAATAAGTAAAATACACCAATCTCTGTCCATGCAATCTCCTACTTACCTTATAGCTGTTGGACATGCCATGGGATGTGCTGGTATCCAATGGTCTTCATTTTACCAAGTATAGCCTATGGATAAATTATTTTCAATATGTCAGTTTTCATGGCTAGAAGACAAAGTTTGCATGAGGGCAAAGAAATGCTTCGGCTCACCGGTACTAAAATATTCATACCATGATTCCAGTGTGTTTGCTTGAAAAACACCTAAATACTCAATAATTTGCTTCGCCCACAACAAAGCTCCGGTAGAACTTGCAGTAATAAGGTTATTATCCGCTACAGATGGCTTGTCTATATAAAAGCTTTGCCCTTTATAGCCAGGAGAAAACATTTCAAGAAATCCCAGTCCATTACTGGTATGCGGACGCTCATCCAATAGCCCAAAATTGGCAAGCGCAGCGGTAGCCCCACAGATTGCACACACCGTAGCGCCTAAAGAGAGAAATTCGCTTGCTTTTTCGATGATAGCGCCATGCTTTGGGTCGTTCCATGTATCTGCGCCCGGTAATAGCAACATACTGGTTTCACTCACAACAATATCATCAATGATGCAATTAGGTACTATTGTCATCCCCCCCATTGTATGGATTGGCTCTTTAGAATAACTAACCGTTTTGAGGGATACACGTTGCTCGCCCTTCTTGAAAAAACGACCAGAATTAAGCTCCGAAATAACATACCCCAGTTCCCAGTCTGCTAAAGTATCAAGAATATAAACATAGATTGTAATCATAAATTTCCTCCTTTTTCTTTGTGTTACTAAATCAAAACCTTAAGTGTATGGACATAAACTCCCATTTGGGAATTTTTTAATAGGGATATTCCTCCTCTTTATGCATAGCATCTCCTCCTGATAGGTAGATTGATTTGATTACTTTTTTACTGTACCATGTAATTGTTGACAACAGTATGGCAAGAATCTATAAGATAAAAATATTTGAAAGGCGGCTATCCGATGAAAGTTGACAGGCTTGTTAGCATTATTATGATACTCCTTGATAAA
>JAEZLR010000009.1 GCA_023415205.1 Bacillota bacterium | reverse complement strand
AAAACTTTGCACATTTTAAAATAACAGTTCGGTGGAATCAGTTAACGTTACGCATGGTATTTCCTCGAGCCTATGAAAAAGGAGCCGTCTCAACTCAGATTTTATTCCGATTTGAGACAGCCCCTTTAACTTCATGGCTTTATGTTAAGACAACCCCTCTCCCTGATGGAGTTATGAGGCTGAATAGGATTCGTTGTTTTAAGCGAACCGTTTTTGAATGCTATTGGTTATACACTTCTGAGGACAGACTTTTTCACATTCTCCGCAGTTGGTGCATTTGGTGGGGTCAATAACCGCCAAATTGTCCGATACGGTGATGGCAGAGCTCGGGCACGCCTTGGTGCATTTTTGGCAGGCAATACAACCCACCTTACAATTCTTTCTGGAGATAACACCCTTGTCATGATTGGAGCACACCACCGTAAAGCCCGACATGACGGGAACAAGGTGAATGATCCCCTTAGGACATTCAGCCACACAATTACCACAGCCCGTGCAACGGTCGGCTAGAACGGTGGCTACCCCCTCCTCCACAACAATCGCATCAAAGGGACATACCTTTTTACAGCTTCCCAGCCCCAGACAACTGTAGGAGCAGGCGTTCATACCGCCTGAAAGGGCATTGGCAGAGTGGCAGCTTTCCATACCGTCATAATTATATTTCAACTCCACATTCTGGCAGGTTCCCTGGCAAAGCACCCGGGCAACCTTTACATCAATGGAGCCTTCGTCCACACCCAGATAATCGGAAATGGCATTTACAACGGCTATTCCTCCCACCGGGCATTTGGAGGCATGGACACCCTCATTGACAATAGCTTCAGCCAAACCATCGCAACCTGAATAACCACAGGCTCCGCAGTTGGCACCGGGAAGCATTTCTCTGACCGCACCGATTCTTTCATCCACTTTTACCTCGAAAACCTTGGAGGCATAGGAAAGACCCAGTCCAAAGGCAAGGCCCAGTCCTGATATGATTGAAACAGGAATTAATATATCCATAGCTTTCCCCTTTCCTACGGCATAACCAAGCCCGCAAAGCCGATAAAGGCCACGGATACGAGAGAGGCCGCAATCAATGTAATAGGCATCCCTTTGAAGGATTCTGGAATATCCGCATTTTCAAGGCGCTCTCTGACACCGGAAAAGAGGATGAGGGCCATTGTGAAGCCTAAGCCAGCCGCAAAACCAAAAACAACAGATTCCACAAGAGTGTAGTCGCGCTCAACAAAGATAAGTGCCGAACCCAAAACGGCGCAATTGGTGGTTATAAGAGGAAGATAGACACCCAGGGCCTTGTAAAGGGACGGCATCAACTTCTTCAGGACTGTTTCTACAAATTGCACCAGAGCGGCAATGGTCAGAATAAAGGCTATGGTCTGAAGGTATTCCAGGCTATAGGGCTTTAACAGATATTCATTAATAAGCCAGGTTACAGCCTGTGAGAGCACCAGAACGAACACTACCGCTCCACTCATGCCCACGGCCGTGGAAGTCTTTTTGGATACCCCAAGAAAAGGGCAGATCCCTAGGAATTTTGAGAGAACAAAGTTTTCAACAAACATAGCGCCAATGAGAATGGCAAAAAGCTCCTTCATTATGCCTCACCTCCATGCATGGCCTTGCTGCATCCGGGACATCCGGCAGCACAGCCCGAACTGTCCTGGGCTGCTGATTGAACCTTTTTCTTATTCGTTATCTTGTTAATCAGGGCGATTAAGAAGCCCAGGACCATAAATCCTCCGGGAGGAAGGATGAACAGCGTCGCAGGATCGAACAAGTCAACCGTCACGGGAATACCCATCCAGGTTCCCGCACCAAGGAGCTCCCGTATGGAGCCAATGACCGTTATGGCTATGGTAAAGCCTGCCCCCATGCCCAACCCATCCATAATGGATAGGAGAGGGCCATTCTTTTGGGCAAACATCTCGGCCCGCGCAAAAATGATGCAGTTAACAACAATCAACGGAATATAGATACCCAATTGTTTGTTAAGCTCGGGTAAAAATGCGGCCAGAAGCAACTGGACAATGGTTGTAAAGCCCGCAATAACAGTGATAAACACTGGAATACGTACCTTGTCGGGCACAATCTTACGGATGAGGGATATAACCAGATTGGAGCCAACAAGCACAAAGGTTGCCGCAGCCCCCATACCCAGACCATTTTTGGCCATGGTAGTGACAGCAAGAGACGGACACATCCCTAAAAGGAGGCGAAATGTGGGGTTCTCGCTGAGAATACCGTTAAAAAACACCGAACCTAAGGATTTTTTCTCTGCCATCTTAAACACCCCCTAATAGTGAACGTATCAGTGTAACAGCGTCAGCCACTCCCTGAGTAACAGCCTTGGAAGATATGGTGGCTCCGCTGACGGCCTCTATTTCATTGTCTTCATCTGCAACACCCTTGACAACCGAGAAGGCTTTCTCGGGAATTTCACCCAGGTATTGCTGGGTAAAGGTCATGTCGGCAGCTTTTGAGCCTAAGCCGGGAGTCTCATTATGGCTGGTAAGCATAACACCCGTTATATTGTATTGTGTGTCAACACCGACAAAAATCTTGATGGCTCCGCCATAGCCCTTAGAAGATACTTCAACCACATATCCGTGAGTTTTTTCTTCCCTTTTGGCTTCATAGAGCTTTACAATTCTATCACTTACCTTATAGCCCTGACTTTTAAGCGTTTCAGCCTCCTGAGGCTCCATAAAGCTGTCACTACCAGGGAGAGCCTTCGCCAGGCTTTCTTGCTCGGTGATTCTGTCGTTTTCCTCGATGATGGGCTCTGTGACACCATTAACATAGGCCAGAGCGCCTGTAATAATGGCACAAACCAGTAAAAGAATAAGGGACGGCTTAATAATTTCCTTAAACACGTGCACCACCTCCAAATCTTTTGGGGGCAGTATACCGGTCAATAAGGGGAACAGACACATTCATAAGCAGTATGGCGAAGGAAACCCCTTCGGGCATGTTGGTGTAGAGTCGGAAGAGCATGGTCAGCACACCACAGCCTACAGCATAAATTACCATGCCCTTTTTCGTCATGGGACTGGTTGTATAATCGGTGGCCATGAAAAAGGCTCCCAAAAGAAGGCCGCCAGCCAGAACATGGAAAATCGGATCTCCCGAAAGCATGCCATTGGGCCCCAGCACCCAGGCCATTAAAGCCACGGTACCTGTAAAGAGCACAGGGATATGCCAGGATATAACGCCTCTCACCAGAAGATAAATCCCACCAATGAGGAGCGCCAATGCAGAGGTTTCTCCCAGTGAGCCTCCAATATTACCCATAAACATCTCCGAAAGCAAGGGAAGGGTTCCCCCCTCTTTCAGGATGCCAAGGGGAGTGGCATAAGAAACAGCATCGGCTACATGGGCCGCCTTATCTAACGGCGCTGACCAGAAGGTCATCTTTGTGCCATACGCCACCAATAATATGGCCCTGGCTGCCAATGCAGGGTTTACAAAATTCTGGCCGAGCCCGCCAAAAAGCTGTTTGATCACCACAATGGCGAAAAACGAGCCCACAACGGCCATCCAAAAAGGAAGCTGGGGAGGAAGGTTCAGAGCCAATATAAGGCCTGTTACCGCAGCACTAAAATCACCGATGGTGTTGCTGCGCTTCAGAGCTTTTCGGGTAAGGTACTCCCATCCCACACAGGACAGTGTTGTTATAGCAATAAGCAAGGCTGCTCTTGTGCCAAAATAGTATATCCCGGCAACTGTTGCTGGTATAAGTGCGATGAGAACATCCAGCATGAGCTTGCGAGTGGTGATCTCACTCCTGATATGAGGAGAAGAGCTCACCGCTAACCTCTTTTCCAAAATCTATTCCCCCTTCTAATGTTTTCACATGTTTAAAGCTACTTTTTCACAGAGGCCCTTCTTAAGGCATCCTTTCCCAGACGGACCGACTGCACGATCAGGCGCTTGGCCGGACAGGCATAAACACATGAACCACACTCTATACAATCCTGAACATGATATTTGTTAAGTTCCTCAAAGCTGTTGGCCTTTGCCAGACGATCGATGTCTAAAGGCAGCAAATTCATCGGGCAGGCCCTCACACATCGGCCGCAACGAATACACGGGCCTTCTTGAGGAATTCTGCCTTCCTGCTCGCTTAAAGCAAGAAGCGCATTGGTGTTTTTAAGCACGGGCAAATCCATGGAGTACAGGGCAACTCCCATCATGGGGCCACCCATAATCACTTTGCTGGGCTCACTTTCAACGCCTCCGCAAAAGTCGAACACCTCTCCCACAGGTGTGCCAATGAGCGCCTCCACATTCTGTGGATTCTTGACCGCCGAGCCATCTACGGTAATGCGCTTCTTAATCAAGGGCATACCTGTCTTTAAATAAGCCGCAATAAAGGCCACGCTGGCAACATTCATTACAATGCATCCTGCATCGGCAGGAAGCTTACCTGGAGGAACCTGACGGCCCGTCAAGGCAAATATCAGCATTTTTTCAGCACCCTGGGGATATCTGGCGGGGAGGCTGACCACTGATAGCGGTGACTTGGCTTTTACGGCTTCTTTTAACTTTTCAATTGCCTCTGGCTTATTGTCCTCAATACCAATGAAGGCTCTGGGAATCCCAGTCCATTTAAGCACCTGTTCAATCCCCTCAATAACACCTGCGGTGTTCTCAAGGCATTCCCTGTAGTCCGAGGTAATATAAGGCTCACATTCCGCTGCATTGATTATCAGGGTGTCCACCTTAGCCTCCTTGGGAGGATTCAGCTTCACATGGGTGGGGAAGCCTGCACCCCCTAGCCCTGTCATACCTGAGGCGCGCACAGCCTTTAAAAAATCCTCCCTGCTTTTGACAACAGGTGGCCGGATGCCTGCATCCGTTTCCTGTAGACCGTCGGGTTTGATTTCCACACAGACGATGGGCTTGCTTCCTGAGATAATTCGGCTCTCAACAGCACTTACCGTCCCGGAAACACTGGAATGGATGGGTGCTGAAACAAAGGCATCGGTATCTCCCAGTATCTGGCCTACCTTTACCATGTCTCCTTTTTTCACCAAAGGCTGACAAGGTGCTCCGAGATGCTGCACCATGGGAATAATGACTTTAGAGGGAACTCCCATAACAACTGTAGCTGCATTCTCAGTAGTCTTGTGATGTGACGGATGCACTCCGCCCTTGATCCTGTTCACTTTCAAATGTTATCAACTCCATCTACATACAGAACTGATGATCGTTTCAATAAATGTCATACACTAGGCTGCTAAACATGATAGCATACAAAAAGAATATACGGAAACTCACATTATTTGTTAATTAAGTACATTGAAAGCTACTCCATGTACTATTTATGTATTAAGTATACATAAATTTTGGCCCTTGGGCAATTCCAATGGGTCTATGAGATGAAAGTTCGCCATTTCAACCAATAAAGAGTTGAGTATTTGTTTTATTTTGCGAATTGAAAACTATCAGAAAAATATCTATAATGAATACTGAAAGCATTTCATATTGTGAATTATTTAACCTTAACATTACAATCCCTCGTGTTGATAATTTTTCTTTTTCGCATCATCAGTTCCCTCCCACCGAGTAAATCCCTTGTAAACCTCTCCTCCCTAATCACATATATTAAATAGGAAGTTTTATATCCATAGTTTGTCAGCGACAATGGCGTCGGATTTTTTTCCGCGCCTTTTCTATTTTCGATTGAATAAGCCTTAGCTGATAAGCAAGGGGTAAAGCCTTACTTCCTTAGTGAAAAGCCAGGAGGAAAATTATGTGCGGAATAGCTGGATGGGTTAATTTGAAAGAGGATTTATCAACGGAAAAAGGAATTTTGAGGGAAATGTCGGAGACATTGAAAAACCGTGGGCCGGACTCAAACGGGGAATGGTTTTCTCCCCATGCCATGCTGGTTCACAGGAGACTCGCCGTGGTGGACCCAGAGGGAGGCTTGCAGCCCATGGTACGCACACAGGGTGACAAGGCTTTTGTTGTAACCTATAATGGTGAGTTATATAACACCGAGGATTTGCGGACAGCTCTCATGGCCTTGGGCCACCACTTCTATACCCGCTCGGATACTGAAGTACTCCTCGTTTCCTATTTGGAATGGGGGCCCCAATGTGTGGAATATCTCAACGGCATTTATGCCTTTGCCCTATGGGATGAAAAGGAGCAATGCCTGTTTATGGCCCGGGACAGATTTGGTGTGAAGCCCCTTTTTTATAGCTTCAATGAGCAAAATCTGGTTTTCGGATCGGAGATTAAAGCCCTTTTAAAGCATCCCCTAGTTAAGGCCGTGGTCAAAACTGAAGGCTTGGGAGAAATCTTCACCCTGTGTCCCGCTAGAACCCCAGGACATGGGATTTATGAGCATGTCTTTGAGGTAAAGCCTGCCCATTGTGTTCTTTTCAATGGTGAAGGAATGCGGGAAATCCGTTATTGGAGCCTTTCGAGTTCTCCCCATGAGGATTCGCCGGAAGATACCCTGGAAAAGGTCTCCTGGTGGGTAAAGGATGCCATCCGCCGTCAGTTGGTCAGTGATGTTCCTCTTTGCACCTTCTTGTCGGGAGGTCTGGATTCCAGTATTATAACGGCGGTTGCGGCCAGAGCCTTCAATGAGGATGCACGCTTTCTGGACACCTTCTCCATAGACTATGTGGATAATGAGAAATATTTTAAATCCTCCCTGTTCCAGCCTAACGCGGATGCCCCTTTTGTCAGGCTTATGTCCGAAACCTTCAACACCCATCACCACGTATATGCCTTTGATACCCCGGAGCTGGTAGAGGCCTTAAAGACTGCGGTTTTAGCCCGGGACTTCCCCGGCATGGCCGATGTGGATTCCTCTCTCTATCTCTTTTGCCGTGAAATAAAAAAGACCGCCACCGTCGCCTTGAGTGGTGAGTGCGCTGACGAGGTCTTCGGCGGTTATCCCTGGTTCCACCATAAGGAGTTTTTTGATGCCCCGACCTTCCCCTGGGCAAGACAATTAGATGAGCGGCTGAAGGTGCTTTCTCCCGAGTTGAAGGAACAAATACGGCCTTACGACTATGTTCGGCAACGCTATGAGGAATCCCTTGCGCAGGTCCCCCATCTGTCGGGAGAGAATGCCACAGAGAGAAGACGCCGTGAAATTTTCTACTTAAACCTCACCTGGTTCATGTCCACCCTTCTGGATCGGAAGGACAGGATGAGTATGGCTAATGGCCTTGAAGTACGTGTCCCCTTCTGTGACCATCGCTTGGTTCAGTATGTCTGGAATATTCCATGGTCCTTAAAAATGTATGAAAACCGGGAAAAGGGCCTACTGAGAAAATCCCTGGAGGATACACTCCCCTATGAAATCCTGTGGCGAAAGAAAAGCCCCTATCCAAAGACCCATAACCCCTCCTATACCCAGGCTGTCAAAGAACAGTTGTCCGATATTTTAGGGGACAGTAACTCCCCCCTTCAGCCCCTTATCGATAAAAAAGCCCTCCTTGAACTTTTAAAACAGCCCGAGGAGCTAGGCAGGCCATGGTTCGGCCAGCTTATGGCTCTTCCCCAGCTTTTTGCCTGGCTGATACAGGTGAACCTCTGGCTTAAGGAATATCATGTGAAGATAAACTAAAAAAGGGATGCCAAACGGAATGAACTTTGCTATACTTTATAGATAAAGAATAGATATCATGGGTTGGGAAATTTTTGTATAGAGCTCGGAAATTTTTCTCTTTCCATTGAATGAAATTTTGAATTTCAACTCTTGCATTTTGATGGGTTGTTATGGTATAATTCATTCATAAGCTGCAAGTTTGAATTTTCAATCCTTCAATATTAGAGAGAACAAAGGCGTTCTTAGGGGGGGCATATGTAAGGTATCCCTATCCTTAGGAACGCTTTAATTATATTTGCAAAGGAGCAAATGTTATGAGTAAGAGATGGGTTCCCGAAGAAGTTATCCGTATGGCCAAGGAGAATGATGTTAAATTTGTGAGGCTTCAATTTACGGATATTTTTGGCATGTCAAAAAACGTTGCTATCACAGTAGATCATCTTGAGCAGGCCCTTCAAAATAAGTATATGCTTGACGGCTCCTCTATTGACGGCTTTGCCCGCATTGAAGAGTCCGATATGTGCCTATATCCGGATATTGATACCTTTACCGTTTTTCCCTGGCGTCCTCAGAATGGCCGGGTGGCACGGTTGGTGTGCGATGTCTATCATCCCGACGGTACCCCCTTTGAGGGAGACCCGCGCTATATATTGAAGAAAGCCCTGACTGAGGCCCATAAAATGGGTTACACCCTTAATGTTGGCCCGGAATGTGAGTTTTTCCTGTTCCACACCGATGCCAACGGCAGGCCGACGACCCTTACCCATGACCAGGGCGGCTATTTTGACTTAAGTCCCATGGACTTAGGAGAGGATGCTCGTCGGGACATCTGCCTCACCCTGGAGGATATGGGGTTTGATGTGGAGGCCTCCCATCATGAGGTGGCCAACGGCCAGCATGAAATAGATTTTCGCTATGCTGAAGCCCTTCAGGCTGCTGATATGCTCATGTCCTTCAAAATCGTCGTCAAAACAATAGCCCGCCGCCATGGACTGGCTGCCACCTTTATGCCCAAGCCGCTGGCCGATATGAGCGGCAGCGGTCTTCATACCAACCTATCCCTCTCAAGGGACGGAAAGAACGTATTCTGTGATCCCTCCGACAGCCTGGGACTTTCAGGGGAGGCCTACAGCTTTATGGCCGGCATCATGGAGCATATCAAGGCCATCACCGCTATTTCCAATCCTCTGGTTAACTCCTACAAGCGTTTGGTATCAGGCTATGAGGCTCCGGTTTATATTGCCTGGGCTACTAAGAACAGAAGCCCCCTGATCCGGATTCCGGCAGTGAAGGGAGAGGCCACCCGTATAGAGCTAAGAAACCCTGATCCTTCCTGCAACCCCTACCTGACCTTTGCCGTTATTCTTGCTGCCGGGCTGGATGGTATTAAAAGAGGACTAAAGCCCCCTGCCTCGGTAGAGAGAAATATTTACACCATGAGTGACTCGGATAGAAATCAGCTTCATATCCAGAGACTTCCTGAAAGCCTCAATGATGCTTTGAACGCACTGGAAAAAGATCAGCTCATCCTTAATGCTCTGGGCGAACATGCCTCCAAATACTTTATTACAGCAAAACGCCAGGAGTGGGATGACTACAAATCTCGCGTGCACAATTGGGAGATCGAGCAATACCTTTACAGGTACTAAAATCTCTATGTGCAAACTTGGTGAGAACCACCAGAAAGCGAGGATGACCCTGTGGATATGAGCTGCAATATTCTAATCGCGCTTCGCCAGCAGGAGTCCATTGACCAGATAAGAAACATCCTGACTCCCAGAGGGTTTTGCATTGTGGATACCTGTAATTCAGGGATGCAGGCATTAAGAGTAGCAGGGATGAATGCCCTCGATATCGCCATCGTTGGTTTTACCCTGAGTGATATGCCCGGACTGACCTTTGCCAATGATCTGCTATCACGACACCCTTGCTCTGTGTTGATGATAACGCCCCCAGAACAGATCAATTATGTCAGGAACAGCGCAGGCCCACACGATATCGTTTGTTTACCCAGGCCTGTAACACCAGCGGCCTTACTGACCTCCCTCGATCTCATCCTGCAATATCGAGAGAGGATCGCTTGCATCACCCGGGAGACCCAAAAACTCAAGATGGATCTGGAGCGCAGGGCTGTTGCTGAAAAAGCAAAAACGGTACTGATGAACAAGCTTGGTTTAGGTGAGGCGGAAGCCTGGCGGACCATCCAAAAGAAAAGCATGGATTCAGGTGTTCCCTTGCAGGAAGTGGCAGAAGCGATTATCAGAGAGCATAAGCAAAGATAATACCCTAACAAGGACTTTTCAATAGACCCATAACGTAGACTCAAGAAGGATGATAATTTAAACGAGAACCCTTGATTAAGGGCTATCCATCCTGGAGGCTGAACACATAGTTCTTCCCTAGGTCAAATTTCTTGTACCCTGAAAACCAGAAAACTCCCAAACAAATCTATCAGGCAGGTGAAGCAAATGAATGAACAACAACGACAAACGCAAATGGCTCCAGCCATTTCGCAACAACAGAGAACACAAAGGATTGCTCCCTTATGGCGTCCGGAATTCGAGCACGATAACTGTGGCACAGGCTTCGTCGCTCACGCATTGGGGGTAAAATCCCATTCCATTGTCAAGGATGCCCTTGAGGTGTTAAACAGGCTAAATCACCGCGGTGGCGCGGGTGCAGACCCGGATACCGGGGATGGCGCCGGGATATTGACCCATATTCCTGATGCTTTCTTCCGTAAGCAAGTTGATTTTATGCTCCCTGAAGAAGGAAAATACGCCGTTGCCCAAATCTTCCTTAGCCGGGATGAGGATCAACGTCAACAAAGTGAAGCTCTTATTAAGAAGGTGATCACCGACCAGGGCCATCCCCTTCTGGGCGTCCGTTCAGTTCCCGTCAACCTTCATGCCTGCGGAAACGGCGCGCGTATATCCGCTCCTTGGGTGGCACAGTTCTTTATCGGATATACTGACAGCATGGTAGAAGAGACTTCTATCAATGTAGCCCTCTATGTCTTGCGCAGGTTGATCGAAAAAGCGGCGGAGGACGCAGGCTATGATGTCTATGTGGTCAGCCTTTCCCATAGAACCATCATCTACAAGGGGATGATGCACGCATGGCAGATTTCTGACTTCTTTCCCGATCTTAATGACCGTGACTACAAGTCCGCCATCGCCATGGTTCACTCCCGCTATTCTACCAACACCTTCCCAAGCTGGAGCCGTGCCCAGCCCTGTCGCTATATGGCCCATAACGGAGAAATCAACACCCTGCGATGCGTGGAAAGCTCCACCTCGGCAGCGGAGAATTTCCTTCAAGGGGGCCATTTAAAAGACCGCATTAAAGAGACGCTCCCCATTATTCAATCCGATGGCAGCGACTCTATGAAATTTGATAATCTGTTTGAATTTCTCTGGATTTCAGGACGTCCCATGCCCCAGGTACTCATGATGATGATGCCCGGCCCTTGGTCCAAGGATGTGACCATGTCCGAGGAGCAAAAACGTTTTTATCAATATGCTGCCTGTATGATGCCGCCTTGGGATGGTCCTGCCGCCATTACCTTTACAGACGGTAGGCTCATCGGCGGGGTCTTGGACAGAAACGGTTTAAGACCCGCGCGTTGGATCCTCACCCGCGAGCACCGCATGATTTTAGCCTCGGAGGCCGGAGTGGTGGATATTCCTGCCGAGGATATCATTCGAAAGGGCAAGCTTGGGCCCAACCAGATGATTCTCCTGGACACCCAAACAGGCCGTCTCCAAGAGGATGACGAACTCAAGGCCTTCTATTGTAAAGGGCCTTGGCATGAGTGGCTCCAAAAAAACTGCATTAAAACAGACACTATCCCAAAAATCTCCTATAAGCCCACCGATAAAGGCACCATTGAAAGAATGCAGCATCTCTTTGGCTGGACCTATGAGGACAGGATGAATACATTGCTGCCCATGAGCTTGACCGGCCTTGATCCTATAGGGGCCATGGGTTTTGATGCCCCCCTCGCCATTTTATCCAAGCACTATCAGCCCCTTTTCAATTACTTCCAACAGCTCTTCGCCCAGGTCACCAATCCTCCCATCGACTCCATTTGTGAGGAGCTTGTGACCGGCATGGATGTGTTCATAGGAAAGAGCGGGGACTTCACTCAGGATCTGGCTGAAAACTGTGAAAAGATTCATTTGACCTCTCCCATTTTGAGCCCTGCTGTTTACGAAAAGTTCAGAAAAGGACTTGAGGGCTACAAATTGACCGAGGTGCCCATGCTCTTCACCCGTGAACAGGGCCTCCAGAAGGGTCTCTATGACCTCTTTGAGGCCGCCGATCAGGCTGTTACCCAAGGCACTGTGCTGCTGGTCCTTACCGACAGGGAGGCTTCTGAGACACAGATTCCTATCCCCTCCTTGCTGGCCGCCGCAGGACTTCACCACCATCTCATCAGAAAAGGCACCCGTGGTCAATGCTCCCTCATTGTGGACAGCTTTGAACCCCGTGAAGTGCATCATTCGGCTTGCCTTTTAGGTTACGGTGTTAAGGCCATCTTCCCCCGCGGTGCTTACGAAGTGATTTCTGACATGATCAAAACGGGCCATATCTCAGGAGTCACTGAAGAAAAAGCCTTTGATAACTATATACATGCTGTGGATCATGGCATTTTGAAAATTATGTCCAAAATGGGTATCTCCTGCGTGGACGGCTATATTCGGGCTCAGATTTTTGAGGCGGTGGGAATCTCCCAGGAGGTTATTGACAAGTACTTTACCGGAACCGTTACCCGTGTGGGCGGCATCACTCTGGAGGAAATTGAGGCAGAATGCCTCAAGCGCCACGAAAAAGCTCTCCGTGAGACCGACCAGGCCCTGCCCTCCGGCGGCCGCTTCCAGTGGAAGCGCGATGGTGAGGAGCATCTGTATAACCCTCAGACCATACATACCATCCAGACTGCGGCCAAGACCAATGATTATGAGCTTTATAAGGAATACAAAAGGCGCATCTGTGATGAAAACCAGGTCACCTTGCGTAGCCTTCTGGGCTTTAAGAAGGGAAACAGTGTACCTCTGGATGAGGTCGAGCCGGTGGAGCGTATCATTCGCCGTTTCAAAACGGGTGCCATGTCCTATGGCTCCTTGAGCCAGGAGGCTCATGAATGTCTGGCAGAGGCCATGAACATTATGGGCGGAAAGAGTAACAGCGGTGAAGGCGGTGAGGATTCCCGCCGCTTCGGAACTCTCAAGAATAGTAAGATCAAGCAAGTTGCTTCAGGTCGTTTTGGTGTGACCAGCGAATATCTGGCCTCCGCAGAAGAAATTCAGATCAAGATGGCCCAGGGAGCCAAGCCCGGAGAGGGCGGCCAGCTTCCCGGCAACAAGGTTTATCCATGGGTGGGAAAGGTGAGAAATTCAACGCCCGGTGTGGGCCTTATTTCACCACCTCCCCATCACGATATCTACTCTATAGAAGATCTGGCCCAGCTTATTTTCGACCTTAAAAATGCCAACCCCAGAGCGCGAATCAATGTCAAGCTGGTTTCTGAGACCGGCGTGGGAACCGTTGCCGCCGGGGTTGCCAAGGGTGGGGCCGATGTGATCCTTATCAGTGGCTACGATGGAGGTACCGGAGCCAGCCCCAGAACAAGCATTCAACATGCCGGTCTGCCTTGGGAAATAGGTCTCTCCGAGTCCCATCAGACACTTATGGCTAACGGCTTGAGGGGAAGAGTCCGTCTTGAAGTGGACGGAAAGCTCATGACCGGGCGCGATGTTGCCATTGCCGCCTTAATGGGCGCAGAGGAATTCGGTTTTGCAACCCTCCCTCTGGTGGTTATGGGCTGTGTCATGATGCGTGTGTGCAACCTGGACACCTGCCCTGTGGGTGTGGCCACACAAAATCCTGCATTGCGGGCACGTTTTGCTGGTAAAGCTGAATATGTGGTTAATCTGATGCGGTTTATCGCCGAGGATTTACGAGAAATCATGGCCGAGCTGGGCTATCGATCCATTGACGAAATGGTGGGAAGAGCCAGTTCACTGGTTCAGGAAAAGCAATCGGGTAAGACCTCCAATCTTGATCTTTCGAGTCTGATCTCCTCCGATCTGCCCCTTCCCTGGCACACACTGCCTGAAAACGAAGAGCACAACCGCCTTTTCCATGACATGGTAAGATCCCTCATTGCCTCGGGTGGAGGAAAGGTTACAGGAAAGGTCAGAAATACTGAGCGGGCAGTAGCCACCCGGGTGGGTTACTTTATCAGTAAGGAGTACGGGAAGCTTCCCGACGGGCACCTAAAATTCCACTTTGAAGGAACCGCCGGGCAGAGCTTCGGAGCCTTTATCCCCGGCGGCATTGAGCTCACCCTGACCGGTGAGGCCAACGACTATATCGGCAAAGGCCTAAGTGGCGGACGTATTATTGTTAAAGCCCCGGAGAATGCCGGTTGGAGCAGTTTCGACAACCAGCTTTGCGGCAATGTGGCCCTCTTTGGCGCCACAGGGGGCGAGCTGTTTCTGGCAGGCCGCGCCGGTGAGCGCTTCTGCGTGAGAAACAGCGGTGCCAGAGCCGTATGTGAGGGTGTGGGAGAGCACGGGTGTGAGTACATGACCGGCGGCATTGCCGTTATCCTAGGAGGGGTGGGCAAGAACTTTGCCTCCGGTATGTCGGGGGGTGTGGCCTATGTCCTCGAGGATGAAAACTTTAGCAAGCGCTGCAATAGAAAAATGGTAGGGCTCTATGAACTGGATGCCATGGATGTGGTTACCGTCTACACCCTGATCCGTCGGCACACCGAATATACAGGCTCTAAAATCGGACGGGAGATTCTTGAAAATTGGCCGAAGAACGTCCACCGGTTTGTGAAGGTTCTTCCCAACGATTACAAGGATATGCTCGATGCCATGGCCAAGGCATCGGTGGAGGGCCTCACTGGCGAGGAAATGATGACACGTGCCTTCAGTATAAAAACTGGGGCAGGGAGGTAGAGTATGGGAAAAGCAACAGGTTTTATGGAATATAATCGAGAAACAGCCCCTGAGAGATTGCCCCAGGAACGCCTTCAGGATTGGGAAGCCTTTCATCCCGGTTTATCAGAGGACGAGGCCAAAAAACAGGCAGCCCGCTGTATGAACTGCGGCATACCCTTCTGCCACGGAGGAGTGAATTGGAAAGGAATCACCTCCGGTTGTCCCTTGGGAAATCTTATTCCCGAGTGGAACGACCTGATTTTCAGAGGGCAGTATGAGGAAGCCTGGAAAAGGCTCTTTAAGACCAGTCCTTTTCCTGAGTTCACCTCCAGGGTCTGTCCGGCCCCCTGCGAAGGCGCCTGTACGGTTGGACTCCATTGGTCACCTGTTACCATCAAGGAAATTGAGCACTTCATCACCGACATGGCCTGGGAGAAGGGCTGGATTAAGCCCAACCCCCCAAAAACCCGCATAGGGAAGAAGGCCGCGGTTATCGGCAGCGGGCCGGCAGGTCTCTCAGCGGCATGGAAGCTCAATAGCCTGGGCGTGGATGTTACCGTCTATGAAAAAAGTGAGTTAGCCGGAGGGCTTTTAACCTTCGGAATCCCTAACATGAAGCTGCCTAAGGAAGTGGTGGCCCGCAGGATCAAGTTTTTGGAAGATGAGGGTATCACCTTTGTCACCCATACGGATGTGGGGAAGGATATCAAGGTTGAGGAGCTGGACCGCTATGATTGCGTTATTCTATGCGGAGGAGCAGGCCAACCCAGAGACTTGACTTCGGAGGGCCGTACCCTTGACGGTATACGATTTGCCGTTCCCTATTTAAGCGAGGCCACTCGCCGGGTACTTTCGGGAGATACCGAATCCAAGCCCCTGAACGGACGTAATGTTGTGGTGATTGGCGGTGGCGATACAGGAAACGACTGTGTGGCCACAGCCCTCCGTGAAGGAGCCGCCTCTGTCATGCAGCTTGAGATCATGCCGGCCCTTCCCAGCGAACGGGCGGAGGATAACCCCTGGCCCCGTTGGCCCTTTGTTTTTAAGACCGATTACGGACAGCAGGAGGCGATTTGTCTCTTGGGCCATGACCCAAGAAATTTCTGCACCACCACCGCCTCCTTTATTGGAGAAGATGGCCATGTTAAAGCCATCGAAACCATGCAGGTGGATTGGGTTACTGAGAACGGACGGCGTTTCCCCAAGCCCCAGGAGGGAACCAAGGCGGTTTATCCCGCAGACCTGGTGCTCATTGCCATGGGCTTTTCAGGAGCCGAGAGCTATCTTCCGGAGGCGCTGGGAATCACCTTCGGAAAGGGCCATGCAACTAATAAACCGGGTGTTTTTGCCGCCGGGGACATGCGCACGGGTCAGAGCCTTGTGGTTAAGGCCATGCGGGATGGTCTTGATGCCGCCGAAGAAGCTTTCGCCTACCTGACAAACGGATAGCAGGCCTATCCCATCAAAAGGGTTTTAAGGAAATGAGGTATGGATATGAAGTTTACAAAAATGCACGGACTTGGCAACGATTATGTCTATGTCAACGGATTTGAGGAAACCCTTGAGGATCCCTCCTCCCTTTCTATCAAGATCAGCGACCGTCATTTCGGCATCGGTGCCGATGGATTGATACTGATTCTACCCTCTTTTGTGGCCGATTTCAGAATGCGTATGTTCAATGCCGACGGCTCAGAAGGCGCTATGTGCGGCAACGGAATACGCTGTGTTGGAAAATATGTTTACGACAAGGGCTTGACCACAAAAACAGAAATTGCCGTTGAGACGCTGTCGGGCATTCGCAAGCTTGCCCTGTTTCCCGATGAACACAATAAAATTGAAAAGGTGCGTGTGTGGATGGGCGCTCCTCGCTTTTCCGATATTGACGAGCTGGCCGATCTTCCTTCAAAAGCCTTTCCCACCCAGGTCACCGTCTTGGATCGGGAGTTTTCCCTTTATGGTGTCTCCATGGGAAATCCCCATGCCATCGCTGAAATCACCGATGTCTTTCATTTTCCCGTGGAAAAGTACGGCGCTGAAATACAAAGACTCCCTCATTTTCCCCAATCGGTGAACGTGGAGTTTGTGGAGATCACCTCCCCCAGCACACTTGATATGAGGGTTTATGAACGGGGCAGCGGCGAGACCTTCGCATGCGGAACAGGGGCCTGCGCTTCTGCTGTAGCCATGATGCGCCTGGGGAAGCTACGCAAAAATGCTTTTGTCAAGCTTTTGGGAGGAACACTCCAAATCGAATGGAAAGATGATGGTGTTTATATGACAGGCCCCGCCACCCATGTTTTTGAGGGCGTGCTGGATTAATTACGGAGGATATTATGGTAGTCAACAGTCATTTTGGAAATGTAAAGGAAACCTATCTGTTCTCAGAAATCGCCAAGCGCGTCAGTGACTTTAAGGCTCAAAATCCTGCCGCTGACATCATCCGTCTGGGTATTGGTGATGTAACCCAGCCCTTACCGGAGGTATGTATCAGGGCTATGCATGAGGCCGTGGATGAAATGGCTTACTCCGAGACCTTCAGGGGCTACGGCCCCGAACAGGGCTATGAATTTTTAAGGCTGGCCATTAGCGAGAACGACTATAAAGCCCATGGGTGCGCTATTGAAGCTGATGAAATTTTTATCAGCGATGGCGCCAAGAGTGATACTGCCAATTTTACCGATCTCTTTGGAAAGGGCAATGTCCTTGGAATAACTAATCCGGTATATCCAGTTTATCTGGATAGTAACATAATGGCAGGTCATTCGGGGGCCGAGTCAGAAGGAACCTATGAGAACATTGTTTTTCTTGACTGTCTGCCCGAGAATGGTTTTAAGCCTTCTCTTCCTGAAAAGCCTCTGGATATCGTCTATCTATGCTCCCCTAATAACCCCACAGGGGTTACGCTGTCCTATGACGACCTAAAGGCCTGGGTGGATTACGCCCTGAAAAACAAAACCCTCATCCTTTTTGATGCTGCCTATGAAGCCTTTATCCGCGATGATGCCTACCCCCGAAGCATCTATGAAATCCCTGAGGCCCGGAAGGTTGCCGTAGAATTCAGAAGCTTTTCCAAAACAGCCGGGTTCACAGGTATCCGCTGCGGTTATACCGTTGTTCCCAAGGCTTTGGAAATAGCCACCTCCTACAGCACCAATCCCCTTAATCTGCATAGCATGTGGTTAAGACGGCAAACCACCAAATTTAATGGCGTTTCCTATATTGTTCAGAGGGGCGCCGCCGCCCTCTACAGTGAAATGGGGCGCCATCAGATCAAAAAGACCAATGAGCTCTATCTCAATAATGCAAAGGTAATACGCAAAGCCTTTGAGGAAAAAGGCTTTAAGGTCTGGGGAGGAGACAACTCCCCCTATATCTGGCTGAAGGTTCCGGAAGGTCAGACCTCCTGGGAGTTCTTTGATGATCTTCTTCATAGCTATCACATTGTGGGAACTCCCGGATCAGGCTTCGGAACTCGAGGAGAAGGCTTTTTCCGCCTCACAGGGTTTGGGGGCTGGCAAAGGACTCAGGAAGCCGTTAATCGACTCCTTAAAGGTCTCAAATAGACAATTCGTTCTTTGGGTGAATGAGAGGTTGAAAGATTAATAAATCTAATCAACTTCTCATTTTATTATAAGGAAACGTTTATCGTATTTATAAGGGTTCTGACGTATAATTGGAATATAGCAAACGAAAATTTTGGAGGGATCCTTATGTTAAACACACTGATGGCTTTTAAAGATTCTGTTATTCAAAAGCTGGGACCTGTTTTGGGATATGCTGTTCTGGCTCTGGGCGGTATTGTCGCTTTAGGCCTGTTGATATTCCTCATCAAAACCGTTTTCACCCTGTTTATCTGGCTTGTGGTTGTTGGCGCAGTGGCTTATGGCGTATACAAGCTCTATGAATTGATTATGGCTAAAAAGGGACGTAAATAAAGATAATTCTAGGACATGAAATAAAATGGCTGCTTATAAATAGGCAGTCATTTTGTTTTCTGGATAAATGTCCAAAAAAAAGCCCCCCTATTCAGGGAGGCAAACTTTGGAGGTTAGATGCTTTAAAGGAATCCTATACTAATCCAAAAAGCAGGTCACCATAGGTAGGTATCGGCCATAGGCTTGCATCAACCAAGGTCTCCAGCTTATCGGCATCAACACGAAGTCCGTTCATTAATGGAACAATCTCATCCTTGTAGGTTAAGGCCTTTCTGAGATAATCATCATCGCTGCTGTCCAGAATCTCAACAGAAAGCTTCAATTTGTCTACCTGATTCCTCAGACTTGTCGTCAGGGTAACCAGCTTGTTCAGTTCTTCCTTGTATGAGGAAGAATCCGCTCCAGCCGCATTAAGAGAGGCTACAGTATCCGCTACCTTCCTGACATAATTCATAGAAGCCGGGAGGATTTGCCTGCTGACCATTTCAACCATGGTCAGGGCCTCAATTCTCAGAGTCTTTGCATAGCTTTCCAGTTGTATTTCATAACGAGAGTGCATTTCGGCAGGAGAAAGAACGCCATGCTTGTCAAACAGCTTGATATTCTTTTCATTAATCAGCGAAGGAATAGCATCTACAGTTGTTTTCAAATTCAGCAACCCCCTCTTTTCAGCTTCAATGAGCCACTCTTCAGAGTAGTTGTTTCCGTTAAAGATAATGCGCTTATGCTTCTTGATAATTTCCTTTACGACTGCGTTAACCTCTGCCTGGAAGTCGGTCGCCTTCTCCAGTCTGTCAGCAATTTGACCGAGGGATTCAGCCACAATGGTGTTAATGATGAAGTTGGGAGTGGCAATGGACTGTGAGGAGCCCACACTGCGGAACTCAAACTTGTTACCGGTAAAGGCAAAGGGTGAGGTCCTGTTTCTATCGGTGGTATCCTTGGGCAGAACAGGCAGGGTGGAAACACCTATTTCCAGGGTTCTGCTGTTGCCATTGTTTTTGGCAACGCCCGTCTCGATTTGTGAGATAACATCGGTCAGCTCTTCGCCTAGGAAGATGGACACGATGGCGGGAGGCGCCTCATTGGCACCCAATCTGTGGTCATTACCAGCCGAAGCAACCGAAACCCTCAAAAGATCGGCATATTCTTCTACCGCTTTGATGACGGCGACTAAGAAGACGAGGAATTGTGCGTTATCCACAGGAGTCTTCCCCGGATCCAGCAGGTTTTTACCGTCGCTGGTGGAAATGGACCAGTTGTTATGCTTACCCGAGCCATTCACCCCTGCAAAAGGCTTCTCATGGAGTAAGCAAGCCAGCCCCAATCTGTCGGCAACTTTTTTCATGATCTCCATGGTCAATTGGTTATGATCGGTGGCAATATTGGTGGTGGTAAATACCGGAGCCAACTCATGCTGTGCCGGTGCCACTTCGTTATGCTTGGTTTTGGCGGTAACGCCCAGCTTCCAGAGCTCGGCATCCAATTGATGCATGAATTCGGAAACCTTGTCTTTAAGATTACCAAAATAGTGATCTTCCAACTCCTGGCCCTTAGGAGGCTTCGCGCCAAAGAGGGTTCTTCCGGTATAAAGCAGGTCTTTTCTTTTTAAGAAATAATCCTTCTCAACCAGGAAGTATTCCTGCTCGGGGCCCATGGTGGTAACAACCTTCTTGGTTGTGGTATCACCGAAGAGCCTTAATATACGCAGAGCTTGTGTGGAAATAACCTCCATGGACCTTAGAAGAGGTGTTTTAAGATCCAAGGCTTCACCGGTGTAAGAGCAGAACGCGGTGGGTATGTACAAGGTGCGATCCTTTACAAAGGCAGGAGAGGTGCAATCCCAGGCTGTATAACCTCTGGCCTCAAAGGTTGCACGTAGACCTCCTGAAGGAAAAGAAGAAGCATCAGGTTCGCCTTTGATGAGCTCTTTACTGGAGAATTCCATGATGGCACGACCGTCGCCTGTGGGAGATATGAACGAATCATGTTTTTCAGCCGTGATACCTGTCATAGGCTGGAACCAATGGGTATAGTGGGTGGCGCCTTTCTCGACGGCCCAATCTTTCATGACACAGGCAACCACTTCGGCAACATCCGAATCAAGGGGCAGACCCTCTGTAATGGTTTTCTTCAGTTTTTTGTAAGTGGGCTTCGGAAGTCTCTCCTGCATGACGGAATCATTAAATACCAACGATCCAAACATACCCGAGCTAATTTCATCACAACAAATTCCCATAACCTGATCTCCTTTCAGAATTGTAAAAAGGGCGCACCCTTCTCTTGGTGAAACGCCCTTGTTTCTGTCAAAAATCTGCTCTTTTATTGAACAAATTATAGCAGGAATTGCAAGGAAGCGTCAATTCAAATTTCATTTTTTGTCAATCTGCATGATGGTTTGAGCTTCGATGCCATATTCTTAGGGCATTTTTACAAGCAAAAAAGGCACTAGTTTTTTACACCAGCGCCTTTGCTTAGCTTGCTTTATTATCTGTAATTATTATATCAGACGATTACGGATTTTGCAAGTGCTTTCTTAAATATTTTCATAATTTACGGAGTGATTCTTTTGACATCTCGTGGGAACAAGCTGGTGTGCCTGACGTTGCTTAGCCCAAGTAGCTGCATTTCCAGCCTTTCTAGACCTAAACCCAACCCGCCGTGAGGTGGCATTCCATGTTTATGAATGGAAAGATAGTGTTCAAATTCTGAAGGATCTAGCCCCATATCCTGCATTTTCTCCACCTGCTGCTGGTAATCATGAATGCGTTGGCCTCCTGTAGTGATCTCCAAACCCCTGAACAACAGGTCAAAGCTGAAAGCAAAGCCTGGGTCCTTTGGGTCATCCATGGCATAGAAGGGTCGGCGAGAGGACGGAAAGTGGGTGATGAAAATAAACTCACTCCCCAGCTTCTCCTTGGCATATTGGCATAAAAGAACCTCCTCTTCAGGGTCCAGATCCCCATTGCCACCGACCTTACGGCCATACTCCCGGGCCAGCAGTTCCTTGGCCTCCTTGAATTTAAGAACCGGAACCTCTCCCACAACCGGTAGCTCCGCCTTAAGAAGTGCGAGCTCGTAGCTGTAATGCTCTTTAAGAAAGGCAAGAATATGGCGCAGCAGGGCAATCTCAGTGTCCATGATGTCCTCCATACCCTGAATATACCCCATTTCAAAATCCATACTGATATATTCATTGAGATGACGGGTAGTATTGTGCTTCTCCGCTCTGAACACCGGCCCCACCTCGAAAACCCGGCCAAACACCCCCACCATCATTTGCTTGTAAATCTGAGGACTTTGGGCCAGACAGGCCGGTTGACCAAAATAATCCATCTTAAAGATGTTGGCTCCGCCTTCAGCCCCGGCAGAGGTTGTTTTAGGGGAATGAATCTCTGTGAAGCCATGGGACGCCAGATAGTGACGGTAGGCACTGATAATGCCCTCCTGGAGCTTGAATATAGCCCTCTGTTGAGGGTGGCGCAAGGCTATGGGGCGATTGTCCAGCATGACCTCAAGGGTTGCTCCCATCTTATGCTTGCTCAGGCTGACAGGAGAGAGGGCATGGGCTGTGGAAAGAATCTCTATACTCTTTCCATGAACCTCAAATCCCCCTTCGGCACGAAGCTCCTCCTTTTTTTCACCAGTGATTCTGATACAATCACCCTCGGTCAGACTTCTGCCTTCCTTGAGACCCTTCACCTGATAGCCTCCGTCATCAAGAACGCATTGAACCAAAGCACGGGAGGTTCTGATGACAACAAAGGTGACCTTACCCATTTCCCGTATACGATGAATACAACCCTCAACCACTACCTCATTTTCGGCCTGGCCGGTTTGCCTCATTCCTTCCTGTAAAGGACCGCTTCCTTTTATAGCCATCATACTTATTGTCCTTTCTCATTGATTTGAAGGGTATACTTTTTCTTAAACCCATCCGCTAAAGGGTCTGGATATCACCCTGGGAACACAGATCTTGAAGCTCTTTTGTCAGAAGCTCCCTGACCTGAGTGGGGTCTCCTTTTCCCTTCAACATTCCCATGACCTTTCCCATAAGGAAGCCGAAGGCCTTTTCCTTGCCGGCTGCATAATCCTTAAGGGCCTGGGGATTATCCTGAACTACCTTCTTCACTGTTCCTAAAACAAGGTTTTCATCTCTTTGAACCTTAAGACCCAGCCGGTCTATAATCACCGACGGGTTCTCCCCTGTTTCCTCGACCTCATCCATGATTCTTTTAGCGGAGGCCTGTGTAATCTCACCCTTTTCAAGGAAAAGTAGAATCTCTCCAAAGCGCTTGCCGTTCAAAGGAGAATCGAGCACCGACTCCCCTTTTTCATTCATCCTTCGGAGCAGGTCGGTCATAATCCAGTTACTCACGGTCTTGGCATTGCCGCACAGGGCGGTGGCGGTATCAAACAGATCGGCAACCCGCTTATTCATGGTGATGAGTGCTGCGTCGTACCGGGGGATGCCCAATTCTCGCACATATCTGTCCTTACGGCTTTGAGGCAGCTCCGGAATACTGTTTTTGATAGTGGTCAACCATTCTTCATCAACGACAATGGGAACCAGATCAGGCTCGGGAAAATAACGGTAGTCCATGGCTTCTTCCTTGCTCCTCATGGAAAAGCTCTCGCCCTTGTTGTCATCCCAGCGTCGTGTTTCCTGTATGACTGTCCTTCCTTTTCCCAGAACCTCCGCCTGACGCTTGGCTTCTGACTCTGCTGCCCTTTGCACAGCCCGGAGGGAATTGATGTTCTTCATCTCGGTTCTGATCCCCAAGGCTTCCTGACCTCTTGGCTTTATGGACAGGTTCACATCAGCACGGATGGAGCCTTCCTGCATGCGACAGTCCGAGACCTCGGTATACTCTAAAATGGATTTAATAGTTTCAAAAAGAATCCTGGCCTCTTCAGGAGACCTGACATCGGGACGTGTGACAATCTCAATGAGCGGAACACCGCATCGGTTGTAGTCAATCAGAGTCCCCTGACCATAGGGATCGTGAACCAACTTGCCCGCATCCTCCTCTATATGGATGCGCTCAATACCAATCCTTTTACCCTCACCATTCACCTCAATATCCACATAACCGTCATAGCAGATGGGCAGATCATATTGGGATATTTGATAGGCCTTGGGCATATCAGGGTAGAAGAAGTTCTTACGATCGAGCTTGCTGAACCTGGAGATTTTGCAGTTCAAAGCCAGGCCTGCTTTAATGGCATATTCCAAGGCCGTCCGGTTCAATACGGGTAAGGTGCCCGGCATACCCAGACAGACCGGGCAGCATTGGGTATTGGCCTCACCTCCGAATTCATTCCTGCATCCGCAAAAGATCTTTGATCTTGTTTTTAGCTCAGAATGTATTTCCAGACCTATAACAATATCATATTCCATCTTAAGCCCCTCCCTTCGGTTTCATTGACCCGACTGCTTTCTCAATGGCATATCCGATTCTAAGAAGCAGCTTTTCCGAAAAGGGCTTTCCAATAAGCTGAATACCAATGGGCATATGGTTATCATCCAGGCCGCAGGGCACCACAAGTCCGGGTAGCCCGGCAAGATTGACTCCCGCAGTATAGATGTCGCTCAGGTACATTTTTAACGGGTCCTCTAGCTTCTCACCGATTTTAAAGGCTGTGGTGGGGTAAGCAGGCCCAATAATTACATCATGTTGTTCAAAGGCCCGGCTAAACTCATTGGCGATCATACGCCGAACCTTAAGGGCCTTGTTGTAAAGCTCATCATGATAACCTGAGCTTAAGGCATAGGTGCCCAAAAGGATGCGGCGCTTGACTTCCCGGCCAAAACCCTCGCCCCTGGAAAGACGATAGAGCTCATCAATATTTTTAGCCTCCTTACTGCGGTATCCATAACGTATACCGTCATAGCGGGCCAGGTTCGCACTGGCTTCGGAGGATGAAATCAGGTAATAGGCCGGAACGGCATGCTTAATGGCAGGCAGAGCAGCTTCGTGGGCAAAGGCTCCCTGTTCTTCAAGTGCCTTCACTGTTTTTTCGATGGCCTTTCGAACCCCTTCATCCAAGGCTGAATCGAAAAACTCTCCGGGTAGTCCGATGGATAAACCCTTAACGCCCTTTTCCAGGTCCGATGCGAAGCTTCCGTTCTCCCAGCGTACCGACGTGGAATCCAAAGGGTCATGAGCCACCACTTCATCCATAACCAACGCGCAGTCAGTGACATCCTTGGTTAGCGGACCTATCTGATCCAGAGACGAAGCAAAGGCTATGAGACCATAACGGGATATTAAGCCATAGGTTGGCTTCAGGCCAACCACACCGCAGAAGGAGGCGGGTTGGCGGACGGAACCACCCGTATCCGAGCCCAGGGCAAATCCTGCAAGATTTGCTGCAATTGCCGCTGCTGAACCTCCGCTGGAACCTCCGGCGACATAATCATTATTCCAAGGATTCCTGGTAGGTCCGAATAGAGAGTTCTCAGTAGAACTGCCCATGGCAAACTCATCCATATTGAGCTTTCCCAGCATGACGGCACCTTTTTTCAAAAGCCTTTCCACAGCCGTGGAAGTATAGGCAGGAATATAGTTTTCCAGCATTTTAGAGGCACAGGTGGTTTTTACCCCTTGCGTGCACATATTATCCTTGATGCCCATGGGAATACCACAGAGAAAGGAGTTCTCTTCACCCGAGGAAAGCATTTTTTGAGCCTCTTCGGCCTGTAGGAGTGCCTCTTTCTCACAGAGGCTCACATAGCAATTGACCGCAGAATGAGTCTCAGAAATAGCACCCAGATATTCACGGGTCAGCTCCACCGTACCGATTTTACCGGCTTTTAATAAATCATGGGTTTCTTTGAGGGTTAATTCGCGTAATTTCATCATGCATCCACCACACTCGGTACCAAATAGCATTCGTTGGCTATCTCAGGGGCATTTTTCATCAATTCATCCCTTCGATTAACTTGGGTAGCAATATCCTCTCTTAAAACATTATGAAGAGGAAGCACATGCTCCATTGGCTTAACATCCCCAGTATCCAGTTTAGAAAGCTGTTCCATGTATCCAATGATCATATCCAGATCTTTGGCAAAGCCATCGAGTTCAGCCTCTTTAATGGATAGAGCTGAAAGTTGAGCTATCTTTTTGATTGTCTCCACATCGGTTGCCATAAGATACCTCCCAAAAAGAAAAGCACTATCCAGCCAGCATCAAAAATGCGGTCCGAACAGCGCCTTTGCTGTGATATTTGAAATATTATAACATGGTGAGCCCTAAAATGCAAGACGCTTAATCCAAACTTGCATTTTTGAAAATTTAATAATAAGCTCATGATCTTCTTAATATTTAGTAAGTTATTTAATAAGTTTATTAAATAGGTTATCATGAAAAGCACTAAAGCATTCAGGAATTTTCAGGATGAATCGCTTAAAGGAGGCGGTCCTTTTGGCCCATATCGGCACAAAAGTTTTTAGCCTAACCCATGGAAATCTCACCATTCGATCTGCTCAGATCAATGATGCCGAGGAGTTCCTTACATACATAAATCAAGCCCAGCAGGAAACAGACTTTCTCATGAGAACCCCTGATGAGTTTCAAATGACGGTAGACGACGAGCGAAGGTTCATAGAAGACAGACTCCTTGATCCAAGAGGACTCTTGATCGTCGCCCGATACAATGGCGTCCTTGCGGGCTCCCTGGGCACCAATTCTCCGAATTTTCATCGATACAGCCACAAGGTTTCCTTTGGAGTATCACTTTTAAAGGATTATTGGGGCCTGGGCATAGGTAGAAAGCTAATTGAGACCTTGATAGAATGGGCGGATGCCAACGGGATTGTCAAGATCTCCTTGGAGGTTGATACATTGAATACCCGAGCCATCCGCCTTTATCACTCCATGGGTTTTACCGAGGAAGGCTACCTTAAAATGGACCGCCGCATGGAGAACATGGAATTTAGAGACTCTTTAACCATGGCGCGGTTGAATCCTTATTATAGCAAAGGTTCTCTTTAGAGGGAGTCTCCTACAGGTAATTCCTAACGAGCCTATTCGTAATCAATGACATTGGCCCACTTAAGCAGGAATTCCCTTTCCTCAGGTTTGCCCTTGACCAATTGGGAGGCCGCTACAATGGGCAGCCATTGCTGGACATACTGCCTGGCTGTATCGCTTTTTCTGCAAAAGCAATTCAGATAGGTTTCAGCCAACTGAATGTCCCCCGACAGTGAAAAGAGTAGATAGGTTCTGGCGGTATCGGCACTGGCATTGCCCTGGGTGGCATGGGACCAATCGATGATATAGTCCACCCCATCCTCACCGCAAATAATATTGCTGGGATTGAAATCACCATGGCAAATCTTTGTATGCTTGGGCATACTCTCCAAACGAGTATGCAGCTCATACCGGGTGGTGGCATCCAAACCGGATTCTGATATCTTACGGTTCATTTTGTCTCTGAGTTTATTCAAAAGCGGTGCCTTCTTATGATGTATCATGAGCTGAATGTCCACGAAGCGCTCAATGTAGTCTTCCATGGATTGAGGATTTTCCTCCATGAGCTTGGCTAAGGTTTTACCCTTGATGAATTCTGTAATAATCGCCCATCTTCCATCAATCTTCGTAACCTCCAGAACTTTTGCAATCGGCAGCCCGGTCTCTTCCACTCTGGCCTGATTGAGGGCTTCATTGAGCACATCGGACTTGGAGTAGTCCTGATTAAAGACCTTGATGGCCACGTCTCCATCCTTGTACACCGTTTTAGTCGCTCTGACCGCAATAATTTCCTCCAGTTTCATAGACAGCCTCCTTTATTCTCCGTAGTAGGCTCTTAAATACATTGCCTTAAGTTCGCTCATCAAGGGGTATCGGGGATTGGCACCGGTACACTGGTCGTCAAAGGCCTGGTCAACCATCTCATCAAGCCTGTCGAGGAAGTCCTTTTCCTCCACGACATAGTCGCGTATGGTCTTTTTTACGCCAACCCGCTCCTTGAGTTCCTCAATGGCCTTGATAAGATTTTCAAGCTTCTCGGTATTATTTTTGCCCTTAAGCCCTAGATAATCCGCAATTTCAGCATATCTGGCTAAGGCATGGGGATGATCATACTGGGAGAAGGTTCCCATCTTGGTGGGTGCCTCCGAAGCATTAAATCGAATGACTTCGTTAATCATGAGCGCATTGGCTATACCATGGGGCAGGTGGTGGAAGGCTCCCAGCTTATGGGCCATGGAATGGCAGATACCCAGAAATGCGTTGGCAAAAGCCATGCCCGCTATGGTGGAGGCATTGGCCATCTTTTCTCTGGCCCCAGGATCGGATTCGCCGTTTTCATAGGCTTTGGGTAAATATTCAAAGATGATTTTCAGTGCTTTAAGCGCCAGTCCATCGGTGTAATCTGTTGCCAGCATGGAAGCATAAGCTTCAAGGGCATGGGTCATGGCGTCAATACCCGATGCGGCTGTGAGCCCTCTGGGCATGCTCATCATCAGATCCGCATCAATGATGGCCATATCGGGCATCAGCTCGTAGTCGGCAAGGGGGTATTTAATGCCGGTCTTCTCATCGGTAATAACGGCAAAAGGTGTGACCTCCGATCCCGTACCGGCTGAGGTGGGAACTGCGATAAAGTATGCCTTTTCACCCATTTGGGGGAAGGTGTATACACGCTTGCGGATATCCACGAAGCGCATGGCCATATCCATGAAGTCAACCTCAGGGTGCTCATACATCACCCACATGATCTTTGCAGCGTCCATGGCTGAGCCACCGCCAAGAGCGATGATGCAATCCGGCTTAAAGGCATTCATAGCGGCGGCGCCATTTTTGGCACATTCAAGAGAGGGGTCGGGGGCTACGTCAAAGAAAGTTGTATGGCTGATGCCCATTTCCTCCAATTTATCTGTAACAGCCTTTGTATAGCCGTTATTATAAAGGAAGGAATCAGTGACAATAAACGCTTTTTTCTTGCCCAACACATTTTTAAGCTCGTCAAGGGCAATGGGCAGACAGCCTCTCTTTAAGTATATCTTATCGGGCGTTCTGAACCAAAGCATATTCTCTTTCCTTTCCGCAACGGTTTTTATATTGAGAAGCTGATGGACACCAACATTATCAGAGACCGAGTTGCCGCCCCATGAGCCGCAACCCAGGGTAAGAGACGGTGCCAACTTGAAGTTATACAGGTCTCCGATACCACCAAAGGAAGAAGGGGTATTGACTAGAATACGGCAGGTTTTCATCCGTTGGCAATAGGCCTCCAGCTTTTGTTTTTCGGTCATGTCATTTAGATAAACAGATGCGGTATGGCCATATCCGCCATCCTCAATCAAGCGCTCGGCTTTATCAAGGGCTTCACCAAAGGTTTTGGCCCTGTACATGGCCAGAACCGGCGAGAGCTTTTCATGGGCGAACTCCTCTGTGAGCTCCACGCTATCCACTTCGCCAATAAGTATCTTCGTATTCTCAGGAACCTTTACGTCAGCCAGTGCGGCGATTTTAAAAGCGGACTGACCCACGATTTTAGCATTGAGGGCACCATTGATAATTATGGTCTTGCGAACGCTCTCAAGCTCCTTTTCATCGAGGAAGTAACAGCCTCGGTCAGCAAACTCCTTCTTTACCTTGCTGTAAATATCGTCAAGGACGATAACCGATTGCTCGGATGCACAGATCATTCCGTTATCAAAGGTTTTGGAATGAATTACGGAGCTGACAGCCAGCAGAATATCGGCCGATGAATCAATGATGGCCGGGGTATTTCCAGGGCCGACACCAATAGCGGGCTTACCTGATGAGTAAGCAGCTTTAACCATGCCGGGACCTCCGGTGGCCAAAATAAGATCGGCTTCTTTCATGACAAGATTGGTCATATCCAGAGAAGGCACATCAATCCAATCAATGATCCCTTCTGGCGCGCCTGCGGCAACAGCGGCCTCCAGAACAACTTTAGCTGCGGCAATGGTACAATTCTTAGCTCTCGGATGAGGGCTTATCATCATACCATTTCTGGTCTTGAGGGCAATCAGTGTTTTGAAAATAGCCGTTGAGGTGGGGTTGGTTGTAGGAATAACGGCTGCGATAACACCCACAGGCTCCGCAATTTTCTTCATGCCAAAGGCCCTATCCTCTTCTATAACACCACAGGTCTTAGTGTCCTTATAGGCATTGTAAATATATTCGGCGGCATAGTGGTTTTTGATGACCTTGTCTTCAACAATACCCATACCAGTTTCACTCACAGCCATTTTAGCTAGGGGGATGCGCTCTTTATTGGCAGCAGAGGCAGCCGCTAAGAAAATTTTATCCACCTGCTCCTGAGTATAGGTCGAAAAGGCTTTTTGGGCCTCCTTAATTTTCACCATGGCCAGTTCAAGTTTTTCAACGCTGTCGATGATTGGGTAATTTTTGTTGCTATCCATAAGCGGTTCCTCCCTTATGCATCATCCTACATGTTTTGCATTTTCGTTAAAAAATTAACATGGAGTCGCAAACTACAAGCCAAGGTCTATGTGTTAATTATTTAACGTTAATTATTTAACAATAGTTTACCATGTTTCTTCGTCATGCAACTACTGGTCTATTCACCAATTGTTAATTATTTAACATAATTACTTTTGTGCATTTCCACCAGAAGTCTTAAATATTGGTTGAAACCATCAATGCATACAGGAAATCCATGGTTCAGAGGACTATTATTTGAAAGTCTGTTTACTGCTTGTTACAGTATAAAACAAAAACCAGATCAGCAAGCAGTATCGATAGCCAATGTATCATTGCGAATAGTGTTATTTTTTCAACAATACCAACATGCTCACTAAGAATATAGAAGAAGAGAAAAGCAAATGTGCATAGGGTGATAAACCCTGCTACCATAAAGCAGTCCGTTAAAACTTTTACTTGATATTCATCATAAGGACGACGCCGTTTTATTAATAATGCGATTATCACTAAGGTTAAGACAATAATTCCAATACTGACATATTTCTGTTGTCCTGCGTGTAAAAAGGCAGCCCAACTCCCCCAAAAGGGTTTTGTTCTCTGCGTATTTGACGTGTAGTACAAAATACTTTGAAATTCCATATGTCCGGCTGTAATAAGAAAGATCAGTGAATAGAAGGCAGAAAACAAGCTGATGAAGATGCCGTTAATAACAGGGTAACGTAATAATTTAGTCATTTCCTTTCACTCTCCTCAAACAAAAATAAAGTTTCAAGAGAAACATCAAAGAACTTTGCTAAATCATAAGCGAGCCATATGGACGGGTCAAATTTACCGGTCTCAATAGCATTTATAGCTTGTCGAGATACACCGACCTTCTCCCCCAGCTCTTTTTGTGTGAGTTTTCTTTCTTCACGATAAATTTTTACCAAGTTCTTCAAATGATCACCCCAAATACGTGTCAAGTAAACCTGACACATTAAAGAATAGCAAAATTTATATGCCGTGTCAAGTAAACCTGACACTTGCATCTATATTTCACCATCACTCATTAAACTCTCACATTATAAAAAGGGACGGTTCTCCTGACTCACCAAAGCTTCAAGAACCATCCCTTCTTCCTCTACTTGAGGGTTATCACCCAGGGCCCGGTCATAGTACATTCTACGCTAAATTTCAGGCGAACCTTTTTTGTTTTCTCTATATCATCAAACACTGTAATAGAATAACCTCTTGGCTCCTCATCCCAAAGCTCGGCATAGGTGCTTTGCGATACCATCGCATAGTCAATCATACTATCCGGCACTTCTACGTCGGGCAGCACCCTGAGCACTCGCTCCCTAGCGTTTTCTCCTTCCTTGTAGCTTGCATCAATCTTCATGGCCTGGGATGCTTTCATTTCTTCCGGCATCATCGGATCATGAGCAGGCAGAAGGGTTACCTTTTCCAGAGTAAGAATACCCTCTCCCAGCCGCCATTCCTTATTCAATACTCTATCCTGACCTACTTTAGGCATGGCCATTTTAATACTGTCGTCAAACACTCGATTATAGAGAATTTGAGGTATGACCACCCTGAGCCCTTCTTTCTCTTCGGGGACAACAAAATATAAATGATTAATATCGCTGTTATTCATTTTTCTCATACCCTCATCGGGTAAATAGATATTGCCTTCCTTGTCAAGGACGTGTACTCCGTTTTCAAACAGACGATTCTCTTCATCAAATAAATGGAACCTGATATTTTTATCGTCCTGTGGGGCCACGGCACTTAAGAGCACCTCCAGAATCTCACCCTCCCGGCTTGCGTTGGCAAAGATCATGACGTTATCGATGATGGACACATTCCCCATGGCTTCGGGCGATGCATCGCTGCTGACAGGAATCATGGTGATCTCAACCAGTTTTCCGAAGCCCTCCAGTTCAAGTCCAAAGACCTGATTTTCAGTATCTTGAGCCTCTAGATGGAAGCTTGCTTCAATGGAGTAGACCCTTGTTTCAAAGGAGGGGCCTGCCCAGATGGAATGATTTGACTTGATTTTACCGGTTGTTGTGCTTATATAGAGCTTTGGCGTTGTTTCTCCCGCAAAGAATTTTTTAAACTCGGCAGCGTCCTTAAACTCCCCCGCATCAATAGCACCGACATTGGTTTTGATAGATAGGTTCAAAGTCGTGTTCGTTAAATATGCTGCTTGAACCTCAATAAATTGCTCACCTTCGGTGACCTTTACGGGCTTTTCCATCACTCGGATGATCCTCATATCCGTCTCAGAATTCTCTACAATCCCAATACCAGGTATAAAGGAAAAAAGCTTTTGGCAAAGCGCATGAACCGGTGTATTGGGAATAAAGGCCGACAGTACAGCAAGGATCAGACAGGCTGCCACTATGCGCCTGAAATAGTACCACCCGTTTTTTATCCTTTTGTATGTTTTTTGTAGTATTTTTTGCTTTAGGTTCATATCTGTGGGATAGTCAGAAGGATTTATCCCATGGGTAAACCCGTCTAAATACTTATTTTCATACATAGCCATTCCCCTCCCTGCCCATAAGAGTCTTGAGCTTTTCCTTCCCTCGGGATAAACGTTTATACACATTATCCTGTGTCAAATCAAGCATCTCAGCGATAGCAGCAACACTTTCCCCTAGAATAAAACGGCGGTAAAAAATCTCATTGTCAGGAGGTGTAAGGGCTTGAAGAAAAGATATAACGGTGTTGTCATCCCTCTCCCTAAAAACACTGGCAGCATCAGCAATGTCACCGATCTCATCAAAGGAGATAACCTGACCATACTTTTTATTTCTTCTCAGATAATCAATGGCACAACCCCGAGTCACCATGATCAGCCAGGTTTTAAATGAAGATTTGGATTTATCGTATTTATGGATTCGCTTCCAGAGGGTATAAAGAATGTCACTCATACACTCTGCGACATCCTCCTCATTGAAGATTCCAGTATTTTTCACAATATAGGTCATGAGCCCTTGGTATTGATCAAGGATATGGGAAAGCCCCTCCTGTTTTCTGGCTTTTAACAGCTTAAGGATATCTTCATCGCTCATCTTCTCACCCCTTAAATCATCCTACCTCTATATCCGTATCAAGAAGAACTTTTTGGACAGATCCGCCTGATTTTATGATAATTTTTATTTCCATAGGCAAAAGAAGCCTGTGATAGCACTCACAAGCTTTGATGATTCCACTGACCTTTTTTATTTCTTTTCAGCCTGTGCTTTTTTGTTTCTTTCTATTTCCTCAGCAAGCTCATTTAAGTAAGTCCAGCGTTCAATTGCAGCTTCCAAGGCCTCTTCAAGCTGCTCTTTTTTTGAAATAAGCTCCTGAAGCTGTACAAAATCACTAGCTGCCGCAGTAATTTTTATCTCAATCTGCTTCATCTCTTCTTCCAGCCCAGCGATAACCCCATCAATCTCGTCAAATTCCTTCTGATCCTTAAAGGACATTTTCAGTGGCTTTTTCTTCTCCCCCACAGCCCTTTCATTAGTTTTTGTCTTGGGTGTTCCAGGGTTTTTATCCTCAATGAGGGCATCTTGCTGCTGAATCGACTGAGCATATTCGGTATAATTCCCCATGAATTGCTTGATAGCTCCCTCCCCTTCAAAAGCCAACAGGCCATCAACCACCCTGTCCAGAAAGTACCGATCGTGGGATACGACCATAACCGCTCCCGGAAATTCATCCAAGTAACCTTCAAGAATGGTCAGAGTTTGAATATCAAGATCATTGGTGGGCTCGTCCAGCATTAAGATATTGGGTGCCCCCATGAGTACCTTGAGTAAGTATAGGCGTCTTTTCTCTCCCCCTGAGAGCTTTGAGATGGGGGTCCATTGGACCTGGGGTGGGAATAGAAATCTTTCCAGCATTTGCGAGGCACTTAAGGTGCCCTCTCCTGTATTCACAAATTCAGCTTGCTCCCTGATATACTCAATCACCCTTAAGGAGCTATTCTGAATATCATCATTTTCCTGTGAGAAGTAGCCTATTTTGACTGTTTCACCAATGGATACCCTGCCAGAATCCGGGCTAAGCTTGCCCGCAGCGATTTTCATTAAGGTCGATTTCCCACAACCATTAGGCCCAATGATGCCCATCCGATCATCACGCAAGAGGTTATAGCTGAAATCCTTAATGATTGGCCCGCAGGGAAAGCTTTTACTGATGTTCTCAATTTCAATGATCCTTTTTCCCAATCGTGAAAAGCTCACCTGTATCTCTATATTTTCCTTACTTACAGGGCCTTGCTGCTCAATAAGCTGTTCAAAGCGATCAATCCTTGCCTTTTGTTTGGTGGTGCGCGCTTTGGCCCCTCGTTTAATCCATTCCAGTTCTCTTCGAATAAGTGCCTGACGCTTTTTTTCAGAGGCTTCCGACAATTCTTCCCGTTCAGCCTTCATTTCCAGATACTTGGAATAGTTGGCCTGATAGCTATAGAGCTTGCCACCGTCAAGCTCCACCATGCGGTTGACCACTCTATCGAGTAGATACCTGTCATGGGTGACCATCAATAAAGCACCCTTCCTTTTATTGAGGTACTTCTCCAGCCAGTCCACCGTGTCATTGTCGATATGGTTAGTGGGCTCGTCTAGTATCAAGAGATCGGAAGGGGTGATTAAAGCACTGGCTATGGCAATTCTTTTCCTCTGTCCCCCGGATAATTTGCCCACATCCGCTTTAAAGTCAGAAATGCCGAGCTTAGTCAATATGCTTTTCGCCTCGGTTTCAATGGACCAGGCCTCCAGGCTGTCCATATGCTGAGTCAACTGAAGGAGCCTTTTTTCCGCTCCTTCAGCAAAAGGTGCGCTGGCTTCCTGAAGCACCTCCTCATATTCTCTTATGAGCTTCATCACAGGAGAATTTCCCTTGAACACCTGTTCCAATACGGTGGTTCCTTCCTCAAAATCGGGGGTCTGCGGTAAGTATTCAATTTTTACACCATTTCCGTAAAGGATCCTGCCTGCATCGGTCGATTCAAGACCGGCAAGAACCTTGAGCAGAGTGGACTTGCCTGTTCCATTGATACCGATTAATCCGATTTTTTCCCCTTCATTGATACCCAGGGACAGTTCCTCAAATAATATTTTTTCACTATAGCTTTTTGCTATTTTTTCTGCCGATAAAATGCTCATTAAATTCTCCCTATATGACGTTATTCTGTATAGAATAACCTTGTACTCGTTCTTCCATTATATCAAAAATCAGAATAAAGGGCAGGAATGGCCCATGAACCAAAAATTTCAAAAAAGTGACCCTATTAAACGTCCTTTCAAAAAAATTTGAACCAACTCTTGAACATTTGTATCCTATTAGATAGAGGCCTCTACTACAATAAAAGAAGTGAAAGGAATGAAACATGGATGAGGTTAGCCTGATTAAAAGCTTACAGCAAGGTAATTCTATCGCCTTTCAAGAGCTCTACCGCCTATACAGCGATCAAGCCCTCAGGACAGCATATCTAATCACAGGGAACAAAGAACTTTCGGAGGATGTTGTTCAAGAGGCTTTTATCAGATGCTATAAAGATTTGCACAAGCTAAAGGACCCTGTGGCTTTTAAGGCATGGTTCTATAGAATACTAACCCATTTATGCCTGCGCATGAAGCCAAAAGAAAAGCAGCATGTGTCCATTGATGAAATGAGGGATATGGGGTATGAAATATGCCAGAACGAATGGGAGCTGGCGGACACTGTTGAGGCAAATGAGCTGCAAAAAGTTGTCTGGCAAGCAGTCAATCAACTTGAGCCCGTTCTGAAGACTGTTATAGTTCTTTACTATTTTAATGAGCTTTCCATAAAAGAAATAGCAAAAATGATGCAATGTTTTGAGGGCACTGTAAAATCCAGACTGTATCACGGGCGAAAGCGGTTAATGAAAATCATTGACCTTGGTAATCCAATGAAAGCTTATTCTGATATCCCAATTAACCGAAAGGGGAATAGTTTTTATGAAAAAGCAAGTTTACTTTGATAAGCTCCTTAAAAGCACCTTTAATTCTGAAGTCTCAGGCATAAGCCTGTCTGCTGGTACCTTTGAAAAAATACAAGACAGGATTACCAACGAATGTAACAATAAACGTAATCTGAAGAGGCATTCCCTCCTCTTCAAAAAACCCGCTGCTATTGCCACCTGTTTAGTACTTGCTTTAGTGTTCACGTTACTTTTATCCCCCCAGGCCCGAGCCTATGCATACGGGTTAGCTGAGACATTGGGTATTAGACTCTTCAAACTCACAGAGGAAGAGATGGATAAGCTCAAGATGAATTCTATCGATGTAGATGTTGATAGAATGCAGGGAGGACAGATTGAGACAATCAACGGGATATCGATTCAAAAATCAGAGCCAAAAGATGACGCAGCTCCTGGCGCAATTCTTTCAGAAAAAGTGGGGGAAGGTGTAATGATAGAAAAAAGCATCGATTCATTTCAGGTGACAGACCCGCTCATAGAAAGCATGAAGGAAAACTCAAGTACTGTAGACATCGATGGAGTAGCGCAAGGCGCAGAACCCACTTCTGATGAAATAAAGCTTGAAAATGCAAACTGATCTTTTACAGGGCTTGCCAAACGGCAGCCCTTTTGTTTATCACAACCAACAACGGCTCTGTCAAATTAATCTCCCAGAATGCAGAGGCCGGATAAAAAATCGGTAGGAGCCTGAGCCCTTCTTAATTAAAAAGCGCTTTAAGCAGGAGGATGCTTAAAGCGCAAGAAGGAGGAGACTTTGATACCGAGACTTTAGTTGCCAAAACCATGATTACCATGGGCAGTTTCAAGACCATTTATGAAATGAAGGAATATATTGGAACACTTTATACTACTCAGCTTTATACGGTATATAATCTATAATATTTTAGCCCCTCATAGACTATAAGTAAGTATACCTAATATAATCTACAGATTTTATGAGCAAAGAAGCGAGTTAATGTGTTATTTTATTTCAGTCCAATTGACTCCATCATCTGATGCAATAATGATGTTTTCACCCAAACATATAAAGGATGTTCCATTCCACGCAATGTCCTTTAGCCAAGCAAAAGTGTTTGTTTGAGAAACACTCCAATTTATACCATCCTCAGATATCAGGGCAATACCATGAGCTCCTACAGCAACGAACTTCTTTCCGTCAGTAACGATATCAAATAAACAGAGTGTGTAGTAATTATCCACATCCTCTATATTGGCAATGTGTTCAATAGGATCTTGAACAGTCCATTGGTCGTCACCTGCTTTTGCAGAAGCAATATACAGATGGTCTCCCACGATAACATTTGTGCTACCACTAGTCGCAATACCATATGAACTGCCGGTTCCTCCACTCTGCTCAAAATTGAAAACCCATTCTTTTAAATCTTTTGAACTGGCAAGGAAGTTCCCTCCACCTGTGACAATATACTGATGCCCGTCATATAGAATGGAGCTTGGTATATTTCTCACAGGCCATTCATTAGCATCATTTATAATAGCAGGAAATTCCACAGGTTCCCACTCAGATTTGTAAATGAGTTCCTTGATATAACCCTCTGTAGAAATAGTAAATAGTCGGTTGTTAGCTACTGTGATATTTCTTACATGATCATCTGATTGAGTGAGACTCCATTTTTTTGATTTGGGATGATAAAAGCATAGAACATCTTTACCATTGGCTGCTTCCCGGCCTAGTATGATAAATTCGTCATTTAAGAATTCAGCACTCTCAAATTTAATGTTTTTATCAATGGTCAGATAATTCCATACTTTAAGATCCTGAGTTGTTGCAATGATCCCATTATCCCCGCAAGCTAACATAAGGCCGTCTGGTGATGAAGATATGCTGTTTAAAACATATTCCGGTTTGTACTTGCTCCCCGTACATGCGACTAAAGCAACACTAAATATGGCAATAAATAAGAATAGGATTTTTCTTTTAGCCATGTTTTCACCTTTCATAGAGAGACATGCACTAAAAGCAATGTTCAAGAGCATGTCAGTATTTCTAAGGATTTAAGAACTAGAAGTGGGCATGTCGCACATGATCACACAGGAATCGCTTCCTTTCTTTTTGCAAGGGATTGGTAATTACCAAGTCTATGTTTCTTAATTTAAACCATAATAGCTTATATATAACAATTATATCATTTAATTCTTTATTTTGGATTTTAAATTTAGTGTATGATTAAGCTTAAGACGATGTTCTATATAATCAGCTTTTTACTTTTCAAAAGCAGTAAGGCAATTCCCAACTCCTGAATAGTCCTGTTTTATTAAGTCATAGTATATCTTCGCCATAATTAAGCACCTCACGTAAAAGTCTCACATTAAGTTTTTTAATATCACTTATTATGTGATATTTTATTAGGGTAGTTGCTTCACATTGACTTAGTGGGTATCGTTTTTCGCGGCTTATTGTCGTAGGGCGAGTTTGAAGGGTCTAGCTTTAAAATTCGGTTGCCCGTTAAATTAAGAATGCAGAGGCCAGGTAAAAAATCGGTAGGAGCCTGAGCCCTTCTTAATTAAAAAGCGCTTTAAGCAGGAGGATGCTTAAAGCGCAAGAAGGAGGAGCATATAAACTGGGCTATACATCCATGGGGCCTGGAGGTAGCCTCAAGTCGTCAATATTAACTGGCCTTTTATTAGGCTTAGTGGAAGTATCCTGCTTAAAGCACAGATACCAGTCAACACAGCGCAAAGCTGAATCTTCACCTCTCTTAATCAGTTCCTCGTAGGATTGAGGTGCAGGAACCATTACGGGTTCTCCAGGCTGCCAATTGGCAGGGGTAACCACGTTTTCCTTGCTGGAAAGCTGTAAAGCATCGAGCAGTCTTAATATTTCAGGAATATTGCGCCCGTTGGTGTAGGGATAGACCAATATGGATCGAATGATTCCTTCTGGATCTATAATAAACACATTTCTCACCGTAGCAAAATTCTTTTCGTCAGCTGAAAGCATCCCATAGCGTCTTGCAATGGCTCCATCCCTGTCAGCCAGTATGGGAAAAGGAATTGTCACGCCCTGAGTCCTACGGATATTCTCCATCCAGGCAAGATGGGACGGATTGCTGTCAATGCTGAGGCCTAGGAGTAAGGTATTGCGCTTAACAAATTCGGGATACTCCTTTGAAAAAGCAATGAACTCGGTGGTGCATACAGGGGTGAAATCTCCGGGATGTGAAAAGAGAATAAGCCATTTGCCTTTGTAATCTGAAAGGGATATGGGCCCATAGGTGGATAACACAGAGAAATCGGGCGCTTTCTGGCCGATCTTTAAACACCCTTCGCATCTATCGTCCATGATGTCGACCTCTTATTTCTTGTCCTTGTATAGCATATGCCTTGTACTCATAAATGGACAATGGTGGGCCTGTACTTTTTAAGGAGAAGTCTTATCAGTATACCCCTTCAAAAAAAAGCCCTTCCCTTGTCCGGGAAGAGCCTCTTTTCTATCTGTGTAAACCTCAGCCTCTTTGCTTGACAATGTCAAACAGGATAAGTGCGGCAGCAACACCCGCATTCAGGGAAGAAATCTTGCCCTTCATGGGGATTCTCACCATCAAGTCGCATTCATCCTTCACAAGCCTTGCAAGGCCTTCACCCTCACTGCCAATAACAAGGGCGCAGGGCCCTGTTAGATCAGCATCATAATAATTGCTATCGCCATCCATATCGGCACCGATAATCCAAATGCCTTCCGCCTTGAGCTCACGAAGAGTTTGCACCAAATTGGTGACACGAGCCACCGGGACATACTCCAAAGCCCCGGCCGCGACCTTCGCCACCGTAGCGTTCAATGTGGCTGAACGCCGCTTGGGAAGAATAATACCATGAACACCGGCGCATTCGGCAGATCTTATAATGGAACCCAGGTTGTTGGTATCCGTAATGCCGTCAAGAATCAATAAGAAGGGTTTTTCATTTTTTTCTTTTGCCTTCTTAAGGATATCCTCTACTTCCACGTATTCCTGAGCCGCTACCTCCAGGATGACACCTTGGTGTATGCGAGTCTGGGACATGGTATCCAGTTTAAAGCGCTCCAGATACTGAATGGGAATATTCTTTTCCCTGGCTATGGCGATAATCCTCATTAATGAAGGATCATCGTTATCCTTTTCCACGAACAGCTTGTTAAGCGGTCTTCCAGATCTGAGTGCTTCCAGGACGGGGTTTCTTCCTTCTACCCTGTCTTCCCGTTCCAAATCTTCGACCATGCTATTTTCTGCTTGTGTCTGCTTTTTCTTAAGGGCATCTTCCCGAGGACGTTGGTTATCAAATCTTCTGTCCGATGAACGGGGGCCCTTCTTCTCGAAGCCACTTCGGGAATCCCTAAAACCTCCGGTTCTTGGCTCAACCTCGCGTTTCGGGCCCCTGAATCCGGTTTTACCTTCAGCATCACGGCGCGGTCCCCTTGTTCCGGGCTTGTCATAGTCTCTTTTAGGGCCTCTAAAGCCTTGCTCGTCTTCTCTTTTAAAGCCTCTATAACCCGTTTTACCTTCGGTGTCACGGCGCGGTCCCCTTGCTCCGGGCTTGTCGTAGTCTCTTTTTGGGCCTTTAAAGCCTTTATCTTCTTCTTTATTAAAGCCCTTGAATCCGGTATTTCCCTTTCCTGCACCCTTCTTGGTGATGCGATAGCCGCCAGTGCTCCAGTCGGTACTTTTCCTTTGCTCGCCTGAGCCTTCCTGTCTGTCTCCTCTGGGCTTTCTCTCGAAGCCCTCAGAGCCTTCGGCTCTTTCACCGAATTTTCTGCGACCCCTGTCTTTAAAATCTCCTCCCGGCCGTGAGCCTCCTCTGCCCTTGGGGGCATCTGGGCTTCTGGGCTTATCGGAATTCCTTGACTTAAATCCCGAGGGTTTTCCATCTCTGAAACCTGAAGGTTTCCTATCTTTGGAACCTGACGGTTTCCTAGCTCCTCTGCCGGAGCTATTTTCATTATTCATGGTGCTCATTCTCCATTTCAGGTTTTTCTATGATTGTTGCGGCCTTAAGCATCAGGGAATCCAGTCTTTCCTGCTGGCCGGTAAGATGTAAGAACCCTAAAACGGCCTCGAAGGCCGTAGCATACTTATAGTCCTGAATATCGGCATTTTTAGGTACCGTGGTCGATTTAGCATTCCTGCCTCTCCTAAAAATATAGGCCTCATCATCTGTAAAGCTCTCCAATAGAACCTTGGACATCTTGGATTGGGAGGCTGCCTTCACATAATCGGTTGCATAAAGATGAAGCTGGTGGGAGGTGCCTTTTCTTCCCAAAATTAATCTTTCCCTAATAAAGAGATTAAATACAGCATCACCCATAAAGGCCAGTACGGCCGGTTGCATAAGCCTTACCTCATCCGTTGACATAGTGGCCAACTCCACCACCTCCATGTTTTACCTAACGAAGTCACTGACCCATTATACCCCAAGGCTTTTAAGGCTGCAATGATATTCTTTGACGGTGGATAACTAGACAATATTCCATAAGGAAGGAATTCTCAGAAAGGGCAGAAACTCACCCCACCCCAGAAAGAAGGAAAAGAAAAAATGAATCAAAGGAACGGCCAGAATGCTGAAAGCAAGATATTTCAAGGTCTGGTCGCTCTTCATCTTCAGAGACAAGGGGGGTAAAAAAATGGTGAGAACGAGCGGAAGCAGGTAATATAGGAAAGCGGGAAGCTTCAGGAAATTGCCGTAATGGGCAATGAGGAAGCTTCCGTATACCGTAACCATCCCGATAACATTGATCAAGAAGGATTTGGCCTTATACTGTGAGCCAATGACCAGCCGAATCACACATAGAAAGGCCAGATATGTAACGGCGGTCATAACTACAAAGCGGAAGGACTGATCCATACGGGCTTTCCTCCTTACTTAACAACAATATTAATCAGACGTCCCTTAACCACGACCACCTTCACAACACTCTTACCCTCCAGGTAGGCCTGTGATCGGGAGTCCTTGAGAGCAATCTCTTCAATGGCCTTGTTATCGGCAGATGAAGGAACATTGATTTTAAACTTGATCTGTCCGTTAAACTGAACTGCTAACTCTACCTCATCACGTACCAGGGCCTTTTCATCATGCTCAGGCCAGCTCTCTTTGAAGATGGAGGTGGCATTGCCCATCAGCTCCCACATTTCTTCGGTAAAATGAGGGGCAAAGGGTGCAAGAAGCTTGAGAAGATCCGTTATGGTGTCTTCCAGGAGGCTTCTATTCTTTTGGGCAAGCGCATCATATTTATAGATGGCATTCACCAGCTCCATCAGCCGTGCAATGGAGGTATTGAACTGGAACTGTTCAGTATCGGTGGTAACACTTTTTATGGTGCTATGTCTAACCAGGTTGAGTTCTTCTTCCTCAGCGCCCATGTCTGTCAGGGTTGTTTCGTTTCGTTCAGCTACCAGCCTCTCAACCAGTCTTTCTACCCGGCCCACAAAGCGGTCCATGGCTTTGATACCGTCATCGCTCCAGGGGCCTCCCTCAATATAGGCAAAGCCAAAGGCCAGGTACATTCTGAAAATATCTGAACCATATTTCTGAATATATTCATCCGGCAAAACGGTGTTCCCTCTGGATTTTGACATCTTCTGTCCATCCGAACCCAGAATGGTTCCCTGATGCACCAGTGAAAGGAAGGGCTCGTCAAAATCAAGGTAACCCATGTCCCGTAGCGCTTTGGTAAAGAAACGGGCATATAACAGGTGCATGGCCGCATGCTCGGCCCCGCCTACATACTTATCAACGGGCAGCATCTTGTTGACCCACTCGCGGTTGAAGGCTTCCTTGGTGTTCTTACTGTCTGGGTATCTTAAGAAATACCAGCTTGAGCACACAAAGGTATCAAGGGTGTCGGAATCCCTTCTCGCCGGACCTCCGCAGGTGGGACAGGTGGTATGGATAAACTCCTCGCACTTGGCCAGCGGGGATTCTCCATCGGGTGTAAACTTCACATTATAGGGAAGCTCCACGGGAAGCTGATCTTCGGGAACGGGTACAGCACCGCATTTTTCACAGTGGATAATCGGTATGGGCGCACCCCAGTAGCGCTGTCTGGAAACCAGCCAATCCCGTAAGCGGTAGGTTACCTTTAGCTCACCTTTTCCTTCCTTCTCAAGCTTCCTGACAATGGCAACACGGGCTTCTTCAGAGGTGATACCATCAAACTCCTCACTGGAGGTGAGTATGCCATAATCGGCAAAGGGAAGGGCGTCATCTGTTCCATCTTTACTCTTGATGACCCTGACGATGTCCAGTCCGTATTTGGTGGCAAATTCATAGTCCCTGTCGTCATGGGAAGGCACGGCCATGACACATCCCGTGCCGTAACCAGCCAGAACATAGTCGGCAACCCAAATCTGAACCTTTTTTCCGGTCAGGGGATGAAGGGCGTATGCGCCTGTGAATACCCCTGTTTTCTCACGGGTGGTGGAGAGTCGATCTATTTCGGTGATTTTCTTGACCTGCTCTCTGTACTCCTCCACCTTCGCCTTATAATCGTCTGTTGTAATCTTGTCTACAAGCTCATTCTCAGGAGCAAGCACCACATAGGTCACCCCATAAAGGGTGTCTGCACGGGTAGTAAATACCCGGAAGGAAATATCCTTATGCTCAACCTGGAATTCAATCTCTGCTCCCTCGGATCGCCCTATCCAATTGGTCTGGATTTTCTTGGTCTTTTCAGGCCAGTCCAGCTTGGGCAGGCAGTCTAAGAGCTCCTGTGCATATTCGGTGATCTTAAAGAACCATTGGGTCAAATTCTTTTTGGTAACCTCAGTGCCACAGCGTTCGCAGCCGCCTTCCAGTACCTGCTCATTGGCCAGAACAGTTTTACAGCTTGGGCACCAGTTGACGGGGGCGTTTTTCCGATAAGCCAGCCCTTTTTTATAGAGCTGGAGGAAAATCCATTGAGTCCATTGATAGTATTCAGGGGAGCAGGTGACAACCTCGTAGTCCCAATCAAAGGTTGCTCCCATTTCTCTGAGCTGCATTTCCATGGTCTCAATGTTTTTCAGCGTGGAATCCTTGGGATGGATGCCTGTTTTAATGGCATAGTTTTCTGCAGGCAGGCCGAAGGCATCAAAGCCCTGAGGATGAAAGACGTTATAGCCCTGCATTCTCTTCATTCTTGCCCAGGAGTCGGTTAGTCCGAAGTTATACCAATGGCCCACATGGAGCTTGGCTCCTGAAGGGTAGGAAAACATCTCCAAGCAATAAAGCTTCTTGTCCAGCTTATCTCGGTCAAACCGATACAGCTTTGTTTCCTCCCATCTTTGCTGCCACTTTTTATCCACCTGTGTTGAATAGTTCATATAATAACCTCCAATGTTGAGCCTCGAAAAAAATCCACCCCATAGCGGGCACCCTGTCAAGGCCTAATAAAAACCATTAAGCATTCTGGGCTCTGACGGCAACCTGTCTACCGTCCTGCCATAATCTCTCCAGACCGTAAAACTCTCTGTCTTCCTCATGAAAGACGTGAACCACAACGTCTCCGTAATCCATAAGAATCCATCGCGCCGTATGATAGCCCTCCATATGGAGAGGCTTAATACCCTTTTCACCCAGCTTTTCTTCTACATTATCGGCCAAAGACTTGATGTGCGTTACCGAGGTACCGCTTGCCATGACAAAATAGTGGGCGATGGTGGTCAGATGGCTTATATCAATAGCCTTAATATCTCTTGCCTTTTTATCGTCCAAGGCATTAAGCACAGTATCTAGCAGTGATTGAATATCATTCATTGTTCCAATCTTGTTCCTTTCATTTGAAAAAATGGGTATGTAGTGTGTTAATGTGTATCAATGCTCTCGGGCACCCGTTCAAAATCTTTGATTTTGGTAATGGGTGAGGTTATTATAACACGAAAAAATCCCTCACTTCAATGTTCCCAACGGGCAAAGGTACCGCAGGGTAGAATAATGGACGAATCGGTAATCGGCAGTCCTACCTCGCCACAGGAAACCCGACCCCCAAATTTCTTGCTGATGCAAAGCTCCAGCATATTGGCTGAAACCCGGGGTGAAAAACCCGTGGTATAAGAATTTAGCAAAAAGAATACCGGCTGATCACTCATAACATCCTTTAAAACATCCACCAGTGAGAATAGTTCATCTTCAAGCTTCCAGAGCTCACCATTGGGGCCTCGCCCATAGGAGGGTGGGTCCATGATAATGGCGTCATACAGCCGGCCACGGCGAATTTCTCTCTGAACAAATTTCATGCAGTCGTCAACAATAAATCTGACAGGCTTATTGGTCAGGCCTGAAAGGGCCACATTCTCCCTGGCCCAGGCCACCATGCCCTTGGAGGCGTCCACATGACACACGGAGGCTCCTGCCGCCAGACAGGCACAGGTGGCCCCTCCTGTGTAGGCAAAAAGATTGAGCACCGATACAGGCCGCCCGGCCTGGGTTATTTTCTCGCTTATCCAATCCCAGTTTGCGGCTTGCTCAGGAAAAAGCCCCGTATGCTTAAAGCCTGTAGGCTCGATTTTAAAGGTCAAGTTTTTGTAATGAACCCTCCAGGAAGAGGGTATCTTGCTTTTGTACTCCCACTCTCCCCCGCCGGCCTTACTTCTGTGATAGTGGGCATCCACCTGGTCCTTCACATCCTTTTTAGTCCAGGGCCATATGGCTTGGGGATCAGGCCTTCGAAGCAGGGTTCCGCTCCAGCTTTCCACTTTTTCTCCATTGCCTGCATCCAGCAGCTTGTAATCAGTCCATTGATCAGCAACAATCATTGATGTTTCTACTCCTACTGTTATTAAAATCTTTTGTGCATGTAGAATTTATTGACTCATAGTATGACCATCTCTCAGCATCCGTAAACGGGCGTCAGGAAAAGCCAAAGAATATGAGGATTTGCCTTCCCAGGGGGTTCTCCGCCAGCATCAGGCCTAGCGAAACATAAACGATGCCAATGAGCAATAGGCCTGGTATCCCAAGAAAAAGCCCCTTGGCGCTTCCTTTAATTTTTTCGGGGGCCTCCACGGTCTTGCGGGTAATTGTCTTCACAATCAGAAGAAGACCGAATATCACCACCAGGCTGATAGCCAGAACCACAGTAAGGACAACTGACATAATGCCCAGGAGCTGGTTGAGTGTCATTCCGTTAGAAGCCGCCAGTTCCATAAACTCGGGGGTCCCAAAGGGATCGGTAACCACCTGAACCTGTGGTGCTCCCTCAGTCATCCGGGTCGCATAGTTGGAGATCAGGGTAAGAAGACCGTTATTCATAAAATGAAGGATCATACCGTTGAAGATAGAGCCCGTCCTATAAGTGACATATGCCGAGATCATGCCCAAGAGGGTTTGAGCCGCCAGACGCTGGAAATCAAAATGAAACAAACCAAAGAGTAAGCCGCTCAAAAAGATAGCCCAGCCTGCGCCCAGCCCTTCCATCCCTTTCTGGATCAATCCCCTGAAAAGGAATTCTTCACAAATTGCGGGCAGGACGGCCACAAGCAAAAGGGACACAAGGACACCCTGATTCATTAAGTCCGATATTTCACCGGTTATCAGCACCCTGCCAAAAACAGCCTTGACACCTAACAGGGCGATGACGCCTGCGCATAATCCCGCAATCACCATCACCGGACTGATCAAGAGCATAAGGAAAACCTCCAAAGGCCTCGGGGCTTTCAAACGAAAAGTTTTTTTGATATCATAACGCCTTACCCAAGCCAGAAGGAGAGGGGGTAATAAGAAAAACATAATCTGGCAGAGTATCAGGTTGACAGTATCATTAAACTCAAACTTTACAATAATCTGGGACACATAAACATAATAAAGGGCCACAACAGTGTACAGTAACCCTGAGTCCAATGGCACGGGAAGCTTCCTTTTTTCTTGAACAAGTTCTCTATCCATACAGATACATCCTCACATATCCTGTCATTCTGTTTTGGGTGGCAGAGGTTATCCTTCCTCCAAGCCCTCCCAAGGAAGGCTCATTCATGACTATTTTATAGCACCAACCCTTGAAGGGGGCCATAAAAGAAAAACTACCTTGCCTTCAATGGATTTGCTGCTGATACATCCAAAATGGCGGCTGTCCCGTGAAATCTCACGGTTATCTCCCATTACAAACACCTTGCCCTCTGGCACGGTAAGAGGATAGGTCTGTTCCCGCGGCGGAGTCACGCCAACCACATAGGCCTTATTTTCAAGCTCTCCATTAATGTAAACGGCACCTTCGGGAGTAATATCAACCACATCCCCCGGCAATCCGATGATACGTTTGACATACCGTTCGTTGATCCTTTGTTCTTTAGGTTTGAACCTGTCGGCTATATCGGTAAATTTAATGCTGATTTCATCCCATAAGCCCTTTTTCTCCCTGCCGTTTGTCAGAAAGAGAATAATATCCCCCCGCTCAAGGCTGGATAAATCATCCGTAAAACGGTTGACATAAACCACTTCTCCCTCAAAGAGGGTATTATGCATGGAGGATTGGTCTATAATCGGAATGGCGAACACCTTGACATTCAACACAAACACAATAACAATAGGGATGAAAATGGCCATAAGCCAGCTTATTATTTCCCTCAAAACCTTTCCCTTATCGGACAAAAACAAAACCACCTTTCCATTATAGGACCGGCCCGGAGGTTGCCCTGTGATGACGTATACCCATACAAGGTATGTGCTTCTTAAAGGCCGCATATTTTTCATTATATCACTTTTCAAATCTTCTATGTACAGTACATATGACCCCGATCGTGTCAATTTACTGTAGGAAATTAAATCCTAGACCACACCTTAGCTGTATGGCTTTAAATAGCCTTTAGAGCTCTGTAGAGCCCCGTTATTCTTCCGATCTTAAATACTTCAAGGTTACACG
>JAEZLR010000040.1 GCA_023415205.1 Bacillota bacterium | reverse complement strand
AAGTAACCAAAAACAGCGAGGCTACTCCCGTCAAATCAGTGGCATCCCCTGCACCAGTCGGGCCTGTGACCATCAATATCAGCACTGTTGACAGCAACCGCCTTTTAGATGTCTACACCGTGAGCCTTAAGGCCAAGAATCCTTCTGATGAGACATGGTCCTATGATTCATACAGCGTTTACGTATACAACCCGTCTGCCATGAGAATACTTGCAGATGGCCTTGCGGTACCGGGCTCGATGACCTTAGGCATGAATTTTAGTGATGGACAAATCATTGATGACATAGACTTTCTTGCAGATCGTTACATGATCGGTATGGATTTTTACCGAACATTAAAAATTGATGACAAGTCCTATGCATGGAGTGCCATAGCCGACCGGGTGACCTGGAAGGTAGAGGGTGAGAGTGTTTACCTATCCTATAACAACAGGCGTATCGGTGACGACTATAATCCCGTGCTCCTTCCCGGAACGACTTTGATGCTGTGCTGGAATGAATTTGGAAGCTCTGTGGTGACAGCCACCCACACCCTTACCGGGATGACGAGATCCATGACTGTGACCGTAAACCCCTTGAAGGACAAGCTGTATCTGTTCCGGGTCTATCCGGGGGCTACCTGTGAAATGGTCTATACCAATGGAAGGGGTCAGAATAAAAAGGTTGCCTTCACAGGAGAGGTTGGCGTTTATGAGGAAAAAGGCATCATCAGTGATGTCGTCATTTACCCAATCAATGGCTCCGAAAATGTATTCGATTTTACTGTCATTCCCCATAGGACATTAGTGGCAAATCAAAATGACCTAAGCAGCTCTGATCTGTATCCGCTAACTACTGTGAGGCTGCCGCTAATTAACTATAATGTCACTCTGGAGCTTTTTGACGAATCAACCGGTGAGCCTTATACCGACGGTATTATCATCCGCGGGGGAGTCTACTTTAATGACAATTATCAGGAGAAGACAACCATCAACGGCAAAATGGGGGATAGTGATCAAATGGTAAGTGCCAATGAAAAGGGCCAATACACACTGGCCTTCAATCCATCGGACTTTACCAATCGTATTTCTTCCACCGACAAGCTTCGCTATGTCATTGAGGTAAACTTTGCCGATAACTCCCATCAGCTAAAATACATCATCGTTGAAAATGACGCTATTCAAGCTCAAAAGGGCTCTCCCCTCGGAGTCTGTTTAGCAGAAGGGATAAAGCCCCTGAAAGCCTCGGACATTCAAAACGGTGCCATTGTGCTCTCCCAGCGCTTAACCCTTGATGGGGAAGAGACATCGCTCACCGAACGGATCTATTTAGATGAGATGCCTGAAAGCGCCACCCTGGATATGACAGTGATTGTACCGAATGCTACCCAAAGCTTTGGATTAAACTGGATGAATTCCGCCGATGGAAGATATATATCAGGCAGCTCTTTTGAAGGTGAGGTTGTCCAGGCTTACCCCTTCTCAGATTTAATCACCCTGCACTTCAGCTGTGATTTCAAAGATCCCCTCAAAATTGCGGTATCTAATCTCAAGACGAGTGAGGTCGGTTATTATTATCCTGTCATCAGCTACATCCACGCATTAGACAGACACTGGGCGCTAAAGCTCTCAGATCCTATCGAAATACAGGACCTTATAGGTATTCCCAGTATGGAAGATTTATATTGGACTTCAAGACCGGGTTATTCATACCCGGGACCGCTGTTAAATCTTGAAAATGATTTTGTTTATGGTTTCGTTGCACAGGATGATGAAGTGTCCTTCGACGATGATGATGAAGCTGTTAAGGATGCGCTCGAGATGATGGATTTGTACAGAGTACGAGGCACATCCAATATCGGGCTTGAAATTATAGCCACCGACGATCCGTTGGTCTACAGAGGCATCATTCGCTTCGCCGCGGGAGATTACAGTGCAGACAATCCCTCGGGCGTCTTCCTCGGAGGGAAGGAGAAAAAGAAATTCAAATTTATGCCCGGATTCAGCGATATGAAGGCCATGGCTAAGGGTGAATACCTTAAAAAAGCCAAGGAGCAGATGAATAAAAGCCGTGGGCGCACTAAAACCTTCGGCGGAGGCGCTTACATCGAATGTGATATTTATTATGATACCGGTACACGGGATTGGAAGCTCTGTATGCTGTACGGGGACTTCTATTTGGGCGGCGGAAACATCTTTTATAATGACTATAACGGCTGGATTGCCTTTGTGCCCGTCACCTCTACCTTCGAGTTCAGCATGACCGGAGAGATAGGTATGACCTTCCTTAACAGCCGGAATAGGGATTACACAGCCTATATCCCGCGTATGCGACCTGTATTCAGCATCTATGGCTTTGGCGGTGTTGGCTTTGAGTATCGGTTTGCCTCCTTCAAGGCTGGCGGATACGGCAAGGTCACCCACGAGCAGAAATACCTCTGGTACTCCGACAACAAAGGGTTAAAGATGGATGGCCAACAGCTTAAAATCTCGGGAGAGGTTGGCCTATCCTATAAGTTTAAAATAGGCCCTATAGAGTATGGCGGCAAATATGTGCTGGCCGACGCGACGAAGAGCTGGGAATACAATCAATATAACCAGATCCAACAGAAGATTAATAGCCATAAGGATGAGATATCCGGAAGGATGTCCATCATGCCGGGAGAACTCCTGGGCAGGTCAGGAGCCTCCACGCTGACACTGGTTCCCGTAGAGGAGGGCATGACCTTTGAGGATCGTTCGTATCTGGAAGCCTATGAGCGCTATTGGGGCACACCGACGGCAGGCAGGAGAATGCTTGCCCTGATGTCCTCTGAGGATTTGGCTCCGATTTGGACTAATGCCTATCCCTTTGCCGAACCTAAGCTGTCTGGCGACGGTGCACTGATGGTCTACCTTTCGGACATGGGAAGTGCCGATGTTTCTGATACTTCAGTGGTGTTTACCGTCAGGGATGGAGACGGTGCTTTTTCAGAGGTGGGAACCGCGATTGATACATCGGATCACCCCGACAGCAGCCCATCCCTTTCGGGCACTAAGGATGGTGCATCGGCAGTCTGGGTCAGAAGCTTTGCCGAAGTAAACAGCGAAGCCGGAAGTGAGGCAACCATAGAGGATCTGATGGATGGCCTTGCTGCTTCCGAGGTTATGGCCGGCATCTACAAGGACGGTGCGTTTATTACCACCCGGCTTACCGACAACGATACGCCTGATTTGGCCCCTGTGACGGCGACTAACGGAAGCAAGGCCATTACAGCCTGGAGAAGCGTTACCATGGGCGATGTGAATAACCCCTTTGATTTCACCAGCGATTATATCATGTATGCCATCTATGACGGCACTGCCTGGCATGAGGCTGAATGTCTCTATGACGGCAGCACCGAAGGTGTGCAGGTCGTCAATACGGCCATGCTCCCAGACGGCACCT
>JAEZLR010000039.1 GCA_023415205.1 Bacillota bacterium | reverse complement strand
AAGTAACCAAAAACAGCGAGGCTACTCCCGTCAAATCAGTGGCATCCCCTGCACCAGTCGGGCCTGTGACCATCAATATCAGCACTGTTGACAGCAACCGCCTTTTAGATGTCTACACCGTGAGCCTCAAGGCCAAGAATCTTTCCGATGAGGCATGGTCCTATGATTCCTATAATGTCTATGTCTACAACCCGTCTGCCATGAGAATACTTGCAGATGGCCTTGCGGTACCGGGCTCGATGACCTTAGGCATGAATTTTAGTGATGGACAAATCATTGATGACATAGACCTTCTTACCAATCGGTATACGATGTCAATGGAATTCTACCGAACAATAAAAATCGATGACAAGACCTATGCATGGAGTGCCATAGCCGACCGGGTGACCTGGGAGGTGGAGGGTGAGAGTGTTTACCTATCCTATAACAATAGGCGTATTGGTGACGAATATAATCCCGTGCTCCTTCCCGGAACGAAATTAATGCTGTGCTCGAATGATTTAGGAAGCTCTGTGGTGACAGCCACCCACACCCTTACCGGGATGACGAGATCCATGACTGTGACCGTAAACCCCTTGAAGGACAAGCTGTATCTGTTCCGGGTCTATCCGGGGGCTACCTGTGAGATGGTTTATACCAATGGAAGGGGTCAGAATAAAAAGATTGCCTTTACAGGAGAGGTTGGCGTTTATGAGGAAAAAGGCATTATCAGTGATGTCGTTATTTACCCGATCAATGGCTCCGAAAATGTATTCGATTTTACTGTCATTCCTCATAGGACTCTAGTGGCAAATCAAAATGACCATAGTAGCTCTGATATGTATCCGCTAACGACTGTGAAACTGCCGCTTCTTAACTATAATGTCACTCTGGAGTTTTTTGACGAATCAACCGGTGAGCCTTATACCGACGATATTATCATCCGCGGGGGAGTCTACTTTAATGACAATTATCAGGAGAAGACAACCATCAACGGCAAAATGGGGGATAGTGATCAAATGGTAAGTGCCAATGAAAAGGGCCAATATACACTGGCCTTCAAACCGTCGGACTTTACCAATTGGATTTCGGCCACCGACAAGCTTCGCTATGTCATTGAGGTTAACTTTGCTGATAACTCCCATCAGCCCAAATACATCATTATTGAAAATGACGCTATTCAAGCTCAAAAGGGTTCTCCCCTTGGCGTCTGTTTAGCAGAAGGGATAAAGCCTCTGAAAACCTCGAACATTCAAAACGGTGCCATTGTGCTCTCCCATCGCTTAACCCTTGACGGGGAAGAGACATCCATCACCGAACGGATCTATATCGATGAGATGCCTGAAAGCGCCACCCTTGATATGACAGTGATTGTACCCGATGCTACCGAAAGCTATGGATTAAACTGGATGGATTCCGACGATGGAAGATATATATCAGGCAGCTTTGAAGGTGAGGTTGTCCATGCTTACCCCTTCTCAGATTTAATCACCCTGCACTTCAGCTGTGATTTCAAAGATCCCCTCAAAATTGCGTTATCTAATCTCAAGACAACAGAGGTCGGTTATTATTATCCTGTCATCAGCTACATTCACGCCTTAGACAGACACTGGAGTCTTAGGCTCTCAGATCCTATCGAAATACAGGACCTTATAGGTATTCCCAGTATGGAAGATTTATATTGGACTTCAAGACCGGGTTACGGATACCCGGGGCCGCTGTTAAGGCTGGAAAATGAGTTTAATTATGGTATCATTGCAATGAATGATGATATGGACCTTGACGGCGTAGACAAAACGGTTAAGGATGCGCTCGAGATGATGGATCTGTACAGAGTGCGAGGCACATCCAATATCGGGCTTGAGATTATAGCCACTGACGATCCGTTGGTCTACAGAGGCATCATTCGCTTTGCCGCAGGAGAATACAGTACAGGGAATCCCTCGGGCGTCTTCCTCGGAGGGAAGGAGAAAAAGAAATTCAATTTTATGCCCGGATTCAGCGATATGAAGGCCATGGCTAAGGGTGAATACCTTAAAAAAGCCAAGGAACAGATGAATAAAAGCCGTGGGAGTACAAAAACCTTCGGCGGAGGCGCATATATCGAATGTGATATTTATTATGATATCAAAGCACGGGAATGGAAGCTCTGCATGCTGTACGGCGACTTCTACCTGGGCGGGGGGAATATCTTTTATAGTGACTATAACGGCTGGATTTATTTTATACCCGTCACCTCTACCTTTGAGTTCAGGATGACCGGAGAGATCGGCCTGACCTTCCTAAACAGCCGGAAAAGGGATTATACGGCCTATATCCCACGTCTTCAGGCTGCGTTCACTATCTATGGCTTTGCCGGTGTTGGCTGGGAGTATCGATTTACCTCCTTCAAGGCCGGCGCATATGGCATGGTCACCCACCTGCAGAAATACCAATGGTATTCCGACAACTATGGCCTAGAGCTGGATGGGCAGCAGCTTTCCATCCTGGGAGAGGTTGGCTTATCCTATAAAATTAAATTAGGTCCTTTATGGTATGAAGACAAATATGTGCTGTACGATGACGAAGAAAGCTGGGAATACAATCAATATAACCAAATCCAGCAGAAGATTAAAAGCCATAAGGATGAGATATCCGGAAGGATGTCCATCATCCCGGGAGAACTCCTGGGCAAGGCAGGGGCCTCCATGCTGACCCTGGTTCCCGTAGAGGAAAGCTTGACCTTTGAGGATCGCTCCTATCTGGGGGCCTATGAGCGCTATTGGGGTACGCCGGCGGCAGGCAGGAGAATGCTTGCCCTGATGTCCACTGATGATTTGACCACGATTTGGGCCAATGCCTATCCCTTTGCCGAACCCAAGCTGTCTGACGACGGCGCGCTGATGGTCTACCTGTCCGACATGGATAGTCCCGATGTTTCTGATACTTCAGTGGTGTTTGCCGTCAGGGATGGAGACGGAGCTTTTTCCAGCACGGGTGCTGAGATTGATGAATCCGATTATCCCGACAGCAGCCCATCCCTTTCGGGCACTAAGAAGGGTGCATCGGCAGTCTGGGTCAGAAGCTTTGCTGATGTAAACGGCGAAGCCGGAAGTGAGGCAACCATAGAGGATATGATGAATGGCCTTGCCGCTTCCGAGGTTATGGCCGGGATCTGTAAGGACGGCGCGTTTATCACCACTCAGCTTACCGACAACGATACACCTGATCTGGCTCCTGTGACGGCAACTAACGGCGATAAGGCTATTGCCGCATGGAGAAGCGTCACCCTGGGCGATGTGGATAACCCCTTTGACTTCACCAGCGATTATATCATGTATGCCATCTATGACGGCACTGCCTGGCATGAGGCTGAATGTCTCTATGACGGCAGCACCGAAGGTGTGCAGGTCGTCAATACGGCCATGCTCCCAGACGGCACCT
>JAEZLR010000024.1 GCA_023415205.1 Bacillota bacterium | reverse complement strand
TAAAACTTTGCACATTTTAAAATAACAGTTCGGTGGAATCAGTTAACGTTACGCATGGTATTTCCTCGAGCCTATGAAAAAGGAGCCGTCTCAACTCAGATTTTATTCCGATTTGAGACAGCCCCTTGTCTTACGCCTTCTATGTAGTGGCTTGAAAGATAAACCAGCCATCCTTGACCGTAAACTGGTAGACACCGCCATGCTTTTCCACGATATGGGCCATGCTTTTTGTGCCAAAACCATGCCCCTGTTCCTTTGATACAGGCAGGCCCTGATGGAATACCGGTTCAGTATGATAGCTGTTGCGAATATCAATACACAGCTTGTTATTCTTGGAATACAAGCGTAGCGTGATAAAGCGTTTATTGCTGTCCGGTATGCTTTCACAGGAATGTATGGCATTTTCCAAAGCGTTAGACAAGAGTGAGCAAAGCTCGGTGTCGCTGAAGGGAAGCGAGTCAGGCAGCGTCGCTTCCACCGCCAACAGGATTCCGGATCGTTTTGCTTTGGTGGCATAGGTGGACAAAATCAGATTGACGGTTTCGTTTTCGGAAAAGCGTATGGGGGTGATGGCATCCATGTCGGACTGGGCAGACCGTAGATATTCTTTGAGCTCCACGAGGTTTCCCTCGGATGCCAAACCCTGCAAAAGGGCGAAATGGTGGCGCATATCGTGTCGATAGGTCGCTGCATTCTGCTGCATCTGTTTAAGAGAAGCAAATTCTGTTTGCGCATGCCTAAACTGTGTGTCCAGCATATCCCGCTCTCTTTGGATGCTTGCCTGTTTTTGCGTTTCGGCATAGTAAAGGAGGACAAACACAAAATAGAAGGCTGATAACACAAAGGGCATGAACTGCAAAACCGTGCGTGATCCCCTGTATATAAGATCGGTGTAAACCGTTGTGGCGAAGTCAAACAGATAGTAAAAGGCCGGCATGGCACCAAAGAGTAGGCAGGATTTTACCGAACGTTCCATGAGGTGCCGAACAGACGCCACCACATATTTTTGCAGGAAATAGTACATCAGAAAAGCGACCACAATGTAACCGACGTGATCCATGGAAGCATTTTTAAAAGTGCTTCCTGTAACAGCACCAATCCAACGGGAAGGCTGGCAGCACAGGTAAGAGACAAACATACTTGTCAGCGAAATCAATAGCGAGCGTTTTAAGTATAAGGCGATAAAAACCGCAACTGGCAAATGGGTAAGCAGCGGATATATTTTTACCGTTACAGCCATACCCCATGTTCGCAAGCAGACGAGCTGTAAAACAAAAAAAGCAACGGTAAAGCACCCGAAAACCAAGTAGTTTTTTCGTGTACGCTTCATTCCGGCTAAATTAACCGCAACCGCCGCACCAAAAAGCAGAGCAATAAAGTAGCGAGAGAATTCAATGAAAACTTCTATCATCTCAATTATTCCCCCTCCATTTGATAGATAAGATACTGCTCTTTAATCTCTTTCGCCTTGCCCTGTACAACAGGAATAGAAGAGAGGGTCTGCAAGGTCAATTGGTTATTTTTAATGGTATCCACATATTGCATATTCACAAGAAAGGAGCGGTGGGGTTTGATAAAACACCCATATTTAAAAAGGGTATCACAGACAGAGGAGAAGGATTCCGCGCACTCGATTACCCTGCCGGACAGCAGGTGATAGAGCACACTTCGACCAATGACCTCGGCATAGACCAAATTGGAAATCTTTATTTTTTGAATTCCCTCATTGCTTTTTACAATAATTGCATCCTCGTTTTTTTCTGCATTTATCTTATCCAACATCTCGTCAAAGGTGAAGAACAGCTTTTCTTTTGTTATTGGCTTTAACACATAGTTAAGTGCTTTCACCGAATAGCTATCCAATGCAAACTCAGGCGATGATGTAAAGAATAAAATCGGCGCAGTTTTGTCAAAAATGCGGATTTCTTTAGCAACATCAATGCCCATAAACCCCGGCATAATGATGTCCAGACAGTATATATCAAAGCGCTTTCCTTTTTCTAAGGCTGAAATCAGCTCAAAGCCGTTTGAAAAGACAGCGTATTCGCATTTTAACTGCCTCGCTGCCCGGTATTGCTTTATGAGCTGTGCCATATTGGATAGCTCTTCTTTATTATCGTCACACACCGCAAGCTGTAGCATAAGAGTTCCCCTTCTCATTAGGCTATTAAAACTAATATTAACATAAAAATGGCATATTCGACACCATGTTAATGTCAAAAAACAATGATTCGTGTAAGAAAAAACCATGTTTCGTGCAACAGTTGACTTTTTATCGATAAATTATGATAGGTTTTAGAGGTGAGAGATTTTACATCGTCCAACCAATAATAGTTTTGTAGGGAGAATAATCCTATGAAGTTGTTTTATAGATTTATAAAGGATTGATTATCCCCCTTTCAAGAAAGAACCGCTCACGGACAACTCCGTGGGCGGTTTTTCAAACTTTTCTCCACCGCAATGCAAGAAGCCCTGCTATAGAAGTAAACAATAAAAACCACGATTCATGTCAAAAAAAACGCGTTTCATGCAGCGGACGGATTTTACGGGCAATATTTGATAGATTGAACACAGAGAAGTGAACGAGGAGGATTATAATATGCCGCCGACTTTCCTTGCAATCTTCGCATTTGTTGCGGCTATTGTTTTATGGGCAAGCTCTACGCAGCGTAAACTGGTGGTGCTTGATGAGAAGACCAATAATGCCATGAGTCAGGTTGGGGTTAAGCTGTCAAGTCGTTTTGATGCTTTGACGGCCCTCATGGATTTGACAAGAGGCTATGCTGAGTACGAAAGCGTAACTCTGATTGAAACAGTTCTATCCAGAAGAAGCGTGATTACTTCAAAATCCACACCGGATGATGTGATGCGCCAAGAAGAGATTATTTCTGAAGCCTTGGGCAGACTTGCCCTGGTAACGGAACAATACCCCGAATTGAAAGCAAACGAAACGTATATCAAAACAATGGACGCGGTGCAAACCTTTGGAAACATGGTGCGCACCAGCCGCCTGATTTATAACGACAGCGTGGCCAAGCTGAACCGCGAAATTCGAATGTTTCCTGCCTGCCTGATCTCCGGGATGTTAGGCTTCCGGCAAAGAGAATATATTGTGGAGCAGGCTTGGCAAGGGCGGGAGCTTCATAGGCTGCGGTTCGGCACTATCTCTGAAACAAAAAAACTGCTTTACGATTTGAGGAGGAATAGCTCGTATGAAAAATAATTTTGTAAGCGTGGCAATAAAAAAGTATCTATCTGTGTTTTTGATTCTAACAATGCTATTGACCTTGGCGGCTTGTGGCACAGATGAAAGTGAATCATCAGATAATTCTCCCACCCCGACCAGCGGGCAAAGTATTTCTACTGACACCGAATGGGCGATCTACTGGTATCTGTGCGGGAGTGACTTGGAAACCAATCACGCCGCCGCCACCAATGATCTTGCAGAACTGATGTCGGTGGAGCTACCTGAAAATGTGAAGGTGTTCATTCAGACCGGTGGAGCATCGGTCTGGCAAAATGATGTTATCAGCGCAGATACGCTGGGGCGCTATGTCTATGACCATAACGGATTGCAGCTTGTTGAAGAGCTTCCCTCTGCCAATATGGGCGAAGCCCAGACCCTCAAGGATTTTCTCACTTTCGGGAAAGAGAATTATCCTGCCAAGCGCACCGCTGTAGTTTTTTGGAACCACGGTGGCGGTTCGGTGTCGGGTGCGGCTTTTGACGAACTGTATGGCATGGATTCCTTAAGCCTTGCAGAAATGTATCAGGCCTTTTCTGAAACCTTCGGAGAAAACCCTCAGAATCCGCCGGTGGACATTATCGGCTTTGACACCTGCCTGATGGCAACGGTGGATACGGCATACACTTTCTCCGATATTGGCAAATACCTTGTGGCTTCACAGGAGATAGAGCCGGGCAATGGCTGGCTTTATAGCGGTTGGCTTGGAGCACTTGCCCAAACGCCGAATATGGAACCGCTGGAGCTGTCCAAAAATATCTGCGACAGCTATGTACAAGGCTGTGAGGAGGTTGGCACAGAGGACATTATCACCCTGTCTGTCACCGATCTTTCAAAGGTGGGTAATCTCATTACTGCTTATGATGATTTTGGTAAGGAAGCTTTAGCCAGAGCAATAGAGAATCCTGCTTTTTTCGCCCACTTTTCCCAAATTGCCAACAGTGTTGAAAACTTTGGTGGGAACACTCGAGAGCAGGGTTATACCAATATGACCGATCTTGGGTCTCTCGCTCTAAAATCCTCGGAATTACTGCCCGAAACCTCTGGGGCAGTTTCTTATGCGCTTGCCGACTGTGTTGTGTATAAGGTCAATGGAAAATATCGCCCTGAGTCAGCAGGCCTTTCCTGCTATTACAGCTATAACGGTGATGTTGATGACTTCAATACCTATGCGGGTGTCGGCCCTGCCGATTCCTTCAAGCACCTGTATGCCTATGGCTTAACCGGCGAGCTTTCCCAACAGGGTATGGACTACATCGCCCAAATGAATTACAGTGCTCTGCCCGAGCTGAAGACCTTAAACAGCGTAGATTGGGAGGATATGCCCGTAACGGTGGATGAAGCCGGAAACGCCACCCTGACACTGGGAAGCGAAGCGGCAGATATTCTCTCTTCCCTGACCTTCGAGCTTTACTATGCCGACCCGGAGGAGGACATCATGCTCTGCCTTGGCACTGACAACGATATTGTCGCCGATTGGGAAAACGGCGTTTTTAAAGATAACTTCCGTGGTGTATGGGGCAGCTTGGACGGCGCATTGTGCTATATGGAAATTGCCTATGAAGGCGATGGCTATAATCAGTATTCGGTGCCCATTTTGCTCAACGGCGAGGAATATAACCTGATGGTCATCTATGACTTTGAAACGGCGCAGTATTACATTGAGGGCGCCAGAAAACCACTGGATGAAAGCGGTGCGGCAGACAAAAACCTCCGTTATCTGGTGGAAGGCGATGAAATCCAGACCATCCACTATGCGACCGCTATCAGCAGCGATGATGCGGAGCTAACGACCGTTGCCATTGACACCATTAAAGTGACCCTCGAAACCACCTTTGCAGAAACCGAGCTTGGCGACGGTTTGTTTATCATGATGTACGCCATGCATGACAGCCAGGGCAATGTGGCTTACTCCGCTACCGCAACCTTCGAGATTGCAGGCGGAGAAATACAAACCAGTGTTACAGACTAATAAAATTAGTGATCGATTACTATAGGTCGTAATATCATCGATTAGAAAGGACGCTTAAGATGAAAAAACGTTTGATTTCAATCCTTCTTCTAGTGACCATGTTGTTCACTATGCTTCCTGCCGAGGCCTTGGCTGCGGTGACAAATAAAGTCACTGCAGCGGCCGATTCGGTGAAGGAGAAGAAGCCCGAAAATCCCTTTGCGGATGTTCGGGAAGGCA
>JAEZLR010000020.1 GCA_023415205.1 Bacillota bacterium | reverse complement strand
TCTCAAAGATGTATTTATGGTGTTGATCTCCATCTCATTGAGGCTGTTAATTGATTTCTATTATTTCTCTTCCGGGCGAAGACCGTATAATTTGCGTCACTGGGTCCCCAGATGGCAAACATCGTAGCTTTTATATATGACGACCCAGAGGCTTTCTGCAAGACGACAGAACGCGGGTAGGCATCGCCGTGGTCTAGGTAAACAGGCACATTCCCATCAAATCGTTACGCCACGCTCGGCATTCAGCTCCTCAATGGAATCATCGTAAATGCCAGCAAAATGACACTCATTTACTTTGCCAACAATTATCTCTTTCTTCCTCTAGGGATTCCAAAACACAAATGCTAGAACTCCGTAGCAAGACCTACCTCTGATGGAGAACTTCTTCAAATTCTTCCTTCCAAATGGAATAGGTTTTTCTCCTGTGCAGTGACCTACACAGACATATTGCATAAAATATCGGTGCTTTTTTTACTCTAAAACGCCGAAAACCCTTTCAAAGAAAGGGTTTTCATACAAATTTTGGTGGAGGCGGCGGGAATCGAACCCGCGTCCGAAACCATATTCACAAGAGCATCTCCGGGTGCAGTTCATGGTCAACATTCCCTCTACTGCAAGCCCATGAACAAGCTTGCAGCTTCAGTAGCTTCATTTGTCATGCACGACTCAAAGCTTTATCGTGTCACGTTCACCACTGTCGACGCCCTATCCCAGGCCGTGGTACTCCCGGGTAGGACGGCTGCCTAAATTAGGCTGCGTAAGCTAAATTGCTATTATTGTTAGCGTTTAATTTAAGTTCCCGTTTTTTAAAGTGGCCTACGAGAATCCACTACCCGCTTCTCTGGCTTCAACAATCCCGTCGAAACCTTAACGCCCCCTTAACAGAGGACTATGGTGCTCTGGGCCAATGGCCCATGCGCTAACATATTTATTATACCATAACCTATAAGAAAAAATCACTAGTCGTTTATTACCTAGAGAAATCTTTCATTTTTCGGTCAATCTCGCGCTTTGCATCCCTGGCTGCGATATCATCCCGCTTGTCATAGAGCTTTTTACCGCGTGCAATGGCCAATTCTACCTTGACCATGCCCTTTTTAAAGTATAGACTTAACGGAATGAGGGTCAATCCCTTTTTTTGGGTTTGGCCAAGAAGTCTAATGATTTCGTAGCGATGGAGCAGGAGCTTTCTTATTCTTAATGGTTCGTGATTAAACCGGTTGCCCATGTCATAGGGGCTGATATGAAGACCATTAATAAAGGCTTCCCCATTCTTAATGGAAACATAGCTGTCCTGAAGGTTAGCACGGCCCAAGCGCAGAGATTTCACCTCTGTACCAGTCAGGGCAATCCCTGCTTCTAGGGTCTCCTCTATAAAGTAATCATGCCTCGCCTTACGATTTTGGACGATGGACTTTGTTCCTTCCTGCGCCATGGTTTCCTCTCTGTCCTCCTAGCAATCGACCCTGGAAGCTGTGCTTCCTTCTTTACTCAGTTGCTCCAAATAAAAAGCCCCCCTATACTTTAGGAGGTACATTTTAGTATACACCCATTATTAGGCCTCGTCAACTCGGGCAATAGACTGATTTTCCCCAATCATAGCTATTTCTTACCCGAGCATTATAACAAATAAACCGTCTAGGTTCATCCTAAACGGTTTCATTTGGTACACCATCACGGGCTCGAACCGTGGACACCCTGATTAAGAGTCAGGTGCTCTACCAACTGAGCTAATGGTGCATATTCTAGACTTTTAAAGGTACCTGTCGTCCGCCGACATTTTTATATTATACAGATACTCATTGCCCGTGTCAAGAGTTTAGTTTATGTTAAATTTGTAGAATTTCGACAAAAGCTGAGGATTAAAAAGCCATTCAGCCTTTCAACAATAAAGTACCAACAGTTAGAGGCTAATCAGTTCTATTAACCGAGTTGAGACGGTTTCGACAGACCTCATCTTCTATAAATTCGTGGAATTTCTCAGGACTGTACCGAAATAAAAGATAAAGCTTTTCAAGAGAATAATAACCCATTTCCTTTAGCTGCTGGTAAGGCAGTATTCTAAAATTCTTTTTTGAATACCCTCCTGTGTAGACATATCGTAATTTCTCTTGTATGAGCCTGTCCAGGGATTGAATGCGCCCGAGAGTATTAATGGTAGGGAAGGCCCATTGTTCCCAGCAATATTTGTCCCTGATTGGCTTAAACAAAGCACGGTTGATATTCCTAATCAGGGATGCTACAGCCCTTTCAGGGGTCATACAGCGCTTATCCGAGCCATACCTTACCTCTACCCTCTTTCGGTAACGCCTGGCCCATTTACTTATCCGTCGCTTAAGCTTATCATGCTGGTGCTTGGAGATATCAATGCGGCTTTGCTCCACCTCAAAGCCTATGAAAGTCCAAGGTTGCTGTACAGTAATGTGCTCGGTTTTATCCTCATTGAGAACAAGTTCGGATTCCTGTACTTTAGTCTTGATCCTTTGCAGCCCTTCGGCCAAGAGTTCCTGACTCTCCACAAAAAAAATAATATCATCCGAATATCTCGCATAGGGTATCCCCGCTACTTCAAAGCTCCTGTCGAGCTCATGAAGGTATCGGGCTGCAAAAAAAGCGGTAAATGGAAGTCCTGCCATTGCCCCCTTGTTTTCTATCCTTACAAGCTTCCCCTGCTGTGTGCACCATGGATTTAAAAGCGTATTCCTGTAAAGCCATACAAAGTCCTGATCCGCTCTAAGTTCCTTGGGCGGACGTTCAAAGAGGATGTGTGGATCCATGCTATTAAAGTAATCAGAGATATCCAAATGCATGCCATGAATTCCTGGTAGCTGGGGTCTGGCCCTTAGATAGGCCTCTCTGCTTTCTAAAATAAAAGATAAGCACTGGGAGGGTGTTCTTCTTCGAGAAGGAAAATAGGACACGGACAGGTCCTCATGATATTTTTCAAACAAATAGTGGTTTACAGCCCTTAATATAAACATTTCTTCCCTGGGGTAGGCATAGACAATGCGCTTCTTCCGGGAAAAGTTTTTACATATCTCGATCCGCCTGGCCACAGGCCAGCGATAGGATTGTTCAGCCATGAGGGATAAAAGGTTAAGATAGGTCTCAAAGGGAATGACTTTCTCAGGATCCAGTCCGTCGAGGATATTAAGATAGGTTTTCTTTCTTGATAGCTCCTGAAACATAAGAACGCCCCCCTAAGAAGATCCTATAGCATAAAGGAGACCAAAATGGCCTCCCCGCTAGGTACACTGAAGCAAATTTCAATGGCTTTAGCCATTTAACCCGAAAAATACCCCGCGCAGCCGTCCCCACTACCGTTTTTAGCCCGGGGCTGTTTTCGCCTGGAGACCCGGCATATGCCGTTCCTTCAGCGACACTAAGCACATTTTATCATAACCAGAGTTCCTTTTACAGCCGTTTCCTCTTAAAATACTATCCACCGAAAAGCAGCATTAAACCTCAGAATGCAATTTATTCAAGCTCTCATGATGTATAGGCTCTTTACAATTAACAGAAACTTGTTTATGATGTGACATGACAGGCGGTGTAAGTACATTATGAATAAATTCGATCAGTTTCTTCGTCATCGTCAAAGCCTTCTGATTCAGTACAAAATGGGCGACATGACAAAAAATGAGTTTATAGAAGAGAATTTCAGCTACATGGAGAGCCTGGGTATCAAGCCCTTCACCAGAGTGGATAATGTTAAAAAGGCTGTATACAATTATCATTATTATAATGTACACGCAAAATATTGGCAGTGGATCGCCAACGATCCTAAAAATACTGATAAAGAGCGACAAGCTTACTATACCGAATCCATCAATTACTATCATCAGAAGGATCAGGCGACCCTTTCCCTATTGCGCTTGATAGACTTTAAGGCTGAGGCCTACTATGTGAATGTCAAATCCCAGCTCCTCAAGGATAAGCTGATAGAAATTGTTATTCGAGATCCTGATATTCTTCTCGAAATAGATGCCTACCATTCATTGAGCGGATCAACGGACAGTGATTACCTTATCCTTCATACCAAGAGCCTGGCTGTAGCCAATGCCCTTAAAAATAACGGAATTTTGCGTGACGACAAGCGCCATTCATTAACCGATAGCTATATCAATCAGAAATATTGATATTAGCCATTCCCTCTAGCACTAATAAAGCCGGTATAAGAGTAATCGTACCTAGGGATGTTTTCCGACCCAAGGAACGATTCCGGTGCACCACCCGCGAATAAAACCGAACCCTCTTGTGGTCTACCGTTTAGATAATCCCACCAAGTCCCGGTACCTCTGGTTATCCTTTAAATAACCATAGATTTCCTCATCCCGAAAACCTTTTATCAAGTCGTTTCGGACTTCTGTAAGATAATCTCCGCTTATCGCTTTAAAATCCATATGGGAATAAAGAGACGAGTTTGTGAAAGCATATATGCTATCAAGGTTTGCAAGCATCCGCTCCATAATGTGCAGGGTATCCTCTTCATTCTTTTCCAGTGTCGCCAATTCAAGTGCCGGGGAAATCTCATGGTATTCCCCAAATTCAAATACGCTTGCTAATTTCCCTATTTTATCAACCAGCCTATGAGCCTTTTCATAGTCCTTTTCCTCCAACGCCAGCCTATAAATGCTATGAAAAGTCATAGAAAGGCTTTGGTATCCGGTATAGAGCAGCTCCTCATAGGCTTTATATGCTTCATCCCGGCGCCCTGTCTTGCTGAAAAGCATAGCCTGTTTTTGCTTTCGCTCTGGATTTTCTTGAGATAAGTAGCTAAGATACTGTTCTGCCTGCTCGTAATCTTCTCTTTCCATATAAAAATAGTACAGTGCTTCGGCAGCCGCGTTTTTTATCCCTTCATCGTCACTTTCAAGCACCCGCTTATAGCAGCCCAAAATGTAGGCGTCATGTTTTTCTTCATGAGGTAGCCCCATCATTTGGCGTTGATTTTCAAAAATCCGAGCCATCCAAAGAATCAGGTAGTTGCAGTTCGGATACTCCACAAGACACTGTTTCATCCACTGAAACACCTCGTCAAAAGGTTCAGATTTCAGCTTTCTATTTGCTTCCTCCAACAACCGATTGGCTTCGACATTTGAAAGCTCTTTTTCGTGGGACAGCAACGTATCTATGGAGATATTCAGCAATCTGGCGATGGGCGACAGTAGGGAAAGGTCCGGTAGGGAATAACCGTTCTCCCATTTGTTCACAGCCGGAGCGGTCACGCCAAGGCGTTTTGCCATTTCCTCTTGCGTCAAATTTTTATCTTTGCGATATTTTCTAATGATGTGACCAACTTGCATCATTGTCCCCTCCCACTTGTTTTTCTTCTCCAAAATAAAATATATCACAAGGGCGTTCATTACACCATTGAGCCGTTGTTAACCAACAAGAAAATAAATTAACCATTACTCATGTTTTCCTTGTTTATTAGGGTCGAATCTCCATCAGCCTATCACTGACAGCTTGCCGTACCCCTTTAAATTCCAACTTAAGCCCCGGTAAACAGAAACGTGGGAACAAAGTGTAGCCTTAGTCTCTCGTGTATACTCAGAACAAATATATTGCATTAAATATCAGGGATATAGCAAAAATCCGAACTCTTCACCAACAGGTTTGACCTGCTTTGAATAGTTCGGATTATGTGCGTTTGGTGCCGATGGCCGGACTCGAACCGGCACGGTGTCGCCACCGGTGGATTTTGAGTCCACTACGTCTGCCAATTCCATCACATCGGCGTGTTGCTTTATTATATTAGCATAAGCATCTTTCAAAATCAAGTGCGGTGTTGTTGACAAAGCACTTTTGCATAAACCATAAAGATCGATGGTCATTGGGTGAATTTCTGAATGATGGTCTTGATACTATCATCAAAGCTTATGGTATAACGTCCGGGATTAATAGATTGCTCCAATTTTTCCTTCTTGAGCATAATTTCAAACTCTATGGAGCTTTGAATAATCCCCGCCTCATATAACCGCTGTGAAACCCCGGTAAAGGATTCCCCTTCATGAATAATAAACAGAAGGCTTCCATCCGGATTTCTCCTGATATCCTCGCTTTCACTATAACGGTCCACCATTCCGAGTTTTTGAGATAAAGCGATAATCTCTGCGTCGTTGAGTTGAGGCTTATAGCCTATAAAGAAAATCGTGCCTAAAAGAGAGGTCAGGATGATGCCCACTCCCAGGCCTAATAATACACTTTTTCCGTCAATCAGCTTCACGGTATTACCTGCCCATCTTGGCAATTAGCTCAATTTCCCCTTTTCCGCAGTTGAGTAATCGGGCAATTTCTGTGCTGTCCAGACCACTTTTCGCAAGCTTGATGATTTCACGACGCTTTGAATCAAAGGTCAATACCTTAGCCTTACGCGGAGAAGCCGATGGTGTGGGCTCCGGTTTTTCTTCCTCGAGAATTTTGGCTATAGCCTCTTCGTTATAGTGGGTTGAAGCTTCATTTTGAGCTTCCAATTGACGAGGTGCGTTTAGCAACTCAATCTTAAGATCAGCCTCTGCCATGGATTGAATCAACAACTGATTCTTTTCTTCAAGCTGGGAGACTACGTAATCAGAAAAGCGGTTCATTTCGGAAATGAGTTCTTCTGCATCCTCAATGACGCTGATGAGACCTTCTTTTTTTTCTTTGATATCGGTACGATAATCATGAAGCCGACGTTTTTCTGCCAACATAAGAATGATCGACAAAAGAACTAGTCCTGCTCCAATGAGGATAATGCAGGTAAAGAACACTGCCATGTTAACACCTCAATCATTTTTCCTTAGTAATTCAATCTTTTTCATTTGTAAAAGCTCTGTTACAGCCGAATATCAATCATATGACGGTCTTGGGGCAAGGTCCTTTTTTTCTGAAGGCTTTCCTTTTCAGAACCAGGCTCATCCTTTTTTTTATCCTGACCCTTATTTCTTTTCTGCTCCCGTTGCTTCTCATTTATGGCTGTTTTCTGCGCTTCCTTCTGAGAATGAACGCTTTGTGTTTGCTGTTCTGCTTGTTTCACCGAGCTTTCAGCCTGTCCCAACACCTGGCTTGTGACTTTCTGCTGTTCTGCGCTTTGATTCTTACCCACCTCATTGACCTTGGGCATCAGAATCTGAAAGTCTACCGGTCTGATTGACATCACTACGTCCCCCCTTTAGAGCGAACCAACACGAACATCGGCGCCATCACTATAAAGCGTGCAGTATTGGGTCTCTTGTTTAATATACAACAAGCTGTTGCCAATAGCAACCCTTACTCCCTGATAAACGCTACCGTAAATCTTAACCCTGCCATTGGCCCCCTGTTGAAGCTTCTCTTCAATTTCAGAAAGCTCACGTTTGTATTCTTGTAATTTGTTTTCATAGAAAAACTTTGCACGGGTGCTCTTTGCTAGAATCTCGCGTTTCTCCATAGAGAGTTCGCTGGAATTCTTCAGTCTGTTTAGCAGGGTTATAGCCTGTGTGGCTTTCAACAGGCCATCCTCCATATTGGGAAAATCCGTTTTGAGAAATTTCAGGCGTTCTCGTAGATGTGGGTCCACACCCACCTCCAGAACCGTTGCTGTGGACATCTGACTTCCCAGATACTTGAGTTCCACGAGATTGCCAACCCGTGCCGTACCACCCACCAGCAGCCCCTTTTTCCCTCCAAGTTCAAGCTTATTCCCACACTTCACATCGCAATGCATGATAGCCTCGGCCCTGATATCGCAACGGGCCTCAACATTTGCACTCTCAATGTACTTGGCGATAATGTCCCCACCGGCGATCAGGACACCTTTTCCATTACCATGCATGCCCCGCTTAAGAATGATATTCCCTCCGGCCTTTAAAATGGCGCCCTCTGCAACACCAATAACCTCAATATTCCCCCCGGCCTCAATTTCAAAGCCAGACAATACATTCCCTCGAACAATAACATTCCCAATGAATTTTATATTCCCGGTGGAGTTGTCCACATCTGCCATAACCTCATGGGTGGCAAAGACACTGATCTTTCCGTCAGCATACATAAGCTGTCCGTCAATGTCGGCATAAAGCTCCTGTCCATCGGCACTGAGAACAACATTTTTTCCCTTAGGAAAAATAGCAGGCCGCCCATCTATGGCTTTAATATCAATCCCCACCAGGTTTTTCCCATGTTTTCCAGGTACAGGCGGAACGAGGACTGCCAGCTTTTGGCCTTTTGTGATATTCTCAATAAGATCCATATCCTTGTAGTTAACCGTACCATCCTCCATAATGGTGGGTTTGCGATCTTTCTTGACATCTATAAGAAACTTAATTTCTCCGTTTTTCCCATTTACTGCGGGTATTCCCTCTGCCACCAGTACCTGTTGGTGATAGACGGGTCGGGTCACCAGTTCACGGATCTTATCTTCTTTCATACCAAAGACAACGCCCTTGGTATAGAGGGCCTGAACAATGGCCTCAATAGTAACGGGTGAGCCGTTTCCCTCAGGGGGTGACAATTGAACAAAGCCCTTCATCTTATCCTGAGAGATAATGGCTTCAATTCCACAATCCACCCGGGCTTCTTCCTGTGCCTCAGCAATCTTAACAGGGTTGCCGTCACAGTTTCTAAGGGCCTCTGAGATGATACTTGCATTATAATTACGGATTCTTTTTTTATTGATGATATTGAGGAGGTCATTTTCAGTGACTCTGGAGAAGAAATCGGTAGGCTTATACACAACGAGGTAAACCCCGTCCTTCTCATACGTGATGCTATAACCACTATTCTTCTGTATATTTTCCTCTGGCATGTCAAAGCTCCTTCATCGGCTAACTACGGGAGTTTTGTTGTCTAAAGGATAGCACTTTTAATTCTTTCAAGCTTTCCTCTCATTCGGAGAATAGCCTTGGTATGAAGCTGGGATATTCTTGATTCCGACACCTTCATAATAATACTAATTTCCTTAAGCGTAAGCTCCTCGTAGTAGTAAAGTGTAACAACGGTGCGTTCTTTTTCAGGAAGTTTTTCAATAGCCTCTGCCAGCGTTTCCTTAAGTTCAACAACCTCCATCCGCTGCTCCGGTTGATTGGTATCCCGGTCAAGAGATAGCGGGTCAAAGCCCGTTTCGTGGTTTTGCTCAAGATAGTCTTCCAGAGAGATCATCTGGGACATATTAACTTCCTGTAAAAGCTTATTAAGCTCATCAGGGGTGATACCAAGCCTTTCGGCTACTTCCTGATCGGTTGCGGAATGCCCCAATTGATTTTCTACTTCAAAATAGGCCTTCTCAAGCTCCTTGCCCTTTTTACGCAAGGAACGCGGCGCCCAGTCCTGTTCCCGGATTGAATCAATAATGGCTCCCCGTATTCTTAAGGATGCATAGGTTTCAAATTTCACCTTTTTTGAAATATCAAATTTATCTATGGCATCAATGAGCCCAAATACACCATACCCTACTAAGTCATCATACTCAACGTTTGAACCAAAATAAATGCTCAGCCGCCCGGCAACATACTTCACCAGGTCAGCATACTCTACAATTAACTGCTCCTTGATGGCTGGTTCTTTGGATTCGCTATATTTTTTCCATAAATCCTGTTGCCTCTGTAAAACAGATGCCGACATTCCTACCTCCAACTTCCTTTCAGAAAAAACTGATTAAGGACATGAGATACTTCTTTATTGATTGAGCTCTTTTTTAATAAAGTCCGCCACGGGGAGAGCATCAAAATCTTCATCATCAGTACCGAAACTCAGATCATCATCGGCTGCCAGATCGAGAATTTTTCCGTTTTGATTTTCAACCTGCTTGCTGATATCCATCTCTTCCATTTGACTTTCATTTTCAAGCAGTTTTTTAGCCTTCTCTTCTTCTTCCGCTTTTTTTTCAAAACTCTCAACAATTTGAAGGACAGTGCTCCTTATCAATAAACCGATACTATAGAAGATGACCATAACTATAACCATCCTCATCATATTTTCCCGGTCGGGTACTCTTTGCAGCCGTCCTGCCAGGCCTATAATCATCGCGCTCATCAAAGCAATCAGAAGTGGCAGCTTACGGACATAATTCATTGTACATCCTCACTCACAAATATTTCACTCCACATCCTATGGTTTTCACCATAAGCCTCCCGTCCTCCGAGGATATCTCAATAGTACGGCCAAAATTGCCTCCGGTGTCATCACCCTTGATAGGGATATTGAGCTCTGCAAGAATAGCTCGGGTTGCCTCAGCATTTCTCAATCCTATTTTCATAGACTCATTAGCGCTTGAAAAGGCAAACATCTGTGCCCCTCCCGCGATTTTTGCTACGATGTATTTTCTGTCGGCGCCCAATACTTCCATTTCGTTAACAAGGTCTACAATACCTGTATCTGCGAATTTGGCCCTATTATTGTTAGCAGTTGCAATTTTAGAGCTGGGGAGCATGATATGCGCCAAACCCACAATTTTCTTCCTGCTATCATATAAGGCAATCCCTACACACGACCCTAGGCCAAGAGTTGTTAAGACGGAAGGATGACAGGATACCTTCAAATCAGCCATTCCTACCTTTGTTACCTCTACCATCTATTCTACTCCTAATGCATGTAGCAAGCGGCTATAGGATGCATCGTCCGGAACCAGAAAAAGATCACCGATAACACTATCCATACCGTCGGTAAATTCATTCTCTATATATAAAACAGTATCCGAAGTCCTCGCAAATTCAATGGCGGGGACACTGAGTATGGCACCGGCCATATCGATGGCCAAACCAGGTACGTCGGGCATTATCTTGAGATTGGTCAGGTTGGAAAGTGCCGAAAGATAAGAGCCCGCCAATATATTGCCAATTTCCTTCAGTGCGGAGCAACTCATTTCATCAAATTCCAGCTCGGTTTTTACCGGCCTGCCCATTAAAATGTTTACAAGTAGCTGAGAGCTTGCACAATCAAGAATAAACATCATGCTTCCATTGATATCGCCCTGAACGCCTAAAAGTATGCCTACAACTTGGGTTTCCGCTCCACCGAGAACCTCATTGACTTCGGAGAACTTCATCACCTTGATTTGAGGTACCTTCATATCAATTTTCTTATCCAGCATTTTTGCCAGTGCTGTAGCGGCATTACCCGCTCCTATATTTCCAATCTCACGTAAAACATCAAGCTGAAAGCTGTTTAATTCATTTGTAGCGATGCTGTCAGTCATTGTTACACTTCACCTTTCAGTTTAATCTTTGTTCATGAGCTCGGTGATGAGCTTTTCTATATTCAGGAGAGTGACTAACCTTCCATCAGTTTTTCCTATCCCGATGATATAATCAAGGCTTCTGTCATTGGTGATGGATGTGACACTTTCTATATCGCTTTCCTTAAGAGAAACCACCTCTGCGACGGCATCAACAATAATTCCAAGGGTTATCTCATTCAACTTAAACATAATGATACGGGTATCATCGTCTGCCGGGACCTCAGGAAGGCCAAACTTCAAACGTAAGTCCACAATGGGAATGATTTCACCTCTCAAGTTAACAACACCCTTTAAGTAGGCTGGTGTTGTAGGAACTCTGGCAATATTCATGGGCTTTTCTATGATGGAAACCTTGTGGATATCGGCACCGAATTCCTGATCGGCTGCTTTGAAAACCACAAATTGTTTGGCATCCTTAACGAGCGTTTTGGTATCCATGCGTACGTCCCCCTTTGAATCTCAGTAGGTCACTTATTTACAGGGCAAGTGAGTTGACATCGATAATCAGTGCCACATTACCATCGCCAAGGATGGTTGCCCCTGCGATAAACTTCACCCCTGCAAGGATTTTTCCTAAAGACTTTATAACAATTTCCTGCTGCCCAATGAGATTGTCCACAATAAAGGCTGATTGTTTGTCACCCTTCTTGACAATAACACAGGTGAGATTCTTTTTCTCACTATCCGAAACAATTCCCGGCACACTGAACATCCTATCCAGGCGCACTACGGGGATGACCATATCTCTAAGGAAAATAACTTCCTGATTTCTTACCATACGGAGCTCGGCAGGCTTAATGTTGACTATTTCACGGATGGAGCCCAGAGGTATGGCATATTTCTCAGCGCCTATTTTCACCAACAACGCCTGGATGATGGCCAAGGTCAGAGGAAGCCTAATAATAAACTTACTGCCCTTGCCAAACTCAGTTTCAACTTCTACAATACCCCCCAAGGCCTCGATCTTGGTTTTAACTACATCCAGGCCCACCCCTCTGCCTGAGAGGTCTGTAACCTTGTCGGCAGTGCTAAAGCTAGGCTTGAACAGGTACTCCACAACTTCCTTGTTTGAGAAGGAATTGACTATTTCAGCAGATTCCAAGCCCTTCTCAATGATCTTTTTTCTCACCTTGTCAATATTGATTCCCCGACCGTCATCCTCTACTTCAATGACGACATTGTTGCCGTCCTGATAGGCACGAAGGTGGATATTCCCAATGGAAGGCTTGCCGGTGCGGCCTCTCTCCTCACGGGTTTCCAGTCCATGGTCAGCAGAATTCCGTAAGATATGTATCAGAGGATCCCCGATTTCATCGATAACGGTACGATCCAACTCTGTGTCCTCACCCGACATATGGAGTTCTATTTCCTTGTCAAGCTCTCTGGATACATCTCTGATCATTCTGGGGAAGCGGTTGAATACAGTTTCTACGGGAACCATTCTTACCTTCATCACCGCATCATGGAGACTGGTTGTAATTCTTTCAAGATACTCAATGGATTCATTGTCTGTATCGTCCTTGCCATGGCTGGATTCATCCAATCGGGTTTTTATGATGATCAACTCGCTCACCAAATTCATGAGAATATCCAATCGGTCAATATCCACGCGGACAGTCTTTCCGGTTTTTTGCAGCTTCTTATGATCTTCATTTACAGCGACGGCGGCTGGCTTAGCAGCAGGCTTACCGATTTCCACGGGTGCCTCAGTGGTTACGGCCATCTCAGAAGCCGCCAGAGACATTCCTACGTTTTCAGGAAGAACTTCATTTACCTCAACACCTGAAATTTCAGCCACTGAATTGATTTCTCTCTGGAAAAACTCTTTTGCTAAATGAGTGATGACCACCACGGTGAATTCATACTCAAAGCGCTCGTCTTCAATGTCCTCGATTTTTGGGACCGATTTGATGACCTCCGAGTTTTTCTCAAGAATTTGGAACACAATAAAGGCACGTGCTGCCTTTAAAAGACAGCCCTTGTCAAACATGACATGAATCTCGAATACATTCATATTCGTTTCAAGCGCTTTTCTAATCACATTAATGTCGTATTGGTTCAGTTCTACGGTCAGGCGGTTAATGGACGAAACCGCTTTGGAGGCTTCCGGTGGTTTTGCAGCTTTTTTCTCAGTAGGCTGCTCTGCGGCCCCCCCTCCTCTTTTGAGAATATCAGCCAGGGCATCGATAATCTCCTGGAAGGCTTCGCTTCCTTCATGTGCGGTGGAGGCTATGGTGTTCACATAGGTTTCCAAAGCGTCAAGGCACTTAAACAAAACATCTACCATGTTTGAATCAGCCTTAATACGCTCATTTCGGAGTGCATCCAGTACATCTTCCATATCGTGGGTAAGGGTTTGCATTTTTGAATAACCCATAGTACCGGACATACCTTTCAACGTATGGGCTACCCGAAAAATCTCATTGAGAACTGCCTTGTTCTGGTTGTCCTTCTCCAGTTCAAGAAGTGAAGTGTTAAGATGCTGCAAATGCTCTCTTGACTCTTCCACAAATATATCGAGGTATTGATTCATGTCCATTACCGTCGCACCCCCATGAAATTCATAATACAGGCTGGTATTTCTTGAAGAGGAACTGTCTTATCGACTATTCCAAGTTCTATGGCTGACCTCGGCATTCCGAAAACAATACTTGTGCTCTCATCCTGCGCTATGATAAAAGAATTTTTCTTCTTTTTCAAATCCGTTAGGCCTTTGCTTCCATCACTACCCATCCCTGTCATAATAACTCCCACGGCAGGATAGGTATGAACATCAGCCAAAGAAGCCATCATAACGTCTGCGCTTGGTCTGAATCCTCCGACGGGAGGAGTTTTGACCAGCTTGATCCTCACTTTTGCACCCTCCTGCTGGAAGATAAGGTGATGATCCCCTGGTGCAACATAGGCTGTCCCTGCTTGGATTTCATCATTGTCCTCCGCTTCTTTGACACGAAGACGGCTTGTCTCATTCAGTCTAGTCGCCAGAGATTTGGTGAAACCCGGTGGCATGTGCTGGACAATGACGATGGCGGCAGGCAGGTCACTTGGAAATTCTGGCAGGATGGCGGATAAGGCTCTCGGCCCGCCTGTGGAAATTCCCAACCCCACAATATATTTCAAATCAGCAGTCTGGGAACCGGAATATTGACTGCTGATTCCATTTGCAACTGTAATTTTATTTAAGGCCTCGGCTTTTTTCAAAGTACGGTAAGCTAGCTTGACCTTGCTGAGTATTTCATCCCGCTTGGCCTCTGAGGATAGATCAAAAACATTGCCAGGCTTAGAGATGAAGTCAAAGGCACCGTGCTCCAATGCACGAATGGTTGCATCCGCTCTTTGCTGTGATACGCCGCTGACAACTACCACACCGTAGGCGCCCTGCCTCATCAGATTGTCAAGACAGCTTATTCCATCCATAATCGGCATTTCAATATCAAGCGTAATAACATCAGGTCTAAGTTCCTGCGCCCTCTTTATTGCTTCCTTACCGTCTTTGGCACTACCGATGACTTCAATCTCTGGGTCTTGTCGCAGTACATCCTGAATAATGTGTCGCATCAAGGCAGAATCATCAACAACCAGTACCCTTATTTTGCTAGTATTCATTTAGTTGACCAGCCTTTTTTAAGCAGTTTCCTCTGGGAGTCAAAAATAAAACCAATAACCTTTTCTCTGTCGGGGTTTCTAATTTCTACAAACTCCACACCTACTTCATAGTTAAATTTACCCTTGTCATGGACATTAATCACACGAACTATACGTCCTATAAAACGAATTTCACGTTCAATACCAAGAATTCCTTCCAGATACCATCCATAAGTAGGCCTTTCATTGGTCAGTAAACATAGACCGCCTCCGCTAATGTCCTTTGTCACTGTCTTCTTAAACGTCCCCCGGTCATCCTGCGCAAGGTCCTGAAACATCCGATACTGGACATCCAATAGACAGTTAAACCTAAAAAATGTCCTTCTTTGTAATTGTTCCTCTTCTGACAGGGGTTTCACGGTAAGCAGGTATATGTTCCCCGAAATCTTTCGCTCCAGTGCGGTTGCTGTAAACTTATAGAGATCCCCATTTTTCTCATAGATGATATCCATGCGGGTACCACGATGTACGGGGAATATTCTCCCTTCATGAATGGGTGCCAGAATATCCATGGTTCCGTTAGGTGAATCAGATTCAAATTGACTAACCAAAACAGGATCGATGCTTTCACCATTATGGTCATATAACTCCAGCTCAAGCTTACAGCCTAAGGTTAGTTTGATTGCTCTCATTTAAACAACCTCATGCTTTTGTAGGTATTTGATTCTCAAGTTACACCAAGCCATATTGTGATTAGATTATAACACAGTCTGCTGACTTCATGCACCAAAAAACGACAATAGTTTTGAAATAAATCCCTTTGCACCTGCAGTACCCTCGGGAGCCGGATGAGAAAACAATTTCTCAGCTATTTCACCAATATTTTTGGCAGCCTGGCACTTGGGATTATACAAACTAAAGGGTTTTTGCATTTTTACACTCTTTGTTACAGTGTCATCATATAATATATACCCAAGTTTTAATAGCCTTAAAGATAAAAATTTTTCAGAAACGACAGTCAGTTTATTAGCGATTTCGTCAGCTTCTTTAATGCTTTCTGCTTTATTCACCAAAATCTGAATACGTTTTTTCCGATCCCTTCGTGAGACCATCTTAACCAATGCGTAAGCATCCGTTATGGAGGTAGGCTCGGGTGTTGTCACAAGGATGATTTCATCGGCTGCCATGATAAAGCTCATGACATTTTGATGAAGACCCGCTCCTGTATCAATGAGAATGACATCGAATAATTTATCCAAGAGACTGATGTTGCTGACAAACTTCCTCAACTGCTTTCTGTCTAGTCTGATGAGCTCCTCAACACCTGACCCCCCCGATAGAAATTTAATGTTATCAGGCCCGTCAGTTAATACCTCAAAAATACTCTTTTCATCATGGATTAGATCAAGGAGAGTGTGTTTGGGAACGATTCCAAAAAGAACATCGATGTTGGCAAGACCAAAGTCCACATCCAGGATAACCACTTTCATACCCATTTTACTTAAAGCCAAGGCAAGATTGATGGTGACATTGGTTTTCCCAACGCCGCCCTTGCCGCTGGTTATGGTAATCACTCTTGCATGCTTTCCCGATTGATCCATCCCATCCAGACTCTTTTCATTGGTTTTATGCTGCACTATTTTTCTCAGCGTTTCTGCCTGATCGTTCATGGATACCTCCACACCATAAACAACCCTGTTGTCTATGGGTTTTCTTTGGTTAAATAACAGGCTTAGTCAGGATGCTGGCCACCAGTTGTTTAATATCGGCAACATCCAGATCGTCAGGGACACTCTGCCCTGCCGTTGTATACGAAAGAGGTTTTCCCGTCATATAGCGTGCATTCAGAATGATTCCGGGGACAGGACTCTCATCTAGCTTGGTGAATAAGAGCTTGTAATTCTTTATAAATGCATAGTATTCTAGTATTTCCCTTACAGCAATGCGACTGGTGTTGCAGCTCATGACGAGAAATGTTTCATCAGCATTAACGGCACTGACCAGTGCTTTTAATTCATTAAAATGGGTTTTGTTTTTATGGCTACGCCCTGCCGTGTCAATGAGAATAAGGTCATTATCGGAAAGACGTTCCACAGCATCCTTTATTTCGTTGGGAGAATAAACCACCGAGACCTGTAGGTTGAGTATCTCAGCGTAGGTTTTAAGCTGCTCAACAGCAGCTATCCGATAGGTGTCGGCAGTAATGAGTCCTACCTTCTTCTGCCGGTTCAACGTAAAATCAGCCGCAATCTTGGCAAGGGTGGTTGTTTTACCCACTCCTGTCGGTCCTATAAAAATTGCGACATGGGGCTTTTTCCCTTCCTTTATAACCAAGGGTTCTGGTTCACCCAAGAGCACCGTCATCACGCGCGCGGCAAGATTGAGCACTTCCTCAACCTTCAGAGAGGTGCTCCCTCTCTCCCTGATTTTATCGAGTATCTTTTCTATAAGCTTGGGCTCAACATCATGATCCATAAGGATTTGTCCTAATACGGCAAGGCTTTCGCTTTCGGGTTCGGACTCAGTGGCCGAAATTGTGGCCTGGTCTTCTACGATATCCTCCTTAGGGGCTTTATCCTTTCCCTGAACAACCTGGTAGATTTGCTCAAGCATGCCCTCCATATTTTTAACCTTAGTTTCAAGGTCGGTGATCGTTTTTCTGTCAGGGTTGGCATCCTTCTGTTGGTTTTCGGGGGGGGTGGCTGACGCATCAGGTGTTCTTCTTCCTTGGTTTTGATTAAACCCTGGTTCCTCTTTAACATGGGCCGCTTGTTCATAGGCTGCCGCCGCCTGGGGATAAATAGGGGGCGGAGTAAAAGCCTGGGCTTGGGGAAAGGGAGGGGCGGGCTCCTGTGTAAAGGGCTGCTGTGGTTGCTGATATTGGGGTTGAGACGCTCTCAACGGCTGCCCAAAAGCCGGAAATGCCGAACTTTGCCTTTGCTGAAGGCCGGATCGGGCAGGACGGACATAGTCATCATCAATAGCCGCAACCACTTCAAGCATGGGCTTTTGAAATAAACCCAGAAAGCCCTTTGGCTTAACCTTACGGCTATTCATGATCACAGCTTCACTGCCAAGGTCCATCTTAACCTTGAGCAAGGCTTCCTGCATATCCTTGCATGTGTACCTGCGTATTTTCATTAAAGCTCCTACCCTCTTCTACTATCATTCTTAATAGATATCTGTTAAATGGTGACCATCCCTACCGCATTGACTTCAAGGGAAGGGTCCAGTTCATTATAGGATAAAACCACAAGTCCGGGAATAGCCTGCTCGGTCAGCCTCTTAAAATAGAGCCTGACTACCGGAGAGGCCAGAATAATTGGCTGCTTGCCGGTCTGAACCAACTTTTCTGAAAGATTGGCCGTATTGGCAACTATTCGGTTACTTACCGTAGGCTCCATGGTCATATAGGAACCGGCCTCCGTTTTCTGAACCGAATCAAGAATCATCTGTTCAAGCTTGGGATCAAGGGTCAACACATCAGAATTATTACGGTTGATATATGATCTTGAAATTGCTCTGCCAAGCCCCTGACGAACATATTCGGTGAGCATGTCCGAGTCTCGAGTAATGGGGGCAAAATCGGCGAGAGTTTCTAAAATTGTAACCATATCCCTTATAGAAACGCCCTCCCGTAAAAGGTTGGCAAGAACCTTCTGAATTTCTCCCAAGGTCATAATCTTGGGTATGAGCTCCTCCACAATGGCAGGATAGGTCGATTTGACATTATCTATAAGGGTCTGTACGTCCTGTCTACCCAGAAGCTCATGGATATGCCGTCTGACGATTTCAGTCATATGGGTTGCCACTATGGAGGGTGGATCCACGACGGTATAGCCCATCATTTCGGCGCGGTCTCGCAGAGTTTCCGGTATCCATAGAGCAGGCAGACCAAAGGCCGGCTCAGTAGTGGGGATGCCGTTTATCTCATCATCAACGGTTCCTGGATTCATAGCCATAAAGTGATCCAGTATCAGCTCACCCCGGGCAACCTCTACCCCTTTGATCTTGATAACATATTGGTTGGGAGAAAGCTGAATATTGTCACGCAAGCGGATAATGGGTACAATGACCCCCAATTCCAAAGCTAATTGCCGCCTGATCATGACCACACGGTCCAGAAGGTCGCCGCCCTGGTTTTTGTCAGCCAGAGGGATAACCGCATAGCCGAACTCCAATTCTATGGGGTCCACCTGGAGCAGGGAGACAACATTTTCAGGCTTTCTGATTTCTTCAACCTCCTGCTCCTCAACCTTCTGCTCTTCCTGCTGGGTGACCTGTTGTGCCGCCGATTGAAGTCGTGTTCCCAAATAAATGAGACCTGCTCCCACCACAATCAGGGACCATTGTTTGAGAATGGGGACTAAAACAAAGCACGCACCTGCGCCAATATAGAGCACCTTGGGGCTGTTGAACAAGGATTTGATCAGGTCGCTTCCCAAGTCTCCGTCGGAAGCGGCACGGGTGACGATGATACCCGTTGCAATGGCTATAAGAAGGGAAGGGATCTGGGCAACAAGTCCATCACCAATGGTCAGAACGGTATATCGCTCCAGAACAACCTCAAAGGGGTCGCCCTGTCGGACCATACCCATGATAATACCACCGATAATATTGATAGCCGTGGTTATGATGCCAAAGATAGCATCATTTTTAACGAATTTGGTGGCACCGTCCATGGACCCATAGAAATCGGCTTCCCTCTGTATCCTCTTGCGTCGTTCCTTGGCATCGGTCTCACTGATTAATCCAGCGTTGAGATCCGCATCAATGGCCATCTGCTTACCCGGCATGGCATCAAGGGTAAAGCGTGCGGCAACCTCGGAGACACGTTCGGCTCCCTTGGTAATGACTAAAAATTGTACCAACATGATGATTAAGAAGATAATAAAGCCTACAATCAGATCATTCCCGCCCACAAACTCACCGAAGCTGCGGATGACTTCCCCTGCCTCACCCTTGCCAATAATCAATCGTGTGGAAATGATATTGAGGGATAGACGATAGAGAGTCAAAAACAGGAGCATGGTAGGGAACGACGCCATGGAAAGAGCATCCGTGGCATAAATGGCATTAATGAGCACAAGAAAGGACAGCGCTATATTAATGACCAAAAGGACATCCAATAGAAAGGTGGGGATCGGTACAATGATGAAAAGAATGATGAATACCACGCATATGGCAACCATCAGGTTTTTGTTGTTACTCATTTAAACTCCCCCGGTACCTTGGTCAGCATTTTCTTTCGTAAGGATTCTGTCAAAATAGCGTGTCGAAAAAGCATAGAGCTTGTCCATGCTAATATTCTATAATAAAGCAACTTTTAACACAATAGGCAAGTGTGGAGGGTTATCATGGCTTGACCGCCGGTTTTTTGCCTTCCAGACTATAGACAAAGGCCAGAACTTCGGCAACGGCCTTGTAAAGATCGGGTGGCACAGCCTGGCCAATGTCCACCGATTGATACAGCGCCTGAGCCAGTGGCTTGTTCTCCATCAGATGGATTTTATTCTCCCTAGCCACATCCTTGATACGCTGGGCCATAAAGTCAACTCCTTTGGCCAGGACATAGGGGGCCGGCATTTTCTGGGGGTCATATTTGATAGCTACGGCAAAGTGGGTGGGGTTGGTAATGACCACATCGGCCTTGGGAACATCCTTAAGCATACGCCGCATGGAAACTTCCCGCTGCTTCTGTTTAATTTTAGACTTTATTTCAGGGTTCCCTTCCATTTGCTTATATTCTTCCTTGATCTCCTGCTTGCTCATACGGATATCTTTCTCATGCCTGCGCCACTGGAAAAAAAAGTCCACGACCGTAATAGCCAGGAGCGCAAAGCATATTTTTATGGCGATATCCAGAGCCGCATTGATAATGTAAAGAGCCAGCGGTCCCAGTTCCAGATCCATCAGCTTCATCATATTGGTGAACTCACCCTGTATGGAGGACCAGGCCACCCATGCTACAACAACCACCTTGGCCAGTGATTTGGCCAATTCAAACAGGGAACGGGTTGAAAATAACTTTTTTAAACCTTTAAGGGGATTGATATTGGAGAACTTGGGCTTAAGCGGCTCGAAGGTAAATAAAAAACCAATCTGAACGTAAGTGCCCAATACCCCCACCAGTATGGCGATAAGAAAGAAGGGCGCAGTCATTTTGGCGATTTGCAGAATCACAAAGGTGGCCAGACGCATTATCTCCGAGGGATCCTCCAGAGAAAAAGTGGAGGTCTCGGTAAAAAACATATGAAATACCGCCCAGGATTCCTGGTAAAGGAAGTTTCCAAGAATCCTCATGGAAATGAACAGGATCAGCAGAATTAGGTTGGCCGGCAGTTCGCGGCTCTGCATGACCTGGCCTTTCTTGCGAAGATCCTGACGCTTTTTAGGGGTTGCCTTTTCGGTTTTGTCTGAATTTTCTGCAAAAAGCTGAAGATTGATGGCGCTTAAGCCCCTATGAGAGGAAGGGATGTTATGAATCATATCAGCTCCCCCCGCCCGGCCTTGCCTGAATAAAGAATTTGTAGATTTCCTCATAGGTACCCTGCATAATCACATGGACAACCCCCCGAAAGGTCCCCAGGGTAATCATAATCACAGCCAGTCCAATGATAATTTTAATGGGCATACCCAACTGGAAAACATTAAGCTGGGGCATACTTTTAGAGACAATACCCAGGGCCAGGTCGGTAATGAGAATGACCGCGGTGACAGGTGCAGCAATCTTAAAACCGATGACAAATACTTGGGTGAAAAGCTCTACCACTTGCTTAAGTAGGACTCCGGAGAACTCAGCCTGACCCAAGGGCAATAGGGTAAAACTCTCTACCATAGCTTGTATCAAAAGATGATGGGAGTCCGTCACCAGCATCATGAGCGTGGCAAAAACAACATAAAAGTCCGCAGAGATAGGAATTTGAATATTCGTTATGGGGTCAAACACCGAGACCATGCCGAAGCCGATACGCATATCAATCATTTGCCCCGCAATATAAATACTGGTAAATACCATGTAGGAGATGTAACCCAACATGAGACCGATCAATAATTCCTTGCCAATAAGAACCGCATAGGAGGCAAGGGAGGTATAGGCTGAAAGGTCGATAACAGGAACTGATTGGGCTACTATCAGGGAGAACATGAAACAAAAGCCAACCTTGTAATAGTTGGGGAGATTACGTCGTCCAAAAATTGGGGACAGAAAAAACATGCCTGTAATACGAACCAATACAAGCAGAAAAATTGTCCACAAATTAAAAACTGAATCCAAGGGCAGGGTTGTCATGTTTTTTCCTCATTCATGAAGAATGCCTACATTCCTATAAACTTAAGCATATCGCTAAACATCCTAAGGGTGAATTCCTTCATAACGGTAAGCATCCACGAACCAAGGAGAAGCAGTGCAATGAGCATGGCAACTATTTTGGGTACAAAGTGGAGGGACTGTTCTTGAATTTGTGTGGTCGCCTGAAAAATACTGACGACAAGACCCACAACAAGGCCGATGATCATAACGGGTGCACCCACCTTCAGGGTCGTCATCATAGCATCTCTGGCAATATCCAACAAAAACTGTTCCAAGAATTCCACCCTTTCTTCGGCATGCTAACGTACAAAAGACTTAATGATTGACTCAGTCAAAAGGTTCCACCCATCAACCAAAAGGAAAAGTAGTATTTTAAAGGGCATGGAAATCATGGCCGGGGGAAGCATCATCATGCCCATGGCCATTAAAGTGCTTGCCACAACCATATCAATGACGATGAACGGGATATAGAGCATAAATCCCATTCGGAAGGCCGTGTTCAGCTCACTGATCATATAAGCTGGAACCACCACAGTCAAAGGCAGATCCGTGAGATTTTCGGTAGGCTCCACGTTGGCAATGCTGGCGAAAAGCGCCAAATCCTTGTCACGGATATATTTGAGCATAAAGTTTTTCACACTGTCCCCAGCATTGTCCATGGCCTGTTCAATGGTTATCTTGTTTTCGGTAAAGGGCTGTAGTGCCGTTTGATTAACCTCTGCAATCACCGGGGTCATGATAAAAAAGGTCAGAAATAAAGCCAGCCCGATGACAACCTGATTGGGCGGTATCTGTGAGGTTCCCATGGAATTACGGAGAAAGGAAAGAACGATGATGATACGTGTGAAGGAAGTCATCATTATGATGATGGAGGGTAATACCGATAATACCGTTAGGAGTAAGAGTAGCTTAATGCTAGAACTGATTTCCTGTGGGTCCTCGGTGGACTGAATAGTAATTCCATTGTCAGAAATGGAAATGCCCGGTGCCGCAAAGACCACCGAGCTTAAGGATACAAAAATCAGCAGAGATAATATTACACAGAATAAAATTTTTTTCTTTCGCATGGTACCACCGTTTTATTTCCTTTAGTTCATTCTCTGTTACCGTTTATCTTCCGCAGGCGCCGGATGCTTCCCAGAATTCCTGAGTTTTTGGTTTCAACTCCTTCTTGGGACTCGCCGGAGCTTTGTTCCTCAGTTTTTCTTGAACTCAGCCCAGAATAGGTCTCGAAGATCTTCCTAAAGTCAAAAACATTGGTGGATGGGTTCTCTTCCAAAGAAGCCCCCGTAGGAAGCCCCTCCATTTCAATCTCAGAGACAAGCTCCAAGCCCTTTTTACTGGAATAAAACAAAAAGCATTTCTTACCCACAAGAATAAGGTAAAGGGAACGATCCAGTCCAAGCGGTAGGGTTTCAATGACTTTCATGGTTCTATTTCTGTTTCCACCCGAGTACTTTTTCCCAATGAATTTGGTTGTAAAATAACTCAGCAGCAGCACCAGTGCAAACACAGCTAAAAGTCCAATTACTTCCACAAACATGACAGGTTCCCTTCTCGTTAAAAGGTTGAACTAGCCAACAACCTTCTTAACCGCCTCAATGACTCTTTCAGCCTGGAAAGGCTTTACTATAAAGTCCCGGGCTCCGGCTTGAATAGACTCAATGACCATTGCCTGCTGGCCCATAGCCGAGCACATAATAATTTTCGCGGAACTATTAAGCGATTTAATCTGCTTAACTGCCTGAATACCATCCATTTCGGGCATGGTTATATCCATAATGACAAGATCTGGGTTTAAATCTTTATATTTCTCAACTGCCTTGAGACCATTCTCAGCTTCGCCAACAACGGTATACCCGTTCTTTGAAAGGATATCTTTGATCATCATACGCATGAAAGCAGCATCATCAACGATCAGTATACTTGCCATAGGTCAAATCCTCTCCCAAAAAAAATTTCAGCAACAATTAAACTTTACCACCCTGAGTCTTTTCTCAATCCATTATATTCGATATTCCGACAAATTGAAAGTCTAAATATGCAGGTTATAGTCTTTTTGAGGGATGAATGATATCGGTGATTCTCACACCAAAGCTCTCATCAATAACCACAACCTCGCCTTTTGCAATGGTTTTGCCATTTACAAGAATATCCACCGGTTCTCCGGCAAGCTTGTCCAACTCAATAATTGATCCCTGTCCAAACTCCAGAATTTCACGTATTTTTTTTGTAGCTCTTCCCAGTTCAACGGCAATCTGGAGGGGAACATCCATCAGTAGCCCGATATTATTTCGGTCTATATCGTACAGGCTGTCATCAAAGGACTGAAACTGAATCGGCTGAACGTTGACCGGATTTTGATGAAAGGCGGGCTGCTGCTGGGGTGGCATGGCATATTGAGGAGGAGGGTATCCATACTGCCCGTAAGGATTCTGTGGCATGGGTGGCACCGGATACTGAGGCTGCTGGGGCATGGGCTGCTCCTGGGGCGGAGTATACGCAACTTGCGGCGGTGCGGCTTCTGTCCTGGGTGGAGGTGCCATAATAGGTGCGGTGGGCTCATTATGGTTGAGCAGGTTATGTACCAGTTCCTTTGCAAAGGATATGGGTAGAATCTGCATGATCTCACTGTCAATGAGATCCCCCACCGTCAGCTTGAACCGTATGACCACAATACTGGAATCTTTATCGATTCTAATGCGTTCAATATCCGAGCCTGAATCTATCAGGGTGGACTCAGGCGGCGAGATATCCACACGTTTTTCAAACATTGAGGATAAAGATGTGGAGGAAGAACCCACCATTTGATTCATGGCCTCGCTAATGGCACTCAGATGCAGCTCGTTAAGCTCCCCTTGAATATTACCATAACCATCGCCGCCCATCATGAGGTCGGTGATGATTTTCACATCCTCTTCCTTCATAATCAGAAGATTCATTCCCTTTAGGCCCTCGGTATAGCGTACCTTTACAGCAACATAGGGCTTGACAAACAGTTTTGATATCTCATCCCATGTGGTTTCATCCACTCTCGGGGTAGTGATGTTTACTCTCTGTCCCAAGAGGGCATAGAGGGTTGTGGCCGAGGTGCCCATGCTAATATTTCCGATTTCGCCCAAGGCATCTGTCTCATCGGAATTTAATAGCTGAGTCCTGGGTGCCGGAACTGCTTCCACAGCAGCCGGTTTGGAGTCATCTTCAACACTTGCCCCATTCAAGAGGGCATCTATTTCAGCCTGAGAAAGCATGTCGCCCATTAATCTTCCTCCTCTCGGATAATATCGGTAATCTTGACAGCGACCTTCTTATTACGTGCGCCGGGTTTTCCGTAGAATTTCAGCATATTTCCCACAATGACTTCTATTTTACCATCCACATAAGTGTCCAGCGGAAGAACATCCCCCTGCTGTAGCATGAGAAAATCATGCACTGACACGGAGGTTCGTCCCAATACCGCCGATATGGGGATTTTGGTATCCTCCACTTTAAGCTCAATGGATTTCCTGCTTTCCTCGGTAGATCCCTTCTCTATGAGAGAAAACCATAGCTTCGTGGTCAGCTTTGTCATCACGGGCTCCACCACCATATGGGGGATACAGATATTCAAAAGGCCCTCAACATCCCCAATCTTGGCAATAAAGGTCACCAGGGCAACCATTTCATTGGGTGACATGAGTTGGGCAAATTGGGCATTGGTTTCAATGCGGTCCAGAGAGGGATTGATCTTGGTGACGTTTTCCCAGGGTTCCCGCATAAGACCCAGCATCTGCGAAATGATACGCATGAGTATGGCAATTTCAATCTCGGTAAATCCCCTGACCTTATCCATGGAAAAGCCCCTGCCGCCAAGAATCCGATCGATCAGCGAGTAAGCAATGGCGGGGTTAATCTCTATGATGATGGAACCCGGCAAGGGATTGAAATTAACAATTCCCAAAACGGCAGGGTTGGCGATGGAGTTGGTGAACTCTGAATACTGCAGAGCCTGAACCGTCTGCACATCCACCTGTACAAGGGTTCTTAAATAGCCCGAAAGGAAGTTGGTCACAAGCCGGGCATAGTTTTCATTAATAATCTGGAGGGTCCTGATATGATCCTTTGCAAATTTACTGGGACGGCGAAAATCATGGTTACGAACCTTCTTTTCACCCGTATCCTTGCTGAATTCCTTAACATCAAGCTCTCCGGTATTGAGCTGTTGAAGCAGGCTATCTATTTCATTTTGGGAAAGTATATCACCCACTTATCTCACTCCTTAAGCTACTGGGACTGGGGAATCCATTTTTCAAACACAACTTTTAAAATAATCTTTTCATCAGGGTTCTCACTGATAATATTACTATAGATTTCTAATAGAGAGTCTCGTGCCAGTTGCATGGCATTGTCGGCTTTTATATCCTCGTAGGTTTTGCTTGCAAAATACTCAATGGTCGCCTCTTTAAGTTCACCTAAATAGGTCTTTTCAAAAAGGGCCTTCCTTGCCTCCGCAACTTTCTCCTTTTCCGTCCCTCCATCATAGACAAGGGTTATAGAGGTCATGAGGAAGCTGTTGGGGTGCTCTTTTGATTCTTTAAGGACAAAGACTTCCTCCCCTGCTTTTCCGGTTTTGTCATCGCTACCAACCGCATAGAGATTCACTTGAATTTGTTCTTCCAATGGAACCACGCGTCCCGTCGTAGGGTTTTTCTCCGGATCTACCTTTCCGCTGTTGAAGGTGGTGAACAAAAAGATCACCAACACGGCTAGAGCCAGTGTCAGCACTGCTATAATAGAAAGCAAGATGGTGTATAAAGTCTTTCCCTGCAAAAGTTACACTCCCTTTTTATCGATTGATTCTATGTCATTTATCGTCATTTTGCGCAGATGTATTAATTACTCTGTTGAGAAAGAAGGTATTCTGCTTATATTCTACCACCCGGCGAATGACATCATCAACCGTCTCCGAAACAACAAATTTCTTTCCGTTGGTGAGGGTGATAACGGTATCCGGTGTGGCCTCAATCGTTTCTATCCATTCTGAGTTAATAACAAATTGGGTCTTATTGAACCGTGTGACAGTAATCAAAAGAATCCCCTCCTATCGTTTCGCTTAACATTACAAGCTACACAGATAACATCGCTGGTTTTTCATGGAATTAAAAATAGGGGGGTAGGTGAGCTTCCTACCCCACTTTAGTTAAGCTTATCGTTTCATATTGGAAAGCTCCTGTAGAATTTCATCCGAGGTGGTCATCACTCGGCTGTTGGCCTGAAAACCTCTCTGAGTAACGATCATTTCGGTAAACTGCTTGGCAAGGTCCACATTGGACATTTCAAGGGTACCGGGCACTAGTGTTCCCGCACCATCCTTACCGGGCTGTTTACCAATCTTAAAGTCACCGGAGTTGGTGGTCTGGACAAATTCATTGGAGCCTGCCTTTTGGAGACCAGCGGGATTCTCAAAGGTAGCCAGGGCTACCTGACCCAGTGGCTGCTGGCGGCCATTATCATAAACACCGGTGATAATTCCGTCACCTCCGACGCTGAAGGTCACCAGGGTTCCGGGTGGATATCCGTCAACACGGGTGGTTTTAACCGAAGAATCATCGGCATACATGGAGAGCTGCTCCAGATTGATGCTAAAAGTAAATTCCTCTGCTCCTGTTGCCGGAGATGGTATCAGGGTGATCTCAGGCTTTACATTAAAATCGGTGTTTTCATCCGTGATAATCTTACCTGAAGAGTCAAACTTGATAAAGCCGCTAGCTGAGGTAGCCGTGGCATTATTCCCTCCATCCACAGTATAGTACCAGGAAGTTTCCGGTGAAGTTCCCGAGGTGTCAGTAAAGTTTTTCCAAAACTTTACATTAATCTTATACTCGTTACCCAGGACATCATAGACATTGATGGGCACAGTAAAATGCGGAGCATAATTGGTTGTGCCGGCACCCCCGTCTGGGATACCGTCCGGTGCCCCCGTGGCTGTTCCATCGGGACCAACGGCGTCAAAGGGTAGCGTATTGAGAGTTGCCGTCCCTTTTACCGAGCCGGTATAGCCGCCGACAGGAGCTTCGGTGGAATCCAGATTCCCTGACAGCACGGCTTCTGTCGTCACTTTTGCAGCAATAATACGCTTGCTCATGTTATAGGGATCCTCATAAAGATTGATGGCGCTGATGGGCTCCTGGGTGTCAAATTCATAGCCATTGTCGCCATAGGAGTATTTCATCCAGCCATACACATTCTGACCTGAGGACGTTACCAAATTGCCCTGCTTATCAATGGAAAAATTACCTGCACGGGTAAAATTGTAGGAGCCTTCATTGCCGTTACTTACGATGAAAAAACCCTCTCCTTCTATGGACAGGTCGGTGGGGCTCTCTGTTCTTTGGACGCTGCCACGGCCCATCTGGATATCAATGGCACCCACGTCCATACCCAGACCAATCTGCATGGGGTTGGTACCGCCCCGGCCTGATAGGGCATCGGGTGAGCCGGCGGATGAAAGGGTCTGTGAAAAGATTTCCTGAAAAGTGGCACGGCTTCCTTTGAAGCCGACGGTATTGACGTTGGCAATATTGTTACCAATTACGTCCATACGGGTTTGATGAGCCTTCAAGCCAGAAACGCTTGAAAACATGGACATCATCATAAAAATCAACCTCCCTAAAGTCTTCGCTCCGTCTGTCGTTCAGGAGCGAACAGCCTCCCGGTGGGTCCGGCTGTTTTTCGTTGACTTAAAATAATTATCGGCAAATATTCTGTTGTAAGTAAGTCCCTCAAGTGAACACCGCACCGTCGATGTTGGTAAAGACGTTGTCTTTTAGTTCACTCTGGTTGACTGCGGTCACCACTGTTCTGGCATTGACATTCACCACAAAGGCCACCTGATCCATAACCACCAGCGTATCCCTGACACCTTTTTGAGAAGCCTTGTCCACTGCATTTTTAAGCCTTTCCATGGAAGCACCATCCAAATTGATATTCCGGGCTTCCAGCCTCATGGCCGCATGCTTGGACATTTTGACTTCTCTTCCCTCGGAAAGCTTCTCCCCTAAAATACTGGAAAAGTCGGTCACGGTTTCCTGGGTCTGGGTTTTTGATACCGGTTTGGTGGGTACGGCCACCTGATGAATGCTTGTAATGGGGCGCTGATTAATGTTCATATTCTTTGTCCTCCCCCATTTTTAATCTTCGGTGGTCTCGCCGGTTTCTACGCCTCCATCAGGCTCAGTTTCGCCAGTGGAAGGACTTTGCTTCTTAAGTTCCTTCAAAATCTCATTTAAAAGCATCTGCTCCGTTGAAAGAAGATCAATCCGCTTGGTAGAGTAAATCGTGCCTGCGGGCACCTTAATGCCGTCCAGTACAAGACGCAGCTCACCATCTTCTCCCATATAGCCTGACCGCAACGTACCGGTAATTTTGAATTCCGCTCCGGCACTATTCCTGAAACGAAGGGTTACCTCTTTGCCAATCATGGCGTTGACATATTCCTCTTCACTGGCAAAGGAACCGATATCCAGACGGTAGGGCTTGATTTCCAGTTCATCCAGGTTAGCATAGACACCGTCCTTCTCCTTGGTGATGGAAGAAATGATGCCTTCTATGGTATTGGTCTTGCCATCGGCGTTGGTAATAGTGGCCTTACCGAGCATTCCGATAATACCGCTGTAATCCGTGACGCTTCCTCCCACATCCATGTTGTCGTCGGAGACCTCTGTGATATCCTCCAGTAAAACTTCTTCGCTACCCACAAGGGCATAGGCCTTGCCGCCGTTCATTCGGACCATATCCACCCGCCCTGAGACATATTTCACTTCTCCGGTGGTTTCATCGGTCACCTGAGCATTGATGTACTTACCCATCATAGAAAACCCCATGGATGCTGAAAAGGACTGGTTGAGGTTCTGCATTTGCTCCAGCGCGCTGAACTGTGCCATTTGTGCGATAAAGTCCGTGTCTGTAGTGGGGTTCATAGGATCCTGATTCTGCACCTGGGTGATGAGAAGCTTAAGAAAATCATCCTTGCCCAACTCCCCGGTATTGCGGGTTTCAGTGGACGACTTGCTCTGGGATTCAATAATCTGTTCAATGGTCTTGGTGGTTCCTACGCTTGATACATCTGTCATACTGTCACTCCTTTCTCTTAAAATTAAGCGGTGAGATTAATCTGCGAGCTCTGATCATAATAGTCGCGGGATGAGGTGTAAATAGGCTCCGTGACCCTTGTCGATGCTTGTATCCCTTCGGTATTCTTAGTACCGGAGGATCTTTGCCCTTGGAAGTCCTGGTTGGCCCTGCCCTTATCGTTGCCGTTGCCTACCGATACGCTAAGGCTTTGAACTGTAAAACCGTTTTTTTCCAGAGCATCCTTCAAAAGCTGCATATTGCTTTCAAGAACCCCTTTGACCTGCTCGTTCTCAGCAGTGATCTTGGCCAAGACCTCTCCGCGCTCGTGGATGATCTTCAGGGAAAGCTTACCGAGGCTCTCGGGCTTCAACTGCATCTCCATTTCCTGCTTGTTCTCTCCTGCCATGAGCTTCACCTTCATCATGACCTGATTGGTCACCGCCTGGGACATGGGCTTCTCAGCTAAAGGAAGCGTATTTTTTATTACTTTGTCGGTCTGAATGCTTATGGGCTTGCCGCTATTATCAGCAATCATGGCTTCTGGACTAGCTGCATCCTTGAGCTCAGGGGTACTCTCGGCCTGGTTAAGTCCCTTGTGAGAATGAACCACCTGATTTTCTTCCGAGTGGCTTTCTTTTTGCTCAACCTTGGCCTCCTTACCCTCTCTGGGCTTTTCCAAGGCGCTTTCCTCCAAGGACTGTCCCATATCCTGTGGGTCAGTGGATATGACGGATACCCCTTCCGCAGCCGATTCTTCAGTGGGCTGGTCAAGGCTCTGCCTGAGGGTGTTGATCTTTTCCTTAAGCCTGCTGATCATTTCATTGGCCTGTTCCTTGAGCTGAGTAATAAGCTCCTCTCTGGAAGCTCCCTCCATCGCATCCCCATAGGTCAGCTTAAAGAGACTTTCACCCTCTCCCTGTTCAGCAACGAGCTTGTTTATGAGCTCCTCAATTCCTTTTAATAGGCTTTGGAATTCATGGGTCTTTGCGCTCCCATCCAGGTTTTCAAGAAGGCTTTTAAGCTTTTCGGTGTTGCCCTCAAGCAATGCCTTAAGAAGTTCGGCGGGGTCTACTTCTTGATTCCCGCCCCATAGTGCTTCAAGCTGGAAGGAACTCTCAACAGGTTCAGCCTCCACAGTTTTTACCTGCAGCTGTGCCATGAGGTCTTCCAACAAGGCCACCAAGCTTTCAAGGGTAGATAGGGTCTCCTCCGTCTCTTCCCTATTCTCTGCGGCATTTGGCTGGGCTTCCTTGTCATCAATCTCCTTCGTCGCCTTTGAAGCTTCCTCGGGCTTGGTCTCCCGGGTTTCCTTAGTGGGGGCCGATTGGGTCGAAGCCTTGGATTCCGTGCTCTTGGTAGCATCGGTATTATTCTTATCCTCAAAAACCTCAGCCTTTTGTACTGGCCTGTTCTTAACACTGTCGGAGCCTGTTCTGGCTTGGAGCCTTTCATTGAGCATGTTCATAAAGGTGTCATCCTTTTGGTCGACAGTGCGGGACAGATTCCTTGCAGCAAGATCGCCTGTTTTAGGGCTTAATAGAACCATTGCACTCATAAGATTACTTTGTATCACATTTTCACCTCCTTCCGGGTTATTATTAATCTCTATGCTTAACGACCCTGTGTTCGGTCGGCAAGCAGCTTCGTAATTTCTGCGGCGGTCTTGGCATCCATCTTTTCCAGGATCAGTGCCGCCGCATTGGCTTTGAGGCCTTGGAAAATGTCCATGAGGGTTTCCTCATCCTTGGCATAAAGTTCGGTCAGAACACTGGCCGCGCTTTCCGGGCTCATTAATGAAAAGGGCTTGGCCTGTAGAAGCTTTTGCTCATTAAGCACTTCCTGGGTCACCACTTCTTTGTAGATGGCCTCTGCCGTGGCTTTATCCACTTTAGCAAAATACTCTTGGAAGGCCGCCCTATCAGCACTGGCGATTAACTCCGAAAAAGTCTTTTTCTCTTGCTCCAGGTTGGCTTGTTCTTCTTTGATCCTATCGAGAACCTCTTGATTTTCAGCCAGAACAATAGCGGCCTGACTGGTATTCTCAGCGTTATTCTTTTGTTCCTCCAGGGTTTGATTAGCCTCTTTCAGGTTTTTCTCCAATTCTCTGACCTTTGCCCGGTACTCCTCATACTTTTTTAGGAGTTCCTTCTCTGTCAAGTACTTTGGATCATCAGGATCCTGGGGCAAAAGCTCGGCGGGTAAGACCCATTTTAAAACAGGGTGGTTTTCAAATTGGGGTTTAACGATATATGCAAAACCATTGAAATTGTTTTTTATCGCAATATAAAAAACCCCGGCAAAAACCAAAAAAACAACTACTAAAGACAAAAATACCACAAGGAGGGCATGAAGGAATCCACCGGGATTTTCCTTGCGGTTGTTTTTCGAGGGCTCCGAGGTTTTTTCTTCTTTTACCTGTTTCTCTGCCATGAATGATCTCCCTTAACCGGTACTATCCACTTTAGCAGCTTCCTTATAGCTTACTAGCTCGTCCACACGTAGCTGCTCTTGCTTTTCTTCCTGCTTCTTATATTCCTGGAACTCCTTTTCTTTCAAGTTTTCCAGGACCTTTCTTTCTCGCATAATCTCAACGAGCCTTTCTCTGATTTTATCGACATTTTGCTGTTGCCGCTTAACATTCGCCTCCTGTCTTTGCTTCTCCTTTTTGAGATACTCTATGAAATTTTTGTGCTCCTTAATTTTCCCTGGCTGGATAATCCCTGTGCAGGCACGTTTGAAATCCTCTGTCGAGTCGGATATTTTCTCCACAATGTCCAAAAGCCTGGCCTTTTCCTCTTCTAATTTCTTCACAGCAAGGCCAAGCTCATTTCTAGCATTCTTTTCAAATTGCTCCTTGAGGTTTAAGAAGGTCTCCAGACGGAACTTAAAAATCGGCATAGCTCCCTCATCCTATTGTTATTTTAACCGGATGCATTTGCCCGAGTTAACCCTGTACCGATTGCTTTAAAAGCTCAACGGTCTGGTTAAAGGTAAACCTTTCAAAGGTTCCCTGGGTCAGAAAATCATTGATCCCCTGATTCAAAGCAATGGACTTGTCAATGGCGGGATTGCTGCCCTTAACATAAGCGCCGACATTAATAAGATCCTCTGCATCACGATAAACCGCAAGATTTCGACGAAGCTCATTGGCGCTTTTTTTATGGCTGTCTTCCACAATATCGTTCATGACACGGCTGATGGAGGCCAAAACATCCACGGCCGGATAATGATTCCGATGAGCAAGCTGACGCGATAGGGCAATATGACCATCCAGAATGCCTCGCGCCGTATCGGTGATAGGTTCATTCATATCGTCGCCATCCACAAGCACAGAGTAGAGACCCGTTATAGATCCCTGGCTGGAGGTGCCTGATCTCTCCAAGAGTTTGGGCATCAGGGCATAGACCGACGGAGTGTAGCCCCGTGTAACAGGAGGCTCTCCCACAGCCAGCCCAATCTCTCGCTGAGCCATGGAAAAGCGTGTCAGGGAGTCCATCAGAAGCAGAACGTCCTTACCGCAATCCCTAAAATACTCTGCGATGGCTGTTGCCACCAAAGCACCCTTGAGACGGATCAAAGCAGGCTGGTCGGAGGTGGCAATGACAACCACCGATCGCTTAAGGCCCTCTTCTCCAAGATCTCTCTCCAAAAAATCTCTGACTTCACGGCCCCGCTCACCGATGAGGGCGATAACATTGATATCAGCCTTTGTATTCCGGGCGATCATTCCCATCAAGGTACTCTTGCCCACGCCGCTTCCTGCAAAGATACCCATACGCTGTCCTTTTCCCACTGTCAGAAGACCGTCAATGCATTTTACACCCAGAGGAAGTATCTGCTGAATTCTGGGGCGGGTCATAGGGTTGGGAGGCATATTTTGGACAGGATAATACTGGTCGACCTCAATAGGCCCTTTATCGTCCATGGGTCGACCCAAGCCATCCAGCACTCGTCCCAGAAGGTGTGGGCCTACCCCCACTTCGAGATCCTTATCGGCCGCTATGACCAGATTCCCCGGGCCTATCCCCGACATATCCCCGATGGGCATCAAGAGCACCTGTCGTTCCTTAAAGCCCACCACCTCGGCCAGAACAGTTTTGTTGTTACGGGACTGAATATGACATAAGGCCCCGATATGTGTCTCGGGGCCCTCGGCTTCTATGGTAAGACCTACCACCTTGGTAACTTTACCCGAGTATCGGACAAAGCTCCTCGTCTCTAAAAGTCTCTGATATTTTTCAAAATCAATCGGTTTATTCATATTCTAAGCCTTCCAGACCACCTATAAAAGCGTCTTTTCCTACCCTGGTCATCCCTCCTGGAGGATATCAAAAAAAGCCTTGCGGATGCTCTCCAGACGGGTGTCCGCACTCCCGTCCACCGAGCCGAATCCCGTATCTATCATACAGGAGCCCTTTGGCAAGGAGCCGTCCTTCCTTATTTCTAACTCGTTGAGATCCTTAACCATTGTACGAAGTTTTTCTTCATTGGCTAGAACTACCTCATAATCCTCGTTTGAAACCTTGAGCAGCACATGCCCCCGATTTGAGCAGGCTTCAAGTGTTTCCCTGACGATGCCTAGGATGGCTAGTTCATTGTTTCGGATCTCATCTCCTACCACCTTGGCTGAGATATTCATAACAAGGTGCACCATATCGCTTTCTAAGGAAGCCATAGCCTCCGCATATTCGGTTTTGCTCCGCTCCTTGAAATCCTGAGCTTCTGCCAGTAGATCACTATAATGCTGCTGAGCTAAGGTTTCACCATGGCGATAGCCCTCTTCCTTGGCCTTCTGTTCAGATGCTTCATAGAGGGCTTGAACCTTTCCATGGGCCTCCTCAAGAATCCTTTCGGCTTCCAACTCAGCCTCGCGACGAATCAATGCCGCATCCTCCTTGGCCTTATGAATGATGTCCTGGCTGATGACCAGTTCACTATCAAAATCTTCTGTTGACGCTGCAACCTCGTCAAAGGCCTCCTGGCTCTGGGGCTTCTGCCAATGAGCTTTTATTTCATAAGGATTACCGATATTCACCTGGCTTTTCTTATAGACCCCATAGCCATACGAATTTTTAAACAACTATCTCGTCGCCTCCGCCGCGTGAAATGATGATCTCTCCTGCATCCTCCAGTTTCCGTATGACATTGACAATCTTCTGCTGAGCCTCTTCAACATCTTTAAGACGTACAGGCCCCATAAAGTCCAAATCTTCCTTGATCATATCTGACAAACGCTTGGACATATTGTTGTAAATAAGCGCCTGAACCTCTTCTGTTGCTCCTTTGAGGGCCAAAGCCAGCTGGCTGTTGTCCACTTCTCGCAAGAAGCGTTGCACGGAACGGTTGTCAAGCTGCAGGATATCTTCGAAAACAAACATCCTCTTGCGTATTTCCTCAGCGAGGTCAGTATCCTCAATCTCCAGGGTATCCATAATAAATTTCTCGGTTCCTCTGTCTACCGAGTTTAGAACGTCCACAATAGCCTGAATACCGCCTACAGCAGTAAAGTCCTCAGTGACAAGGGATGATAGCTTCTTTTCCAGAACCCTCTCCACTTCCTTGATTATTTCAGGGGAGGTGCGATCCATAGTGGCAATACGCTTAGCGACATCCGCCTGTTTATCCTGTGGGAGGGCTGAGAGCACCGCCGCCGACTGATTGGGCTTAAGATAGGCCAGAATCAGGGCAATGGTCTGGGGATGCTCACTCTGAATAAAATTAAGCACTTGTGCCGGATCAGCCTTTCTCACAAAATCAAAGGGGCGCACCTGCAGGGAAACGGTAAGCTTGTTGATAATCTCCATGGTCTTTTCTGTACCCATGGCTTTTTCAAGAATATCCTTGGCATAGCCGATACCCCCCTCGGTGATATACTGCTGGGCCAGACATATCTGATAGAACTCGCTCAAGACCCTGTCTCTTTCGTTGGGAGAGACAGACCTGATATTGGCAATTTCAAGAGTAAGCTGCTCAATTTCCTCTTCTTTGAGATGTTTGAAGATTTGGGCTGATCGCTCCGGTCCCAAGGTAATCAAAAGCATGGCAGCCTTTTCCCGCCCGGACATATCTCTTAATGAATCGTTTCTTATGGGCATAGTATTACTTACACCTCCGGAATAAACCCAAACTTATTCCCAATCTTCGGCAATCCAGTTTCGCAAGAGCTGCGCAACGGCATCCGGATTTTGCTGTACAAACTTCTCAATCTGCTTTTTAAGCTCGGATTGCTCTTTAAGGTTAATATCCTGAATTTCTTCAGCGGCCTCGTCATTTTGAGTTAGCCGCGCCGCACCGGCCGCAGCCTCAGCCTCAGCCAAACTCAAGACTTGAGGAACAACCTTTCTCTTGGGCATAGCTGTTATAACCATGACGATGAGGAGAATAAGCATCAGTGCATAGAATCCATATCGGTCAAAGAGCTCTTCAGCGGTTTCACCCAGTGTCGGTTGAATAATCTCTTCGGCCGCCAGCTTCTGAATGCTTACTGTAATGTTCTGTACGGGCACCCCGGTAGCCGTATAGGCCGCCTGTCTGACTTGCTCAAGATACTCCGGTGTCAGGCTATCCGCTGACTTTATACGTTTTCCATACCAAAGGGATATGGACATGGTAGATTGGTCATTGATGAGCTTTCCAACAGCCTTTTCAGATTCCTCATTGGTCTCATTGTATAGCCGTTCCTCAATATTATGTGTTTTGTCATACTGGGAGCTGCCGTCCCCTCCCATCTGGTATGTAGGTGCCGTTTGAGGATTAGTATCGGTTCCTGGAACGTCCCCAGAGGCTCCATTGATGACATGCTCCTCCAAATTCTCGCTATTCTTGATGTAGCCCTTGCCTGCTTCATCCGGAGCCTCATAGCGGGTGGTTGAACTCTTCAGGGTATCGAAATCCAATACTGCATTGGCCGATACGCTGATGGTGTCAAACTGGTCATTTTCGGCAATTCCTATTTTAAAGTGATCATACACCTTAGATTCCAGTTCCTGTTGCCTTTGCCGACGCATTTCGTCCTGGGTGCTGGCCCGCACCATGTCGGACTGGCTGGTATCCCGAAGCAATGGATTGAGGTTATGATCCACAATGGTGATATTTTCAGCGGGAATCCCCAGAGAAGAGGCGACCACCTTGGCTGCGGCATCTACCTGCTCGGGAGCCAGAGCCTTTTTTGTCTTGAGCATCACATAGGCGCTGCCCTGCTGATTCTCCTCTTCATTGGGCCTCACCCAATAGGTTTTCTCCGGTTTGGAGTACTGAACGGTGGCGTTCTCAACATTATCAAACTTCTTTAGTTTGTAAACCAGATCATTGGTCAGATAATGCTTCCAAAGGTTAGCCTTGTCAGCCTCGGTGGCTGTAAGGGACAACTGGCTCCAGGTATCTGCAAAAGTAACTTCGGGAGAGACAATCCCCTGAGTGGTCAGATCAAATTCAATATCCTTCTTTCTTTTGCTGTCCACATAAACTTGATTCTCACCTTTTTTATACTGGATGCCATTTTCGGTCAAATAGTCTACAACCGGCTGAAGATTTACTTCTTCGCTTGAGTTGAAGAGGGGGACATAATCGACTCGTAAGGTCAGAGCAAGGGTAACGGCTATGGCAATAATCAGCACACCCGTAATCACAAAGATACGTGTCTTTTGTCCTTTTTCTAGGTTTTTCCAAAATTCTTTAACTTTATCAAAAAGTTTTGTCAGTCCTTCAGGCATATTCGCGCCCTCCTGATAAAGGCTTATCTATAGTTCTCCAAGACCTTTTCTTGTGTAAAAGGATACTAAATCTGCATTCTCATGATTTCCTGGTAAGCATCTAAAACCTTGTTGCGAACTTCTGTCACAAAGGATAGGGAAATGGAGGCTTTGGAGCTTGCAATCAATACGGAATGTATATTATCGGTCTTCCCGGCAATAAAATCCTCTGTAATCTTATTGGATTCCTGTTCTAGAGCATTAACATTGTCAAGGGCATCCATCAAAAGATCCTTAAAGTTGACTTCTGATGTAGCTTCACTTACCCCTTTGAGGGGTGTTGTTGTGATAACGCCATTAATGGAGCTTATTCCTTGTATTGCCATGTTTCACAACCCTTTCTTTTGCCTTACAGGCTTATCGTCCTATTTCAAGGGCCTTGGTGGCCATGGATTTGGATGCGTTGAGTGCTGTAACACTGGCCTCATAGGCTCTGGTTGCAGAAATCATATTCACCATTTCGGTAACCACCTCTATATTGGGCATCTGAACAATACCATTTTCATCCGCATCAGGATGGCTGGGATCATAGACATCCTTAAAGGGGGTTGGATCCTCAACAATGCCTGTAACCCTCACGCCGCTTCCAATTGAAAACTGGTTCCGTGTGGACTCTGACAAATAGTGTGAAAAGGGAACCTCGGATTCCTTCTCCTGAAAAACCAGAGTCTTCCTCCGATAGGGTGTACCCTCCTCTGTCCGGGTGGTATTCACATTAGCAATGTTCTGTGCGATGATATCCATGCGAAGCCGTTGTGCCGATAGCGCTGAAGCGCTGATATTAAAAGAATTAAACAGTCCCATAATTAACGACCTCCTGTTATGACGCTACGAAGTTTCTGAAAATCTCCGTTCATCTTTTGAATCAAGGTGTTATACCGAATCGTGTTGGCAGCCAACAGCGCCATCTCATTCTCTATATCCACATTGTTTCCGTCGCTTCTATAGGAAGAATCAACGGGATCCTCCGTAATCTGTATGCCATTGCTTGTTGCTCCTGAGGTTCCCTGCGCAATTCGCCCAGTTCTCATCTCATTATTGAGAAATTCCTCAAACTGAACAGTTTTTCTCTTGTATCCTGGTGTGTCTACATTGGCGATATTTTGCGAAATGACATCGTTCCTGATCCAAGTGGCATCAAGAGCTTTTTCAAGATTTTGTTTTGTGAAGAGAAGGTTGGATAACACAGATATCAACTCCTTTAAATTGCTACAAGCAATTTCTTATCATTTGTTATAGGTAACGCAAAACATACACATGCGAAATGTATACCTATTAATGAATATACCACAATATATTGTTGATGACAACAATAGCAGTGTCAACTTGTAAAATTTTTTGCTAATTTAACTCAAATTTTCAGTAATTTTGTCGATTAAGGAATCTGTTTTATATTTTTAGGCAAAAAAATGTTATGTCTCCATAACTTTCTACTTATAAAGAAAACAGGCTCAGCCATAATAAGCATTGAGGAGGTGAGATTAATGGCAAACAACAATTCCAGTTCAAACAGCAGAACATCCTTTGATAACATGAAGTATGAAATCGCTGGACAACTTGGTATTAACCTGAAGCAGGGCTACAATGGAGACCTTACTTCCCGTGAAGCCGGCACTATCGGTGGTAACATCGTTAAGAAGGTATTCCAGAGCTACACCGGAAATCAGTATCCTCAGTATGATACAAACAATCAGAGCAAATAATTAGCCAGGTATAAAAAACTTGGGGATCCAACATCCCCAAGTTTTTTACTGTCTTTGTACAAGGAGGGCCTGTGCCCTCCTTTCTTCATAGGAATCAAATAGAATGATCAAAGCTTGTCTTCCTCGGCATCCTGGTACTTAAGCGTTTCCTTTTCTATGATGATCTTCTTAACGTCCTTATCCTTGTCCCCTTGGTCTTTCTCTCCATGTTCTTTCTCTTTGTTACATTTATGCTTGGGTTCAAAAGCATTTTTAATTTGCTCAATAATGTTTGGAATACTGTCCAATGCACGGTCCAGGGAGGCGTGGGGGGAGGCCGGTATCATTTTTATGGTATTGTTTCTGCCCACGATCATGAAAGCGACCGGATTTATACTCACTCCTGCGCCGCTTCCTCCGGCAAAGGGATAGCTGGAACCTTCACTTCGCCGTTCCGAAGCATATTCTCCTCCACCGGCTGCAAAGCCAAACGTAACCTTTGAAACCGGAATAATAACTGTTCCGTCTATGGTTTGAACGGCGTCACCCACAATGGTATTGACATCCACCATCTCTTTGATGCTTTGCATGGCTGTTTTCATTAGTTCCTCAATTGGATGCTGTCCCATAACTCTCACTTCTTCCTTTCCTCGTTTTCTTAAGCAGGCGGTTTACTATCAAAACTATAATATGGATGATTTGCACGCGTAATATACAGGAAATCTTTAAGTCCGGGCTTTCTTTTTCGAAATCGGGATAAAAATCACAAACCAGGCGTTTTTGAGGAATAAAGGGGACCAGTACCCCTATCAGTCCCCACAGCTCCCCGTAAAGGAGGGCGGTAAGGGCTGCATCATGTGATGCAATATAGCCTTTGATGCCCACATCAAAAAACTGTAGATTATTTCGGAGATGGTTAAAAGTATCCTTAGAAAACTGAATTTTTAGAATGGAGGCCAGCCTACTCTTTTCATTTTTATGCTTCTTGGGTACTTGCTCCTTCTTTTTAAGCAGAAAATTGAGACCGCCTTTATCCAAATCCCACTGATAAAGCTTGATGATCCGGTAAAGCATCACCTTAACCGAAAGATGAATCCCCTTATAATCAATGGACAAAACTGATATCAGTGAGAGCCTGGAGCTAAGGAGGAGTATTCCTAAAACAATAAAGGCCAGCAAAAAAAACAGGATAGCCATAAAGTACCTCCGACTTTAGGCTTTCCTGTTTTTAGCAGCTTATTCAAGACTCAACTTTCCAATAGCGTAGCGTAATATTTTGAGGCTCTGGTTAGCCACATGCTGAGGTGTACGGCAGTACACCGCGGTGGCTAATCCCACGAAGTGGGAAAGAGCCCAAAATAATATGGGAAAGTTGAGTCAACCGAAAATAAAGTCCAATAGCGTAGCGTAATATTTTGAGGCTCTGGTTAGCCACATGCTTATTCTATGCTTTTCCAACACCCGCTATCAGGTTTTGCTCACGCGCCAGCTTCGCAGGCGCTAGCAAAAAAGCGGCTGTAAGAAAAGCACAGAATACGGTATTACGGCAGTAAACCGCGGTGGCTAATCCCACGAAGTGGGAAATAGCCCAAAATAATATGGAAAAGTTGAGTGATTAATCAATGGGTACGTTTTCCATGACTTCCTGGATTTCATTGAGCTCCAGCGCTGGGAGATCCTTGATGGAGGTGAACCCAAAAACCCGTAGAAACTCTTCGGTTGTCTCATAAAGCTTGGGTTTTCCCGGAGTATCGTCCCGCCCTGCTTCGCGAACGAGATTTCGCTCTATCAGCTTTAAGAGAACACTGTCACAGTTAACCCCTCTGATCTGCTCAATGGTGGCACGGGTTACGGGCTGGTTGTAGGCTACAATGGAAAGGGTTTCATAGGCGGCAGGGGTAAGCCCCTGCTTCCTGCGAATAGACCCCAGCTTGATGATATAGTCATCCAGCTCCGGTTTGGTGCAAAGCTGATAACCATTGTCTATTTCACGCACCATAATCCCTCGAGCCGAATTCTGAAACTTATAACTCATATTGGTCATAATACTGCGGGTAGTTTTTCTATCATGGCCTATGATTTCAGCCAATTTCTCTAAGGATACCGGATCACCGGACGCAAATAAAACGGCTTCAATAATGACCTCAACTTCAAGAATAGAGTTCACATCCATTACTCTCCCTCTTCTATACTGACGGGTTCAGGGGCATGGGTTGACGCAAGAGGCGTCACAAATATTTCTCCAAAGTCAGTGGGTTGCTCTACTTCGGCTCTACCGACCTTAACCACCTGAAGCATTGCCAAAAATCCTGTAGCAACTTCTAAACGGCTTTTCTCCTTGGTGTTATACAGCTTTGAAAAGCAAATCCTGATTCCTCTTCCCAGAAGGTCCAGCATTTCACGAATCTTAGATTTTAGTGAGACCTTCTCCTGGTTAAGAATACGCTTCATCTTCTGGGAGACATCGTTCATCTTCTCATGGTACCGTTTCATGATTTGGGCAAAAACTGAGCGCAGAATCACCGGAGACACCTCCAGCTCTTCCTCCATAATGATTTCCGGCAGAGGTTCGGGAAGCTTGTAATGAACCCTTTCCCACTTTTGCTCCCGCTCCTTGAGACACTGGGAGAACTCTTTATATTTTTTATACTCCACGAGCTTTAAAATCAGCTCTTCCCTGGGATCTACTTCATCCTCAGCCACCGCCTCCCTGCTGGGAAGCAGCATCCGCGATTTGATATGAAGAAGGGTTGCGGCCATAACCAAAAATTCTGAAGCAACCTCTAGATCCAGCTCCTGCATGGCATTCAGATAATCCAGATACTGATCTGTGATCTCCAGAATGGGAATGTCATAGAGGTCTATCTGATTCTTCTCTATCAGATAGAAGAGCAGGTCAAAAGGACCCTCAAATTTATCCAGTTTTAATGTGCAAGCATCGGTTAGTGAACTTTTCATCAAAGACCTCGTAATTCATGGGCAACCCTAACTCCGTGCCCTTTTCATCACATACAGCACCCTTTTTCTTTATTGATGTTACAACAAACCCTGCATAATTGTCCATAGCCCGTTGGAAGGGTCAAGATTCAGCACCGTAGCGGTAAAGAGGGTCATACTCCTTAAAATAGGTCTGGCAAAGAAGCTGATAAAACCTGTAATGGCTGTGGGAAAAATGGCAGCCACCGCTAAAAAGGCAAGGCCCACATACTGCTCATAGCGTGCAAACCTATAGAAGCTTTCCTCCGATATAAAGGAGGAAAGGACGCGAGAACCATCCAGGGGAGGAACAGGAATGAGGTTGAAGATGGCCAGGCTGATGTTGACTGATATTAAAATAGAGAAAAACACCCCCACGTAAACGAGGAATGTCGCCATCTTCTCGGTATTGGCTGAAATAACACCTATTTCAAAAAGCTTGGCAAGAGCTCCCCCCAGCAGGGTGCTTATAAAGGCCAGGAGCAGATTGGACAGGGGACCGGCCAGTGAAACCAGTATCATACCCTTTTTGCGATCCTTGAAATAAATAGGATTAACCGGAACGGGCTTGGCCCATCCGAAACCCACTGCATACATCATGATCACACCCAGAAAATCCAGGTGCTTGAAAGGGTTCATGGTCAGCCGTCCCGCGTATTTGGCGGTAGGATCACCCATTTTATAGGCCACCCATCCGTGGGCCCACTCATGAAACGGTAAAGCCAGCAGTAAAATGGGTGTCATCATTATAATTCTTTCTAAAGATAAAAAATCCATTTATAATACCTCTTTAAAGTGATGTCCAGCCTAGCAACGCCATAACAGGCTGACAGAATACAAAAATACCGATAATGACAGCAATAATAGCCCCCACAAGCACTGCGGCCGCAGAAATATCCTTAACCCGGCGAGCCTGCTCAGAATACTCGGTGGTGACCATATCGGTGAGCTTTTCAACGGCGGTATTAAGAAGCTCTGTCACAAGCACAAAACCAACGGCACAGAACAAGAGCGCCCACCGAAGAACATCCACTTTCAGAATCGCCCCTATGGCAAGAACCAGAGCCAGGGCACTCATATGGATCCAAAGGTTGCGCTCCGATCTAAGCGCCTGATAAAAACCATTAAAGGCATTTTTAAAGCTTTGAATCAAAGTCTTGTTTTTCATTTACCTTTTGAGTCCCATCTCTTCGAGGATTCTGTCCTGCTTCTCAAACATTATTTGTTCTTCCGACTCCTTCTCATGGTCATGGCCCAAAAGATGCAGCATGCCATGGACGGCCAGAAAAGCCATTTCCCTTTCAAAAGAATGTCCGTAGCTTTCAGACTGCTCCAGGGCCTTCTCCACGGAGATGACAATATCCCCCAGAAGAACCCGGTTGGTTTCCGGGTCAATGTCCCCAGGCTGAATATTAGCCCGGCCATCAATAAAATCTAACAAGGGGAAGGACAGAACATCGGTAGCTTTGTCGATTTCCCGGTGGTCACGGTTTATTTCCCTGATGGTCTCATTATCAGTCAATGTAATAGAAGCTTCGCAAGGGTGGGAGAAATCTTCCCTCTTCACGCACAGCTTGGCGGCTTTTTCCACGAGCTTAAGAATCTCCTTGGATAGCGCGAGGGCCCTCTGCTGATTGTATACTGTTAGCTTCATTCTGACCCTTCCCCCCTTTGTTTTTCAAATCCTTATGATTATTGTATATGCTATTATCCAGCTCCGACAAACTGTTTTTCTTATCCAATTCGGGATATTCGGGGCGCTCATGGAACACACCGCTTAACACCTGAAGGAAGCTGTCGGCAATAGTGCTCAGATCTTTTAGGGTTAGATCACAACGATTCAGTTGGCCATCGTCCAGCTTATCCTTGATGATTTTCCGAACAAGGCCTTCAATCTTACCCTGGGTTTTTTCAGGCATTGCCCGAACGGCTGCCTCCACTGAATCGGCCAGCATGACCACAGCAGCCTCCCGGGTATCGGGCAGCGGCCCTTCATAGCGGAACTTTTCCTCCTTAAGGTCCTCCATCTTCTCGGTTTGGGTGGCCTTGTGGTAAAAATAAGCTACCAAGGTGGTTCCATGATGCTGAAGAATAATATCCCGTATGATTTTAGGGAGGCGATATTTCAAGGCCAGCTCTTCTCCATCCTTGGTGTGGGAGGTGATGACCAGGGTGCTTAAATTAGGGGTGAGCTTGTCATGGGGATTATCGGACATCTGGTTTTCCTTGAAGAAATGGGGCCGCTTAAGCTTTCCAACATCATGGAAATAAGCGCCCACCCTTGCCAACAAGGCATTTCCGCCAATCTCACGGGTAGCCACCTCGGCTAAATTCCCCACCATCAGGCTGTGATGATAGGTTCCGGGAGCTTCCATCAGAAGCCTTTTTAGCAGCGGATGATTCGGATCAGCCAGCTCCAGAAGCTTAAGAGGAGTAACCACATTGAATGTGCTTTCCAGGAATGGCAGAATTCCGATAGCCAGAATAATGGAAAAGAGTCCATTGAGAAAGGCCAGCCCACCGTCATTGATGAGACTGTCAGGCCCTTTTTTGCTGATGATACCCGTCAGGACGATAACTAGAGCATTTAAAACACCCAATAACACACCGGTGAGGGAAATCTTTCTTCTTTGTGTGGCATTGACGGTAAAGAACGCCGCAAAGGATCCCCCCAACAGGGACATTAACATGAATTGCATATTTCCTTCAACCATGATGGCGAAGCTAAAGGTAAGTAAAAGATTAACCGTAATGGCCGGCTCAATGCCTAGAAAAATAGTCACTAACACCGGTGCGATAAAGATAGGAATAATCAGATAGGACAAATCCGGAACAAACTGCCTGAAGGCCCATGCAAATAGGGTTGCAATAAGCACCGCTACACACATGAGCAAGACAGAGTTCCTATCATAATAGAGCTTGGGATGAAAATTATGCAGATAGAACAGAACCGCTAGTATCAAAATAAATATGATAAGGAATACGGCCAGGTAAAGGAGAATATCGGGTTTTCCTTCGCTGTCTATGTAGTTGAGCTCCTTTAAAACCTCAAACTTGTCCTCGGTGACCACATCATCCTTGCTAATGATGCGCTCGTCCTGATAAATGATCACCGGATTATCCTTGATATAGCTTTCTATAAAAGAATTCTTCTGACGGGCTGTTGCCTCCTCATCCACCCGGCTGTTGGGCTTGACCACCTTGTCGAGAACATCCTTGGCAATGGGTCTGACAAGGTCGTTATTCTCCTCTGTCATCATTTTCGCAAGGCTTTTAGACTTTTCGGCCTCAATATTGGAGGTCATGAGATTCATTCCCGTCAGCACGGGAAGCACTTCCTTTATCACCTGGTTTTTTAGACCCTTAACCAAGGCCAGCCCCTCATCCGAGAAAAGACGTTGAAGCTGGGTTTCATCCAAATTCAGAAGGACGCTGTAATTGCCTGAGGTATCAAACGCTTTCACACGTTCATTATAGGTCTGAGGCTCCTGATCTATTTCCGGGGTATTTCCCGATATGGTACCTTCACTCCCAGGGGAAGCTTCCCCTGACATCATAAGAAAAAGCTTCTCCAGACCATCAAAATATTCAAAGGCGCCATTATACATGTCGCTGTTAGCGTTGCTTATTTCAATGACGACAGGTGTCAGCCCCGCCGCCTTGACTTCCGCATTCTGCCTTGTCATTGTGGTGTTTTCAATATCGCGGGGCGCATTGATATCGTACTGGGAAATATCCCCTTGCGCCAGCTTGTACTTTTTCGGGGCAGCCTCATAGGCCACCACCGTTGATAGCGCCAACCATGTGAGAACCACCGCCAAAAGCCTTTGGAAGGATAAGCTTCTGATGACCTTATAAAACTTCATATCAGCCTTTTTCTGGTGTTTTTTGACCATTTAACCACCCCTGTTCCTTGCATCGTTCTCATAGGCTTTGACTATGCGTTGAACCAGCTCATGACGGACAACATCCCGCTCAGTCAAGTTGATAAAGCTGATTCCATCGACGCCCGATAGGATTCTCCTGGCCTCAATCAACCCGGATTTACCGCCTGGAAGATCAATCTGGGTGATGTCTCCCGTGATGACCATTCTGGAGCCCGTTCCCATTCTGGTGAGAAACATTTTCATCTGTTCGGGAGTTGTATTCTGGGCCTCATCCAGAATAATAAAGGAGTCATCCAATGTCCTTCCGCGCATATAGGCTAAAGGTGCTACCTCAATGATCCCTTTTTCCAGGTTGCTTTGATAGGTTTCAGGTCCCATGATATGATACAGGGCATCATAAAGAGGCCTTAAATAAGGGTCTACCTTATTCTGCAGGTCACCGGGCAGAAATCCAAGCCGTTCCCCCGCCTCCACGGCAGGTCTGGTGAGAATAATTCGGTTAACCTGCTTTTCCCTGAAGGCCTTGACGGCGAGAGCAACTGCCAGGAAGGTTTTTCCTGTACCCGCAGGGCCGATGCCAAAAACAATGGCATGCTTGCGCATGGCCTCAACATATTTTTTCTGTCCAAAGGTCTTGGACTTGATGGGCTTTCCTCTGTAGGTCACACAAACCTGATCCAAAGGCAGCTCATTGCTATGGATTCTTTCCTCTTCGGTGAGCTCCATCAGATAGCGAACGTTTTGCTCCGTGATGATATCTCCGCCCTCTGCAATGAGTATCAGTCTTTTAATAATGTCAATAGTACAATCGGCACGGCTTTCAAAGCCTGTAACTCTCATTTCATTGTTTCTTGCCGTTATTTTTACATCCAGCTTGTCTTCAAGCATGCGGATATTTCTATCATTGGTTCCAAATACATTGGCTGTCAGATCAGGATCGGGCAGCTCAATAAGCCTTTCCACTACTGTATCCAAGGGCTACATTACTCTCCTTGTGCTTTATTGTTTTCCTTAGGCTTCAGGCCCGCAATGTCCTCCTCACATTCCAGAACCACCTGGACATAGGTTTGGTTATTCTCCCCAGTAACATGCTTGACCTTTTCATCAACCACTTTACTGTCGGGCGGAATTCTTTTTGCGAGATCCTCTCTGGCTCTTTCCTCGGCAATGCTCAAGGCTTCATCCAAAGTTAAGGTAACCTGTCTTTCCATTATTTCAAAGCTTTTTTCTATCGTCAAGCCTATGGGGAGGTTCAATCCAAAGGGACCCGATAGGGTTTTATCATAGGTAGTGACTTCATACAGCTCAAAGGTCGGCTCTGTTCCAGGAACCCTGAGCTTGCCATCCAAGAATCTCAGGTAGCTGACTTCGTGGGTTTTCCCCGTCCTAAGCCGTTGGGTATATTCCATGGAAACCGGCAGAGAGCTTTCATACCATGTCCTGGCTATAATGCGGCCCAGCGCATGGACATCCCGGGTTCCGAACTCAGGAGATTGACTCTCCAGCTTTCCCGTTATAAGGGTTTGATCCTTTTTAACCGTTTCTCCCTCTTTCACCAAAGCTTTCCCGGCAAAGACCTCCATCTGGGTGATCAAGCCATCCCGCTCGGCTACGATATCAAAAGACTCGTTGTTTTTAATAAGCGGTGGTACATCAATACTGTCTTCGATGGATACATAGAGCATAACACCCTTGATTTCAACACCCACCCAGGCTATCCCATCCACCTTGAGCCTGATTTCGGAAGCTATCTCTTTTGGATTCAACCCCATCTTAAAGCTTCCTCTTCCTATCTTCTCCATATTCAGGACTTTCATAACCTGGGGTATCATTTCCGGTTTACAGCCCTTGATTTGAATATCCCAAATGATCGAAGTAGAAAACACTAACAGAGCAATAAAAAGGAAAAACCCCACCTTGAAGCCCTTTCTTTTTTTAAGACGGCTAAAGGTAAATGGCAAGCCTTTTCTTTTTTGAATATGTACCCGGCAGCCAGATTTTTTTGCAGCCGGCCGCATGAGCCTGAATCCTCTGAGGCTTGCCTTCATGGTGGCCGAAGATTCATTCACCCTTACAATGTCCCATAGAAGTATCTGACGTTTGGAGCATATGTTGATAAACCGCTCCACGCTCTTACCAGACACCAATAGGATAACATATCCCCTGAAATAATTCCATAAATGAACCAGAAACATAAGCGCCTCACTCTCTATTACGGAGCGTTTTTTATAAATCACTCCCGCCTTTAAGCTATAGCGGAATTTTTTCAACGTTTCTACGCATCGTAGTCAATATTGGATATTTTTCCCCCAATGATGATTTCCTCACTGGTAATTTCTCGTATATTGAGGTTGGTACCCATCACCTTTATGACACCGTTTTGTGTGTTGATGCGTATCATGCCCTCCTGAAAATCCATGATGCCTTTAAAATTTTCAATCATAACTTCCCCCCGGCCTATGGCCGTCACCTTAGGGCGGCTGCCTATGGCATCTCCGGGTATTTCAAAAATTCTGGCAAGCTTTTCTCCCAGGGATTTAAGGCTTTCTGCATCCTTTTTTTTGGTTGGCTTGATTCTGTGGATTCCTCTCTTCATGGCATTTCACCCCGTGCCATCCGCTCAAGTTCGAACACATCCCCAAACTCATACCCGGATTCCTGAGCATGGTGTATGATGGCGTCCAGTGCCTCTGCATTATCCCGCGATACAGCATGAAGAAGCATGATCTCTCCGTTGTGCAGATTATTCTTAACCTTTTCAAAGGCATATTCCCATCCCCTTTGACGATCCACGGCCCAATCATCATAGGCAAAGCTCCAGAAAACATTTATATAGCCCAACTTGGAGGAGATCTCCAGGGTTTTTTCACTATATTCTCCCTTGGGGGGACGTAAGAAGACCATGTTCTTTCCGTACTTATCATAAAAACGTTTATCCAGTCCGATAATCTCTTCCTCCAACTCCTTGTCGCTCAAAAGAGGCAGGCTCTTGTGCCGAACCGTGTGATTTCCAACGGCATGCCCCTCATCGAGCATTCTCTGAACCAGCGCTTCTTCCTTTTCAAGATAAGGTCCGGTAATAAAGAAGATGGCATTGACCCGGTTCTCCATAAGGACATCGAGAATCTTTCCCGTGAACCCGTTTTCATAGCCCTCGTCAAAGGTAAGATATATCTTTTTCTTTGAGGTATCAGCAATATACAGAGATTTGTATTTGGCGATGAGTTCCGGGGCGCCTGGATCTGCTCTTGGAAATTCACCCTTTTTGCCGCGGGCAATCCCCCAGCTTCTCAGCGAGGAATAACCATCACGGAACCCAGTGGCCAGATACTGGGAATCAACATCATTGGGAACAACCCCCTCGGAGAGACCTCCCGTGATTTCCACTGAATAAATCCATGCGGACATATCAGGAAGCTCGGGTATAACGAACAGAGTAATGGTCAGTGCCATGAGCACAACGATAATAATCATGGGGAAGTATCGGCTGATTCTTTGCATGGAAGCACCCCTTTCGGTTCTTTAGGCTTTATGCTCTCGGATACAATTTAGTAACACATTAAAGCCCTTTGAAGGCTGGCTTTCAAAGAACCTTTGTACCCTGTAACAAAAAAGAGCCATTGCTACTCAATGACTCTTTGTTTCCTATTCTTATGATATGATAGGGGGACATGCCAAAATTACTGTGTTACCGGCGCCAACTGGTCTATTCTTAAAAAATCCTCCCTGACTCCTGGCACCACAATGTTCTCTTCTTTTTTGAGCTCTACTTTGAACTCATAAAATTTCTGATAGGTTCCTAAAACGCCTCCCAAGAGATTAAGGGACCGCTCTATACGTTCTCCGTCACCAATGGCCTTGATGGTATAGGGTGGGACAAGCTGCCTGCCATTGATCATGATATAATCGCCGGCCTTTCGTATCTCGCTCATGGCAACAATTCTCTCGTCATTGACACAAATGGCCTGAACATCTGTGGCCTTAAGCTCATTGATGATTTCCTCAATGTGGCGATCCTCAATAATCCTTTCTCCCTGGGCCTCCATATATAAGACGATCCCACTTCCCTTGACCGTCTCTAGGCCTGCCATCATACGGGCATTGAGCACTGCTTTTTCCAGATCCTCAATATATTTTTTATCACTGTTTTCACCAGACTTAAAGGCATCCACATCCTTCTGAAGCTCTTGGAGACGTACTTTCAGCTTATCATTATTGCTCTTTTCCAAAAGGAGTTCGTCAATGATTTCGCTATAATTCTTCTTCTCATATTGTGCCAGAACCTGATTGACCTTCACACTTTTAAACTGAAGGGCAATGGTCACTCCCAAAATAAGACAAACTGCCGTGAGGGATATTATTTTAAAGACTCTCATTTTTTAACTACCTCCAGACCTTTAAAAGCTTTGTCAAATGAACGGTAGGGGTGGTACCGATCCACAACCACCGCTTCCTCCTTGACAATATCAATCCGGATATCGGCCAGACGCATAAACGCCACCTGGGCCATACTCTGAATAGCATCATGCAGAACATCGGGGTCACCAATGGCCTTAATGACATAGGGCGAGGGGTATCGGCTGTCATTGACGATGATGGTGGGGCCTGCGCAAACGGGTTTGGTGGTTGAAATGAGACGCTCCCCATTGATGGAGATAGCCTGAGCCCCGTTGGCCTTCAGCTCGTCAAGTATTGCGGTGACATCGGAGTCATGGATGATATAGTCTTCAATATCCAGCTCTCCAATAGCCACGGCATCCTTCAAGGTGATAGTAACTCCCCTGCCCGAGACTGGCGTAAGCCCTGCCCTGAAATATTCATAATCCCTCTGTTTTAAAAGGTCGTTGACCTTTTGATTGTTCATTTTGCTACCGATATTCTGCGTCAGAACATCCAGTTCGGCCTCAAGATGGGTTAATTGCTCTATCAGCATCGCATTCTCGGCCTGGGTAGCCTTTAGCTCCATGTCCAACTGCTTTAAATTGGTTCCGTCATCGGAACCGCTCTGGACAATACCTCGAAATTGGAGACTGATAAAGATACCGAACAGAAGAAATATGATAAACATCATGCCCCGATGGCCCTTGTTCATTTCATCCTCGCTTTCCAAATATCCTTAGACAAATTCCACTATTCTCACTATTTTCGAAACCGATGTGTCGATGTAGCGGTCATTAACCATGACCACTGGCTTTGACAGGTTCATCCTATTCATAAAGATGACTTCGCCCATCTCACCGGTATTGAGTCTCACCTTAGTGCCAATATAGTAGTTAGTAATATTATCAAGGAAAACCTTCAAAACCACGGGATCCAGTACTCCAAAGCTTCCGTGCTGCATGAGTTCAAAGACCTTGAAGGGGGTATCCTTGCGGTGATAGGATCTGTTAGCCGTCATAGCATCGTAGATATCTACCACAGTGATGACCTTGGAATACAGGTTTAGCTTATCTCCCGTAAGTCCCATGGGATATCCGCTTCCATCTTCTTTTTCATGATGGGTAAGTACTGCAAGAGCTACCTCGGGCGCTACGCCATCCACCTGATGGATAAGAGTATACCCATATTCGGAATGCCTTCTAATCTCATCAAACTCTGCATCAGTGAGCTTACCGGGCTTGTTTAAAATATTAAGCGGGATCTGGGTCTTCCCAAGATCATGTAAAAGGCCCGCCTGAGTAAGATTTCTCACACTGTAGTCATCCAGCCTCAGCCATTTTCCCATGAGCATGCAGAGCATGGAAACATTAAGGCTGTGATAATAGGTATACTCGTCAATGGCCCGAACCTGTGTGATGGATTCTATGATGTTTCTCTGGGTATCCACACGGTCCAGAACAGAATCAACTATGTATTGTGCAGTTTGTGCATTCAGTGTTCTCCCCGATGAAATATCCTGGAATATCTGTTTGGTGCTGTTAATATCCCGCTCGTATTCAACCATGAACTCCTGGGACGACTCGGGACGGACAAAGGTTATTTTGGGTTTTTCAGGACGCACGGCTATGGTCAGAACACCCATATTTTTTAGCTTGGTAATCATATTTTCGTCCAGTGTGACGTTCTCCCACAGGATGACACTCCCCAGTTTGTTAAAAACGACCTCTGCTGTACTCATTCCAGGCTTTACAGAATCAATGGAAAGAATCGCCTTATCCTCTTTCATAGTCCAGACCTCCGGACAAGTAAATTGTAATTTTTTTCTTTTGATACTATTATTTATATCGTTTATCTTTTGACTGATCTTAACCGTTGCACATTTTAAGGAAGGTTTCTTCATCTATAATTGTAACGCCAAGCTGCACTGCTTTGTCAAGTTTGCTCCCCGCATCACTGCCAGCAAGGACATAAGTGGTCTTCTTTGAAACACTTCCTGATATCTTTCCGCCCCGTTCCTCAATCATGGCCGAGGCCTCATTTCTTGAAAAGGTGGGCAATGTTCCTGTCAGGACAAAGGTCATTCCTGAAAAAATGCCCTGGGTATTTCTTTGTACCTTTGAAGTCATCGTGACTCCCATAGATTTTAGGAGCTCCAGAGTATGACGGGTCTGCTCCTGCTTCATAAAGCCTTCCAGGCTTTCGGCCATTTTTTCTCCGAATTCAGGCACCCTCTGTATGTCCTCACGGCTGGCCCCAAGGACGGCGTCCATGGTTTTAAAATGTTCTGAGGCAAGCTGCGCTGCCCGAAGGCCGATATGTCGGATACCCAAGCCAAAGATTAAGCGAGACAGATCATTTTCCTTGGATCGGTCAATAGAGGTCAACAGGTTGTCCACGGATTTTTCACCCATCCGATCCAAGGAGATCAGCTCACTGCGCTTTTCATGAAGGCTGTAAAGATCGGGAATCCCTTTAATCAGATCCTTTGCCAATAAGAGTTCTACAAGTGCAGGGCCCAAGCCCTCGATGTTCATGGCATCCCGAGAAGCAAAATGAACAAGGCTCCTAAAAAGCCGGGCGGGGCACTCAATACCCGTGCATCTTGTGACAGCTTCCTGATCCTCTCTCAGTGCGGGAGCGCCACAAACAGGGCATTTTTGGGGCATTTCGTAGGGCTGGGTATTTTCCGGACGGGAAGAGAAATCTACCTCCATCACCTCAGGAATGATTTCCCCTGCCTTACGGACCCATACCATATCCCCTATACGTATATCTCTTTCCTTAATAAAATCCTCGTTATGCAAGGTGGCGCGGGCCACAGTAGTCCCTGCCAAACGGACGGGCTCCAAAACGGCATTGGGAGTCAACGCTCCTGTTCGACCCACCTGAATGATAATTTCCTTAAGCCGGGTTTTTTTTACCTCTGGAGGATATTTATAGGCTACCGCCCATCTGGGGGCTTTACTGGTTGAGCCAAGTAAAGCTCGGTGATGAAGGTCATTGACTTTAATCACCGCTCCGTCAGTCTCAAAGGGAAGATTCCCCCTCAGTTCCCCAAGGGCCTTGACCTCTTCCACCACCTCATCCATGGAGAGGCATCGCTTAAACTCCGGACTGATTTTAAAACCCAGGCTCTTTAAAAATGAAAGGCCTTCCGAATGAGTCTTAAAGCTTTTACCTTCGACGCGCTGGATATTGAAAATAAAGGCATCCAATTTCCTAGAGGCTGTAATCGAGGGCTCAAGCTGTCTGAGAGAACCGGCGGCGGCATTTCGGGGGTTGGCAAATAGCTTTTGTTCCAGAGCCTCCTGCCGCTCATTGAGTTCCATAAAATCTTTTTTAGACATAAAAACCTCACCTCGAACTTCCAGGTAAGGCAATTGAGTACCCTTCTCACAATGAAGCCTTAAGGGGATGGAACGTATGGTTCTCAGGTTTTGGGTAACGTCCTCGCCCACCACTCCATCACCACGAGTGGAGCCCTTGACAAAAAGCCCGTTCACATACTCAAGGGAAACAGAAAGACCATCTATTTTCTTCTCGACAATATACTCAGGCTGTTCCAGACCCAGGCTGTCCCTGACACGGCGATCAAAGTCATAAAGCTCTTCTATTGAAAAAACGTCCATGAGACTTTCCATCTTGACCTCATGAACCACCTTGGAGAAGCTCTCCTCGGCTTGCCCGCCAACCCTCTGGGTAGGGGAATCGATGGTTACAAGATGAGGATTCTTTTCCTCCAGATCCAGAAGTTCATGATAAAGCCTGTCATAGTCATAATCCGATATTTCTGGGCTGTCTTCCACATAATATTTGTGGCTATGATAGTTTAAAAGCTCCCGTAATTCTTCAATTCTTCCCTGGTAATTCATACGGCTTTATTCCCCCGACTCTTTAAATACATACATTGTACCCTCATACTCAAAGGCATCAATTTCTTTAAGCGTTAGTTCTATACCGTCCGCAATTCCTTTGGCCGTGTTATCCTTGAAATCCTGGGATGCCAGTCGTGCATGGTCCTCCTTATTTGTTATATAGGCGGTTTCAACCAGTACGGCTGGCATTTTGGTGTTACGGAGAACTGAGAAATCATTGCTCTTGATACCGTTAAACTTAATCCCGTTGGATTTGGTAACCTCATCCGCTATAATTTGTGCAAATCTTTTGTCGTCAAACTCAGTATACATTTCTTCTTTGTTGAGGTAATACACTTCCATCCCATTGACCCCAGCCCCTCCTCTTTCGCTTATATCATAGGCATTAACATGGATACTGACAAAGAGAGAGGCCTTATTGTCATTGGCTATATTAGCACGGGTTAACAAATCTTCTCTATTGACCTCGCTGAAACGGTAGTCCCCATCACGGGTTAAAACTGCGTCGATACCTTTATCCTTGAGAAGGGAAACCACCTTTTGAGCCATATATAGGGTTATATCCTTCTCATAAAATTTGTCCACATAGGGAGAAATAGTGCCTCCGTCGCCTCCTCCATGACCGGCGTCAATGACCACCAGAACAGGGTCCATAATTTTCCCTTCAGGAATGTCAAAAGGAGGAGGGGTGGGAACAGGGTCGGGTGTGGGTAGAACTATCGGGGTGACCACTACCGAGCTTCCCTGCGAAGGCTGATCCTTACTTTTAGCTATAATCACTAGCACGGCCGTCATGGCAAGCAAAAAAACCAGTATCACAGCAGCGAAGCGTGATCTGTTTGCTATTCGAAAGCGGGGTTTCATTTTTCTTTGCCGTAAAGGGGGAAAGCTCATGATAAAATCACTCCGTTAGTTGCTGTACATTTATGATACACTAATTTATACGCAAAGAACAGAGAAAATTGCTTTCCAATGTTCTTAAAAAGGGCATCTATTGCAGGAAGCGGTCTACGTCCTCCGGCCCGATATTTTCATGAAGAGCCATGTTAATTCCATTGGCAACAAGCTTGGACAAATATTCCACTATTTCGTCAGTATCCTTGGGAGTCACCACAAGATTCCCCGAGTAGGGCTCAAGAAGCTCAATAATCATACGGTACTTATCTTCCCTGTCTATCTGGGATATCATCTTGTAAAACTCGCTACCAGCACCGGCTTGCTGCATCATGCTGTCCATAACCAGGTCCAAAACGTCGCTGGCCATGGTGGCAGCATCCACAACAGTGGGAACTCCGATGGCTATAACAGGCACACCCAGAGTTTCCCGGTTAAGCGCAGCGCGCTTGTTGCCCACCCCCGAACCGGGAGCAATGCCTGTGTTGGCCAGTTGAATAGAAGCATTGACCCTGTTCATGTTCCTTGAGGCCAGGGCATCCACTGCAATAACCAGGGACGGCTTGACATTGTCCACAATCCCCTTGATGATATGGCCTGTTTCAATGCCCGTTATGCCTAAAACACCCGGTGAGATGGCACACACCGGTCTCTCTGTGTCATTCACCTCTTCAGGCAAAAACTCATAAATATGGCGGGTAACCAAAACATACTGGGCAACCTTGGGCCCCAAAGCATCTGCGGTGACATTCCAGTTTCCCAACCCCACCACCAGCACCGTTTCATTCTTATTTAGATGAACTAAGCCTTCTAGCTCCCGAGCCAGCATTCTACAGGACTTTTCATAAAGATCCCTGCTCTTTTCTCGTATCTTGGGAATATCCAGTGTAATGTATGTTCCCATAGGCTTGCCCACGCTTTGCTCACCTTCGGGGGTGTTTACATGGATCCGTGTGATAGCCACCTCCTGATCGCCATCCTGTTCCACTAAAATCCCCTGAATTTGACTATTTACCTGCGTTCTGGACTTAGTCCCCGCGCCAATCACCCTGGACTCATCAGCCATATCGGTACGAATACTGCGTTTCATTAATTCCATAATGTCCCTCCGAATTCTTAATACATTCTAGTATCTTCAACCCCCTTCTTTTTCATACAAACCCAGCCTTTATAAGGTGTATTTGTCCTAGGCTTAGATAAACAAAAGCCGCAGAAAATTCTGCGGCCCTGACATTAAATTCCTTATGATTGACTTTATGTTTCTGAGGCAAACCCCACTTTGGTCCGGCTGCTCTCAAATGCACCCGGGCTCGTAACCGAAATAAATACGTTCCCGGCAGAGACGCCTAGCTGAGTCACCTTGATGGTCACCTCCGACCCCTGGGAAGATACGGTGGCAGACCCTAAAAGGCTCCCACCAGAGGGTTGATTATATACCTTCACCAGATCCCCCTCCACCAAGCCGGCAACGGTTATGGTATCGGACTTGCCGGAATTATTGACAATCATCACATGACTCATATCGGGTGCATCGGATGTGGTCTCAGCAGAATAATCCACACCAATGCGGCTGCTTTCCAGTTTTCCCGAAGAGATCACCGTCACATAGACTTTCCCTGCCCCTGAGCCAAGTTGAGAGATTTTAACGGTCACTTCAGAGCCGCCGGTGGTCACTGTGGCTGAACCTAGCAGATTGCCACCTGAAGCCGAGTCATAGACTTTAACTGAATCAAACTCATTGAGGAAGGTAACCGTTACAGTGTCCGTCATATTGGCATTGTTCCTGATAAGGATATTGCCGGAGGATGGAGCATCGCTTTTCTGCTCAGCAGCATAATCAATTCGGGTTCTGCCGCTTTCCTTTTTGCCATAGCCGATGACACTTACATAAACGCTCCCGGCCGTGACCCCTAATTGATCCACGCTGACCAGGGCTTCCGTACTGTTTTCGGCCACCATTGCCGAGCCAAGAAGTGTTCCTCCCGAAGCCGAGTTATAGACCTTGATCAGATCATAGGGCTCTCGGAAGGTCACCTTGACCATATCGGGTTTGTTGGCATTGTTGGTCACACTGATGTTCCCGGCATTAAGGTCGGCGGAGGTTGCCTCCTGTTGATACTCCACCATGGTTCTGTCACTTTCCAGCATGTTGGGATGGGTGATGGTAATATAAACCTTTCCGGCTGATGCTCCCAATTGATTAATTCGGAGGGTCACCTCACCGCTGCCGTCTTTTTCGGTAGCATTTCCCAGGAGCGTGCCATTAGTTGCCGCACTGTATACCTTAACGACATCGTTGGCTTCCAGAAAGCTGATTTTAATGGTGTCTGCAATTCCGGCGTAATTGGTGATGCTGATATTCCCTGACAGGGGCTGGCTTGTTTTCTGCTCGGCACTAAAGGGTACTGCCACTCTTATGCCTTCCAGCTTGCCGACACTCCTGATGGCAATATAGACCGTACCTCCTGAACCTCCTAGCTGGGTAATGCTCAGCGTCACATGGTTATCATAGGCAGCAACGGTACCTGTTCCCAGAAGGGCTCCCCCGGTTGCCGCATTATAGACATTGACCACATCGCCGCCCGACAGACAGTTAATCTGGATGGTGTCGGCAGCTCCTGCGTTATTGGTGATAATAATATTTCTGGTATCCATCTCAGCGGATTGGGCTTCGGAGAGATATGCCACCTCGGTTCTGGAACTTTCCTGATAGCCCTTCTTTGTGAGGGAAACATAAACCTTTCCCTGTCCAATCCCCAACTGGGTGATGTTTACTGTGGTGGTATCACTGAACACAGGAACGATAGCAGAGCCCAATAGGGTCCCTCCTGCTGCAGCATCATAAACATTGATGACCTCTTCCCCTGAAAGACCCCAAACCTTAACAGTATCTGCAATGCCAGCATTGTTATCTACAATGATCTTTTGCGCCGATGGGGCCTCGGATTTGGGTTCGGCACCAAATTCCACCTTTGTTCTGTCACTCTCGAGCTTGGCGGGATGGGTGACCGTCAGATAGATACTACCTCCCTGGGTTCCAAGCTGGGTAACAGAAAGCGTCACCGAAGAGCCGTAGGTGGAGACCGTTTCAGTTCCTAATAAGGTTCCTGCCCTGGCCGTATCATAAACCTTGACAACATCCCCACCCTGAAGTCCACTGACTCGGATGGTATCTGATAGGCCCGCATTATTAATGACCGTCACAAGGCTTTTGTCAGGAGGCATGGATTGAGCCTCCGCTATGTAATCGACCTTGGTTCGAACGCTTTCCAATTTATTTTTGCTGGTTCTTGTAATATAGAGGCTTCCTGCGGTGCTTCCGAGTTGGGTAACGGAAATCTCCACCGAGGTCTCATAAGTGCCAACTAGTGCGGTTCCCAGAAGATTTCCGGCCATACTTGTATCATAAATTTTTAGGGTATCGCCCCCTGACAGTCCAGAAACTCTCACTGTATCCGAGGTTCCCACATTGTTTGAAACGCTGGTCTGCTCAGCCAGTATGGGCTCGGATTTTGCTTCGGCCTCATAATCGATTTTGATCCTGGGGCTCTCCATCCGGTTGGTATTGGTTATGGAGATATACACGCTTCCGGCTTCCATACTAAGCTGAACAATGCTCACTGTGGCCACATTACCCTCGGTTACAGAGGCTGAGCCCAAGAGGGTCCCCCCTCTTTCCGCAGAGTAAACTCGGATCTGATCCTGAAGCTTCAGGCCTGTTACCTGCAAGGTGTCTGAGGCTCCCGCATTGTTGGTGATGATGATATTTCCGGGATTAACAACCTCTGACTGGCTCTCACCGCTGTAATCAACCTTGGTTCGTTCACTTTCCAGCTTATTGACGCTGGTGACAGTGATATAGACGCTTCCGGCTGTGGTCCCCAGTTGTGGTACCGAAACGGTAGCATAGGTTCCATAACTACCCACAGTAGCAGTGCCTAAAATTTTCCCACCATACAGGGAGTCATAGACCCTGACAGTATCCCCTTCTGTAAGGCCCGTTATCTCCAGGGTATCGGGAGCTCCCGAGTGATTATTGATGGTAACAGCGGAACTGGTTATGGCAGGAGTAACCGCTTCTGAGGAGTAATCTGCCTTGATGCGATCACTTTCCAGCTTATTTGGAGAGGTGATGGTCACATAGACGCTTCCTGAGCCCACTCCCAATTGCTGCACGGAAAGGGTGATATAGGAAGTCTCGGCCGGTACAGTTGCGCTTCCCAGAATTTTCCCACCGGTTGACGCATCATAAACCTTGATGACATCTCCGCCTGTCACACCGGTCACCAGGATGGTATCGGCCGTTCCCGTCACGTTGTTGGTAACAATAATATTCCCCTGTGTTGTTCCGTCAGATTTGGTCTCGGCGGAATAATCCACCTTGATTCTGCTGCTCTCATTTTTATTAGCATTGGTCACAGAGATGTAAACGCTGCCCGCACTTGTACCCAATTGGTTTATTGAGAGTGTTAACTCTGTGGCGTTGGCGGGAACGGTTCCCGAACCAAGAAGCACACCCCCGCTCATGGCGTTATAGACCTTTACGGTATCCCCTGACATGAGGCTGGTGACCTGAAGGGTATCGGCCCTTCCCACCGGATTATTGATGATAGTGACATTTTCCGGCAGGAGTCCGTCTGATACTGTTTCCGGGGCATAATCCACCTTTATCCTATTGCTTTCCATCTTACCGGTAGAGGTGATGGTGATATAAACACTTCCTGCACTTGTTCCCAATTGCTGGACAGTCATCGTCGCTTGATTGCTGGAGGCAGAGACAGTGGCAGTACTTAGAGGTTTCCCCCCCGAAGCCTCGCTATACACCCTCACCGTATCCCCTGCTGAAAGACCGCTCACTACTATGGTATCTGCCTTTCCTGCGTTATTGGTAATGGTGATATTTTCAATATTGATCATGTCGGAGGTGGGCTCATCGGTAAAGTCTGCTTTGACCCGGGTACTCTCGAATTTCCCCTTGGTTGTGCGGGACAAATACAGGCTACCTCTCCCTGCTCCAAGCTGGGGAACAGTGATGGACAACTGGGTTTGGCCCGTTGATACGGTGCCGGAGGCAATTATATTACCTCCCTCGGGGGCATCATAAGCTCTTATTTCGTCCCCAGCCAAAAGATTGGTCACGGTAATGGTATCCGAAATTCCGGAATTATTGGTTATGGCAACTTGAGAGGAGATCAGGGTATTAGAATAATTCTCTGCCGGGTAGGTTACTTTTAAGCGGTCACTCTCCAGCTTGCCTTTTGTTGTCACTGAAAGGTAAACACTTCCTGCATATTTGCCTAGCTGCTGTATGGAAAGAGTCACCTCGGTTTTGCCATAGGCAACCGTGGCCGTCCCCAGGAGGTTTCCACCCTTGGCGGCATCGTATACCTTGACCACATCACCGATGGAAAGATAATTCACTCGAATGGTGTCTGAAATACCCGCATTGTTAAAAATAGTGACATCGCCTTCGTTGATCCCGTCGGATTTGGGTTCCGGAGTAAAATCAACTCTCACCCGTTGGCTTTCAAGCTCACCTTTGATAGTGACAGTGACATAAATGCTGCCCCCGGCCACTCCTAATTGAGTAATACTGATATTGGCCTCGGTTTTGGTTGCGGGAACTGAATAGGTGGCTAGGAGCTTTCCCCCTGTGGCCCCATTATATATCTTGAGGGTCTCACCCCCATATAATCCGGTAACACTGACCACATCAGCCTTGCCGGCATTGTTTGTAACAACAATACTGTCTGCGGATAGAGCTTCCGACTGAACCTCGGCCTCATAGGCTACCTTGACCCTGGCGCTTTCTGTCTCCCCCTTAGCTGTGAGTGAAACGAAGATATACCCTGCTGTTTTTCCCAGTTGGGCGATTCTTAGGGTCACCTCGGATTTGGAGGATGTGGCTGAAGCAGATCCCATCATTCTGCCACCCGATGCAGCATTATAGACCTTGACGGTTTCATTTCCGTACAGACCTGTTACAACAACGGTATCCGAAATACCGGCATTATTGGTTACAATGATATCCTCGACTCTCGGTGGACTCGTCTGAGAAGCTGCAAACGAAATCTCTGTTTGCATGAAGAGAAGTGTAATAATCAAAAAAAGACTGACAACTCTAAGATGTGGCTTCACTTCTGTCCGCCCCCTTCTTTTTCTTTAGTATTACCTTATATTCTAACAAAATTTTCTGCTAAAGGAAGGATTATAATGTTATTTTTTTGTTACAATTTACTATATAGGGTATATCGTATGCCAATCACACCCATTTTGTAGGGAGTAACCCCTATCTTCCCCTGAAAATACCCCAGTGATCTATGATAAAATTAAATACAAGACCATAAAATTCTTGCAATGGCCAAAACTTCGTGTTAATATATTGTGTGTTGCACGAAGTCATAGGAGGTGAAAGTACATGCCAAACATTAAGTCGGCAGTTAAGAGAGTTAAAACAACTAAAGCTAAGAACATGCAAAACCGTATGAAGAAGTCTGAGCTTAGAACAACTCTTCGTGATTTCCGCGAAGCGGTTGAAGCCAAAGCTCCCGACGCCCAAGAAGCCTTACAGGTAGCTATCAAGAAGGTGGATCAGGCTGCTGCTAAGAATTTAATTCATAAAAATGCCGCCTCCAGAAAGAAGTCACAGCTTCAAAAGGCTTTTAATACTGCTTCAGCAAAATAATTGAACGGTTAGAGCATTTTAAGAATAAAACGTACCTATGGTACGTTTTTTGTTTTGCTTATTTCATTCTATAGGACAAGGTGCTGTCTCAAAACAGTAGATAGGCCGTGATGTTTAGATCTGATATGCCTCCTTAAGGAGCAGTTGTCATGCGAGAGTTAAGGTCGAGCCTTAACAACTTCCTGCGACCAGCAAGAAGATTTCAACAGCATGGCCTATCATCAATCTAACTTTTGACACAGCCCCTTATTTTTTGTATCGCTATCAGTTGACATTCTTAACTGTGATATTCTCCATGGTCACATCGGCATGCCTGACGACGATATCACTGATCTGAGCCACCTCTTTAGCCGACAGGCTTGAGGCCTTGACCAATACATCCACATATCCTGTATCGCTCATATAGGCCATCGCATCCTCAAACCCTCTTTGCTTCACCAGTGTCTCAATGGTGGTTTCCACCTCGCTTCTTCGTATAACAGCTACAAGCTGTTCCTGAGCCTCTGAAGAGGACAGTGTGGATGAAGCAGTGACTGTGGCATCGTTACCCAGGGTTATGGCTTTGAGCTCTTCCTTTTGTTTGCTGCGAGCCTTATCCCTCTCCATCTTCGCTTCGGCAAAAAACCCGGTGGGCTGTTGAGCCTGAGCCAACGCCTCATCGGTCACCCCTGAAGTGTTGTCGACATAGACGGCCGCACCCGGAATCTCCTCCAGGTCAGTGCCCTGTGTGAGGGCAAGGTCATTGAGGCCACTGGTACTGCCGGATTCACCCATGCCCCCATAACTATATTGCAGGATACCTACCGAGATAATCACCAGAACAAGTCCCAGTACGATGATTTGCTTCCTTTTCATACCTTTCCCTCCAAGCGCTGCTCACTTTACGAACTACAGCTTCCTATCAAAAAACCTAAAGGTTTCATGTCCGCTATATCTATAAGATTATATTAAAGAAGCCTATCTATTTATGCTTCAATATCTGCACCCGATGCTCCGGTATTCCCAGAAGTGTACAAACAGCATTATTGAGCTGCGCCTTGATAAGCATGTCGTCCGCGCCCTCGGCAACCACCACCACACCCTTTATCTGTGGCACTATGGTCTTAAGAATAATGGGCGAATCGTCGCCAGAAAGCGCTAGCTGTCGGGTTTCACTGATCTCCGAGGTTTTCCCATCGGTTCTTTCGTCATTGCGGGTATCCTGCTCGTTATTGTAAGCGGGGATCTGCTCTGTGCTGGTATCGGCATAAACCATAACCCTGACCTGTCCGGCTCCTTCAACCTGAGAAAGAAGTTCCGATAAACGGTTTTCAATATCTATCACCATATCTTCCCCGCTCATCGGAGACTGGGAGCCACTGCCTTTATCCCCGCTTGTGACGCTGCTGGCATCCTTCAGGGTGTCCTTGGTCTCATTGGGGTTAAAAAGAAAGCTCCCGGCCAAAAGAATAATTATCCCCAGTATCACGATCACCACTAGGTTCTCAAAGCTCTTAGGCCTTTTTTTGCTGCCTTCCTCATTTTTTTTGACAAAGAAGCCGGTAATATTTTTGAACATATTTACCCTCCTCCACTAAATTGGCTCACATCTATAAGAATTTTATTCTCATCCACTTCAAAGGTTTTGGCCAGCTCATCCTTTAGGGCATTGAGCTTTCCTTCCGAAAGGATTTTGTGAATGTTCCCTTCACCAGGTATCAGGGTCAGGTATAGGGCCCTTACAGCCCCAAAGGACTCATCTTGTGGATCCTCATCCAAAACCGCGTCCACATGGGAGACAACATACTCCTTCTCCCCCTTAAACCGGCTTTTGATATCGTTTATGAGGGTTTTTCGATAAACCTCCACAATCTGTCTGGAATCCTCGCCCCTCTGCTTTTCAATTCTTTTTTTCAGTTCTCCCTCGGAAAGCTGAACATAATCCTTCCATGCCGCGGTATCCAGATTGTAATCGCCCTTGATAAGCTGGATGACCGGCAGGGCAATGACTATGGTCACGGCCAGTCCGCATACAAGGCGCACATATTTGTTCAGATTCCCCTGTGGGGCAAATTTTTCAACAAGGTTACACAGAATAGTCATTGTCACCAGGGTGATGATCCATGCCCTCAGTTCATTCATAGCTCTCTCCTCATTGGTTTCATGTCATAAAGCCACCCGAGTTCATAAAGGTTCCTGTTAAAAGCACCAGGACAAAGAGGGACGCCCCCATGATTCCAAGGATAACCGAAAGGCAGCCTGCAGCATCCTCTAAAGCGTCACAGATGCATTCGTCACAAAGGGGTGATCCAAAGGCTGCGGCGAGTCTCAAGGCCAGCATAATAATGAACACCTTGATGAAGGGTACAACAAAAATGAGACCGAGACCGATAAGGGTCAGAATCCCCGCGGCATTTCTCGCTGCCGAGGCACACATCAAAATCGTGTCGGCCGCATCGGACATATATTTCCCTGCAACGGGGATAAAGGTGCCTATGGCAAACTTGGTTGTTTTTATGGCTACCTGATCCACAGTGCTACTGGCCAGCTTCTGAATGGATACGACCACGGAAAACGCCAGGGTTATGGCTCCTGTCAGCCACACTGAGCAGCTTTTTAAAAGCTTGGCCAGTGTTTTGAGCTTAAATCGCTCAGAAACACTGTCCACCAGAAACAAAACACCGGCCATAATTGTCAGGGGCAGCAGAATTGTTTTGAAAACATGACAGGCGGTATTGACACCCATGAGCATAATGGGCTGCATGGCCGTAACAGAGACAATTCTGCCCGAGGCCGCCATAAGTGCGAACAACGCAGGCATCACTAGAGAAGCAATATTCTGCATGGAATCAATGGCGGACAGAACCACCTGGGTGATGCCCCCAAAGCTCACCGCAGCAATAATAACCAGAACTCCGTTAACACTTAGCTTCGCAACTTCACTGGGAATACCGCTTTCCAGTGGTTGGAGAGCCCGTATGACTGTCCCTAGTAGCATGACGCAGTACAACTCCAGAATAAGGGCAAGGTTTGACTTTATTTCTTTTCCAAGGATCGCCAGGAGTAACTTTGGAAGGCCCTTTAGGTTTTCCATGGGCATACCTTTGAGGGCACTTAATAAAAGCTCCTCGGAACTGAACCTGTAGTCCTGTGAAAGCTCTGTTTCGGACAAGGCCTTGTCGATGGTCTTCTGTATGTTTTTCATTTCGCTGTTTTTAAGCTGCTCCTCCAATAGCCCCTCGCTTAAATCGGAGCCGGACGTCTCTGTCTGACAAAAGGACGGGGTCATTAACAGACAGAGCAGTAGAAGGAAAAGAAGAACACTTACCCCCGTTTTTCCCTTTATGGTGGATGTTCTCATGGCGTTTGTCCCACTTTCTTGCGTACTTCCAACATTCGCCGTTTATATTGAAGCTTTTTGACTAAGCTATAAAATACCTGAAATAATACGAATGAGTGAGGTGGCAATGGGGACTGCCACAACCAGCATCATAATCTTTCCCACCGTTTCAATTTTGGCAGCAATCGCATTTTGACCTACGTCGCGGCAAGCATCTACAGAAAACTGAGTAATATAGGCCATTCCCGTCACCTTCAAAACAGGAACAAGAAGCTTACCGTCTATCCCGGCCCGTTGGATACTCTCTTGAAGTACACCAATGATGGCACCTGCCTTTCCAAAGGCTATGACCAGGGCCATAACGCCGAAAGCAAGCCCCAGCAGCATCCCCAATTCGGGCTTTCTGTCCGACACCACCACAGCAAAGAGGGCCGCCACTATTCCAATACCAGCAATACGGATGAGTTCAGTTTCCATTATTTCTTTGGTACCACCCTTAAAAACCAAATAAGGCCTTTACTGTATCAAAAAGGTTGACAATCTCCTTAACCACCATTAAAAGAACCACCACCACCCCGGCAAGGGTTGTCATCATGGCCATTTCATCACGATTGGACTGCTTTAATACAATGTTGAGGATGGATACAAGAATGCCTATGGCGGCAATCTTGAAAATTAAATCCACATTCATGCTTTTCTCCCCTTATATCAGAAGAATGACCATGGCCGCACCCGATAAAGCACCAAGGTTTCTGTACAGCTTCCCCTTTGTGTCCACCATGTCCCTGGCCCTTTTTTCAAGTACGGCGATCTTCTCTTTTTCCATGTCAATGACCGATTCCTGGCTGACCCGATCGGATTTGCCCAGGAGCTCTCCCAAGTCATCCAGTGCATTAAAGTCAGCATCACTTAAGGGGAGTTGATCTCTATAAGTATGTAGGGCATCCTTCCACGCTGATCCGGCATCTCTGTGCTGCTCCTTCATGATTTTGCTGCATTCACAGAAAATATCTGACCATACTCCACCTACATCGTCTTTGCCTATGCTCTCGAAGGATGCCGACAAGGGTGTTCCCAATGAACAGATCAGGTTTTTAAGATTGAGAAGAATCTCCATAAGCTTCTGAAGTACACGCTGCCTCTCTGTCAGTCTTGAAGACATTCGCAGGCCCATGGCCGTGCATCCTGTGAAAACCAGCAAACAGCCCAGAGCCTTGAACAAGAAAATCAAGCTCATCTCCATTTGTATTCATCACCCTTACCCATCTTTTTCCGTTGTTTATTCCAAGGACAATAATCCTTTCAAAACCTTCTTTTTCCGCCAAGCTCCCGACACCGAACCTCCCCTTAAAATCCTCAAGGTCAAAGGCATGTGCTGTTGCTAAAAGCCTCACACCTGCATTCCAGGCCAGCTTTACCGATTCCGCATCCTGGGTTCCCCCAAGCTCGTCCACAATAATCACATGGGGACCCATTCCTCTGAGCATCATCTCAATGCCCTCGCTTTTTCTACATCCGTCCAGAATATCGGTTCTGGGCCCCAGATCATTCTGAGGAACCCCCCGGTAAACTGCGGCCAATTCAGAACGCTCATCAATCACCGCTGTGCGTAGCCCCTTAAAGCTCCCCACGCCTTGGCTGATAAGTCTGCAGATATCCCTCAGAAGAGTGGTTTTCCCGCATCTGGGGGGTGAAAGGATCAAAGTATTATAAATATCACTGTCATTTCGGACAATGGAAGAGAAAAGCCCCATGGAGCACCCTTTAAGCTGTCGGGATAAACGGATGCTCACTGATGATATATCCCTCATTCCGCTAATCTGGCTTCCCTGATAGATAACGGTTCCGCAAAGGCCTGCTCTGTGACCGCCCTTTAGGGTAATGAAACCTCTTTTTATGTCCTCCTGGTAGGCATAGAGTGATTGCTCACAAAGCAGATAAAAAAGCTCGGATAATTCTTTCGAGGTAACCTTAAGGGCCCCTGAGGGTTGATCTGACAATTGCCCTTCCGCGCCTATGAACCGGTCATAGCCTGCAAAAACCCCCATAAGCGGAAGCTCACCTCGGAGCCTTATCTCTTCCAATTCTATGGCCCTGCTTACCTGAACTCCCTTAAACGCCGCTTTTATTCTGGCGGGCATGTAGTTGTCAGCAAGCTCGTGTAAAACTCTCGCATCAAGGCTGTCGGTATCCATGGCACTTCCTCCATACTCAAAAATATGAGGACATGCTTTAATCTATGACCTTGCCCATAATGATATGAATAAAAAAAGAACGAAAAAAAAGAAGGGGGCTTGCTCCCCTTCTTTTTTGCGCTCTTTCAGACTTTATTTATATGAAATTGACTCATAGACTCTTTCATTCTTAACAATATTATATTTTGCTTCCAAGCCCCAGTTCTGCACCGCTTCCTCATAGAATTTTTCCTTAGCCTCGTTCTCCATAGTCGTTTTTGTCACGGCCTTGGCGTCTTCAAAGGTGGTACGGCTGTCAATTTTAACAACATAGATGACATAATCTGTTTCAATAACGCTAGAATCACCCGGTTTATTGGCAAAAACCCAATCAATCATATTTTGAATCATGGAGCCCTCACTATAGGTAAGGGTTGCTTTTCCCAGGGGGGTATTGGAATCCTCGGCAACCGAATCCTCGGTATATTCGGAAATGAGCTTATCCATGTCTTCGCCCTGTTTGATCTTTGCCAGGACTTCCTCAGCCGACTTTCTCTTTTCCTCCAGCTTCTCTGCCGAAATCTCAGCGCTGTCTTCCAGCTTGGTGAAGGATATATAGCTGATATCCACTGAATCAAAGCGTTTAGGATCTTTATCATAGTATGCCTTAATTTGATCGTCGGTAACTTCTGCCGGCTTATAGTTGCTGCTCAGGTAGGAGCTCTTGAAATCATCAATGAGCATCAGGTTCTCGGTAATCTTACCCAGGTCACTGGAGCTAATATTAAATGAATACCTTACATATTCCTCGAATTGCTTATCCGTCATGGATGATCTGTAGCTGTCAAGAAGGCTGGCTACTTCGCTTTTAATTTGTGTATTCACCTTATAGCCCGCTTCCTTGGCTTTTATGAGTTGAATCATATACTCTTTTGAGACATCCAGGGCGTCGCGTTTGACATCCTCCCAGGGATTTTGGCCATCGGTGGTCTTCGTCCAAAACTCTTTGATTTCCTCGGTTGTTTTATTGGAGAGACCTTGCTCCTGCTCAACAGCAGTTTGCTGTTGGCTTAAAAAGAATTGATATTCAGCTTTTGAAATACGGTTGTTGTTCACAGTAGCCACATAGCTTCCGCTGTCAATGAGATAATAGGTTATAGCGGCGATAAGCAACAGAGCAAGAGTAATCAAAATCTTAAGCCGATTAGACTCTTTCTGAGTCCGTATGAGTTTTTTTTGGGTTTTGCCCGGATTGCTCCTCAGTTCCTTTTTATTCATAAATTCCACCCTTTTTTCTAGCATCAATAAAAATGTACCCTTTCCAAACAATATTATAATAAATCAGGCCCTTAACTGCAATTTCTGTAGGTCTTGTAATAAAATCTTAATATTGCTCAATATTTCGCGATCTTTTTCATTTTTTACTCTCAGAGAAAGGTAGGGCTGCTTTCCTGCGCTAAACATCAGTTTGCCACGCCATTTGCCCATTAATTCACCAATCTTCTCAAGGGGAAGGCCTGATTGGTCAGAAAAGTAAAATAAAACCGCTTCGTCCTTATCCTTTATGGAAGCAAAACCCAAGCTGGCAGCCAGGTTCTTAATATAGGCCACCTCGATGAGGGTAGCCGTTTCATCGGGAATATCCCCATATCTGTCAATCAGCTCGTCCTGTGTATCCAGAATTTCCTCGGCCGTCTCTATGGCGGCAATGCTACGGTACATATCAATTCTCTGATTCTCGTCCTCGATATACTTGGCATCAATATAGGCACTCATTCGAAGCTCTACCGTGGTGTCAAGAGCCCTGTTGGTGACATGCTCCCCTTTAAGCTCTGTGACTGTTTCATCCAATAGCTTTAGATACATGTCATAACCCACTGATTCCATATGCCCGTGCTGCTCGGGCCCCAGTAAATTCCCCGCGCCACGGATCTGAAGATCCCGCATGGCAATCTTAAAGCCCGATCCAAATTCGGTAAATTCCTTAATGGCTTTAAGTCGCTTTTCAGCAATCTCATTGAGCACCTTATCCCGCCTATAGGTCAGGTAGGCATAGGCCAAACGGTTGGAACGCCCCACCCTCCCCCTGAGCTGGTAGAGCTGAGCCAGGCCCAGTCGATCGGCATCCTCCACAATGATGGTATTCACATTGGGCATATCAATACCCGACTCGATAATGGTGGTGCACACCAACACATCAAACTCCTTGTCAATAAAGGATTGAATAACCCGTTCCAGCTCCCGCTCCCCCATTTGCCCATGGGCATAGCCCACCTGGGCCTCAGGAACAAGTGCCTGAATCTGAGCCATTTTTGAGTGTATGCCGTGAACTCGGTTAAACAAATAGAAGACCTGCCCCCCTCTGGCCAGTTCCCGGTGAATGGCGTCACGGATAATGTCCTCCCGGTATTCCACCACATAGGTCTGTACCGGATAGCGGTGCTCCGGCGGATCTTCAAGGGTACTGATATCCCGTATTCCCGACAGGGACATATTCAAAGTCCGTGGGATGGGTGTGGCCGACAGGGTAAGAATGTCCACGGTGGGATAGCGAGCTTTGATGGTCTCCTTGTGCTCAACACCAAAACGCTGCTCCTCGTCTACCACCAACAAGCCAAGATCCTTAAACTTGACCGATTCAGCCAGCATCATATGGGTGCCGACCAATACATCAATACTTCCGCTCTTAAGATCCTTAACAATGCTCTTGTGCTCCCCGTCCGTCTTAAAACGGCTGAGCATCTCCACCCTCATAGGAAAGCCTGCAAAGCGCTTCTTAAAGTTATCAAAATGCTGGGAGGCCAGCACGGTGGTCGGTACCAGGAAGGCGGCCTGCTTACCATCCATGACCGCTTTAAAAACCGCCCGAAGCGCCACCTCCGTCTTTCCATAGCCCACATCACCACAAAGGAGCCTATCCATAATGGTCTCAGCTTCCATATCCCGTTTAATTTCCTCAATACAACGCAGTTGATCGGGGGTTTCCTCATAGGTGAACGCTTCCTCAAACTGACTTTGCCATACTGTATCCGCCAAGAAGGCATGACCCTTCCTATTGCGCCTTTCGGCCTGAATGCGGATAAGCCCGTCAGCCAGGACTCGCAGGGATTCCTTCACTCGGCTCTTGGCCTTGGCCCATTCGGTGCCTCCTAGCTTATTAAGCCTGGGCTCCCGTCCCTCTGAGCCGATATATTTTTGGATGAGATCCATGCTTGTGGTGGGGATATAGAGTGTGCCCCCATCCTTATAGGATATCTTTAGATAGTCCTTGCGTACATTCTCCACCATGAGCTGTTCAATGCCGTTATAAACACCGATACCATGAGCCTGGTGAACCACATAGTCCCCCACCTTGAGATCGGTAAACGATGAAATGCGCTTTCCCTTCTCATGGGCTTTACGCTTGGTATGACGACCACGGCTGGTGGCGATATCACTTTCGGTAACAATAACCAGTTTCTCTTCTCTGTAAATAAAGCCGGTTTGTAAATGGCCGTACTCCACCACCGGAAATTCTTCAGGCCAGGCCAAATCATCTTTAAGATGCCTGGCGATAACCTCCTTATCCCTAAGCTCTTCTATGAGCCGTGGGATACGATCCTCAGAGGAACAGAGAATCATTACCCTGTACCCTTCCCATGTCCATTTTCTTATATCATCACTTAGAAGATCCAGCTTCCCGTTATAGGGACTGATGCTGGAGCCTTCAACAGGGATTTTTATGGTTTCGTGCCCAGTCAGCGGTCGGCTTTCCTCAAAAGGAGCCAGCGTCATGAGGCTGTTTTTTGCGGCCCCAGCCATAAGTGTTTCAAGATCGTACAGCATGGAGAAGGTGTCCTTAAGAATCATCCCTTTTTCCAGCAGCGTCTCACACAGGTTATTCAGTTCCTCCTGTTCATTTTCCATTCTCTCCCGGGTTCTCTCAGGCTCCTCGAAAAGCACCAGGTGCTTTTCTTCCAAATAGTCAAACAAGTGGGCCTTTTCCTCGAGTAGATAGGGTATGAATTTATCCACTCCCGTAAAGTAATGGCTGTCATGAAGCTTCTCCACATAACGCAGGATATTCTTCTTTAAAAGTGGTCTTATCTCTGAGGAAACACGAGGGAGGGTCTCCTCCAAGGCTCTCTCAATGCGTAAGGCAATGGCATCGGTTTCATTCCTTGAGTAGACTATTTCCCGTGCCGGATAGATGGACAGGGCCTCGCATTGACCCGTCGACCTTTGGTTTTCTGCTGAGAACCACCTCATGGAATCGATCTCAATATCAAAGAATTCAATTCGGCAGGGTGATTCGGTATTGATGGGATAGATATCCAGAATACCCCCACGGCGGGCATATTGACCTCGGCTTTCCACCTTCTCAACACGCTCATAGCCCAACTCCAGAAGCTTTTCTTCAAGGAGGCTGCTTTCAAAGGAGTCCCCCCGTTTGAGGATAATCAGGTGCTTTCGGAAAGCCTCGGGGGGCATTAAAAAATGCATCAGGGCTTCGGCAGAAGTGACAATGAATTTGTAATCCTTTTCTAGAATTCTAACCAGCGAGGCAATACGCCCATAGGTCTGCTCAAAGCTTCGGGCCTCCACATCATAGAGCATAATCTCTTTATTGGAAAGATAAACGGCCTGATCCTGAGTAAGAAAGGAAAGATCGGCATAGGCCTGCCGGGCCTGCATTTCATTCCAGGCCACATAAAGCCCCCTCATTCCCGAGATTTCGGAGAGCGCGTAGGCAAGATGTCTTTTTTGGGCATCGGATACACCATATATTAAGGCATCGGTGCCAGTCTTGGCCAGCCGGATTAATTGGCGGACAGAATCTGAATGGCTTAATAGGGAAGTGATATGTCTCATGATAACCTCTTTACGAGTGAACTCCATAGTATTATGACCTTATTACAAAATTCCATAAGGATACTATATCTTTATCCCTTTTATAATGCAAGCAAGAGTGGCTGACTCAAAAGTTAGACTTATGATAAGCCATGATGTTTACTGTTTTGAAAACAGCCCTTCATCCTTTCTCGCTGAGTCTTGCCTTAATAAGCGCTGCCAGCTTGGGGCTGATCCCCTCCACCTTGGCAATATCCTCAACCTTGGCTGCCGTAAGCTTTTTGACAGATCCGAAGGCCTTGAGAAGGCTCTTTTTGCGTGAAGGGCCAATGCCTTCAATGTCATCCAGCACTGATTTTTCCATACGCTTCTTTCGAAGGCTCTTGTTATATTGCAGTGCATAGCGATGGGCTTCGTTCTGAACTGAGGCAATAAAGCGCAGGATATCGCTGTCCCGGGAAAGCTCAATGCCCGTGACACCATTGACCAGACGATGGGACCGATGCTTGTCATCCTTGGCCATGCCCCAGACCGGAACCTCAAGGCCCAGATCCTTAAGAACCTCTCTGGCCGCACCTACATGCTGGGCGCCCCCATCTACCAGGATAAGATCGGGAAGCACCGAAAAAGACTCGTCCTGGGTTCCTGAAAGATAACGGTTAAAACGTCGCAGTAGGGTCTCCTGCATGCTGCCGTAGTCATTCTGCTCGGTGATAACCTTCATTTTAAAGCGCCTGTAAAGCCGGGTGTCGGCCTGCCCCTCGCGAAAGACCACCATGGAGGATACAATCTCAGTATTGCCCGTATTGGAAATATCATAGGCCTCAATGGTCATCGGAAGCTTTTCCAGCCTTAACGCCTCCTTGAGCTTTCTTAAGGCCTCAAGGGATTTGCTCTGGGCAGCCAGAACATCCCTCTTATAGAGCTCTAGCTCTTCCCTGGCGTTTTGCTCAGCCATATCCACCAGCTCAGCTTTGACACCCCTTTGAGGAACGATAAGGGACACTTTGCCGCTCCGTTTTTTGGTCAGCCAGTCGGTCAGAGCTTCCAAGGATTCAGGCTCCCATTGTAGGGCCACTTCCTTAGGCACCTCGTTGTTGGCCTCATAATACTGCATAACAAAGGATTCTATGGCCTCGCTTACGGGGGCCGCCCCCATCCCTTCAAGGACAAAGGCCCGCTTTCCTATGAGCTTGCCGCCCCTGATGGAAAGCACGCTGGCGGCACAGTGCCACTGATCCGAGTATAAGGCGATCACATCTCTTTCATCGAACTTTGTAGAGGATACGGCCTGCTTGGTATAAAGCTCATGGATATTCCTGAGTCTGTCCCTGACGGATGCCGCCTTTTCAAATTCCAGGTTGGCGGACAAGCGCTCCATCTCGGCCTCAAGCTTCTTAATGACATCATCCTGACGACCTTCCAGAAAAGCGACGGCATTCCTGATAAGCTCCCCGTATTCTTCCTTAGATATATTTCCGGCACAGGGGGCTGCACACAGACCAATATGATGATAGAGGCAAGGCCTCTGTACTTTCTCTCCGGTAATCTGCCTGTTGCAGGTCCTAATGGGAAACAGACGCCTCAACAGCTCAAGGGACTCCCTCACCGCAGTCATTTTTACAAAGGTCCCCAGATACTTGGCGCCATCTTTTTGAATCTTGCGGGTTACTTCTATTTTGGGGAAATCCTCCTGAAGGGTTATACGAATATGAGGATAGGTCTTGTCATCCTTCAAAAGAATGTTATATTTGGGTTTATAGCGTTTTATGAGTGTGTTTTCAAGGATTAACGCCTCGGCCTCAGTGTGGGTCACGATATACTCAAGGGATTCTACACTGGAAACCAATTGAGCCGTTTTTATATCCCGGTCTTCACGGTGCTGGAAATAGGACTTAACCCTGTTCTTAAGGATTTTTGCCTTTCCCACATAGATCACCGTATCGTCACAGTCACGCATGATATATACACCCGGTGCATCGGGCAGATTTTTCAAGGTCTCACTGATGGAGGCCAATGGCTTCACCCCCTTATGGCAGGTTGCGAATTTGTCCCATCCTGAACGATGGGACATAAAACAAAAAGGCCGGCAATATCGCCGGCACCCTTAAGACCTATGACTATTCAGTCAATCCTTTGTTGGCAAATGCCTCAAGCTCACTCAAAGCAGTAGCCTCATCTCTTCCGTCTGTAATGATGGTGATTTCGTCACCCGGACTGATACCCAGAGATAAAAGTCCTAGAAGACTTTTTGCATTTGCTTTGCGTTCATCCTTTTGAATCCAGATATTGGCCTCATAGCTGGAAGCTTTTTGAATTAGCCTTGCAGCCATTTTCGATTCCAGACCGTTTTTGCTCAATATCGTCACTTCTTTAGATATCATGGCGTATATTCCTCCTGGCTGTTACCAAGTGTAACGACGTTTTATTGTGTCGTATGCATTCTCATATTGAGGACAACCCAATAGGCTTTTCATTCATTCAATATTATACAATACGGGTTCTAAAAATAAAAGGGGTTTTGCCGATTTGTCAGTTTGCCTTAAGTTTAGCTCTTTCTTTCAGAATTAATGTGAAGAATCCCACAACAAGCAGTAGCGTGCTAGAGGCAAACACCCAGGTAAAGCTTTGAAGGAATGGCATGGCAGCTTTAAGAAAAGAGAAAAAGGTCTTTATATCCAAGCCTATGAGCCAAAGGGTACTGTAAAGAAGCTGGGACAGATAGGAAACCATTCCCTCACGCAGGGAATCAAAAAGGGGCATGACAGAGGAAGGGAACGCTAGGACAAGCAGAGCCAGGGCAACTATAGCGGCCACAACCCCTTTGAGGGCCGGGGATTTCCTGGCAGGCTGGATTTTCACCTTTCGAACACTTTCCATGACCCTTTCCTTAAGACCGGAGGGCACCTCTATATCCTCCGCGGCCAGCAGCGCCTCTTTGACCTTCTTCCAGCTCTCAAGCTCGGCACGGCAGGGGACACATCCCCCTATATGGTCTTGAAGCTCACCCAGTTCCTTTTCGGAGAGATCCCCCTCCAAATATTTCTGATAGTCTAATTCACTCAAGCAGGATTTCATAAGCACACCCGCCCTTTCCTGGATTGATATGTAGGGACTTAATAGCCCTGCAAGGCCTCTTTTAACATCTTTCTCGCCCTGAAAATACGGTTTTTTACAAGACTTATAGGAATCTTTAGAACCTTGGCAATCTCCTCATACTTTAACCCCGAGAGATGATAGAGCATCAACGGCTGGCGGTACTTGGGCTCCAAATGATTGATAAGCTCTTCCAGCTTCCTTTTGCTGTCCCTGAAAAGCACGGTTTCCTCAGGGGTGATCCCTTTGTCGGCTACCTCCAGAGCATCCTCCAACGGTGTCAGCTCTCTTTGTTTTCTCAGGATGTCAATGCAGGTATGGTAGGCTATTTTTGTAACCCAGGTAGAGAACTTGAAGTCGGGATTATAGCTTCGAAGATTGATATACGCCTTGGTAAAAGTCTCTTGAACAGCATCCTCGGCTCTCCCGGTGTCCTTGAGATAGTTAAAGGCTACAGAATAGATCAGCCGCTGATAGCGTTCAACCAGTTCTGCAAAGGCCTCAGTATTCCCTTCAATACATTGTCGGACGATCTCATAGTCCTTCATACATTTAATCTGCCCTTAATCCGGTAAAGCTTTAAGTGTTACCTCTAAGAAGATTCTACACTTCTATGGATCATTACGGAATAAAAATTTGTTTGTCTGATCAATAGTCCCAAGGGATATGGGCCTTTTGTCCTATTTTTACCAAAAGGCCCTAGCGTGTATGCTAATATTAGGTGATATATATGCGTAATCTGACACAACTAAACTTTAGAGCACCCTCGGGCAGACAAATTTCCATAGACGTCGCCGATTCCTTTATTTCCAGATTCAAAGGGCTTATGGGCAGAAAAGAAGGGAATTACGGACTTCTTCTCATCTCCTGTAACTCCATTCATACCTGCTTTATGCGGTATCCTCTGGATATCCTTTTCCTAAACGATGAAAATCAGGTTGTGGCCATCAAAAGAGGAGTTCGCCCTTTTCATTTGGTTATGCCTGTCAAGGGAGCAACCAAGGCTTTGGAGTTCCCCTCCTCCCTGCATGCCTCTGCCTTTGTGAAGGTGGGTGACATCCTGAACTTCTATTAAAAGCCGCAGACTTCTGTATCCACCCTTTCAAAAAGAATCAGTTTACCGGAGAAATCTCCCTTAAGGCCCGTGATATTAAAGCACGTAAGGGAAAGCTATAAGTTAAAGGGGCTGTCTCAAAATAAAACTTTGAGATAGCCTCTTTTTAATGCCTAAAAACACAAAAGACGGGTCCAAAAGACTCGTCAAATGCGGTAGAATATAGTTGTGAAGCCGATATTACTACAAC